>NZ_CP055156.1:2652494-3315618 GCF_014217805.1 Adhaeribacter swui
GTTTGATAGAATGGCCCTCTCGGATAAAATCGTTATTGCCGGAAACGTATTTGCTCGTAAATTTGGAAGTTGGTGCCGGGGAGGCGCGTACTATTACGTTGAAACACTAATCTATTATGATGGAACATATTCCTTCGGGTTTTGAAGCTATAAATGCCGCCAGTCGGGCGCTTTATCCGAAAGAATCGATGCTGGCGGTAGAAACCAAGCGCAAGCGGTTATTTATTGGTTTACCCAAAGAAACCTCGTTACAGGAAAATCGCCTGGGGCTTACCCCGGAAGCCGTGCGGCAGTTAACGGACCAAGGTCATGAAATCTGGGTGGAAAGCGGAGCCGGCAGTCCTTCTAAATATTCCGATCACGAGTTTTCGGAAGCCGGAGCCCGGGTAGTATACGCCACCAGCGAAATCTACGAAGCCGACATAATTTTAAAAATTGCTCCACCTACCTACGACGAAATTGAATCTTTCCGGCCGGGCCAAACCTTAATCTCGGCATTGCAGCAAGGCAACCTGACGGGGGAATACATCAATGCTTTGTGCCGCAAAAAAATTAACGCCATTGCTTTTGAATTTTTAAAAGATAAATCCGATACCCGGCCCGTAGTACGAGCCATGAGCGAAATTGCCGGCAGCACCGTGATGCAGGTAGCCGCCGAATATTTAAGCTCCAGCAACGATGGCAAAGGCGTAATTCTGGGTGGTATTACCGGCGTACCGCCCACTCAGGTGGTGATTCTGGGCGCTGGTACCGTGGCCGAATATGCTACCCGGGCTTCGTTGGGCTTGGGTGCCGATGTAAAAGTTTTCGACGATCATATTTATAAACTGCGGCGCTTAAAGCAAAACATCGGGGCCCATTTATTTACTTCTACCCTGGACGGCGTAATCCTAAACAATGCTTTGAAGCAGGCCGATGTGGTGATTGGCGCTTTTTCCGTGAAAGATGGCCGCCCTTCGCTCATTATCAGCGAATCGGTGGTGTCGCAAATGATTCCGGGCTCAATTATTATTGACGTGTGTATCGACCAGGGTGGTTGTTTCGAAACTTCTGAATTAACCACCCACACCCGACCTATTTTCCGGAAATACGATATTATTCACTACTGCGTCCCGAACATTGCCTCGCGGGTACCCCGCACCGCCACTAATGCCTTAAGTAATATTTTTACTCCCATTTTCATCGAAATTTCAAAATATGGGGGCGTAAACGAAACGCTTTTTACCCACGAATACTACCGCAGCGGCGTATACATCTACAAAGGCAGCCTCACCAACGCCATGATCGCCAAGAAATTTAACATGCGCTATAAAGAACTCAGCTTAATGATTGCCGTGCGGAATTAAAATAGTCGATAGTCCATGGTCGATAGTCTACGGTTATAACTTGGAGTATAGCCGTTTTTCTAAAAGCAAACTATAGCTGCATCTAGTTGCGCTTAGAGTTAGCGCAGCGCTCTAAATGCTTTCCGGATAGCCAATCTCTGATTGGCGTTTACTAGATATTTGAGTTACGCTACTCAGAGATTGGCAGTACATAAAATGGGTAGAGACCACTTGCGTGAACTCTACCCATAACAGTCTCCCAAAAAGCACAAAAGCCGTCTAGGCATAATACTGTCATCAACTTACCTTGCAAGAACTTGTAACCCGAAAGTCCGTACTAAAACCGTTGTAATTTAAATTTTTAAAAATGAGCGGTGTAGTAGTTAGTGCAGATCGCAGTTCCGGCATGGTGGCCACGGTTAAAATGGGGAATCAGGTTAATTTAATTGATGAATCAGGAGCAATAACCGGCGAAGATACCGGACCTACGCCCATGGATTATATTATGAGCGCCTTGGGTTCTTGCACCGTAATTACCCTGCACATGTACGCCCAGCGCAAAAACTGGCCTTTAGAACGGGCCGAAGTAACTCTGGAACAACGAACATTATCTACTACGGAAAGCGCTTTGGCCGCTGGCGATAAACGCACCTTAATCAGTAAAACGCTGCAACTTACCGGCGATCTTACTGCGGAGCAAATTGCCCGCTTAAAAGACATTTCGTCTCGCTGCCCCATTCAAAAAACCTTAGAAGCCGGGGTGGTGGTACAAACTACTTTAATATAAGAAAAGGTTAGCTGGTTCTCCGGTATTACCGAACCAACTAACCTTTTTATCATGCCACGAAAAAGGAAATTTTTAAAATTTTCCTTTCTGTGCGTGCTATTGTTTAATCTAGCTTGTTTGTTTACAACTTGGCGGTTTTAGACTTACCCGCTACCAATTTTACATCCATCACAAATATATCATCAATAATTTTATCGGCGGCTGTACCCAACATGCTAGAGCGGAATTTAATATCGTATTTAATCCGGTCGATTTCTATTTTGGCGGTAGCTTCGGCGTTGGCACCGTCGGTTTTAACCGTGGCCGGGAAAGTTACCGGATTGGTAATGCCTTTAATGGTTAAATCGCCGGTAACGGTATAATTTGGGTCGCCGGCTTTCGCGCCCGAGATAGGCGCTACTTTGGTAATTTTAAAAGTAGAAGTCGGATTTTTTTCTACGGAGAAAAAGTCATCGGATTTTAAGTGGCCGGTTAGCTTTTTATTAAATTCTTCGTTGGTAATGTCCAGGTCGGTAATGGAAGTCATGTCCATAACAAAGCTACCGCCCACCAGTTTTTTACCGTTTACCTGTAAGCTGCCTTTGGAAATTTTAACGGTGCCATTGTGCTGGCCACCTACTTTTTTAGCAGACCAACCTAAAGTACTGGCGGCCGGGTCAACCTCCAGGGTAGTAACGGCGGCTACTTTTGTATCTTTTTTAATCGGATTTTTTGGGGCGATAAAACCAGAAGTGCCGCCTAATAACAAAGCAAAAGCTAAAGCCGAAACAGAAAATTTAATCTTTCTCATAAAGGGATTATTTATAATTAAACGGTTTAAAATCAATAAAGTATCTAATATAGGTTTTTACTGGTAATTGCAAGGCTTAAACGTAAATAATTCCAGATTTTTAAAAATTAGCTTTGTTTTTAAGCCCTTAGCACAAAATTAAAATTGGCCTTTAGCTGATCCGGAGTGAGCTTGATGTTCATCAGCAGCGCCTGATTAAAAATGCCGTCGCGGTTGTTTTTAGCTTCGCCCGGGAAGTAGAGTTGAGTGGTTAAAACGGTCTGACCCGGAGCCTGAACTTTCACGTGCAAATGCCGCGTACGACCCGGATACAAACCCGGCACAATGGTTTCTAAACGAAAATTACCTTGTTTATCGGTATACTGATGGCCCCGGAGTTTAAAGCCGTTGTTATCGTATTGGCCAGCATCATCGGCGTGCCACCAGTCCAGTAAGGCTTTGGCTACGGGTTGGCAATTGGTATTTAAAACCTGACCAGTTAAAATAAGTTTAGTGCCCGCAACACCAGTTTCCAGTAAAGTGCTGCGTTCCGGCGACTGGGGTTTAAAATACGGACCTTCGGTTTGCGGGGGCGTCGGTTCGTCGTGGTCATCGCAGGCCGGCGTTGGCTCTAGTGTTACGGGTTTGCTTTTGGGATAAAACGCCCAAAGTCCGATAATTGGTAAGGTAGTAGCTACCAAAGCCAGAAATTTACGCCGCGATGTTTCTACTAATGGCATGCTTCTAAATATAACGTAAGCTGGAGAACCTTGGGAAATTAAATATACAAACTAGTAATCTAAAAACCTGATAATCTGGATTGCTGCAATAAACTTAAATGTTGCCTTCCTTTAGGTATCGTACCAATGCAGCTATTCATTTTAAATTTTGGGAGCGTACGAACACTCGAGGGCAAGATTTTTTAAATTTTTACTTTTCCAGGAGACTTTCATCGGGAAAATCTAACCCACCTGTATTTTCTGGAGCCAGTGCTATCAGGTTGGCTTTTGGATTTACAGGCTAGAGTCAGATTTCCCGAATAAAAGTGGGTGATATTTTATTTTGTAACGTCAGTTAAACTTTTGCTTTTTTTAAATTTTTCAACCTTCCATTCGCCACTAATAAAACAGTTCCCGGATTTAGAATCAGGTTTATTTTCGCGGCGCTTGTTGGCCACTGCCGTTGTTGCCGCTATCATCGCCGCCTTTCACGTCGTCGTTGCTTACCGAGCGGGTTTTGCGGCGCGGTGCATCAAAGCTCATTTTGCCGATTTTATAACTGAAAGTTACTTTCACGCCTTGGTTGAGTAAACGCATGTTGCTGGTCTGGTTAAACAGCGGCGACGTAGATTCTGATTTAATCAGCATGCCCCGCGTAACAAAGTTTTCGGCGGCGATGCCAATGCTGCCTTTTTTATCGGCAAAATCTTTTTTTACGCCCAGCGAGTACATTTTAAAACCGCTTTGCGTGCCCTGCAACTGCACCATTGAGCCCCGGAAGAAACTAAAGCCTTGAATGCCCCAGCCCTTGGGTAGTGAAATTTGCGTCATTAAACGGCCACTGGTGTTTAATCCGGAATTGCGCACGGTTACGGAAGTGCCATCCAGGCCAGCAGTTTGTCCTTCCAGGAAAGAGTAAAACAAGTCGATGCCACCATTCACGCTCCAGGTAGGGGTAATGTTGATGTTTCCGAAAAAGTTGGTGCCGTAAGCCCGCTGCGAGCCAATGTTTTCGTAAGTTGTAATTACTGCGCCGGTAATAGAATCGTACGGCATAATCACTCTTGAAATAGCATTATCGGTCAGGCGCGAAAATACGGCCACGTTCAGGTAAGCTTTTTTAATGTTGGTGCTAATGCCTAATTCAAAGTTGTCGGTAAGTTCAGGGTGCAAACTCGGATTACCAATGGTGATGTTTTGGGTGTTGGCGGTGTTAAAATTCGGATTTAACTGCTGCAAACCCGGCCGTTGAATGCGGCGGTTGTAAGCAGCTTTTAAAGTAGTACCGTTTTTTAAAGTTTTTGAAATATTTAAGCTGGGTACCAGGTTGCCGTAATTGGGTATTATAATAGCTTTATTTAATTCTCCGTAATTCTGAGTTTGGGCATCGATGGCGGTATGCTCGTAACGGGCACCTACTTTTACCGAATACTTATTAGCGGTTGTATAGGTGTACGATAAATAACCCGCACCCACATTCTGGTTGTAATCCAGAGAACCGGCCAGGCGGTTCGGGTCGAAGGTAAAGTCGCCAGTGGAGCCTGCTACCAAATAAGAATAATCGCTGGTTACACTCCGGAAAATAGTTTTGGCGCCTACTTCTACCATTTGGTTTTTGCCAATAGGATTGGTGTAATCGGTTTGCAGGGTTACTTCCTGGTTAATGTTGTGGTTCAGGTTTTTCTCGCGGTTGGTAATTTCGCTGTTGCTGCCATCTAATATATCCGCGTCAAAGTTATTGGTCAGGTTGTTGCGGCTGTACTGCGTAGAAATGCTCCATTCTTGCTGCGGTTTAAAGGTGCGCAGATAATCCAGGTTCACGTCTACGGTATTCGATAAATCTTTATTATCCACGTTCCGGAACAGGGTAGAAGTCAGGTTATCGTTCGTGAATAAATTAGTAGTCATGTCCTGGTCGCGGGTTAAGTTGCGCACCCCATAGCGGATACCAGCCGTTAAAGATTGCGTTTTAGAAATGTCGTAGTCAAAGCCCAAAGAATATTGCCCGAATAAGCCATTGTCAAAAGCATTACTGGATTGATTGGTTCGTAAAGCGGTGCCGTTAGAAAAAGTACTCTGGTTTAAGTCCGAAACGGCTTTGTTGTAAAACGCCCGGCCAAAACCACCCAGGTTAAACCCAATTTTGCCCCGGCGGTAGCTGCCGTTTAACCCCAGGTTAGAAGCACGGTTACCCACGCCCGAATCAATGTTCAGGGTTAAGCCTTCCAGGTTATTTTTCTTGGTGATGATGTTAATAATACCGCCGGAACCTTCGGCGTCGTACTTAGCCGATGGTGAGGTAATTACTTCTACGGTTTTAATCATATCGGCCGGAATTTGCTTTAAGGCATCGGCCACGCTGCTGGCCATAATGGTAGAAGGCTTATTGTTGATGAGTACCCGGATGTTCTGGCTTCCCCGCAACGATACGTTCCCATCTAAGTCTACGGTGAGCATGGGTACTTTTTTAAGCACGTCGCTGGCATCGCCCCCTTTCGCGGCTATGTCTTTTTCGGCGTTGTACACCAAGCGGTCTACTTTTTCCTCAATCATGGCTTTTTGAGCCGTAATGGTTACTTCTTTTAAAGTTTGCACACTGGGCCGGATCTTAATGGCGCCTAAGTTTAATTCCTGGCCTTTCTGGATCTGGATGGTGTTAATTACTTTGTCGGTGTAGCCAATAAAGGAAATCTGCAATTTGTAATCGCCGGGTGCAATTTTGCTTAAGGTAAACTTACCTTTATCGTCGGCCATTACCCCGTCCAGAATTTTGTTGGTAGCTTTGTTATACAACACTACGTTAGCAAATTCCACGGCTTTGTTTTGGGTAGAATCCATAATGGAGCCGCTGATACTGGCATTGCCGCGAGGTACATCGGTAATAAGTTCGGGTTTACTGGCGGGCGGACCACCAGCGGGAGCGCCGCCCGGTATCTGGGCCTGGGCAAAAACACTACTCCCCATTATTAAAAAGAAAGAGTAAACTAATTTTTTCATGACGTATGTAAACTTTAACTGCTTTAGGTATTTGCTTAATTAGCCCGCGTTATTGTTTTGTTACTAAACCGGAACAACTGGTGCGGATGAACGATACAAAACAATAGTGGCAAACTCAGATTAAAAAAAGGAATAGATAGAAGCCCCAAAAACACCGACCAAAACCAAAAAGAAGTCTATCAATGCCGGCTGAAACGTAAAAATTTTAAAAATTACCCGTTTGTAGATCAATACCGCGCGTTGGTCGGTGTGATTGGGTTGCCGGTCGATGCCATTAAGGCGTGTGTAGCATTATCTGTAGTTTTGACAATAGAATTATTTTTATAATGGTATCTTTAACGGAATGGCTTTACTAATCCGACGTAATATTTCCCTGCTAATCCAGGTTTTAATCTGGTTACTGGTAGCCTTTTTACTGTTGTTGTTTCAACCGCTTACCTCCGAAGTTAAACTGCCGGTGCAATTGTGGGTAAAACAAGCGGTGCAGTTTGGTTTATGGTTAGGCGCTTTTTACTTAAATGCCTGGGTTTGGGTACCAAAATTGTTGCTTCCGAATAAAATAGGCTGGTTTGTGCTGGCTGCGCTTGGTACGGCTATTGGGGTTGTAGCTATTATTTACCTGGTAGAAATAAGCTTGAACTTACCCGAACTCATGCACCAGGCTTTACATCCGGGGCGGCCCCGGCGCGAAGGGAACGGACCGCTGTGGTATTCTTTAATCGGTAGCTTTTTTGTTACCGTGGTGGTATTGGCCATTGGTACCAGCATTACTACCGTGCAAAAGTGGCAGAAAGATGCCCAGTTACGCCAACTGCTCGAACAAGAAAAAACCAGTACGGAGCTTTCGTTTTTAAAAGCGCAGATTAATCCGCATTTCTTTTTTAATACGCTCAACAACATTTACGCCCTCACGATGATTAACATTGATTCGTCGCGGCAAGCTTTGCATACCTTATCGCGCATGATGCGCTACGTGCTCTACGAAACTACCCATGGCACCACCTTGCTCAGTAAAGAATTGTTGTTTATTGAAGATTACATCCAGCTAATGCAATTGCGACTTACCGAGAATGTAAAAGTAATTTTCCAAAAACCTAACCCGATTAATGATTTAATGATTGCCCCCATGCTGTTGTTGCCCTTCGTAGAGAATGCGTTTAAACACGGTGTGAGTACGGTTTTGCCTTGTTCGATTTTGATAAAAGTAGAGCAGCAGGGCACCGAATTAAACGTACAAGTAACCAATACCATCGTAAATGAAAAAAAACTGGTGCTGGAAGAAAGCAACGGGATTGGCCTGGTAAACACTCGCCGACGCCTGGATTTACTGTACCCGAACAATTATCAATTAGTTACCCAGGAAGATACCCTCGCCAATGAATACCAGGTAAACTTAACCTTACAACTAACCTGATGCTGACTTGTATTGCCGTCGACGATGAACCGCTGGCTCTAGGCCTGGTCTGTGCTTTTATTCAACAAACGCCTTTTTTAAACCTGGTGGGCCGTTATTCCAGCGCCATCGAGGCTTTAAAAGGTTTGCATGCGCAGCCGGTAGATTTGATTTTTCTGGATATTCAAATGCCTGATTTAACCGGCATTGAACTAGCCCGGGTATTGGATAAAGGTCAGGGTAAAAGTCCGCGGGTAATTTTCACCACCGCTTTTAACCAGTTTGCCCTGGAAGGTTACCGCGTAGATGCCTTGGATTATTTGGTAAAGCCCTTTAATTACGAAGAATTTTTGCGCGCCGCTACTAAAGCCAAGGCGTATTTTGATTTAATTCAACCAGATCCTAAACCGGTATTGGCCAGCCTCGTGCCCGAAGATGAGTATCTTTTTTTAAAAATTGAGTATCAATTGGTGCGCATTGCTTACAAAGATATTTTGTACATCGAGGGTTTAAAAGATTACGTGAAGGTGCATCTGCAAAACGAAGCAAAGCCTTTGTTATCTTTAACCAGCCTGAAGAACTTAGAAGAAAAACTGCCTTCCGGACGATTTATGCGCATTCACCGGTCGTATATTGTGGCCCTGGATAAGATTAAAGCCATTACCCGCAACACCGTGCAAATCGGCGAAATTACCATTGCCGTGAGTGACCAGTACAAAGAAAACTTTAATCAGTTTTTAAGTAAGTGGGTGTGAGAGGTTGATTTTTTAAATTTTTGTATTACTTGTTTTTACTTGGAGCCTTTTCAAGTCTCCAAACTGCAGTGCTAACTAACTTGCGGGCTACAAGTTCTGCCTCATGGCCGGCAGGCCTCGTTTGGCTCTTCCGGGCTGTCTAAGCTTGTTTTCCTCCTTACGTCGGAATGCCTGCGGCACCACAACCTTAGAAGGCCCACCACAGCCAAACTGATGTCATTCTTTTTTAGGTGCGGCTTTTCGGACGCACCTAGTAAATAAGATATGTAATGAAACTAAATTCTTGGGTTGCAATTAACGACAAAAATTTAAGGAAAAACCATTTAGTTCTGATTCGATTTTCTATAACTTAATGATAGTGAAGTCAAACAATTTCGTATTACTACTCTAAAAAAGGTAAAAGCCGTAGCTAAGTATAAAGACACCAGTTTGGCTGTGGAGCACCTGCCAGGGTTCCGGTGTGGCATAGCCACATTCCGCAGCGGAGCGAGGAAAGGAAAGCTGGCGAGTGCGGAAGAGCCAAACGAGGCCCGCCGGCCATGAGGCAAACTCAGCCTGTTCAAACAAGATGGAACCTGTGCCTGGAGACTTGAAAAGGCTCCAAGTAATACTCAATCAAAGAACAAATTTTAAAATTATTCTTTATCTAAATATTCTTTTAATTCCGAAATGCTTTTAATCCCAAATCGCTGCGTTTGCTCGCGCCGCATCATTAAAGCGTAAGCATTATTAAACCCAATGGGCGGCAACCAGGTAATCTGATACTGTTTTTGAAAGGCGGTTTGCACAAACTTATACACCTTTTCTTTGTTAGTGCCAAGTTGCTCTAATTGAGCAGGAGTAGGCTGTAAAATAACCAGCAAACCGGTGCCGGTATATTCCGGATACAAATCAATCTGATTATTCGTTAAGGCATCAAAGCAAATTTTAGTGCCGCCCAAACCAGTTTTCGTTTCTACTTGGTAATCGGAGTATCCTTGAATGAGTTGGCGGTACATGCTGGCCAAAATATATTGTTCCCCGAAAATCTTAGAACCTATCCGGATGGTGCCTTTATTACCCTGACGGGCGGGTTGCCATAATTTTTTAAATTTTAAAAAATCCAGGGCAACCTGCTCCGGACTTTGTTTTAAATAATCTACCCGGTAGTTTAATTCCGTCATGATAGAATCATTAATCTGGCCGACCAACTTATTTAAAATGCCTGCCAATTCCGGAAATTGTTTTAAAGCCGCATTCCGGACAATAGGAGCGGCATAATAAGGTGGGAAAATAGCTTTATCGTCTTCCAGAATAACCAGGTCAAAAGCTTTTAACCGGCCGTCGGTAGAGTAGCCACTGATTACGTCGAGCTCTTTCTCGAAAGCAGCCTGGTACATTACCGCGTCGCTAATAACTACGTTACGAATGTTTAGCCCGTATTTTTGTTGCAAACCTAAAAAACCATCCTGCCGACCCATAAATTCGGGGGTAAACCCGGCGAGTAAGCGGGTGCCAAAAGCGGGCGGAACCAGGTAAAAAGCGGCCAGGAGTACAAAAACAATTGGAAGCAAACCCAATATCCGCTTCACACTTCTAAATTTAAAATTTTGCAAACGGCCGAGTAAAAAATCAAACAAAATCGCCAATCCTGCAGCGGGTAAAGCGCCAGCCAGAATCATATTGGAATTGTTTAAAGCAATGCCGCCAAAAATAAATTCGCCCAGCCCACCAGCGGCAATGTAAGCTGCCAGCGTAGCCACGCCCACGTTAATAACCGTAGCCGTACGGATACCCGCCAGAATAACCGGACAAGCCAAAGGCAGCTCCACTTGTAATAAAATTTGAAATTTGGTCATGCCCATACCCTGAGCGGCATCTTTAACGGTGGCATCTACGGCGGTGATACCCGTGTACGTGTTGCGGATAATGGGTAATAAGGCGTACAAAAACAAAGCTGCAATGGCCGGTTTTGCCCCAATACCCAGCACCGGAATAAGAAAACCCAGTAAGGCAATACTGGGTATGGTTTGCAACATGCCAGCCATGCCTAGTACCAAACCGGCCAGTTTCTTTTTATCTGCAATTAAAATGCCCAGGGGCAAACCAATGCTTACGGCCAGCAGCAAAGATAAAAATGTGAGTCCGGTATGCGTCACGGTTTGTTCCAGCAATTTGCCGGACTGTTCCTGCATAAACGAGAATAAAGTAGGAGTATCAGCGGCCATCAGCTTTTCCGGTGGTTATGTAGGGCTTGCATTATTTGACTAACCTCCGCTGAGTTTTCTGTTACCTTGGAGTTGGGCAGGGGAGTGACAGCCTTGCTTGGGGGTAGCAAATGAGTAAGTGCCTCCCAAATACTCATGCTGGCGGGTAATTGGCCAATTTCGGTTAAACCAATTTCGGTGAGGGTAAGGGTTTTTAGCTCTAAAGGCAGTTGCTGTTCTTGTAAAAACGAAGCTACAAAGTTGCTTTGAGGATTAAAAATCAGCTCTTCGGGGGTACCTAGTTGTTCTATTTGGCCTTGTTGCATCAGGCAAATGCGGTCGCCGAGTTCAAACGCTTCGGTAATGTCGTGGGTAACCATAATTACGGTTTTGCGCTTCAGTTCGTCGAGTTGTAGAAATTCTTGCCGGATGTGGGTGCGGGTAATGGGGTCGAGGGCGCCGAAGGGTTCATCCAGTAATAATACCGGTGGGTCGGCCATTAAGGCCCGCGCAATTCCCACGCGTTGCTGCTGGCCTCCACTGAGCTGGTCGGGGTACAAGTGCAGGTGTTCTTCGGAAAGGTGTAATTTCTCAATTAATTCAACTGCCCGGCTTTTAATTCGGTGGGTATCCCACTTCAGCTGGCGGGGTACAATGGCCATGTTTTCGGCTACGGTATAATGCGGAAACAAACCAGTATGCTGCAGTACGTAACCCATGCTGCGGCGCAATTGCTCGGCAGGAATAGCACTTATCGGCTGATTTTTTAAAAAGATAGCCCCGGTGGTAGGTTCAATTAACTTATTTAACATGCGCAGAACCGTGGTTTTACCGCAACCGCTGGTGCCCAACAAAATAAGCGTTTCGCCCTCGTCCACGGTAAACGAAATATCCTGCACTGCTTTTACCGGCCCGTAAGTTTTAGAAACGTGTTTCAGCTCAATCATTTTTTAAAAAAGTAGGCGCGAAGCTTCTTCTTCGGTACACAATACACCAGCCTATTACCACCTGCTTCGGGAAAGCAATTTAGAAAATTAAGCCACGGAATTGCACTTATTGATTAAAATTCAGAAGGCGGGTAGGTTATCGGTTTACTTAATGCAGTAATGATTTTAGCTATTATTTACTGCAAACATCTTTTATTTTACTTTAATAAGCTTTCCTTGATTTACAGTTATTAAAAGTTATCAAGTAATCGGAATTAATAACAGCACTAGAGAATCCTTTATCAAGAACAACTTTATAGGTGCCTTTTATTTTTGGCTGGCCTGGCTGCTGTAGAGTTAGCGCTGTGAGAGGCGCTCTACAGCAGCGATTGCGGGTGGGGAGCGCCTCCTGGATTAACAGGCTGGGTGTTTGTCAACTATCAAACAATAGGTAACGCGCCCCCGTCTACAGAATAATTAGTACCAGTAATATATTTTGCTTCCGAAGAAACAAGAAATGCTACCAGGTTAGCAATTTCTTCGGGTTCAGCCATTCTGCCTAATGGCACCCCCACTTTGTTCATTACTGTTTTAAATGCCTCGTCAACCGACGTATTGGAAGACTTTGCTATGTCCTCGATAAACTCCATCATGAGCGGTGTTTTTACCACTCCCGGTGAAACTACGTTTACCCGTATTTCTTTGGAGCCAACTTCGTTTGCCAATGCTTTGCTGTAAACATTTAATGCTGCCTTGGCTGAGGAATACGACATTGTCAATTCCCAAATGGGTTGTTTAGCAGCGCCCGTAGAGATGTTGATGATTACCCCGTGTTTTTGTGTAATCATGGAAGGAAGTAACGCTTTGTTGATGCGAACGACAGATAAAAAATTGATTTGCCAATCGTTATGCCAATGTTCGTCCGAAAGTGAGCTGAAACCACCTCCAGGGCTTAGATTTGCACCCGCATTATTGACGATAATGTCTATCCTGCCATACTTTTCTAATATTTCTTTCGCAATAATTTCCGCAGCCTCGGGCTGCACAAGATCTGCTGTAATGAAATGATGTTCACTGGTTTGGTCTTTTGGTTCATGGCGGGCAGTAACAACTACTTGCGCCCCGACATTACTTAATTTGCTGGCTATAGCTTTGCCAATTCCTTTTGTCCCGCCTGTTACCAGGGCAACCTGTCCTTTTAATGAAATGTTCATAATAATACTTGTGTTAAAATGAACGGCAAAGGTGGTCGGTTTAAAAACGATACTGGTTGCCATTTGGCAACAAATGCATTAGCGAATATTTTTTCTTATCCGGCTTAACGAAAATCTGGTAACGCCTAAGTAAGAAGCAATATGCGCTTGTGGAACACGATTGGCAAGGGTGGGGAATTGTTCTAAAAATGACAAGTAGCGTGTAACCGTATCTTTCGAAACTAAGGCGGTTCTTCGTTCTAAGTGTATCTGAAATGCTTTTTGAACGGCTTTGTTTACTATTTTATCCCAATCGATAATGGTTTGGTAAAGTTCTTCCCAATCCTGCTTCGAAAACACAATAAACTTACAGTCGGTAACGGCCTGCAAATAGTCCGAAGATACAAGGCAGGCTACAAAATTCTCGTAATCGACAACTAACCGGTTTTCGTCAATAAAATAGGTAGTAATTTCTTCGCCCTTGTTATCGTAAGAGAACATGCGAAGAACACCTTGCACCACAAAACCAACTTGTTTTGGGATTTTGCCCGCTTCCGAAAAGTACTCGTTTTTTTTAAGTTCCAGTGCTGTTGCTTTGCTTGTGATAAGCTCGATTTGCTGTTTGTTTAAGGTGCCAAACTGTAAAATATAGGCAATCAATTCTTCCATTGCGCTAAAGTTAGCACTAGTTGTTTGTATGGTATGTGTCGTTTAATGAAAAGTGTCTTTTTGGCAAGCAGTAACAGTCGGCGTGAAGTTGTGCCGGCGTCTAACATTGCATGTAACGTTTCTGCTAAGGCACGTTTTAATGTGCTTTAGCTTGTGTTGTGAGATGTAATGTTACTCAAGTACTAAGGTTTTTTTGTACTGGTTTACAGTTACCGTTCTTGCTGGCTGACCTGTTTTAGAGGTAACATAACAATTTTCAAGCATAAGATTCCATCCCTTTCTTAAGTCTATTTTCTTTGAGGTCAGCATACCATTTATCCTTATGTCTAAATCAACTATTTGTATGGGGGCAATTTTATTCAGATTGGTTCTCTTATTTTTATATAAAATCCAAAGACCTTTATCATCTTGATAAATGGTTAATTGCGTAATACCAGTAGAAAAATCTGACTGAACAATTGCATTACTTACAACTTCCTGCCCATTTATTCTTACATCTACAGTGTCAGACTCAAAGCAGCTTCCAATTGTTAGTGAGAAGTCATACTTTTTAATCTTTTTTTGGCTAATACAGGCTACAGCTAAGAGTTGAATATATAATAGTGTAAGAAGGCATTTCTTCATAGTTTTTATAACTCACAACTATTAGATAAACAACATAACCTACGCTTATCTGCACTATGTACGGAGGCGAAAGGGCTTATTTCAAATTTAAATTTTGTGCCTGTTTGCCCTTTTATGATGTTATATCGGTTGGCTAATATATAAGAAAATTACAGATTATCCAAGGGGCTAACTATTTTATCCAGGGCATGAGTAGTAACGTGGGGTATATCTCTGTAGTTTCGCTGTTACGATGCCCCAGTAAAGCCTGGAAGTAACGCAGATCCGTACCTTGTTCTAATAAGTGGGTAGCAAAGCTATGGCGTATAACAGATTGTTGTGTTTAGAGCTAAAGTTCTTTTTTTAAAAATAAATCAAAATAAAATTTGGATGTAAAAAAAAGCTTTTCTTTATTTGTCTATCAATTCTATAGACAATGTATAAAACTTTAAAAATTAAAGCCGCTTCTCCGCTACTTGCATTGCGTTTGGCCTTTGCCAAAAACAAAGCAGGTTTTAACTACGCGGTAGGTGGTTGCGCCCCCATGCGTTCCTGTTGTTGTTGCGGCTAAGCGGTTTATTCTAAAATTTTTAAATTTCTTTTTTAAAACTTGTCCTAATGGAGTTTATCAGCCTTACCTTATTTGTATTGTTCCTGGTGCTATTACACAAAAAAGCCAGCATGTTTGGCTTAGCTGCCCGATTAGAACCAGTACCATTAAAGCCATCTTTTTCTAACCAGAAGGTAGATTTTAAGAAAAAGCCGATGCTGGATTTTTAAAATATAATGGGAAGTACCCACTCAGAATAGCTAAAAATAAAAAAGGACTCTCCCGATGGCAACGCCTCTGGTCCAGGCATTATCGGGAAAGTCCAGGAATTAATTGTTAAATCAAATATACGAAACTTATGAAAAAGCTGCTCTCCCGAAGCAGTAAAGTATTCTTTTTGCTTATACTTTATGGAACACCTTTACTAGCCCATTCTTTTTCTGCTTCTTTAACTTCTAATACTACCACCCGGAACCGGATTAATCCGGATGTGCCGGTAACCGGCAAAGTAACCGGCCCCAGCGGCGAACCGTTGCCCGGCGTAACCATCGTGTTAAAAAACACCACCATCGGTACTACTACCAGCACCGACGGTACTTTTCAGTTAACCGTACCCAATGGTACTGGTACTCTCGTAGCTTCCTTTATTGGGTTTGCTACCAAAGAAATTCCGGTAAATGGGCAAAATCCGGTGCAGGTTACCCTGGCCGAAGATACCAAAGCTTTAAAAGAAGTGGTGGTGGTAGGATATGGCAGCCAGGAACGCAAGAATTTGGTGGGGTCAGTAAGTAAAGTAAACCCCTCCGAAACCAAAGACATTCCGGGCGGTAATTTCGCGGCGCAGTTACAAGGCAAAGCCTCGGGCGTACAAATTTCGTCGAGCACCGGGGTGCCCGGCGAAGGTATTTTTATCCGGGTGCGGGGCGCTACTTCTATCAACGCCAGCAACGACCCACTGTACGTGGTAGACGGCGTATTTGTGAATAATAACAGCTTACAAACCGTAAATACCGGCGGTAAAGCTACCTCGCCCATTGCTGATATTAACCCGGCTGATATTGAGAGTATTGAAGTTTTAAAAGATGCCAACGCTACGGCCATTTATGGTTCCAGGGGAGCCAACGGGGTAGTAATTGTTACCACTAAACGCGGGAGCTACAACACTAAACCGAAAGTTACCTTCAATACCTCCCAAGGTTGGGCCAAAGCAGCCAAACTTTGGGATTTAACCACCGGTCCGGAGCACGCGGCTTTAATTAATGAATACTGGATTAACTCGGGTATTGATAATCCGGCTTTAAATCAAACCTTTGAAAACCGTCCTTTCCGGCCTGTTTCGGAAGGCGGACGCGGTCTACCCGAGGAGCAACAAACCTACGACCGGTTGGGCGATGTGTTCCGGACAGCCCGCCTGACGAATTACGATTTATCTTTGCAGGGCGGTAACGCGAATACCCGCTACTACATTGGAGGGGGCTATACCAAACAAGAAGCTATCATTAAACCGGTCTACCTGCAACGGGCTAATTTTAAAGTAAACCTCGACCAGCAAGTAAGCGACAAAGTGCAGGTAGGCGTCAGCAATACCGTATCGCGCACGTACCGCAACCAGGCCCGCGCCGGCGATGGCCCGCAGGGGGGCTTGTTGCAATCGGCGCTGCATACCCCCACTTACCTGCCTAAAACCAACCCGGATGGTAGCCCGGCCCGTTGGGCCGGTTTCGATAACCTGGATGTATTGCTAAATAACTACGAAGTTAACTCCACCAGCTTGCGCTACATCGGTAATTTGTTCGTGGATGCCGAGATTATACCGGGCTTAAAATTCCGGAGCAGCTGGGGCGTCGATTATAATAATTACGACGAATCGGAATACTGGAACGATAAAACGCAGCTCGGCGCGGCTCCTACCAATGGTTTAGCTACTTCGGGCTTAACCCAAAAAACTTCCTGGTTAAACGAGCAAACCTTGACGTACCGCAAGAATTTCGGCGGCAAACATACCATTGGGGCTTTAGTGGGGAATACTTTGCAAAGCGACGTACTAAACAACACTTCGGCCCAGGGCAGCAACTTCGCTAGTAATTCCTTTACCCTAATCTCCGATGCCGCTACCCGTACCTCTACCCAAACCTGGACGAAAAATTCTTTGGCTTCTTTCTTCTCCCGGTTAGATTATAATTTCGATGATAAATATTTGCTGGAGTTTACCATTCGGGCCGATGGTTCTTCCCGCTTCGGGGGCAATAACAAATGGGGCTATTTCCCGTCGATTGGTGGTGCGTGGCGCTTAAAAGAAGAAGAATTTTTAAAAAATGTAACGGCCCTAAGCGATTTAAAATTACGGGGTAGTTTTGGGGTAACCGGTAACCAAAACGGCATCAACGATTTTGCGCCTTTAGGTCTCTGGGCCGGTGGCGTAAGTTACGTGGATAATGCTACTAGTGGCGATAAACCGGGTATTGCGCCGCAACAAGTGGCTAATCCTAACTTAAAATGGGAGCGTACCCGCCAGGTAAACGCCGGGGTAGATGTTGGTTTATTTGATGGCCGCATTGGTCTGGAGTTTAATTATTACTCTAAATACACCACCGATGCTTTGCTGCAATTACCCGTACCGGCCCGCACCGGTTTTGCGACCTATATTACTAATGCCGGTGAAATCAGCAACAAAGGATTTGAGTTGGGTATCAACACGGTTAACGTTCAAGCCGGCGATTTTACCTGGAATACGAATTTCAACATCTCCCGAAACATCAATAAAATTGAAAAACTGCCTATTCCCACCGTTTACGGCAGCCGCGATTTACTGCGGGCGCAGGAAGGTTACCCGATGTATTCGTTCTGGGCTTACAAGCAAAGTTACGTAGACCCGCAAACCGGTAATGCCGTTTTTGAAGACGTAAATAAAGACGGACAAATTACCGCCGCTGACCGGCAAATTTTAGGCACCGCTTCGCCGAAATTCTTCGGGGGCTTAACTAACAATTTCACTTACAAAGGTTTTGATGCCGGCGTACTCATATCCTTCCAATACGGCAATAAAGTCTGGAACCACAACCGGTTCTTCGGCGAAGGCGGTGGTACCCGCGATGCCAACCGGGTAATTTTCGCGAGCCAGTTAGATCGCTGGCAAAAGCCCGGCGACGAGACGGATGTTCCGCGCTTAACCGGCATCGGAAACAACTACCGCTTAGAGCAAAACAGCCGCTTTTTAGAAGATGGCTCGTTCCTGCGCCTGCGTTCGCTTACCGTAGGGTATTCACTTCCTAAAAATCTTTTATCCCGGGTTAAGGTCGAAAATCTGCGCCTGTACGTGGTGGGAACCAATTTATTCCTGCTCACCAAATACACTGGTCCGGACCCTGAGTCGAACGTATCCAACACCGACCAGAATACGCAAGGACTTGACCTCGGAACGCCGCCGCAGCCGCGCACCATTCAATTCGGAATTAACATTACCATTTAAGTTTCTACAGCAATGAAATTTTCTAAAAATACCAGATATATACTGCCCTTTGTGCTGACCCTGAGTTTAGCTTCCTGCGATAATTTCCTGGAAGTAAAGCCGCGGCAAGCCATTGTAGATGACCAAACCATTGTGGATGGGGTAACGGCCGAAACCGCCGTACGGGGTTTGTACGGAGCGCTGGCGGGGGCTAATTATTACGGCACTAACTTTCAGTCCATCGGTTATTTTCAGGGCGATAATATTCAATGGACCGGTTCGCAATCTATCGTGGCGCAGTTTATTAACCACAACGTAACCGCCGATAATGCTACGGTGGCCAGTACCTGGGCGGCTATTTACCAGACCATTAACCGGGCCAACCAGATAATCGAGAAGGTGCCAGCCGTTACCGATGCCTCGTTTACGCAGGAGAAAAAGAACCAATTATTAGGCGAAGCTTACTTTGTGCGGGCCTTAGCTTACTTTGATCTGGCGCGTACCTGGGGTGGCGTACAATTAGTACTCACACCTACCAAAGAACTTACCGATAACGAAGGTATCCGTCGCAGTTCGGTAACCGAGACCTACGCGCAGGTTTTAAAAGATTTAACCGAAGCCGAAAAATTATTACCCGAAACAACCAACCGTTACCGGGCTACTAAGAAAACGGCCTGGGCTTTAATGGCTCGGTACTACCTATACCAAAAAGACTGGGCGCAAGCCGAAACGTACGCCAGTAAACTGGTGGATGACGTGGCCAATTACAAACTGGTAAAACCTTACAGCGCTTTCTTCGCCAACAATGCCCGCGGCACCGAAGAATCTATTTTTGAAATTTATTACAGCCCGACTTCGACTAACGGACACCGCAACAGCTGGCAACCACCGGCCAATGGCGGCACCCGGCAATGGGCGCCCAACGAAGCTTTTGTAAATTTGGTAAATGACCCCACGGTAGGCGGGAATCGCAACGCGTTAGTAGCGAAAACTACCCAAGGATTGTGGTACGGTAACATGTATTACCGCAGCCCCGCTACCGATCCCACTTTTGTGATCCGGATTGCCGAGTTGTTTTTAATCCGCGCCGAAGCCCGCGCCCAGCTGAATAAGTTACCAGAAGCTTTAGCAGATTTAAATGCCGTCCGCCAGCGGGCCGATTTAACGCCTAGCCCGGCGGTAACTCAACCCGAAATATTGCTGGCCATTGAAAACGAACGCCGGGTAGAATTTGCCTTTGAACCACACCGTTGGTATGATTTAATCCGGACTGGCCGGGTAGCCGAAGTTTTAGGTGTAACCGATGCCAATAAATACGTGCTGCCCATACCAATTGATCAGTTAAACGCTGACAAAGCTTTAGAGCAAAATCCGGGATATTAGTCAATAGATTATGGTCTATATAAACTGCGAGCGTCCACGCTCGTGGTTCCCATGGGTTGGCCTCTGGCCAGCGTAGGCGGGACGCCTACCCATTCTCGCCACAAACGTGGCGTGTTTGCGACAGAACAAGTAGTCAATACAATAGAAAGTCCTGATACTTGATTCTTGATACCTGATTCTTAATACCTGATACAATAAAAATTTAAAAATATGGCTATTGCAGAAATCTCCTTACCTGCTTCTAAAAAGAAAGCCCCCGAAAAGGTAAATGTACCAGAGCCGCTGGTTCCTACGTCTGATTGGAACGGGCTGGAGAAAACAACTTTCCGTTTTTTCTTTATTTACTTTTTTATTCAGGCCGTACCGCTCGACTGGAAGTACTTCCGGAATCTGTTTTCCATTAACTGGCTCGATTTACATTTCCGGGATATTTTTTACCTGAGTCGGTACACGCCGCAGTTCTTTTCTACTCCCGAAAATGCCACGGGCTGGGGTATAAATTCTTTTGCCGATTGGGGAGTAGTTTTGGTAATTGCGGTATTAGGAACTGCCATTTGGTCGGCCACGGATCGTAACCGCAAAGAATACAATCAGCTTTATTACTGGCTACGAGTAATTCTGCGCTACCGGTTGGTCATCGGGTTAATTGCCTATGCTTTTATTAAAATTTACCCGATGCAGTCGCCGCTACCTTCCATCAGTAACCTGAACACCCACTACGGTGATTTTAACGCCTGGAAAATTTTTTCTTTGACTTTAGGTATTGTACCCAATTACCAATCGTTTCTGGGCTTGGTAGAGTTACTGGCCGCGGTATTGCTGTTTTTCCGGAAAACGGCTACTATTGGTGCTTTCCTGGTGTTGCCGTTTACCGGTAACGTGTTTATGTCGAATTTGGCTTACGAAGGCGGCGAGTACGTGTACAGTTTTTGCCTGATTACCATTGCTTTGTTTTTGTTTGCTTACGATGGCAAACGGCTCTTTACCTTACTTACGCTGGAACAACCAACCTTGCCGAACCGTTTTCATCCGAAATTTACCGATCAGCAAAAAAGTGCGCGGCTAGTATTAAAAAGTGCTTTTGTATTCGTATTTGTATTGCTGTACGGGTACAAAACCTACGCTGTTTATCACAAAGAAGGCTCATACCACTTCCCGAAAACCGCTGGCTTACCGGGTGCCACAGGCTTGTATAATGTAAAAGAATTTCGCTTGAACAACCAGGTTCTGCCTTATTCGGTTACCGACCCTATTCGCTGGCAGGACGTGGTTTTTGAAAAATGGGCAACCATCAGCATTCGCTCGAACCAAAAAGCTCCTCTGGAAGAAGCCAAAACCGAAGAAATATTCCTGAACGACCAGGACCGCAACTACGAAGAAGCCGGCTCCGGTGGCCGTCAGTATTATTCTTACCAGGTTAATGCCGCTAACCAAACCTTAATCCTGCAGAACAAAAACAAAAACCGGCCGAACGATAAATTAACCCTGAAGTACGAACGGCCCAATGGTAATCAGATTATTCTGTCTGGCCATAACGAAAGGCAAGAACCTGTGTACGTAGTGCTGGAAAAAATAAACAAGAAATACCTGTTGGACGAAGTGGCTCGCGAAGGTCGCCAGAAACCGATGAAGTTATAAGTAGATAAATTCTTATTACAATTTTAAAAAACAGATATGGCTACCTTAGAAACCATCGAACCTACCACCGATCAGAAAGCCCGTGTGGCTGCGGGGAACGAGATTGGTACTCCCGCCAATATTACCGCTACACCGGAATGGAAAACCTACCAGAAAGTAGCGTTCCGGATTGCTTTTATCTTTTTTGTTTGCCTTTCTATTCCGAACGGAGTGGAGTGGTACAAGCACGTGGCTAACATCGACTGGACTAATTTACATTACCGCGACTTATACGACATTGCCCGCTTTGGCTCTGGCATAGATTTGTTCGGAAATACCTTCTTCGGGAGTAAACTTAATGGCTATGCCAACTGGATTGTTACTTTTCTGGTAGCCGTAGTGGGCGGGTTCATCTGGACGTGGGTAGACGCTAAAAAAAATCCGACTCCTAAAAATTACAATGTGTTATATTACTGGTTGCGGGTAATTGTGCGCTACCGGGCAGGTATTGGTATTATCGGGTTTGGATTTACTAAATTATTGCCGGTGCAAATGCCATATCCTTCATTGGGGTTATTAGAAACCAATCTGGGGGATTTTACCGCTCAAAAAATATACTGGTTATCTATCGGTATTGTGCCGTGGTACCAGATTTTTGCGGGCGTGGTGGAGGTAGCCGCTGGTACCTTGTTGTTTTTCCGGAAAACTACCACTTTGGGTGCTATTTTGTTATTCGGCGCTTTGGGTGATATTGTGTACGTGAACTTTGCTTACGACGGTGGCGTGCACGTGTACAGTTCTTATTTTGTATTGTTGGCGGCCTTCCTGATGGTGCACGATATCCCGAAAATATACCGTTTGCTTATTCAGGAACGCTTTACCGTACCGGTTAATTATTATCCAGCCTTTGCGAAAGTCTGGCAGAAATACGCCCGCATTGGTTTAAAAGCCGGCGTAATCGTCTTGTTTCTGGGCGTGCTGTTCTATCTGCAACTCATAAACTTTTTGTACGACCCGTATAAGCAACCATCTACGGCCGGCGTGAAGAAATTGCGCGGTACGTATCACGTAACCGAGTTCCGGATTAACAATCAAACGCTGCCGTTTTCTCCGGAAGACTCGGTGCGGTGGCAAGATGTTACTTTCGAGAAATGGACTACCCTGACCTACAAAGTAAATCGGCCATTGCCTCTGGATTTATCCAACGGCGGCGGCGACCCCATGCGGGATATTAACCGCACCTTCGAGATTTCCGGCGTAGGTGGCGGAAGACGGGTTTTCCACTACCAGGCCGACACGGTGAACCAAGTTTTATATCTGCAAGATAAATACTTTCCTTTCCAAGCCCGACGCAACAAAGTGGCTGGGGTAGGTGGCGACGGCGGACAAAATAACTCGAACACGCAGCAAAAGAAAAAAGAGGAAGTAGCCGCGTACGATGATAACTGGATTCCGAAAGAAGCTTTGGCCAACATTGGCGACGAAAATTTAAAAATTGATAAAAGAGCTGCTTCTACCCGCCGCGACCGCGAGCTTGCCGAAGCACCCAAAAACGAAAAGCGCAACCGGATGATTCTGAAATATTCTACTACCGATGGCTCCCGGGTAATTTTAACCGGCACTGACGAAAAGAAGAATTCTATTTACATCGTACTGAATAAAGCTCCGAAGCAATACGCGCTCTCCGAAAGTACTTTAGAAGCGGGTAAGTATTAAAAGGTGGTAGACTTAGCAGAAATTTCAACCACCCCCAACCCCTCCTTAGCCAAGGAGGGGAGTTTTTGAAAAGTCGTAGAAGAGAAAATTTTAAAATTTTTTTAATTTAATATGGCCCGGATTTCCTTCCGAGCTTTCCAGATTAAAACAAGTAACCTGAATCAACCTGAATTGCTAGAATTAGGAGCTCCTATTTCGTTTTCCGAGCAAGATAGATAAGGAAGGGCAAGGCACGGAAGTAACTTCCGAGCCATGTATAAAATTCTTTACATAAATTGATTTTAAACTCCCCTCCTTGGCTAAGGAGGGGCAGGGGTGGTCGATTTATCAGGTAAAGAAATGTAAACAGTTTATCTCGATAGAACAGAAAAGAAATTACTTAAATAATATTAATCTAAACCAGATTAAGAGAATAGGGTAAGTACTTTTACATTACTACACCTATTCAAACAAAAAATTACTTGTGACGAAAACAGATTATGATGCCATAGTAGTGGGTTCCGGCCCGAACGGATTAGCAGCGGCTATTCGGTTGCAACAAGCCGGATTGTCGGTGTTGCTCCTGGAAGGAAATGAGACGATTGGCGGCGGTTTACGGTCGAAAGAATTAACCTTGCCCGGCTTTGTACATGATGTGTGCTCGGCCATTCACCCGATGGCGGCGGGGTCGCCTTACATGAGTACCTTACCGCTGCACGAGCACGGTTTAGAATTTATTTATCCCGAAGTGGCAGCGGCCCATCCTTTTGATAACGGTACGGCAGCCGTTTTAAAAAAATCATTGGAGGAAACGGCTCAGTTACTAGGCAGCGATAAAGATACTTACCTCAACTTAATGCAGCCCATTGTGCGCGATTGGCCCAAGTTAGCGCCGGATGTTCTCGGGCCTTTACCTATTCCCAAGTATCCGATTGCTATGGCAGGTTTCGGGTTAAAAGCGCTGCCGCCGTCTACTTTCCTGGCAAAACGTTTCCGGACGATGGAAGCCAGAGGGCTTTGGGGAGGTATGGCTGCGCATAATATTCAACCATTAAACAATCTGGCTACTTCGGCTATTGGTCTGGTGCTAATGGCGGTGGGGCATTTACGTGGCTGGCCTGTTCCCAAGGGCGGTTCGCAACAAATAGCTAATGCCATGGCTTCGTATTTTGTTTCGCTGGGAGGAAAGATAGAAACCAACTATTACGTAAAATCTTTAAAGCAACTCCCTTCGGCGAAGGCGGTTTTGTTCGATGTAACGCCGAAGCAGTTATTAGAAATAGCGGGTTACCGGTTTTCTTCTATTTACAAATGGCAGCTCAACCGCTACCGCTACGGCATGGGCGTATTTAAAATTGACTGGGCGCTGGATGGTCCGATTCCGTTTACTGCACCCGAATGTCGCAGTGCCGGAACGGTGCACATCGGGAATACCTTCGAAGAAATTGCGACCACGGAACAGCAAAGTGCCAACGGTCAGCACCCGGATAAGCCTTTTGTATTACTAGCGCAGCAAAGTTTATTTGATGCCACCCGAGCTCCCGCTGGCAAACATGTAGCCTGGGCGTATTGCCACGTACCTAACGGCTCTACTCTCGACCGGACGGAAATAATCGAAAAACAAGTAGAGCGATTTGCTCCCGGCTTCCGCGATTTAATTATTGGCCGCAGCACGATGAACACGTCTCAAATTGAAGCTTATAACCCGAACTACATTGGCGGCGACATAAACGGGGGTATTATTGACGTGCAGCAATTATATACCCGTCCGGTGATCAGCCTTTCGCCTTACCGGACATCGGCTAAAGGCATTTATATCTGCTCATCGTCTACCCCACCGGGGGGCGGGGTACATGGCATGTGTGGTTTTCACGCGGCTAACCGGGCTTTGAAGGACGTTTTTAAAATAAGTGGTAAGAAAAGATAATGTGTAGATGGTCAACCACCCCTGCCCCTCCTTATCTAAGGAGGGGAACTTCTTCGGAAAACAATGATCATGTGTGAATCATTATTGATGTACGTAAATGATTTAATAATTTTTGAAAATTTAAAAATATTGCTCGCTATGCAACAAGTAGCTTTTCCAGGTGCAAAAGTTGATGCTAAACTGTTTGAGCGTTCAGCGAGTTTTTAGCGTCTTGACTTTTTTGGTTCTTTTTGTGTCAAGACAAAAAGAACAAGACCCAAGCAATGAAACAACTTCAATTTGAAATCACAGCTATAAAATAGCTATGCGAACAATAATTAACTTGTAAGAAAATATGGCAATAACCAGCTCTAAATAACCTATAAGTCTACTAAATCTATATAATAAAGTAAATTAAAAATTATGTCATCAACCCAAGCAACAATCTCCTCGCCGCCCAATACCAGATTTGCTGTATCCGAAGACTGGACGGTGGTACTATTAGGGGGATTAATCATTTTATTAGCTATTGTTGGATTTTTATTGCCGGTACCGGTATTTGGCTGGAGCAATACTTCCGATTTAATTTCTAAAGTTTTTACTCCGGAGAACCTGGGTATTATTGCTTTACAATTTTTACTCGTTTTTACCATCGGCGGTTTGGGCGCCAGCTTGGTTGGTAAACCGGTAAAATCGTATTTGCTTGTTTTTCCGGTCGTATATATCCTGACTATTCTGGCTTTAATTTTAGCGGGTAACAAACAAGTAAAAGCTTTAAACCTGGAAGCTGTTATTTTCAGTTTATCGATTGGTTTAGTAATTGGCAACTTTTTTAAGTTGCCGAATTGGTTCCGCTCCACGCTTACCACAGAGTTGTTCGTTAAAATTGGTTTGGTGCTGTTGGGTACTACCGTTATTTTCTCAGACATCTTAAAAGCCGGTTCGTTGGGTTTAATTCAGGCTTTGGTAGTGGTGGTGTCGGTGTGGTACCTGGCCTACTGGACTTGTAAAAAATTAAAAGTAGACGATGAGCTCACCATGATGATTTCCAGTGCAGTTTCTATTTGCGGGGTTTCGGCGGCTATTGCAACATCCGGCGCGATTAAAGGCGATTCCAAAAAACTGTCTTACGTCATTTCGATGGTATTAATTACGGCCATCCCCATGATGGTTTTTATGCCGTACGTGGCGCAGTATTTTAACTTTCCGCAGGAAGTTACCGGTGCCTGGTTAGGTGGCAGCATTGATACCACGGGGGCAGTAGTAGCCTCGGGTACTTTGGTGGGCGAAACCGCTTTAAAAATTAGTACCATTGTTAAATTTTCGCAGAACGTGTTGCTCGGTTTAGCGGCTTTTGCTATTTCGGTTTACTGGACTTATACTAAACATCCTTCATCGCAAGATCAAAACAACAAACCAACTCTGGGCGTTATCTGGGAACGTTTTCCCAAGTTTGTGTTGGGCTTTATCGGCGCTTCGTTGCTTTTTTCATTTTTCATTTCGCCCGAAACTACTGCCCAGGTAAAAGACAGTTTAAAAAACCTACAAGGCTTGTGGTTTGCTTTGGCTTTCACCAGTATTGGTCTGGAAACGAACTTTGCCGATTTATTTAACAAACAAAGCAAAAAACCACTGTACGCTTTCCTAATAGCGCAAACCTTTAACATCTTTATTACACTAGTAATTGCCTTTGTTTTATTTGGAGGTAAGTAACATTAAATTCTTACTCTTGATATAGGAGAAAAGTCCCCCTTTGGAGGGGGTAGGGGGAGGACAGGTAACTTTCGATAAATAATAGATTTTAGAAAGAGGAACTACCAACTATGTATTTGGAGGAAGTTTAAGCATTAAAAATCCTCTCCCTACCCCCTCCAAAGGGGGACTACCACCTAGATTGTAAAGTATTTAACCATAGTTCAGAAAAAAGGCCTAAGAACTATCATTAGATTCTTAGGCCGTAAATAAAATTTTTAAAAAATTAAATACTGTTGGCTCCTTTGGTACCGCCGCTTTGGTCGGGGTTGGCATGACGGCCTTGGTTCGGGCTGTCGTCTTTTTTAGAATGTTTCAGCTTGGTGCTTTGGCCTTTGTCCTTGTTGGTCGGAGCGGTATTTTCATCTTCGTGCATGTCTTTATTATGTCCTTTGGTCATGGCAAATAGCTTTTAAGTGGAAAATAAATGATTCACACTTCCTGTTACGGCTGCTATCCGGTTGTGTTTATCTAAACCTTACTTATTAACAGGATTTAAAGGAATAAATAGAAATAGAGCAGCAGATGATGTTAAAACAATAAGGTTATAGCTACCTGGATATAAGTCTAAATATCTTATAATCAGGTAAATAAATCCGAGTAGCAATAAATCAAATTTCTATAAATAGCCTGTACGTTGGAGCGGGCTATTGGAATAATTAGAATGGAAAATTTAAAATTTTTAAAAATTACTAACTTAAGCTGGTTTTTAGCCGGAGTACTTCTGTTAACAGGAGCTTGTACGGCTTCCCAAACTACCAGCAAATCTTCGGCAAGTTCGCTCATTTCAGCGGCGCCAGTTACAAAGGCAGATTCCCCAGAATGGCCTTCTACTTTCGGCTTTGGAAAACCGGCTACTCCCCAGGAAATTGCTTTACTGGACATTGACGTACGCCCCGATGGCAAAGGCTTACCCAGTGGGTCGGGAACAGTACTGGCCGGTAAGGCGGTTTACGCCGTAAAGTGTGCGGCTTGCCACGGCAAAACCGGCGTGGAAGGACCAAATAACCGTTTGGTTTCGGTTGCGGAAAACGAGGCGGCGGGAACCGAAAGCAACAAAGAAAAAACCATTGGCAATTACTGGCCTTACGCCACCACCTTGTTCGACTACATCCGGCGGGCCATGCCCTTTAACGCCCCTGGTTCTTTAACCAACGAAGAAGTGTATGCCTTAACCGCTTTTCTGTTAAATGCCAATAAAATTATACCTGCCGAGGCCAGTATAAATGCCGAAACCTTGCCCAAAGTTGTGATGCCGGCGCAAAAGCTTTTTGTGCCCGACGACCGCAAAGGTGGCCCGGAAATTCGTTAAATCAGGCACTCACAAAGTCTAAAGCAAGCTGAAAATTCTATAAATTTAAAAAACTATCAAAGTGAAGTCGGAAACGGAAGATACGCCTTTGTTTCATAAACCGCTGAGTCGCCGGAAATTGCTGGGCGGAGCGGCAACCGCGGCGGTAGTATTGGTACAAACTGCGGTTGGTAAAACGGTGCAGGCGGCCATACCCGAAGCCGCCGTAATACCGGACGATCCCACCAAAAAACAAGGGCCTTTACCCAGTGAATTAGGTACCCGATCGGCGTACGAGAAACCAGTTCGGAAACCTTCCGATACTTCGTCGCGCACGCCTTTGCAGGATTTGTACGGCACCATTACGCCCGCCGATTTGCATTACGAACGGCACCACGGCGGTGTGCCTACCATTAACCCCGAAGAATACGAATTATACATTCATGGTCTGGTAGAAAAGCCCATGAAATTTACTTTATCGGATTTGAAACGCTTTCCGGCTTTTTCCCGGATTTGCTTTTTAGAGTGTTCGGGTAATTTCCGGAGTAACCCTGCCGGTAAAATTACGCCCCAGGAAATTGCCGGTTTAACCAGCCAAAGCGAATGGACCGGCGTGTTGCTTTCTACGTTATTCCGGGAAGTAGGCATAAAACCAAATGCCACCTGGTTTCTGGCCGAAGGTTCCGATGCCGCCGTTATGACCCGCAGTATTCCGGTAAAAAAAGGCTTACAAGACGGCATGATTGCTTACGCCCAAAACGGCGAAGCTATTCGTCCGGAGCAAGGGTATCCGGCTCGCTTATTTTTGCCCGGTTGGGAAGGCAATACCAGCGTAAAATGGTTGCGCCGCATCGAGTTTTCGGATGCGCCGTTTATGACCCGCGAAGAAACCTCTAAATACACCGAACCCGTAAAAGACGGCAAAATCCGGCAATTTAGTTTCGATATGGATGCCCGCTCGATTATTACTTTCCCGACTTACCCGGTGCAGGTAGAAAAAGGCTGGATTGAAATTCGTGGGATTGCCTGGAGTGGCCGGGGCAAAATTACGAAAGTAGAAGTAAGTACCGATGCCGGTAAAACTTGGCAACTCGCCCGTTTGCAGGATCCCGTGCTGGATAAAGCGCATACTTATTTCCGGCACTTGTGGCAATGGAACGGCACCGAAACCGAAATTATGAGCCGGGCCGTTGACGAAACGGGTTATACGCAACCTACCTTTAACCAATTAGTTGCCGCACGGGGCGACAATAAGGGCGGTTACCATTTTAACCCCATTACTACCTGGCTGATCCAATGGGACGGACAGGTTTTAAACAAACCGGATAAATAAAAAAGAGTATCTTGCCGGTACTATAGGGCAGCGTGAATTATGAAGTTAGATATTTTGGTTTTTTCGGCGCATCCCGACGATGCGGAAGTAGGGTGTGGCGGTACTATTTTAAAACAAGTAGCACTCGGCGATAAGGTAGGCATGATAGATTTGACCCGCGGCGAATTAGGAACCCGGGGCTCCGCCGAAATCCGGGCGCAGGAGGCTTTAGAAGCGAAAAGGCTGCTGGGCCTGCAAGTGCGCGAAAACCTATGGATGCGGGATTGTTTTTTCGTGATCGACGAAGCCCATACCATGCAGATCATCCGGGCGGTGCGCAAATACCGCCCCCGAATTGTGCTGGCCAACGCCCCCCACGACCGGCACCCGGATCATGGCCGGGCGTGTAAATTAGTGACCGAAGCCGCTTTTATTGCCGGCTTACCCCAAATTAAAACTGAACTGGACGGCGAACCCCAGGAAGCTTGGCGCCCCGAACTGGTGTTGCAATACATTCAGAATACTTACATTAAACCGGATATTCTGGTGGATATTACCAATTACTGGGATTTAAAATTAGCCGCCATTCAAGCCTATCGCAGCCAGTTTTACCACCCGGATTACAATGAGCCCGCCGTGACCTATATATCCGCCCCCGATTTTTTCCTCATTCACGAAGGCCGGGCCCGGGAATTTGGCAAATACATTAACGCCCCCTTCGCCGAAGGCTTCACCTGCCAACGTTTCTTGGGAGTAGATAATTTACAGCACCTGCGGTAGGAGAAATAATTAATTTGAAGCAAGAAGAAAATTTAAAAATACTTATTAAGTAAGGGCAAAAAAAGCTCCCCTCCTAAGTTTAGGAGGGGCAGGGGTGGTTGTTTTAGATAAGCGCTAGAAAGCAGGAATCTGCATTTTTGTCCGGTTACCAAATTTAAAAATGAGCTGGTTGTATGGGGCTGCTTGCGATTGAAAATTTAAAAAATCTTATTCTTCAGAAGGAAACTATTTAGCTATGTAGTTCAATTGGTTCCCCCTGAATGACACCTGTATATTCAACAAAACCTTTTATTCCATAATCCTTAAACTATTTCTATAATGGAACTGACTATTTGATAAAGTTCCAGATTGCCTTTATCCATTTTAGTTAATATTCGTTTCTTTTCTTTCAGATACACTTTAGCAAATCCACCCCCGTGCTGAACAATGGAGGTGGTATTATCAATCAAATCAGCGTATTTAATGGTTTGGGCTTCCGGCGAGATTTCCCAAAGTCGGTTTGCTTCTAATTCTTTTCTGGCTTTTCGGTTAAATTGAGGATAGGCGTCGGAGGTGAACACATCGGTTAATTCTTTCACCAAAAAGCAGATATAATCGCTGTCGGCATCGGTTAAGTTAATGCCGATTAAAAATTGATAAAGCTCCGCTACGGTACATTCGGTGTCTTCCAGTACATCATGGCATAAAGCCGCCATTACCATGCGGCTATCTTGGGTATACTCTTTAACCTTTAATGCCACCCGAACCAAATGATTTACATAAGGCTCATGGGTATATTTTCGTTTTTGTTGGCCGTGCTTTTCGGTGACAAAGGCAAGCACCTTTAACTCTGTTTCGGTAAAGTTATCATTGAACGCGGCTGCCTCCATGTTGCTGCTTGTAGTTTAGTTTTTTAAATTTATTAGGGTTTACGCTAGAATCGCACTAGCAAACACGGATAATAGGCAATACTGGACAATACTAGTAGGTAGACTTAATGCCACCACATTGCACTGTTACACCGTAATGCTACCACAATGCCGCCGTTTCTGTCTTCACAAACGGCTTTAAAGTCTTTTCGCATATGCTATATTACAAATAGCTTAAATTCTGACCATAAATGATGATAACAGCAAAATTGCATAGGCCTTTTAAAAAATTATGGTTGTTACCAGATGTTAGTTAATTTTTTAAAATTTTAAAGTTGCACCATTTAACTTCAAAAATGAATATTTTACAAATACCAGATATACCCAAAAATCATTTTATTGAATTTTGTTTAAAAGAAAGAATATAAGTAACCATCAATTTAGCTTCTTCCAGAGAAACTTTGGGGTGCGGGCTCATGGTAGCACTTCCCCAGGAACCTTTGCCACCGCTGATTACTTTTTGCGCCAGTAGATCTATATAAACCTGTTGTACCGGATATCTTTCCGCAATAGCCTTAAACGCCGGACCTACCGAATCTTTGTCTTCTTTATGGCAAGTATAGCAGTCGCAGTATGCAATTAGTACTTCTCCTTGCTGGGCTGCCTCCACAGATATCGGACTACTTTCTCCGGGAATTTTCCGGATATAGTCTATTCTTCGGCGATGGTGGTCAACCTCCGGTTTATTCGGTTTATTACAGGCAATCCAACAACACAAGCTGAAAAAATACCAGCAATACTTTAGTAGTTTAGGAACCTTCATTAATCTATCATGCACAAGTATTTTTACCCGCGTGTAATCTGTTGGTGTTGGTAAAAGTTAAATTAAGCAATTCGGCTTGTAAATAACAGCATTATAACTTTTTACCGGGAAATAGAAGAGCGAATATTAATTTAAAATAATCTCTACTAAATCTATAGGGATTATTTGTTTTTACAAGATCAACTTATATATTTGTCGCAGAAGGGCAGGAATTTGAGGTAGAAGCTATTTATAAGCTTAAAAAATCCGTCGCAGTGGCTGAGTGGCTAGGCAAAGGTTCGCCAAATCTTATACAACGGTTCGAGTCCGTTCCGCGACGCAAAACTATTTCTCATCTTAAACTAATAGTTATGGCACTACGCATCGGCGAAATTGCACCCGACTTTAAAGCCGAGTCTACCCAAGGAATTATTTCTTTCCACCGGTATATTCAGGACCATTGGGCCATTTTATTTTCGCATCCCAGCGATTTTACCCCGGTTTGTACTTCTGAGTTAGGCATGGTGGCCAAACTAAAAGTTGAATTTGAAAAGCGGAATACCAAAGTTTTGGGCATCAGCGCGGGCACTTTAGAATCGCACAAACGCTGGATTATTGACATTGAGGAAACGCAGGAAACTATCGTGGATTTTCCGGTTATTGCCGATCCGCACAAAAAGGTGGTACACCTGTACGACATGATTCACCCTTTTTTCAGTCATTCCGAAACCATCCGCTCGGTGTTTATCATTGACCCGGGTAAACGCATTAAGAGCATTTTAATTTACCCGGCTAATACCGGACGTAATTTCCACGAAATTCTGCGCATGATAGATTCCCTGCAGCTAACGGAAAGTTTTAAAGTAGCTACTCCGGCCAACTGGGAGTACGGTAAAGACTGTTTTATTTTACCCGCGGTAAAAGACGAAGAATTGGCTACTACTTTCCCCAGAGGATTTAAAATATTAAAGCCTTACCTACGTACTACGCCCCAGCCTAATTTATAGCAGAAGGTCGGGACTTAGGTTAATAAAGTACCAGGGTTTAAAACCTGAAAAAATACCATCACCATAAATTTTATAACGATATGGTAACTGTAAAAACGTTTACATTCGAGTTCCTGCTAATCGACAAGACCAGCGTAAAATTTAAAATTGTTCTTTGTTAAAAAACATTAACCTATTAACCAACTGGTTTTTGTATTTCTACTACTTAGTTATTCTATACTCTGAAGCTTACTTATTCAGCGTCTGATTTATTTAGTGTAGATACAATTAATACAATCACAAAAAATATATAAGCCGGCAAATTAAAGTCAGTAAATTAATTTTTTAAAAAATAATGGAAAGATGCCTATGCTTAAAACAGTATAGTTAAGAAGTACATTTTACCCGCGAGAAGTGGTTTGCCGGTAAAAATTTAAAAAATAGCTTTCCCGATCACAAGACCTCTGGAACAGGTCAAGAATCGGGAAAGCCGGTAATAAATTGTTCACCCAAATTTACGTATTTTATGAAAAAACTGCTACAAAAGAGTAGTAAGTTATTGCTATTGCTTGTTCTTTCCGAATCTTCTTTAGCCCATACGGCTGATTTTCATTCTCCTCCGCGTATTAGTAAAATTTTAGTAAAACCGAAAAGTTTAGTTTCTGAAAACATTTCCGGGAAAGTTGTAACGGATTCCGGGGAGCCTTTAATTGGGGTTTCGGTGTTGGTTAAAAATACCAATATGGGTACTACTACTGCTGCAGATGGCACTTTTCAATTAGCCGTTCCGAATTCTACCGATGTGTTGGTTTTCTCTTTTATCGGCTACGTAACCAAAGAAATTCCGTTAAAAAATCAGAAAACGTTACAGGTAACCTTGCAGGAAGATGCCAAAGCTTTAAACGAGGTGGTAGTGGTAGGTTATGGCACCCAAAGCCGGAAAAGTCTGGTGGGTTCTATTGCTACGATTAATGCCCAGGAGACCAAGCAAATTCCGGTGGCCAGTTTCGATGCGCAGTTGCAGGGACGGGCACCCGGTATACAGGTAAATACGTTTTCTGGTACGCCCGGCGAAGGCGTAAAAGTGCAAATAAGAGGTACCGCTTCTATTAATGCTAGCAACGACCCTTTGTATGTCATTGATGGGGTACTGGTAAATAATAATTCGCTGGCTTCTATTGATTTAGGTAATAAAAAAACTTCTCCCTTAGCCGACATCAACCCCGCCGATATTGAAAGCATCGAAGTGCTAAAAGATGCCAGCGCCATTGCTATTTACGGGTCACGGGGAGCTAACGGGGTTATTTTGGTTACTACCAAACGCGGCGAATACAACGCCAGCAAAACCCGCTACAACCTGGATGTTTCGCAGGGCTGGCAACAAGCCGATAAAAGCCGAATTTGGGAATTAACTACCGGTCCGGAACATGCTCTACTTGTGAATGAACAATGGATAAACTCCGGGATTGATAATCCGGCTTTAAATCAGACGTTTGCTAACCGGCCTTTCCGGCCTAAAGATGAAGTAATTAACGGAGTGCCTGGTCGGGGCACGCCCGAAGAGCAGCAAACCTACGATCGGCTGAGCCGGGTTTTCCGGACGGCTCAAACCCGGAATTACGATTTAAATGTTCAGGGCGGCAGCGAAAATATCCGGTACAACCTGGGCGCTGGTTACACCAACCAGGAAGGAATTTTAAAACCGGCTAAATTCGAACGGGCCAGCTTTAAATTAAATTTCGATACCAAACTTAGCCGCAAAATAACTTTTAGTTCCAGCAATGGGGCTTACCGCTCGTTCCGACAACAAGTAAGAGGTGGCGCTGGACAACAGGCCGGGCATTTACTAGCGGCCTTGCATCATCCCACTTACCTGCCCTTAACCAATCCGGATGGCACCCCCGCCCGCGGCTCCATTTACGAAAACATCGATAACTTAACCAATACCGATATCACCAATATTTCTACCCGCAGTTTGCGGTACATTGGTAACCAGTACGTAGAAGTATCTATTCTACCAAACCTGCGCTTTAGAACGTCGGTAGGCCTGGATTATAACCATTACAACGAGCGCGAATTTTTTAACGACCAAACCATTATCGGGGGAGCACCAAACCCACCCGGCTACGTAAACGAGGTTTTTACGAATCTAACTTTACTGCAAAATGAGCAGACATTAACCTATAATTTAGATTTAGGCCCCAAGCACGCCATTACCGCCCTGCTTGGGAATAGTATTCAAAGCAGCACGCAACAGGTAGCAGCCCAAACCGGCTCGGGTTTCCCGAACAACTCTTTTCAGCAAATATCCGCGGCCTCTATTCGTACCTCGGAGCAACGGAAATCGCAGTCTACCATTGCTTCTTTCTTCGGCCGAATTAATTATAGCTACGACGATAAATACTTCCTGGAAGGCTCTTTGCGCGCCGATGGTTCTTCGAAATTCGGGGTAAATAACCGCTGGGGCTACTTCCCCGGAATAGGCGCTTCGTGGCGCCTGAAACAAGAAGATTTTCTGCAAGGAATAAACCAACTTTCCGAATTAAAGCTGCGCGTTAGCGCCGGGGCAGCCGGTAACCAAAACGGGATTAACGATTATGCCGCTCGCGGCTTATGGGCCGGAAATGCCTCGTACCCGGATAATTTAACCAGTGGACCAAAAGCGGGCATTACCCCCTCGCAACTCGAAAACCCGGATTTAAAATGGGAAAAAACCACTACGTATAACGTCGGGCTAGATTTAGGATTATTCGATAACCGGTTGTTCGTGAATGTAGATGCTTATTACAAATACACTACCGATGCGCTATTGTATTTGCCGGTTCCTTCAGCTACGGGTTATGGCAGTACTTTGGCCAATGCCGGCGAAGTGAGCAATAAAGGTATTGAATTGGGCATTTCAACGGTAAATATTCAAGGAAAAGGCGATGGTTTTAGCTGGACCTCCAATTTTAATTTCGCCCGCAATGTAAACCGCGCCGAAAAATTAGTAAGTCCGATTACTTTTGAAGCCCGTGAATACCGCAGAACCCAGGAAGGCGCTGCTTTGGGTAGTTTCTGGTTGTACAAACAACTTTACGTGGACCCCGAAACTGGTAATGCTGTTTTTGATGATGTAGATAAAGATGGCAAATTAACCCAAGCCGACCGGCAATTACTGGGCAATCTAATTCCGAAATTCTACGGCGGATTTACTAATAATTTTTCTTACAAAGGGTTTGATGTAAACGTTTTATTCACTTACCAATACGGTAACTCGGTATTTAACTTTAACAAGTATATTCTGGAAGGCGGCGGCACCCGCGATGCTTCCCGGGCTATCCTGAAAAGCCAGCTGGACCGTTGGCAAAAGCCCGGCGATAAAACCAATACTCCCCGGGTTACCAGCGTGGGTAATAATTACAACATCGAGCAAAACAGCCGTTACCTGGAAGATGGCTCTTTTATCCGGCTAAAATCTGTTTCGGTGGGGTATACCTTGCCCACTAGTTTCACTTCCCGGTTAAAATTAAACAAAGTACGCTTGTACGCCTTAGGCACCAACCTCTGGATTGCCACCAAATACACCGGAGCCGACCCAGAATCGTCGGGTAGCGCAGGGCAAAACCTCGACGGCTTAGATACCGCTACTCCGCCGCAACCCCGAGGTTTACAATTCGGCGCTAACCTCTCTTTTTAAAATTTACAATCATGAAGAAGATACTTATCTATCCAGCGCTTCTATTAAGCATGCTTCTATTCTCCTGCGAAAATTTCCTGGAAGTAGAATCTTTCGACCGGGTTTCGGATGAAAATACCATTTTTGATAAATCCTCCGCCGAAACCGCCGTACGAGGAGCATACCGGTCTTTGGCCAGCTTAAACTACAGCAGCGGTTTCCAAAACACCATTCTACAAGCAGGCGGCGACGTGCGGTCGTTAAACAATGCCCAAACCGACCTGAATATTATAAATTACAGCCTCCGTTCGGATATTGGTTTTTTATCTACGTATTGGGCCAATTTTTACAACACCATTAACCGAGCCAACCACGTCATTGATAAAGTGCCGGCCGTAACGGATGTAAAACTAACCGCCGATTTAAAAAATCAGCTTCTGGGCGAAGCTTATTTTATCCGGGCGTACTCATATTTCGACCTGGGCCGGATATTTGGTAATGTACCTATCTACCTGACTCCTACCAAAGTAGTAGCCGATAAACTGGGTGTACCGAAAAGCTCGCAAGCTGAAGTGTACGCCCAGGCCTTAGCTGATTTAAATAAAGCCGAAACCTTATTACCCGCCACCGTAGTCCGGCACCGGGCAACTAAATTCACGGTTTACGCGCTCCGGGCTAGGTTAAATCTTTACCTGAATAACTATGAGCAGGCGGAGAATGATGCCAACAGTGTTTTAGCGAATACCAGCTATCAGCTTGTTAAACCTTTTAGCCTGGCGGCCGGTACGCCGGAATCAGTACTGGAATTTTCGTACAGTGTAACCGATTTAAATACCGGTTACGGCTTATGGAATACCAGTAACCGGCAATTAGAACCTAAAGCGGTTATTCATAATTTACTAAATGACCCAACCGTAGGCGGCGACCGCAAGATTCTTTCGGTACCCAATGCAGCGGGGCAGTTTATTGGCGGTATTTATCCTACTAATACCTCAGCGGCTTATGGCATTCGTACGGCTGAATTGTACTTAATCCGGGCTGAAGCCCGCGCGAAGAAATTAGACCCGGATTTAACCGGCGCTCTCAGCGATTTAAATGCCATACGTGCGCGGGCCAATGTGCCCAATAGCACGGTCGCTAACCCAGAAGAAATTATTTTGGCCATTGAAAACGAGCGCCGCGTAGAATTTGCCCTGGAACCGCACCGCTGGTTTGATATTGTAAGAACCGGCCGGGCACCGGCAGTTTTTAACCTGAACGACCCTAATAAATACATTTTCCCGATTCCGGCCGGCGAAATTTTAGCTGACCCTACTTTGGCTCAAAATCCCGGCTACGGCAATTAACTCCTGGAGCTTTCACCTATTAGAGATGGAGGTAAGGGTGTTAATTACTATTTCTATTGCGAGCGTCCACGCTCGTGATGCTTATCGTCCGGTCTCTGGCCGGATGGAATTTGCCGGTTGATTTGCTTGAAATTACTGTCTATCGGTTCGCCCGGCCAAAGGCCTCCCACATGGTTAGACACGAGCGAGGACGCTCGCGCCAGCGTGGTAAGGAAGGCATTCGCGCCAGGAGCATAGCTCATTTTGCTAAAAATTTAAAAAATATCTAAAACATAAAATTGATTACTGGTTTATGAGCAGCATACAAACAAAAACAACCTCTTCGGTTTGGGAGAAAGTGCGGCGCCATTTTGGTAGCGTCGTAAAACCCAGCCAGCTACATGCCGAATGGCAGCCCTGGGAAAAACATCTGTTCCGGTTCTTTTTTCTTTTCCTCAGCTTGTTAATTCTCCCGATTGACTTGAAAATTTACCGCGACTTTTTCGCTATAGACTGGGCGCACCTGCACTTTCACGATTTATTCCGTTTGTCTCGCTACCAAAACCAATTTATTCCGGCGGAGAATTTACCCCAATGGGGGATTGGTCAATTTGCGAACTGGACCATTGCCTTGGTACTGGCATTAGGTGGAGCGGTAGTATGGGGCAGATTAGATACCAACCAGAAAGAATATACGGTTTTGTATTACTGGTTGCGGGTAATGGTGCGCTACCGCTTAGCGTTTGTTTTAATTACCTACGGCTTTATCAAGGTATTTCCGTTACAAATGCCGTATCCGTCGCTGAGTAATCTATTTACTAATTACGGCGATTTTTTTGCATGGAAAATTTACTTCCAAACCGTAGGAATTGCGCCCAAGTACCAATCTTTTCTGGGCTTTGTGGAAATACTGGCGGCCTTTTTATTATTTAACCGGCGCACCACCACCTTTGGCGTAGGTTTAATTTTTGGTTTTATTGGCAACGTGGCCGTGGTAAATGGCTTGTACGATGTCGGGGAGCAGGTATTAAGTAATTTTATCGTGCTACTGGCAGCTTTTTTACTGGCCAACGATGTGCCCCGGTTGTATCGTTTACTCATTCAGGAAGGCCCTACCTACGCCAACAAAATTATTCCGGATTTTTCGGATAAAGTATTGAGGAATTTGCGGTTTGGGTTAAGAGGTGCTTTCCTGTTGTTCGTCTTTCTTTTTGCTTATAAAACCTTCGAAAATTATACCACCGACCCGTACAAAATCCCGCATACTCCTGGCTTGAGCAATGCTTTTGGCTATTACCGGGTAAAAGAATTTATCTTAAACAATAAAACAATTCCGTATTCAAAAACTGACCCGAACCGCTGGCAGGATGTTATTTTCGAAAAATGGTCTACCCTGACTATAAAAAGTAACCAGCCGGTAAAAATTGATTTCACCAGTGCCGAAGCGGTGCACGAAAAAGACATTGACCGCAACTACGAACTGGCCGGTCATGCGGGTCGCCATTATTTCTATTACGAAGCCGATACGATAAATCATACCTTGTACCTCCAGAATAAAAACAGAAATCACCGCAGCGAAAAGCTTTTTCTTACTTACCAAAGACCTAATCCCAACACCCTGGTACTGGCTGGAATCAACGAAAAGCAGGATTCTATCCGGGTAGTGTTAGAAAAAATAAATAAAAAATACATGCTATTCGAGGGCCGGCGCAAACCAGTCAAAATTTAAGTAAGCCATTCATCTGATAATTTAAAAATAGAAATTATGGCAGTAAACGAATTAAGTCTGGAGGTTCCTTATGTAGCCGAAGTGCCACCAGCGGCCAAGCCAGTGGAAGAAATAACAAAGCCCAAGAAGTGGACGAACCTGCAGAAAATAGCTTTCCGGATTGCTTTTTTGTATATTTTATTTTTGTGCATTCCTACGTATTCTAAATTTTATACAGATTTATGGAATTTAGAATTTTCCAAGATCACCTACCACGATTTTCAATCGGTAGTAGCTTTTTGGCCTCCGCAAATTATTTTAATTGAGTCGGAAGAAGGGGTATTTGGTATTCTCAACTACATTAACCTGATTTTAGTATTTGTAGGGGCGGTAATTGGAGGCACTATCTGGACACTGTTGGATAAAAAATCTACCCAATACAGCAAACTATACTACTGGATTCGGGTGCTGGCTCGTTATCGTCTGGCTTATGGAATGGTAGGCTGGGGTTTAAAAAAGGCCTTTCCGATGCAAATGGTTTACCCTACTGTGGGTATGCTGAATACGCCATTTATTGATTTTGCCGAAAAGAAGTTATACTGGTCGCACGTAGGTATTTCTTTTGAATACACCGTGTTTCTGGGTTTTGCCGAAATATTACCCGGCCTGCTTTTATTGTACCGAAAAACAGCGGTACTCGGGGCTGCTTTGGCGGCGGTAGTCACTTTTAATATCTGTATTGCCAACCATGCCTACGATGCCGGGGTTGCCGTACCCGCTGCTTATTTTGCCATTATCGGGATTTTTATTGCCTGGTACGATTTGCCTAAAATCTGGAACTTACTGGTAAACGAAAAAGATATTTTGCAGCCCTACCGTTTTAATCCGGTTTTTAAAGAGAAATGGCAAAAGTATGCGGTAAACGGGGTGAAATGGAGTTTTAATATTTTATTTGTTCCGGTAGCAGCAGGTATGTGGGCTTATGGTTTTTTCAATGGCAACAATTATAATATTCCGAGTACCCCGGGTTTGCCCGATACCAAAGGACTTTATAACGTAACCGAGTTTCGGTTAAATAACCAGGTAATACCGTATTCTCCCACTGATTCAATCCGGTGGCAGGATGCTATTTTCGAAAATTGGTCCTCGTTGAGTTACCGTACTAACCGCGGCGCCATTGCCGACCGCATGATTGGCTACTCGCCGCTACGGGTAAAAAATGGTAAGAAAAATAACAAGCTTAACCAGGTAAATACCCAGGATTCCGACCAACTAGCCAAAAAGAAACTGAATCGCGATTTGGGAGTAACCCGATGGGAGGTAGGCGGTATGGCCGGGGAGCGGCGGTATTTCTTCTACGAGGCTGATACGAAAAAACAGGTGTTGTACCTGCAAAATAAAAATAAAAACCACGCCGAAGAAACCCAGGTCCTACATTACCAGCGGCCCAGCGCCTCGCGCATAATCCTGAGTGGCCGTAACGAATTTAATGATTCGATTTATGTGGTGCTGGATAAATTAGACAAAAAGTATCCGTTGGTAGAAGGCCGGCAGACTACTTTAAGTGCTTTTTAGATGAAAGCGAACATGAAAGAATAATTTTACTGGCTTCCATTGTAAGTAGGACAGTTAGAAAAGTAATTTTTTAAAATTTTGTTTCAGGAGGAAACTATAAAGCTGCGTAGCTAAATAGTTTTGCCGTTCTGCGGAGAGTTAGCGAAGCGCTCTCCGCAGGATGGGAAAGCCAATCTCTGATTGGCGTATTGAAGTAAAGCGTTTCTTTTAATATCTGCTAATACGGATGTGCTTTAATGGAGAAGCTTTCCTGAAAATTTAAAAGTTTTGGGTAACGCCAATCAGAGATTGACTTTGCATCAATGCGGAGAGCGCTTCGTTAACTCTCCGCACAGCCCAAATTATTAATATTTAAGATTATTAAAAGTAACTAGTTGATTGAACGCCAACGTGTTTTCATATCTTTCTTAGTAGTTTTAAAATCTCGCCGATTTAATAGAATACCATGCAAAAATTAGTAATTGCCGGCGGCACCGGCGCTTTAGGGAGTGCCATCATCCAGCGCTATTACAACACCGAAACCAAATTAGTAATATTAAGCCGTACCGCTAAGCCAACGGACAACAACATCCGGTATATAGCCTGGGATGCAAAAACACTTGGCCCATGGACGAAAGAACTGGAAGAGAGTACCGCTGTGATTAATCTGGTAGGTAAATCCGTGAATTGCCGGTACACGGAGCAGAATAAAAAAGAAATTATTCGTTCCCGGGTGGATTCTACGCTAGTAATCGGGCAAGCGATTCAAGGGTTACAGCAGAAACCAGTCGTATGGATTAACGCTGGTTCCGCCGCTATTTTTGGGAATTCGGGCGAAGAAATAAAACAGGAGGGTTCCCCTACGGGAGTAGGTTTTTCGCCAAATGTTTGTAAAGCGTGGGAGCGGGCTTTTGCGAGCGTTGCTACTCCCGGTACGCGCAAGGTTTTCTTGCGGATTGGCTTGGTTTTGCAATCTGGTAAAGGCGTATTAAAACCTTTTGCAAATTTAGCTAAAACCGGCTTTGGTGGCCGCATTGGCTCCGGCGAACAGTACATGACCTGGATCCACGAAGAAGATTTTGTTAATTTAATTGATTGGGTAATTAACAAGGAGGTAAGCGGTATTATTCATGCCGTCAGTCCTTTTCCCGTGAAGAACAAAGAATTTATGCGGGAAATCCGAACGGCTCTGAAAGTACCTATTGGTTTCCCTAATCCGGCTTTTCTGACCCGTTTCGGCGCTTTATTCATCGGCACGGAGGCGGAGCTAGTGCTGTCAGGCAGGCGGGTAGTTTCTAAAGTTCTGGCTCAGGAACAGTTTATTTTTAAATTTCCGCATATTGGTAATTCCCTAAAACAGTTATTATAAGCTGGGCAACATCTGTTCGAGCATACTGGATACAAGTCAAAAACGCGTACTACTTAACCGGAAGGTGTGAGTGGTACGCTCTTTTATTTTAAAAAGCAAGACCGAATAGAGATCTTAACTTTAAATCATGATATGTTAGTTCTCTAACCGCAGGGGTAAAATATCCAAGGTATAAACTACTATAGAATAATCATTTTAAATTAAATCCATTATCTAAGTTAAATAGCTTTTTACCAGTGCTCTGCAAAAAATGCGATATCAACTGTTTGTATTGATTATTTTACTTTAATCGAAATATTAACTGATACCATGATAGTTCCGGTTAAACTTGCCTTTCAGTGTAATAGTTAACAATTCCTTAACATTGTTGAGGTGTTTGGTAACACAAGGGTAATATTGCCGCAGTAATTTTGTACGGGATAAATTTAGCTGGCGTGACTAACCAGTAAAATTAATCCGGATGGTCGTGATTCTGACTAAATCAACGCATCGCCTTTACCCCTTTGTGTTTTTATTTTTACTTTAACTTTTGTTTATGTTCTCATCCATAAAACAAAGAGTAATATTCTGTGCTTTTAATTGTAGTTGGCTGGCTGCTTTTGTATTTTTAACATCCCCGGTACAAGCCCAAACCGCCAATACGGTACTACAAGATACGATAAAACCTCCATCTAGGCCTTTACTGAATGCGCCTCTATCTGGTGATGTATCAAAGCCTGCCACCGCGACAAAATCCCATTGGTACGATAAAATTGCTTTAAGGGGCTATGTGCAGATAAGATATAATCGCCTGTTGGAATCGAACCCTAGTTTAAAAAGCAGCCATGATGCGTCTATTGGGGCTAATGGTGGCTTTTTAATTCGCCGGGCGCGTCTGGTATTTAGTGGTAATGTGCACGACCGGGTTTTTATTTATATTCAACCAGATTTAGCTTCTACTCCCTCCGGCAGTTCTACCATTCACTTTGCCCAAATCCGCGATGCTTATTTTGATTTGGCTTTGGACAAAAAGAAAGAATATCGCTTACGAATTGGTCAAAGTAAAATTCCTTATGGTTTTGAAAACATGCAATCGAGCCAGAACCGGGTTACATTGGATCGGAATGATGCTTTGAACACGGCCGTTCCGAATGAACGTGATTTAGGAATGATTTTTTACTGGACACCAAATAAAATAAGAAAACGCTTCAGCGAATTAGCCAATTCTTCCATGAAAGGATCTGGGGATTACGGGGTATTTGGTTTAGGAATTTACAATGGGCAGGTAGCTAACCGGGCTGAAGCCAATAATAACCTGCATGTGGTAGCCCGGATATCTTACCCCATCGCTTTGCCTAACGGACAAATTATAGAACCGGGAATTCAGGGGTATACTGGCAAATACACGGTTACTACCGACCAGCTCAGCAGCGCCGAAGTAAAAGGCGGAAATTTCAACGATCAAAGAGTAGCGGGCTCCTTTGTTCTCTATCCCAAACCGTTCGGGTTTCAGATGGAATATAATATTGGGAAAGGACCTCAGTTCAACCGGGAAACTAATTCCATCCTGGTAAAATCTCTGAAAGGGGGATACGCCCAGGCTATGTACCAGATTAAGTTTAATCATCAGAACCTAACTCCATTTGTGAAAGCGCAATACTTTGAAGGAGGCCGCAAAGTGGAATTAGATGCCCGCTTTAGTAAAGTTTACGAAACAGAATTTGGTCTGGAGTGGCAACCTAATGCAGCTTTCGAACTGGCTACCCAGTATACAATTACCGACCGGACAACGAAAGATGGTAAAACTTTATATAACCGGCAGTTCGGTAACCTGCTACGCGTTCAAGCCCAATTTAATTTTTAGCGCTAGTGTGGATAATATTAACTAAATGGTTACTCGTTAAAAGCTGCTCATTGCCCGCTAATTTTAAAACAACCTAAAAAGCTAAGCCAAATTGAAAGCCCAACGTTAAACTTGTAGGGTGGTCATTGCCAAACCGCACCGGTATGGGCACCGCTACAAAGTAATTACTGTTCTTATTTTTCTTCACGGCATAATTTAACACCGGCGTAAACCCGTATCGCCCCGAGGTTTCGAAAGCAGCACGTCCGGCAAAGGTGAAACCATGCCCCAAAGCTACCAATACCCCCGGGTGAAATAAAAAATTACTCATGCGGCTCGTTCCGTTTTCCGCTCTGATAAAAGGAACAAACTCCGCTGAAAATCCAATCTTTGCGCTTTTCCAGATGTTAATCCCGGTGGGCATACCCACTACATAATACCCATCAAAATTGGTGGTTGTCTCATCTTTACTAAAAGTTACCAACGGATGAATAATCCCCACGTACCCGGCAACTTTAGGGTAGGCAACCGGTGGTGGTGCCTGCGCCTGGCTTATATTGGATTTAAAAATCAGTACTACTACAATTAAAGTAAGTAGCTTGGCAGTATTTTTTAAAAAATTTAAAAATGGTAGGTTCGTAATAAAAGCGTGTTCCAGAAACATACGATTTAAATTAGAATTGTATGTTGCAATGCTAAGCAGACCACCTCTGGAAAGATAGAACACAATTAACCTTTTGTATATTTTTTACTTTTTTGGTAAAAGAATATCAGTTAATCGATTTTATGCATGTTCAACACTTATTCTATAATGGGACGCCATAAAGTATGCTCGCATAACTATGGCGCGGATTTACTTCCGTGACTTGCTAATTAATGAAAAACAGTGAAAAGTTCTCGTTCACATAGCTAGTGGTATTGCATTAGTTTCTTAGTGAAGGTGTTTCATTGCTTGTGTATTTGTTCTTTTTGTCATGACACAAAAAGAACCAAAAAAGTCAAGACGCTAAAAACTCGCTGACCGCTCAAACAGTTTAGCGTCATTGCTTGCACCTGGCTGAAGCTGTTTGTTGCATAGTAGGTTAGCAGAATTTTAAAAATTCTAAATTTTTGTCATTCAGGTGGAACCTATTTAGCTATGAAGCATAATTGTTTCATTTAGTAATAGTCTTTTATGTATTACGATATTTTATCTGCGTTATAGCAGGTAAAAAGCCACCTTCAGAGGGGAGAGAGAAAGGATCACTCTTCACCAAACTTCCAAGCAGTAGCGAACAGCAACTGACACCAGCTTGACTGTGGAGGGCCTTCTAAGGTGGTAGTTTTGCGTAAATGGAATTGAGGAGAGGTAATAGCTGCATCTCCTCCCCTGTTTTTAGGGGAGGTGCCCGGAGGGCGGAGGGGTAAAACGAGGCCCGCCGGCCATGAGGCAAACTCAGCCCTATCCAATAAGATAGCACCTAAGAATGGAGACTTGAAAAGGCTCCAAAGAACAACCGTTGAGCCTTTAAAATTACTTATAAAACAAACTCATTACCCAAATAATAAAGTAAACCGGCTAAAGCACTCACGCAAATCCAGGTAATCATACCCACCCTAAAACGGTACATAGCCAAGAACGAAACTATAATCCAGGTCAGACTAAAATAGTCGAGGCTGCTAATGATTTTCTGAGGAGCTACTACCGCAAGTGCGAAGTAAATCGTTAAATTTAAAATTACTCCCACCACCGCAGCCGTTACAATACTCAATAAAGCTTTTACTTGCGGATTGTCCTGGGTTTTTTCAATAATGGGGGCGCCGGCTAGAATAAATAAAAAGCAAGGCAAAAAGGTGTAATACGTGGTGAGGAAAAGGCCCAGGCTACCCATAACAATAGAACTCTGAAAATGATTATAGCCCGCCATAAAACCCACAAAAGCCAGAACCATAATCAAAGGCCCGGGAGTGGTTTCGCCCAGGGCTAAACCATCAATCATTTGCAGATTACTCAGCCAATTAAATTTTTCTACGGTTACCTGCGCTACGTAGGGCAACACGGCGTAAGCGCCACCAAAAGTTACTAAGGCAGCTTTAGTAAAAAATAAGGATAGTTGCTGCCAGAAAGCCTGGCTGGTGCCGGTGTAAAACAAAGCAAAAGGAGCCACCCATAATAGCAAGGCCACCATTACTTGCATCACCAGCCTTTTAGTAGAAAAACCAGTGCCGGGTATATCACTGCCCGAGTGTAAATAATATCCGCTTTCGTCGGCTAGCTTTTGTGCTCCGCCTTGTTTCTGGTTAAATAAATTTGGAAGTATTTTTTTGCCCAGCCAACCCAATAATACCGCTCCAACAATTAAATACGGAAAAGGAATGTCGAAGAAAAAAATGCCAATAAAACTGAGTGCCGCAATAACGTAGTGAAATATACTAATAAGCGATTTTTTGCCGATTTTAATTAAAGCCAGAATAACAATGGCTACGACGGCCGGTTTTAAGCCGTAAAACAATGCTGCTACCCAGGCAATCTTTCCGAATAAAACGTAGGCAATACTCAGGCCCAGTAAGATAAAAACCGAAGGCAGCACAAAGAAAATTCCGGCTACTAAACCGCCTGCCGTGCCGTGCAACAACCAGCCAATATAGGTAGCTAACTGTTGGGCTTCCGGACCCGGCAACAACATGCAGTAATTAAGCGCGTGCAAAAATTTTCTGTCCGAGATCCATTTTTTCTGGTCTACCAAAAACTCGTGCATAATGCCTATTTGCCCGGCCGGTCCGCCGAAACTAATAAAACCTAGTTTCAGCCAGAATAAAAAAGCTTCTTTAAAACTGGGTTTCACTATGCTGCTAGTAGGAGTGTCGGTAATAGAAGTACGCATCATTAATCTGGTTTAATAAATCGCTTTGATTCTAACAAGGCTACAAACTTTTGAACTGGTAAAATAGCACAGAATTAACCTTTTGTATCTTCTTTACTTTTTCCAAAGTTTTTTCGGTAGTATGATGGGTTTTGTCCGGTATATTTTTTAAAAATCCGGGTAAAATGGCTTTGGTCCGAAAAGCCGGTGAGGTACGCAATTTCGGAAAGCGAATGCTGCGAAGAGTTTAGCAACTGCATAGCTTTTTCGATGCGCAGCTTCCGGATGTATTCGCCGAAGGTTAGGTTATCAAAATATTTCGAAAATTCGCGGGATAAATAGGTTGGGTTTACTTGTAAACCTTCCGAAATTTCTTTTAAACTTAAGCTCAGGTTGGTATCCATCTGGTCCTGAATAATGTCTTTCAGCTCCACTGCCCAGGCTGGTATTTTCTTTTTTTCAATTTTCTTCTGATGCAGGTACTTGTGGAATATCTCTAAAAGCAGTTTCTCGGTGGGGTTTTGGGTGTGTTTTTCTTTGTATAAGTGCCGGGCCCAACTGTATAAGCTATCATAAATTAGCATGCCTTTTTCGAGCAGTTCGTAGTCGTTGGGGGTGTTAAAAGCCAAACCAGCCGAGATAGCCCATAAACCGGCCGCCTCCGGAGCTACGGAGTGGTCGTCGGTGTCGGCGCCGCGCACGATTAGGGCCAGGCGTTGCAGTGCCGGGTCGGTGAGGCGGTATTTCTCCAGAAAAAAATCGAAGGTGCAACGGTCTTCGTAATGCGTAAACTCTGTATCCGGAATGTCAAAAGGTGTAGCTTCCAGTTCCACGGCTAACCGGGGAATATCCGCAACAGGAGCAAAGATAATTTCGGCTTCCGGATCGATAAACCGCCTTATCAGCCAGGGACAGGCAATCCGGTCTATTTTAGGGCGTTCCCGCGTAATCCATTTCATTGGGAGTAAATTACTAAATTTCCCAAAAGGTAGTTAAGATAATGCTTTATCCTTTTTATCCTTTTTGTTAATTAAGGTGAACAGATAAAACTAAAATCTATTAAATATATAATATATTTGGTGAAGCAGTTCCGGTTATCGGTTGTTTTTAGGCGGATAAACCATAATGCAAATAACTGGAGCAACTCTGTTTAGCTACAATTTACCTGCGAATGAGAAAACATAGAATATCACATGACTGAAGAGGAAATACTTAATACCCTTAACCATTCCAATGATGGATACTATTGTTCATTCGTTGAATTAGGACATGTTTATTCATACCTTATTGACTGTAGATTAAATGTATTTTGTGCCAATGATGGCCGTTGGGCAATTGCAATCGAAAGGCTAGGCTATAATCCGAGAGCAGGAGCCATAATCCTTGACATTAATTACTATGGTAATTGCCTTAATAACCTGGAAAGTTATAACGGACGTCCAACCAGTTATTACAGTATTTACCCAATTGATGCAGATAGCTTCAACAAAACAATTGACGGGGAAAGTTTAAGACCAGACGCTAAATTTTGGTTGGTACGAGGACAACGAATTTCATTAAGTCACAACAAACAAGAATATGTTGACGCAGGAATTGAATTAAAGGAGTATGAGCCAGATGAAATTAGTGCGGAAGAAATAGGAAGGCTTGTTGTTCCGCAATATCAAGACTTATTTCGTGCCACAGACAATGAATTGTATAAGTCCATTCCGGCAGATCTAAAAAAAATATTAGTGGTTGACGAGTGGTTTCATAAAGATTTTCAATTGCAATTTTCACCGATAATGACCGATGAACATCTGCGGCAAACGTATGAGTTTAACAAAAACTTAACTGGACTTGCTGAAATGACCTTTGAGAGTTTCGCACAATCATATCGCTGCCAAGCAATATTAAAAGATGACTGGAACAGAGACAATTGGGAGAACAACCGACCAAGCTCCTATGAAACTTGGCGATTAATTGCTAAAGTCATTGTAACAAAAGATCCTGACCAATATAAGCCGATTTTACAACCAAATACTCATTGGACCAATTGGCCGGACTCTGGTAGTATGTGAGGAAAAAACAAAGGCAACAGGCAGGTGACAATGTATAAAAAATACATACTCCTGGAAGATTACTATTAAAATTACGATAGCCACAAGGTTTAGTATTTGCTAAGGCTTCGCTTTGCCCATAACAAATCTTGTAAATAAAATGAGTTTGGAAGAAATACCCTGTTATGCATAAAACAGTTATTACTTTTTGTTCCATATTGATTTTACTTTGGGGATGCTCCAAATCCAATATTCCAAAGTCAGAGTATCATTATAAACTCGACCTTGATAAAATTACAGGCGATGAATTGCCAGTAGAGCTTAATTTCCGTGGCAATTTAACCGACACCAGTTACTTTTATTTACCCAAGATAGTACCTGGAATTTACGATGCTTTAGACTATGGAAAATTTATAAATAACTTTAAAGCCATCGACAAAAATGGACAAGACCTTAGAGTAAATCAAGTCGATACCAATTGCTGGGAAATTATTGGAACAAAAAATAGCGCCACTATTAAATATACCGTAAACGATGGCTGGGAAAATTTCGATTTTCAAGGAATCAGACCCTATCGCTCTTCGGAGAGCCATTTCGATAGTTCTGTTGTTGTTCTTAATGCAAATGCCGTATTTGGATATTTTTCACAACATCAAAACCTGCCTTTCCGGGTAAGCATGAAAAAGCCCGAAAGTTTATACGGGGCAGCAAGTTTAACTAAAACCAGATCCGCAAAAAAGGAGGATGAATATATGGCCCAGAATTACCGGACTTTAGTGGATAACCCAATTATGTATGCCCAACCCGATACAGCCACCATTAAGTTACCTAATATTTCGGTTAATGTGGCTTGTTATTCAAACTCAAAAGAAAAGATTGCCCAGGAGCTGGCGCAGTACATCGCACCCCTTGTAAAAAATCAGACCGAATATCTAGGTGGCAAGCTGGCTACCGACAAATACACTTTTCTTATTTGCCACAATCAGAATCTAGAAGATAATAGGTATTTCGCAGATGGATTAGAACACAATCAGTCAACGCTTGTTCTGATGTATGCCCCATTGGATATGGCGATTTTGAAAAGTAACATTTTTAATTTGGCAAGCCATGAATTTTTTCACATCCAAATGCCATTAGGGCTTCATTCTCACGAAATTGCCAAATTTGATTTTAATCATCCCAAATTCTCCAAACACTTGTGGCTATACGAAGGCACGACAGAATATTTTACCATTCATATGCCGATAAAACAAAAAATGGTGACGATGGAGCAGTTTACGCATACGATAGAAAGCAAAATTTTGGGAATGAAAAAGTTTGATACATCCGTTTCGTTTACTGAACTAAGTAAAAATGTAATGCGCATGCCCGATGAATATATGAATGTGTATGCCAAAGGCGCACTTATAAACCTGTGCCTCGATATCGAGCTAAGAAAGTTAAGTAATGGCGCATACGGCGTTCAAAATTTGGTTGCAGACCTTATAAAAAAATACGGGAAGGATAAGCCATTTAATGATGATGACTTATTTAATGACATATATGAAATTACAGGATATTCAGAAGTAAAAACTTTCATAGAAAAATATGTGGAAGGAACACAAGCGTTGCCGCTAAAAGAGGCATTACAACAAGTAGGTTTACACCTTGATGTTGAAACCGGAAAAATATCGGAAATAACGCCTATGTCTGCAAACCAAATTAAATTGCGAAAGCAATGGATAAATCAATAAGGACTACCTACAACATTATATTAAAATAATAGCCGGGATAGTTGTGATTGCAAGGGTTTTAACCCGCTTTTTAGTAGCTTGACTGGTATGAAGGCCACCAGGGGCTGCTATTCTTATACGAACCATTATTCCGCATCCTGATTAATTCTTTGTGGGAAAATTAGACGCAGACCCAAATAGTTAAAAGTTGTTAGCCAGTAGCAAACAATACGAAACACGAAGTTAAATAAGATGAGAAAAGTAATTGCCACCATCAACATGACCCTGGATGGATTTTGCGACCATACCGCTGTCGACCCGGATGAAGAAATCCATGACCATTATACGGAATTGCTAGATAGTGCCGGCGCTATTCTGTACGGGAGGGTTACGTATCAATTGATGCAATACTGGCAAACGCTTATCCAAAATCCTTCTGGCGAAAAAGTAATGGATGACTTTGCGAGGTCTATAGACCGGGTTCCGAAAATAGTTTTTTCGCGTACGCTGCAAAATACCGGTTGGGAGAGTGCCCGATTGGCAAATAAAGATCTGAAAACGGAAGTGCTCGACTTAAAACAACAAATGGGCGAACCTATTTTTGTGGGCAGTCCGGGTTTAATTGTAGCTTTAACGCAACTGGGCTTAATTAACGAATACCAAATCTGTGTTCACCCGGTAATAGCCCGCGAGGGACTACCTTTATTTAAAAACCTAAGCAGTAAGGTTAATCTTAAACTTTTAAAGATAAAAACCTTTCGTTCGAGCGCCATTATCCTTTACTATGAGCCAGTAAATGAATAACCATATGTTGTTGTTTAATTTGTATGGAGCTGCCAAAAGGGAGAGTAATTCATAAGTTCTCGCTTTAAGCAACTTGGGCCATACTGTTCGTGCCGGGTGGAAATTTTAAAATTTTAAAATTTCTGATAACATCTAAAACTCCCCCGAAGTCTTATCTGCCTAAATTTCGGCCGCCAATGTTTACCACCAAGCCCAAACTAAATACCGAATAACCCGCCGTTAAGGCTTTCCGGTTTTTCAGGCCAATATTACCGCCGCTGGTATATTGCAACTGTACCGCCGGACTAATGGCTAAGCGGGTATAAAAAATAGGCTCCAGAAAAATATTGTCTTCGGTAGGCGCTACTTCCCCGTTGCGCACGTAACGGAACATATCTACGTAACTCATCCGCAGGGCTGTGCCATAATTTAAAGGAAAGTGGCTGCCAAACAGCCGTAAGTCTTTTTTGCGTTTAGAAGTAAAGTTAACCTGCAGAAAATACTTATCGAAATTACCTGATAACTGATCCGTGATAACAGTGGTTTCGGTGCTAACATCTCTTTTCGTGCGGTCGCTGCTGCCGCGGCCAATGCCGGCGTAAGCTTCTAACACCCGCTCTTTATTAGCGCCAAAAGTAGTAAAGTAACCGCCGCCTACTTCAAATAATTTGTGCTGAAAATCTTCTTTCTTACGCTGGTTATTTAAATGCGAGGCGTTCATCATTACTCCAAAATGGTCCGAAACGGCGTAGGCGCCATTCACGCTAAAATTACCTTTTAAGGTAACGTGCCCCCCGGCGCTTATTTCGCCTTGCTGGGTAAACATAGGCGTATTAGGCACATTGGGCATATACACCGAAGAACAACCCGAAAGCAACCAGGTACTTATTACTAAAAAGCCGAAAAAACGAGCATAATTTCTCATAGCTGGAAACGATTAAACGGTTCTATCACTATGCGAAACTGCAACTTTAATTGCAACCAGCCCCTATCTGGCCCCGGCTATTTATACAATTTTTATACAACCGTTATCCACCGGTTTACAAACATTAATTTTTTAAAATATTTTTATTCTGAAAACAAGTATTTATCATTCAAGTACTTTTGGCACAAGGTGCTTTTACTGAAAAGAAACCCTGAATTCTTATAAATAAAAAGTCCTGCTCACTGGGTAGAAAGCAGGACTTTTTAAAAAATTTATATTTGATTTACTTGGCGTAGCTAACGGAGCGCATTTCCCGGATAACGGTAATTTTAATCTGGCCGGGGTACTGCATTTCTTTTTCTATTTTCTGTGAAATATCAAACGATAATTGCTGGGCGCGTTCGTCGGTTACATTGTCGGCATCTACCATTACGCGCAACTCGCGACCGGCCTGGATGGCGTAGCACTGGTTTACGCCTTCAAAACTCACGGCAGTTTCTTCGAGTTCTTTCAAACGTTTGATGTACGATTCCATTATCTCGCGGCGGGCACCCGGACGCGATCCCGAAATGGCGTCGCAGGCCTGTACAATCGGCGAAATCATGGCGGTCATTTCCATTTCGTCGTGGTGGGCACCAATGGCGTTTACCACATCCGGATGTTCTTTGTATTTCTTGGCCAGTTCCATCCCCAGGATCGCGTGCGGTAACTCGGGTTCGTCAGGGGTTACTTTACCAATATCGTGGAGCAAGCCGGCGCGTTTCGCGTGTTTCACGTTTAAGCCTAATTCGGCGGCCATGGTGGCGCACAGGTTAGCTACTTCGCGAGAGTGTTGCAGCAAGTTTTGGCCATACGACGACCGGAAACGCATACGACCCACCATTTTAATCAGTTCGGGATGTAAACCGTGAATACCTAGGTCAATAACGGTGCGTTCGCCAATTTCTACAATTTCTTCTTCAATGCTTTTCTTGGTTTTGGCTACTACTTCTTCAATGCGGGCCGGGTGAATGCGGCCATCGGCTACTAAGCGGTGCAAAGCCAAACGAGCAATTTCTCGGCGAACCGGATCAAACCCCGAAATAATAATGGCTTCCGGGGTATCGTCCACAATAATCTCCACGCCGGTAGCGGCTTCTAAAGCGCGGATATTCCGGCCTTCGCGACCAATAATTTTTCCTTTAATATCATCTGACTCGATGTTAAACACCGAAACGCAGTTCTCGATGGCGTGCTCGGCCGCCGTACGCTGAATGGTTTCCAGCACTACTTTTTTGGCGTCTTTGGTAGCCGTTAATTTGGCTTGGGCCACCACGTCTTTAATGTAAGAAGAAGCCTGAATCTGAGCTTCGTTTTTTAAGGTGTCTACGAGTTGCTCGCGGGCTTCAGAAGCTGATAAATTAGCAATGTGTTCCAGCTGCCCAATAATGGACTGGTGTTCTTTTTCTACTTCTTCCTTGCGTTTTTTTAAATTTTCGGCCTGAACGGCTAATTGTTCTTTTAAAGTATTGAGCTCGTTTTCTTTGCGTTTTACCTGTTCTAGTTGCGCATTTACTTGTTGTTCGCGCTGCTTTACTTTGGCTTCGTTCTGAATAATGATTTGTTTCTTTTTGTTCGAATCTTCTTCAAATTCAGCTTTCAGGCTTAAGAATTTTTCTCTGGCTTCGTGAATTCGGTTTTTCTTGATGCTTTCGGCATCGAGTTCCGCTTCTTTAATAATGAGTTTTGCTTTTTCGCGAGCGGCATCTTGGTGTTTCCGGAACACCTGGTTCAATAACACCCGGCCAATGTAGACGCCCACCCCGAGCGCTATTAAAGCCGTGATGATAATATAAAGAGTGGTAGACATAACTATAATTTTTAGGTTTTAGGTAAAAACTATAGCAATAGGCCGCTACAACAGAACACAACCAAATACAAACATAGAACTAGCGGGTAAACCGCTATTCTAATTTAAGAGAGGCTAAAATTTTATTTAAATGAGTGAGTTTATCGGCTAAGGTATTTTCACTTTCCGCTTTGCTTTGGGCTGTTAACAATTTGTCGGCCAAGGTCTCTAAAGCCACCATAGCCAAAAGATCCTGTTTATCTGCCGTACCAAACTGTTCCCGGAAGGCTTTCAGGCGTTCGTTTAACATGCGCCCGGCCGCCCGCAGCCTTTCTTCTTCTTCCTCATTTACCCGCATCGGATAATCGCGATCAGCTATCCTGATTTTTATAGATAATTCACTCATTCCGTTGCGTATTTCTGGTTGTTTTTTGGTTGCCTGTTCTTTTTTTGCCCGCTGATCAGGGCAAAGGTTTAGTTAAAAGAGGAACAATACTTTCTTATATTTAACAACAAACAATTACAATATTCCGGTTAAACAACCAGTTTTAATCTCGTAGATAAGCAATACACTTATCAATCTCTCTAATATACTCGTTTATTTTCAGTTTTAATTCTGTTGAATTGGCAGGCTCTGCTGCTATCGTGTTTACAATTTTAGAAATATTATCTCTATTTTGAAAATTTTTTATTTCCTCGTCTTTGGCGTCGATTACGGCTTGTAAATTATGAATAATGTACCGGGCCTGGTCCAGGCTTTCCCGTACTTCATGGTAACTGGCAATTAGTTGCGTTACCCGCTTTTCTAAAATTGCCATTTGTTCTAACTCGCGGCCGGTACTCATATTTAATAAGTATTAGGTTTTATGTAATAAGTTACAAGTTTGTTTATATATACGATAAATTAAAAGGTTATTAGCGTTCTTACTTCAGAACTAAACTTTGTGTAAATAATTGATTGAAGAATACGCATATACTTACAACCTTTAACGTAAAACTTTTTACTTACTTATTTCCGGATAACTGCTCCTAATTGTCGTTCAAATTGCTGCATTAGCCGGTTCATGGTACTGTCAATTACTTTATCGGTCAGGGTTTGCTGTTTGTCCTGCAAAATAAAGCTAAGCGCATAGGCCTTTTTACCAGTATCAATCTTATCGCCTTCGTACACGTCAAACACATTTAACTGCTGCAACAATTTGCGCTCGGTACGCCACGCAATGGTTTTAATCTGATCGAAGGTAACAGTCTTATCAATTACCAACGATAAATCGCGGCGCACTTCCGGGAACTTAGCTAACTCTTCGGCTACCAGCTGGTTGGTGTAATTTTTAATTAAATAATCCCAGTTTAATTCAGCAAACCAAACCGGTTCTTTCACGTCCAACTTCTTAGTTACTGTTTCGTTTAACAGACCCACTTGCGCTACTGGCACATTATTAAGGACGTAAGCTACGCCATTTTTAATATAACGATGCTGTACGGGCTGTACGTTCAAACTTACCCGGGTAAGTTTCATTAAAATAGTTTGCACTACGCCGGCTAACTGGTGGTAAGTGGCTTTTTGCGAAGGTTGCTGCCAGGTTTCGGCAAGGGCATTGCCCGTTACAAACAAGGCCAACTGCGTTTGTTCCTGGTACTTATCTCCAGCTTTGGTATATACCTTGCCCAGTTCATATAATTTTAAATCTTTCTGGCGCCGGTTAATGTTGTGCCGCAAAACCTCTAATCCCGAAAATACCAGCGTTTGGCGCATCACATCTAAATCGGCGCTGTTGTAATTAACGATGCGCACCAACGAAGCATCTGGCTCGGTAGCTGCCGCTTCGTAGTACTGCGAATTAGTAAGGGAATTCGTGATAATTTCGCTGTAACCCGTCCCAGCCAGCATTTGCCCGATATTTTGCTTAATTACTTCCGGATCTGGTTTCGGGAACTTAGCCAGGTAGCTGGTAGCCAGGTTCTCGTTCAAAGCAATGTTGTTGTAGCCATAAATCCGAAGAATTTCTTCCACAATATCGGCTTCGCGCTGCACATCTACTTTAAACGGCGGCACCTCCAACACCAGGTCTGTTTCCGATTCTTCGGTAATCCGAATGCCTAAATCGGTTAAAATTTCTTTAATGCGGGCAGTTTCAATGGTTTGCCCAATTAAACGGTTAACCCGGGCAATATTAATTTTAATGGAATAAGACGCAACTGGCTGCGGATATACATCCACAATTTCGGAACTCACTTCGCCGCCGGCGATTTCCTGAATTAACAAGGCAGCGCGTTTTAAGGCCAGCAATACCATGTTTGGGTCGGTACCCCGCTCAAACCGGAACGACGAATCGGTTTTAATGCCGTGTACCTGTGACGATTTGCGGATAGAAGCCGGTTGGAAGTAAGCCGACTCCAGGAAAATAGTAGTTGTTTCGGTAGTTACGCCCGAATTTTTACCGCCAAAAACCCCGGCAATAACCATAGGTTCCTGGGTGTTGCAAATCATCAGGTCGGTAGCCCGCAAAGTACGTTCTACGCCATCCAGGGTGATGAACTTGGTACCTTCGTGGGCCTTTTTTACAATAATTTTATCACCGGTTATTTTATCGGCATCAAAAGCGTGCATGGGCTGACCTAGCTCGTGCAGCACATAGTTGGTTATATCTACCACGTTGTTAATCGGCGACAAGCCAATGGCCCGTAACCGGTGCTGGAGCCAATCCGGTGAATTCGCTACTTTTACGCCCGATATTGTTAAACCGGCGTACCGCGGGCAAGCTTCGCTATCCTGTACTTCTACCGCAATGTACCGGTTGTTATTCGAAATTTTAAAATTTTCGACATTTGGTAGTAGGTAAGGGGTTTTTAAAAGTGCCTGTAAATCGCGGGCTACTCCTAAATGCGAAGCCGCATCGGCGCGGTTAGGGGTTAAGCCTATTTCCAGCACTTCATCGGATTGCAAATTAAAATATTGGGCGGCCGGCGTGCCGTTGGGCAAATCGGTATCGAGTACCATAATACCCGCGTGCGAGCTGCCCAGACCTATTTCATCTTCGGCGCAAATCATGCCTTCAGAAGCAGCGCCCCGGATTTTTGATTTTTTAATCTGAAACGGTTCCCCGGTTGATGGATATAAAATTGCCCCTTCGGTGGCCACTATTACTTTTTGGCCGGCAGCTACGTTGGGTGCCCCGCACACAATTTGTTTTAGCGCTTCAGTGCCAACATCTACGGTGGTGAGGCGTAGTTTATCGGCATCCGGGTGTTTCTCGCAAGTTAGCACCTCGCCAATAACTAAACCTTGCAGGCCTCCTTTTACTAAATCGTAGGTTTCCAGGCCTTCTACTTCCAGGCCAGAACCGGTTAGTAAAGCAGCTACTTCGGCTGCCGGTTTATCTATGGCAATCAGGTCTTTTAACCAGTTATATGAAATCAGCATTTTTTTTAATTAGTCAACAGTCCATAGTCGATGGTTGTCAGATATAAAATAATTTTATTCTAAAGCCAACGAAAAGAACAAATTTAGGGAAATTAGATTTAGCTACGTGTACTTTATTTTTTCGCGTACGATTTTTCGCCGGCGGGCACCTCTACGGGCAACCGGTTTTCGGCGGGCGGAATGGGGCAGCTATAATCGTAGTTGAACACGCAAAAAGGATTATAAGCCTTGTTAAAGTCGATGGTAATCACTTTTTCGCCTGGTTCTGGCTTTGGAATATCCAGGAAACGGCCTCCTTCGTAGGTTTCGGTACCGTTGGTTTTATCCGTAAAAGGTACAAAAAAAGTAGAATCGGCAGCCCCTACTTTTAAAAACAAAGTAAGGCCAACCCGTTGCCCTTCCAGGTTAAAAGTGGCTTTGGCGAAACGCAAATAAGGTTCGGTGCTGCCGGTGGTCATGGGCAGTTTCAGCGTATCGGGGTTAGGTAACAATTCATAATCCGCATCTACCTGAAATTTCCGGTTAATGGCAAAGTAAGAAAGGCTGTCGAACGTTCTGCGCTCGGTCTCGGCGAGCGGCGAAGACGAGCTTTTAAAGGATTGGTTTTTCTCCTGCCGTTCTTTTTTAATGGTTGCTATGTAGGCATCGTCGCTAAATACCGCTTCTTTTAAAAAATACCCAACAATTACAACTATTCCAACTAAAATTATAAGGCGGAGTGGTTTAGACATAGTAATTCCATTTTGCAGCTTACAAATATAAGCAGAATCTGGTAAACCCTTTTGCCCGAAAGGGTATCTCTCCTAAAAACCAGGAAGAAGATGTTGTTATTGTGTTTTGAATGAACTTAGGGGTGGAAAGAGGCTTACCTTGACCTTTAAAAAGACTTTTGTTCGTATAGTTGCCCTATGGCGCAGATTTACTTCCGTGCCTTACAGATTAAGGCAGGCGATTTTTGAATAAGTTCTCGTTCGCATAGCTGCAGTCTTAGTATTAGTTTCAGAGTGCAGTTGTTTCATTGCTCGCTTCTGGTTCTTTTTGTCTTGATACAAAAAGAACCAAAAAAATCAAGACGCTAAAAACTCGCTGAACAACGGAACAGTTTAGCGTCATTCTTTGCACCTGGAACAGCTATTTGTTGCATAGTAGGTTGGCAAAAAAATTAAATTTTTAAAATTTAAAATTCTACTTACGGTGTCATTCAGGAGGAACTTATTTAGCTACGGAGTTATATAATTTCCTTCTGAATAAAACGGAATAAGTAAGGTTAAATTTAAAATTATGGTATAAGTACATACTATCACGAGCGTCCCCGCTCATGATGCCCATCGTCCGGCCTCTGGCCGGTAGGAACTTTATATTGATTTGCTTTTTATTACTGTTAATCTATTTGCCCGGCCGGAGGCCTACTCAATAGTAGACACGAGCGAGGACGCTCGCGCCAGCATAAGGAGCTAATACAAAATTTTAAATTTTAAACCTTCCAACTTTCCAACTTTTCAACCTGCAACCGCTACAAAACACCTTCGTCAGCAAAGCTGTAGTACGATTGGTCGGCAAAAATTAAATGATCCAGTACGGGTAAGTCGAGGAGGGCGCCGGCTTCTTTTACTTTGCGGGTGAGGGCAATATCGGCGGTGCTGGGCTTTAAATTACCTGACGGATGGTTGTGCACCAGAATAATAGCGCTAGCCAGGTTTTCGATGGCGTGCTTAAAAATAATTTTAGGATCGGCCACAGTACCCGCTACTCCGCCAATGCTTACTGGTATTTTTTTCATGATAACATTGGCTCGGTTCAGTAATATAACCCAAAATTCTTCGTGGGGTAAATCGAGCAAATGCGGTTTCATGTAATTGTAAATGTCGGTGGAGCAGGTAATGGTGGTGCGGGCGGCGGCGGCCGTTCCTTTTCGCCTACGGCCTAATTCGAGGGCACTTACAATGGTAATGGCTTTGGCTTCGCCGATGCCTTTGTGCTTCATCAAATCTTTTACCGACAATTTGGCTAGTTCGTTCAGGTCGTTACCCACCGCTGTCAGAATTAGTTTAGCAACATCTACCGCCGTGAGCTTGGGGGTGCCCGAACCAATTAAAATAGCAATCAATTCTGCGTCGCTTAGCGCGGCTTTTCCTTTCAGAAGCAATTTTTCGCGGGGCCGGTCTTCTTCGGCCCAGCTTTTGATAACCAGGTTGGGTACCTGGCCGTAGTTGCGGGAAGCTGTTTCCGTAATGAGCATATTTTGTATAAAATAGAATATCAAATTTACGTCTTCCGAAGCGCTCCTTCGAAATATTATATTAGTAATTCTCAACTTTTCGGTTGGTACTTAGTTAAATCATACACTTACATTTATTATCTCATAAACAATGCAACGTTTCTTATTTATAGCTACCGCTATTCTCCTGGTTTTTGTAGTAGATTGGTATGTGTTTCAGGCAATTCGCACGGTTACGCAACATATATCGCCGCGGTCGCAGCGCATTATTTCCATTATTTATTGGGCTTTGTTCTTTATTACTTCGGCCACCATTATTATGTTTAGTCTTACCCGGGGCACGCCGCCTACTCCATTTCGCACGTACCTGGTAAGCACCTTATTTATTTTATTTGCCAGTAAGTTAGCGGTAGTTTTGTTTTTAGTGCTGGATGATGTGCTCCGCTTATTAAAATACCTGATTGTAACGTATTTGTATAAGCAACCCGATGCCACCAGCGAAGCTGTTAAAATTACCCGGAATGAGTTTATCAACAAACTCGCTTTATTTGCCGGGTCTATTCCATTAACCGCCTTTATTTACGGCATGGTGCGAGGGGCTTACCAGTACCAGGTTAAACGCGTTACGCTGCGTTTTTCCAATTTGCCTGCCGCCTTTAACGGCTACAAAATTTTGCAGATTTCGGATTTGCACACGGGCAGCTTTAATTCTACGCACCCCCTGGAAAAAGCCGTGGATTTAATGAACAAGCAAAACGCCGACCTGGTATTTTTTACCGGCGATTTGGTAAACAACATTGCCACCGAAGTAGTACCGCATATTCCGGCGCTGCAAAAGATTACGGCCAAAGACGGTAAATTTTCTATTTTCGGGAACCACGATTACGGCGATTATGTGAACTGGGAAAGCCGGGAGGCTAAAGTTCAAAATTTAAAAAATCTGGCGAAGCACCATGCCGAAATAGGCTGGCGCTTGCTCTTAAACGAAAACGTAACTATTCAGCGCGATGGGGCCCAAATTGCGGTTCTGGGCGTAGAAAACTGGAGTACCCGCATGAATTTTCCGCGGTACGGTAATTTGGCCAAGGCATACGCCGGCACCGAACAAGTGCCGTTTAAAGTTTTATTATCGCACGATCCTTCGCACTGGGATGGCGAGGTAAATCAAAAGTACCCCGATATTGACTTAATGTTAGCTGGCCATACCCACGGCATGCAGTTTGGGGTAAACTTGCCCGGTTTTAAATGGAGTCCGGTGCAATATGTTTACAAGCAATGGGCCGGTTTATACCAAAAAGGCAAGCAGTATTTATATGTGAACACCGGTTTGGGTTTTCTGGGCTATCCGGGGCGCGTTGGATTTTTACCAGAAATTACCGTATTCGAGCTGCGTCGGGCTTAGGTACATTGCTTTTATGCAATTTTCTGTTTTAATAAAAGAAGTAAATCTGTTTTAGTTTAATAAGTTAAGTTGGGTTTGCTTTTTGTATTTATAATAGATGATGCTGGTAGCCCCTCAATAAGGTGAATTGTAATATTTTAAAAATTATTTCTGGTTTATCTAAAAAGTATTTAATAATCGCGTTTAAAAATTGTTTATTAGTCTAATAATCAGCTAGTAGAAATGCTCATCTTTTAATAATTACATCCGTATTAATACGCAAAAATTATATTTTTTTATTGTTTTTATTTACCTCGAATTATAATTCCCGTAAGAAGCCTAGAACTTAAAACTAGATTACTTCTAAATTAAATACTAAACTAAAAAATTGAAAGCTATGAAAAAGGCAATGATGTTATTGTGCTGTGCAGGCGTTTTAACGTTTACATCATGCGGCGGTTCCGGATCGGGGCAGGAAAGCGGCGGTTCCGGAACAAGTAATACCGAAAATACCGAAAGCGGAACCATGAGTGCTGACTCCAGCATGGGCGCTGGCGCCGATATGGGCACCGACCCAGGCACATCTACTGCGGGTGATGTATCTACCACTTCTGGTAATTCTACGGCGGGCTCTACCAGCGGTACTACCGGCAGCGGATCTACCAGCGGCACCACGAGCGGTACTACCGCAGGCACTACTACCGGCACCACCGGCAGCGGTACTACGGCTGGCGGCTCTACGGGTGGTACTACTTCCGGCGGTTCAACTGGCGGAACTACTGGTGGCACAACCGGTTCGCACTAGATATAAATTTAACAAAGCAAAAAAGGCTTGTACTAATCCTGTACAAGCCTTTTTTGCTTTAATCCGGTTTTTTAAAATTCTTATTTCCCAGGATTTGTTTAAACCAAAACGGGTTTCCGTAACAATTAAAAATTTTATTTTTTAAAATTATCCGTTAAAATAAGTTTATTCGTTAGAATGCAAGCAGGATGTTGCCTAAGCCCGGTAGCTGGGGTACGGGGCGGTACAAAGCCCCGGATAGTTTTGGTTTTATTCTGGTAAAGTGAGATATTTAAAAATATTTAATTTTATAAGTGACATAACCGATCCTTTTTGCGTCTAAGCACTAACATTGGTTATTTTGTACTTTGTATGCAGCGTAAACTTATCTTTTTACTGGTAATTCCGATTTTGTGGTTATTCTGTACCAAAGAAACGTGGGCGCAACAAAGTACCGTTATTCAAATGAATGGGTCGGTGATAGATGCGGTTACTAAAAAACCACTGGCCAATATAACCGTTATCAGCAAACGACTCTGGCGCGGCACGGTAACCAACGAGGTAGGCCGGTTTCGGATTACTACCCAGGTAGGCGATACCATTTACTTCCGGTCGGTGGGTTACAAAACCAAGCTTTTCCCGATTACGGCTGATGTGCCCAACGAAGCCAACATCCAGATTAGTTTAGAGGAAGGCAATGTGGTGCTGGAAGAAGTTCAGGTAACTATGGGGCCCGACTACGAAAAAGTAAACCGGTATTTACGTAACCAAAAGAAAAAACCGGAACCGCGTGCCGTGGTTAAACCCGCTGAACCTAAACCGCTCTACGAAGAAAAAGTATTTACCCCACCCCCGGCTTCAATTGCCAACCCCATCAGTTTTATTTACGACCAACTCTCCAAAGAAGGCCGCGACCGCCGGAAATTACAAGCTATTCTGGACGAGCAAGCCGCTGCTGAAAAGTTTAAGCGCGAACAAGCCGCCCGCCAAAAATACGATAGCCTTTTCCTGGACCGAAATGAGGGGTTCCGGAGGCCGTAACAACCAGTCTTATTCCAAGGTATTCAGATAAACTAACCAAAACCCATAAAGTGCGTTTGTAAAGAAGTTGAGTTTACTTTTTTTAAAAATTTACTTTATGAAGATTGGGTATCCGTGCATAAATAATGGAATGGACTGTACACCAGCCACTACTTTCCGGCTGGCATCTTATTCCGAAGAGCGCCTAATTGCAACTACCGCCAATAATTTTACTTGCCTCAAAAAAATACTGGAGTACAACGTGCAGCACAACTTGCTTTTTTTGCGCATGAGCTCCGACATGGTACCTTTTGCCTCGCACCCGGTAAATACCTATAACTGGCAAAATCATTTTCAGGGTACGTTACGGGCCTTGGGGCGCTACATCAAAAATCATAACGTGCGCATCAGCATGCACCCCGACCAGTTTGTGGTGCTCAACTCGCCCAACCAAAACACTTTGAAAAACAGCTTTGCCGAATTGGAGTACCAGTGCGCCATTATGGATATTATGGAACTCGACGAAACGGCTAAACTCCAGATTCACGGGGGTGGGGTATACGGCGATAAACCAGAAGCTATAAAACGTTTTGTGGAAAGTTATTTTTTGTTGCCCGAAAACGTGCGCAAACGCCTGGTAATTGAAAACGATGACCGCTCTTACAGCTTAAGCGATTGTTTGGAAATACACGAGCAAACCGGTATCCCGATTTTGTTTGATAACTTCCATCACGAGTGTTTGAATAACGGCGAAACCATGACCGAAGCCTTACACTTGGCCGCCGGTACCTGGCAGGAAAAAGACGGCATTATGATGATGGATTACTCGTCGCAGTCTTTAGGGGAGCGCAAGGGTAAACACACCGCCAGCATTGTGGATGATTTATTCCGGGACTTCTTGCAGCAACTCGACGGCTTAGACGTGGATATTATGCTGGAAATTAAAGACAAAGAGCTAAGCGCTTTGCGGGCTGTGGAAATTCTGGAAGAAATGGGAATGCTGAAAGTGTAAAATTTTAAAATTTAAAAATTTACCTGTTGCTGCACCAACGCCAGGATGTTATAAACTAGCTATTAACAACAGGTAAATTTTAGAAGTATTTATTCTGCGCTGGCCTTATTTAATAATTCTATAGCCGATTGATCTAACTGCAAGGTAGCGGCTTTAGTAAGCGCTTGTAACTGTTCCGGGTTGGTAGCGCTGGCAATAGGTGCGGTAATACTGGGCCGGGCAATGAGCCAGGCAATGGCAATGCTGGCTGGGTCGGTTTGATATTGTTGGGCTACCTGGTCCAAACCATCCAGTATCCGGAAACCGCGTTCGTTCAAATATTTTTTGTTGCCTTGGCCGCGTTTGCTCTTCGCTAAATCGGCTTCGGAGCGGTACTTGCCGGTTAAAAAGCCACTAGCTAGGGCAAAGTAATTGATTACCCCAATGTTGTGCTGCTGGCAGAGCGGTTCGAGTTCTTTTTCAAAACTATTGCGTTCGTACAGGTTGTATTCGGGTTGCAGGCTATCGTAGCGCGGTAGGTTGTTTTGCTCACTTACCCGCAAGGCTTCCGCGAGCCTTTCGGCGGTGTAATTAGAGGCACCAATGGCCCGGATTTTACCTTCTTTTATGAGTTCGCCGTAAGTGGCTAAAGTATCTTCTAAGGGCGTAGCTGGGTCGTCGTAGTGCGATTGGTACAAATCAATGTAATCGGTTTGCAGCCGGCGCAGCGAATCTTCTACGGATTGCCGGATGTGGTTGCGCGATAAGCCTTTTTTGCCCGGACTCATTTCACCACCCACTTTAGTAGCAATAATCACCTGGTCGCGTTTACCCGATTGTTTCAGCCAATTACCAATAATGGTTTCGGATTCGCCGCCCTGGTTGCCCGGCACCCAGTTCGAGTACACATCGGCGGTATCAATTAAATTAAATCCGGCACCGGTAAAAGCATCTAACAAAGTAAAAGACGTGGCCTGGTCGATGGTCCAGCCAAACACGTTACCGCCAAATGCCAGCGGCGCTACTTCTATCCCGGAGTTTCCTATCTTTCTTTTTTCCATAAGTTCTGTTTTAAAATTGGCTTCTGTTTACGCAGAAAATAGAAAGAGGGGTATAGGAGCTAGTTGGTTATAGCAGGTTTTTAATCCCGAAGAACTTAATAGTTAGCGAAGTTGCGTTTGATAAAAAACGAAAAATTTAAAAATTTCCCTGTATTGCCAGCATCTAACATCCAGCGTTAAGATTTTAAACGAATTGGGTTTTTGGTTCCGGGCTTTTGAGTTGCAAACCTGCGGTACTGAATTCCAGATAGGCGCTCACCCCTCCGCCGTCTTCGGTACTCAGTTCCATGTTGCCGTTTAAGGTACGAATACGGCGTTTCAGCGATTCGAGTCCCATACCACCTGATTGTCCCGGTTGTTTGGCAAACCCAACGCCATTGTCTTCGATAGAAAGCGAGAGCACTCCTTCGCGCACGCTTAATTGCACGGTGGCTTCGGTAGCGCGGGAATGTTTAAAAATATTATTCAATAATTCCTGCACAATGCGGTAAACCGAAAGTTCAAAGCTGGAGATAAAGCGTTGCTCCTCGCCGATAAAGTAATAATTTACCTGAAGTGCTGCACTGTTAATGTTGGTGCAATACCGGTTTAAGGCGGCATCCAGGCCATATTGCAGCAAAACTTCCGGCATTAAGTTGTGCGAAGTTTTACGCACCTCGGTGGTGGCCTCGTTTAAAAGTTCCAGGGCTTTGGTATAGCCTTCCGGTTGTTTTTCAAACTTGCTTACCGATAAATGCATTTTAACGGCCGCCAACATGCCGGCCACGCCATCGTGCAAATCTTTAGCGATGCGGCTGCGTTCTTTTTCCTCACCCTGCATGAGCGCCTGCAGTAATTGTATTTCTTTTTCTTGCTGTAGCGTTTGCAATTGGGTTTTGTGTAACCGGCGTTTGTTCCGGTACTGTACCCAAATAAAAGCAGTAACGAGCAAGGCAAAAATTGAAAAAATAATGGCGTAAATTACTTGCTGCCGGCTTTTTTGCAATAAAAGTTCTTTTTGCGCGAGTTGTTTTTCTTTTTGGGCAGTTTGGTATTTTGTTTCTTTTTCGGCAATAAGCTGGTTGTTGGCCAATTGAATAACCGAATCATTTAATAAAAATCGCTGCTCTAGTTGCTGATATGCGGCCTTGTAATTGCCAATTTTAAAGTAAGCATGGCCTAGTTCCGCGGCAATTTCGCTTTTATATTTCAGAGCCCCATCTTCGGCTACGCCGTTATAAGCTTGTTCCAGAATAGAAATAACTTCGGGATATTTGCCTTGTTTTTTTAGGGCCAGGGCTAGCAAGTGCGTTGCTTTAAAAATGCGGTAATCACTTTTGGCCTGGTTGGCGTATTGTAATCCTTGCCGCAGCACTGTAACGGCCGAGTCTACCTGGCCCATGGCATTTAGCACAAACCCGTAGCTATAGTAGCCGGTAGCCAAATGAAAATTATCCTGGGTGGCTTTACTTAAACGAAATACCTCTTTCCCCGTGGTTAAAGCTTCTTTTACCCGGCCTTCTTCGGTTAATAAAGAGGTGAGATTACCTAAAACATCAATGAGTTGGGACGTGTCTTGGGCCTGCCGGCAAATAGCTTCGGCTTTTTTTAAATAGGTGTAAGCCTTCTCGTTATTTAAAAATAAATCGGCGTAGGTGGTAGCAAAGTTGTTGTATTGAATGGCTAAGGAATGCATCACATCTTCGGGGGCTTTAGAGGTGGGTAGCAACTTCTCCAGAATAGCAACAGCCGCCAGTCGGGCATCTACGGCCCGGTCGCCTTGCCCCGTGGATTCGTAAATATCAGCCATATTGCCGAGGCATTTGGCTACGCCTCGCTCATCATGGGCTTGGCGGTAATAGGTAATGGCTTTGTTATACAAATCAGCCGCCACTGCGTGCTTGCCCGATTCCAGGTCGATAAAGGCCAGATAAGAATAGCCGATAGCCATGCCTTTTACATAATTTATTTTCTGGCTGACCTGCAACAAGGCCGATGATGCTTGTTTTGATGCCGCCTTATCTTGGTGCACCATTTTTTTAGCAAAGCCCGCCAACTCCTGCACTTTTAGGGTATCATTGGGCAGCGCAAGTAGCTTGGCTAATTCGGCATTTTGGGCAAAAACAGGAATCTGAAGAATGAGAAATAAGGGTATTAATAAAAGTAAAAAATTTTTCATGCTGATACTGTAAAAGTAAGACCAATGTTGCATGCTGCCAGAAGATACCAACATACGGCGGCTAAGTACAAAACCTGGGTTACAGAATACCAAATAATACGCCAATTTAGGTTATACCTTACTAGTTGCTATGCCCAAACATCCTTAACCAAGCCAGGGTTAATTTACCCGAAGCAGATAAGCACTCATCTTAAAAAGTATTATTCCCGTTTTGCCGTTTTTAAATTTTGCTCAAATGCCGAAATTTTAAGATGGCGTATTGGCGATAGCTTTAACAGCTTGGTTTTATTTAGCTGTTTTGCGAAAGGGGAACAGCCACCGGCTCCCAGGTACCGGTTTGTTTCGCCAGATCAACCATTTTTTGACCGGCTTCGGTCATTAAACCGGCATTTACTAATTTTTCTACCCGTTCGCGGTTTAGTTTGCTCCAGGTGCTTTTGGGTTTGCGGGGCGAGAACCGTTGATACGCACTCTCGGGGTCACGTTTATTTTTAACAGAATCAATCCAGCCATAACAAAGCGCTTCTTCTACTGCTTCGCTATAGGTAAGGCATGGGGTTGGACTTTTTATATGGTAAATAATCAGGTAAATTTCTTTTGCAGTTTGATAATTCTGGGCCAGCCACGCGCGCCATTGCTGCCTGGTAGGGGCGTAAAAAGTTGCTACACCTTTGTTCGTTTCCATATCGCGCAATTTTTTAAATTTTTTCTTTTTTGCCGGCTTCTAGAATGATATAAGCACTTAGTGGTCAGAATTACAACAATCTTCTATAATTTTTTTAATTATTTCGAATAATGCCCTCGTACATGAGGCGTCCGAGGCTGTTGGCGGTAGCATGGCTTAGGCTCATTGTTGGCGCACGTTTTTTACTTTGTCCAGTTCTCAATCTTTAAACCGGCCACTCTATTGAATTCTTTCTCGTTATTTGTTACTAGTGTGGAATTTAAGCTAAGGGCATGTGCGGCAATTAGGGTATCTAGTGGTCCTATTGGGGTTCCAGATCTTTCTAGGCTAGCTCTGATTCTACCGTATTCTACAGTAGCATTATAATCAAAGTCTTTTACATCCAGCGGTACAAGGAATTGGTTCAGGGCCTCCGTGTTTCTATCCGGGTTATTGCTGAAATTCCCACGTTCCCAAGTGTTAGTTCTCTGAACCTCTCTAACATTATCTCTGGTTTCCTTTTTATAATGTAGATGCAGATGTTTGTGTCCAGAAGGCATTCCATTAGTCAAACGCCTCTCTTTTCTGCTCCGTCGGCTGGCTTCTCTCCTCCATGAAGTCGGGTGTGAACTTGCCAAGGCTTTCAAAGAGGTTCTGCCATGGGTTATGGTATGGGATAAGGTAAAGGGCGTTCCCAAGCTTTTTAACATAAACTTTGTCGTCGTTTATCTTGTGGCTTTCGGGAATCCGTATTGCCTGTGCGCCTGATTCGTTCTGTATAGTGATTGTCTCGAAGGCCATTTTGTTACTTCTTTGGGTTTATTCTTAAAATTAACGAATTATTTTAATTTCTCGTTTTTATCAATGGGCGCTAACGGTATTGGCTATGCGGTGGCGTAGCTACCTTGAATCCAAGTCCGTTAGCCATTACTGTTTTTAAATTCTTTTTAGTTTTAACGCCTTTATTTCATGCGGATATCTCTGAACTTTGTATTCTTTAAATTCTAAAATCAGAAAAGTATCAAGTACAAGTCCGCCTTTCTTAATCTCCAGAATCTGCTGCCTGCCCCTTTTTTTTAATTTTAACTTTTCTCTAGGAGAAGAATAGTTCACTGTACCTGGTTCGCTACAGGTAAAGAGATGTAGTACTCTAAACTTTTTGGGCTCAAATTTCCATTCAATCAAACTGCACGTTTCCAAACCGTACCGGTAGTTAACATCCTGGTACAACTGAACAGTGTCATTTTTAAAATATAAGCTATCCTTGTTATTAGTCGTCCATTCACCAACAAGGTTTTTCCTTGTGGCTTGACCAAATAATGTTAAACTAAGTAGCAGCAGAATGCTTGTAACCCAAAATGCTTTTATTCTTATCATTAAAGTTTTGGCTAACTACTAAAAAGGAACAACATACGCGTATCGGCATAATGGATGGAATAAAGTATTCAGTTGTTTTAAATAATCAAGGTAATTATTTGAAAGTTAACTATTTGTGTGCTGTTACTCTGTTCCAGTTCAGCTACAGGTAAGTAATATATGCATTTTTTAAATTTAATAAATATTATAAAACAGAAAAGCCCCTTCTCTGCTGAAAGAAGGGGCTTTTTGTTAAAAATGCTACTTAAAACTTGAGTGTAGCGGGTAAATATTTGGCTACTAAATCTTCGTAATAAGGCCGTAACTCGGTCCAGTTGGGAGGCGTTGGGTTTTTAGAATATAAATCGTAAGGGTTAAACAGTTTTACCCATTTAAACATTTCGTGGTCATGCGCATCCATTAAATGGTCGTAGGCGTTTTCGCGATGTTGTGGGTAAAACGAGTGGTAGCGCAGCATGTATAAAGCCGGTTCAGGCAAATAATCTTTCATCATGTGGTACACGTATTCGTCGTGGCCCCAGGATAAGTGCACGTTGCGCAAACCGCAGTTAGGTTCGTAAACACCATATTTAGTATTAAACCGCGGGTCGTTCATGTCGGGGTTATCTTTAAAATACTCGGGGTACACAATTTTATCCGAGAAAGCGCAACCTACCGGAAACGTATCGCCCACTACAGCCCATTGCGGTTCACCGAATAAGCAAAGCACCTTGCCCATGTCGTGCATCAGGCCTACCATTACCATCCAGTCCGGGTGACCGTCGGCGCGGATAGCTTCGGAAGTTTGCAGTAAGTGTTGCATCTGGTCCAGGTCGGTGTCGGGGTCCGAATCATCTACCAACTGGTTCAGAAACTGAAACGCATCCCACACGGGCATTTCTTTTTTGTCGAACTTCAGGAAGTCTTTTTCTTTTTCCAGCACAAAATCATACGATTGGTAGCGGTGGTTGAGCCGGTAAAACTCGCGTACGGTGTCCCGCACCGGGGTGTCGTAATTACGATAAGCTTCGGTGGCTTTGCCTTGGGCAATATCTTCCGGGTCGGGGTAACGTTCGAGTAAGTTTTCTTCCCACTCTTCCAGGCTTTCCAGCGGGTTTAAAGTTGTTTTTTCCGTTGCGTTCATATTTTTAATAGTATATTTTCAAAAAATAAGCGTGCGTCTTCTTGATTTTACTAATTTACTAAAAAATGCGGCCTCTATGTTATGTAAAACCGGGATTATTTACGCAATCGTTTGCCTAAATCAAAAGCAGCAACCCGGCTGAGTTTTGGAATAAGATGGAGAAAGTAACCATTAAGCAATTAGCGAAAGAACTTAACCTTTCGGCTTCTACTATTTCGCGGGCTTTGCAGGATAGCCACCAGATAAGCCCGGAAACCAAACAAAAAGTACTGGAACTGGCCACGGTACGTAACTTTGTGCCAAACTACCATGCCAGCGGCCTCCGCAAAAAAACGAGTAAAACCATTGCGGTGGTAATTCCGGAAGTGGCCGACAGTTATTTTGCCCAAGCCATTAACGGCATTGAAGCAGTAGCGCAGGAACACGGATTGCACGTGCTCATTTATTTAACCCACGAAAGTTTTTTAAAAGAACAGGCTATTTTAAAAGAATTTCAAAATGGCCGGGTAGATGGGGTTTTACTTTCCATTACCGCCGAAACTGCGCATAACCAGCACATCCGGGAGTTACTAGGCCGGGGCATGCCCTTGGTTCTGTTCGACCGGGTTTGCAATGATATTGCCGCCCCTAAAATTACCACCAACGATTATGAAAGCAGCTATTGGGCAACCCGGCATTTAATAGATGGCGGCTGTAAGCAGATTGCTTTGTTATCTGCTTCCAGCAGCTTAGTAATGAGCGCGAACCGCTTAGAAGGATATAAAAAAGCACTGGAGGAGCAAGAGAGTAGTTTCCAGGGGGCTACTGTAATTACCTGCGCCCAGTCAGAAGCGGATACTTATTTTTTAATTAAAAACTTACTAAGCGACCCGCAGCGGCCCGATGGAATTATTGCCACCGTCGAAAAGCAAGCTACCACTGTTTACCAGGTTTGCCAGGAATTACATTTAAATATACCTCAAGAAGTTAAAGTGCTTGCCTTTTCTAATTTGCAATCGGCTTCTTTCCTTAATCCATCCCTTACCACCATTACCCAGCCCGCTTTTGATATGGGCAAAGCCGCCGCTACTAGTTTGTGCAAAGCGCTAAAAAGAAAAAACCAACCAATCAGCCACGATACCCAGGTTTTACCTTCGGTTTTACATGTTCGTAAATCTACCTGCTAACTGGTCATTTACCTAATTTGGCAGGTCTGTTCACATTCTTATTCCGGCCTTTATTTTATCCTTGTCATACACCTTCGGGTAAACTAAAATCAACCGACTTTAAAAACCTACATTTTTAAATTTATGCTTAAGGTAACAGGAACGCAAAAAATCGGCTAACCAAAAAATTTTAAAATTTATTGGATTGTTTATATAAAATGAAAAATTTTTAATGGTTTTACCTTATTTTATTAAAAATTAAGCAAAAATTTTAAAAAATTCATTCTTTAATTTCTTGGAATTAAAACATGTAATTCTAATCTTGGCAGCCGTAAAAACAGTCTGGCTTAGGCCGCAAAAATCATCTACTAACTTTTAAAATTTATTGCATGCAAAATTCTACAACATTCAGGTACATTTTTGTACTTGCGCTGTGCATTATTACCTGGAGCAGCAGCTTTGCCCAGGGAGTAAGTATAACCGGAAAAGTAACCGGGGCCGACACGGGCGAATCTTTACCCGGAGTTAGTATAGTGGTAAAAGGAACTTCCCAAGGTACCGTAACCGATACCGATGGAAATTTTAAAATTTCGGTGCCCAACAGCCAAAGCGTTTTGGTGTTTTCTTTTATTGGTTATGCTTCCAAAGAAGTAACGGTAGGTAACCAGGCTACCATTAATGTGAGTTTGGGCACCGATGCCAAAGCGTTGCAGGAAGTAGTGGTAACGGGTTATTCTACGCAATCTAAGCGGGATATTACCGGTTCCGTAGCGGTTGTGGATGCGGAAGAGCTAACCAAAGTAGCGGCTCCCAACGTGGCCCAGCAGTTACAAGGCCGGGCACCCGGCGTTACGGTAACTACCAACAACACGCCCGGCGGCGAAGCTACCGTGCGTATCCGGGGATTTGGTACCATTAACAACAACGACCCACTTTACGTGATTGATGGTGTACCTACCAAAGGCGGCCTGAACAACATTAACCCGAACAACATTGAGTCGATGCAGGTGTTAAAAGATGCATCGGCCGCTTCTGTTTACGGTTCGCGGGCAGCTAACGGGGTAATTATTATTACCACTAAAAAAGGCAAAGCGGGCGTACCTAAATTTTCTTTTAACAGCCGGGCCGGCGTACAATACGGTAAAATAGAACTGGGCATGATCGTGAACCCGCAGCAGCACGGCGAATTATTGTGGCAGCAGTTGCGCAATGCCGGTATTTTAACCAATGGCAATCCCTCGCATCCGCAGTTCGGCAACGGTCCTACGCCGGTAGTACCGGATTATATCTTAGCCGGTAGCAGCTACGGTTTGTTTGAAGGCGACCCACGGGTAGATCCTTCGTTGGTGAATTACAACCGCAACGGCTATTACCAAATTGTAAAAGCTAATAAAGAAGGTACCGATTGGTTAAACGAAATTTTACGTCCGGCAGCTATTCAGGAGTATAACCTGGGTGCTTCGGGTGGTAGCGAAAATGGCCGCTACGCGCTTTCTTTAAACTATTTTAAACAAGATGGGGTGTTGTTAAACACTTCCTTCGACCGGTATTCGGTGCGTTCCAATACCGAATTTAGTTTAAAAAACCGGTTCCGGATAGGTCAAAACCTGGAAGTAAGTTATGCCCAAAATAAAGGCTATTACAACAACAACGGCACGGCCAGTGGCGCCAACAACCAGGACGGTAACCCCGTAGGTAATGCTTACCGGATTCCTTCCATCATCCCCATCTACGACATCAATGGCCGGTATGCGGCTACCCGGGCGGCCGGTTTAGGACCCGCTACTAACCCCGTAGCGCAGCTGGATCGTAACAAAAACGATAAAACTACCCAGTTCCGGACATTTGGTAATGCCTATGCCGAGTTAGATATTTTAAAGGATTTAACCGCCAAAACCAGCATTGGCATCGACTACATCAACGCTTACCGCCAGGACTACAACCTGCTGGATTTAGAAGAAGCCGAAATTGAAACCGCAAATGCTTTAACTAACGCCAACGCCTACGATATCACCTGGACCTGGTCGAACACCTTAAATTATAAGAAAACCTTTAATGATATTCACAGCCTGGGCGTTTTAGTAGGAGCCGAAGCCATTGAAGGAACCGGCCGTGATTTTTCGGCGAACCGCACTACTTTTTTCTCCGAAGATCCCCAGTACATGTTTTTAAGTGCCGGAGCCTCGGGAATTAACAATGCCGGTGGTGGTTACGAATGGGCTTTATTCTCTTTATTCGGAAAAGTAAACTATGCCTTAAAAGATCGCTATTTATTAGAAGCTACCGTACGTCGCGATGGTTCTTCGCGGTTTGGAGCCAACAACCGTTATGGTACGTTCCCGGCGTTTAGTGCGGGCTGGCGTTTATCCGAAGAAGAATTCCTGTCGGGTTTAAATTTCTTTGATGATTTAAAATTACGCGCCGGCTGGGGCCAAACCGGTAACCAGGAAATTGGTAACTACAACGGCTTCAACACGTATCGTTCTACCCTAAACCAATCGTCTTACGCCATTACCGGTTCTAACAATGCGGTAGTAGCGGGTTTTGATACCCAAGCGTTTGGTAACCCCGATGCCAAATGGGAAACTACCACCCAAACCAACGTGGGTTTAGATGCTACCATTCTGAAAGGCAAATTTGGGATTACCTTCGATTGGTATAACCGCTTAACCTCCGATATGCTGTATCAGGTTAGTTTGCCTGCTACCCAGGGAACGGCCACCATACCGTTTGTAAACGTAGGCGAAATGCGTAACCGCGGCGTAGATTTAGGTTTGGACTTTAATAACCAGGCTCTGAATGGTGACTTAACCTACGGTGTAAGCGTTAACTTTTCGACGTACCGCAACGAAGTTTTAAAATTAAATAACAGCGCCACCGCCGTATTACTTGGCCCATCCATCCGTAGCTACACCTGGACCCGTTCCGTAGTTGGTCAACCTTTGTATTCTTTCTACGGCCATGTAATTGATGGCATTTACCAAAACGAAGCCGAAGTTAACAGCAGCCCTAATTATCCGGGTTACTCGGCAGTAGGTAAATTTAAATACCGCGATGTAGATGGCAACGGTATTATTAACGACAACGACCGTACTTTTATCGGTAATCCGCATCCGGACTTTACTTATGGCGTGAATTTGAATGTAGGCTATAAGAATTTCGATTTATCGGCTTTCTTCCAGGGGGTACAAGGCAATGAAGTATTAAACATGGTAAAACGCTGGACTGATTTTAATAACCAGGCTGGTAACCGCAGCTTGCGTATGCTCAACGAGTCCTGGACGCCGCAAAATCCGAATGCCGTATTGCCTATCTTAAACTCTACCGATAGCCGGAGCCAGCAACCATCGAGCTACTTCGTAGAAGATGGCTCTTACCTGAGAATGAAAAACCTGACCTTAGGTTATACTTTACCAACTACTACCTTAAGCAAAATTGGTTTAGAAAGCGTACGCGTTTACCTGCAAGCGCAAAACCTATTCACCATTACCAAATACAGCGGCATCGATCCGGAAATTACATCGGTTGGTTCTACGCCAGGTTCTACCATTCTGGGCGTGGATCAAGGTACTTATCCGCAATCCAAAATGTACCAGATTGGTATTAACATCGGTTTGTAAGGGATTTTTTAAAATTTTTAAATTTTAGCAAGCATCAACACATGAAAAATAAAATAGTAATAGTAGCCGCCTTTGTTTCTTTGGGACTTACCAGTTCCTGCGGCGATGATTTTCTGGAAAGAACCCCCCTAGGAGTTGCCAATGAGGCTACTTTGAGCAATGCGGCCGGAGTAAATGCCGCCTTAATTGCCGCTTACAGTTTGCTGGATGGCGTGGGCTCCGGACCTAATTTTACCTCAGCGGGTAGTAACTGGATTTACGGCGAAGTAGCTTCTGATAATGCTTACAAAGGCAGCGACGTAGGAGATCAGGCGCAAATTACCACCATTGAGCGTTACCAGGGGCAGGCCGATATCGGCGCTTTTAACGACCGTTGGGTAGCTTTGTACGATGGCGTGTCGCGGTCTAACGACGTGTTAAAATTATTAGCTAAAGCCACGGATGTAAAAGATGCCGAAAAAACGCAGATTACTGCGGAAGCCCGTTTCTTAAGAGGCTGGTACCACCTGGAGGCTAAAAAAATGTGGAACATGGTGCCTTACGTAGACGAAACAGTTACAGATTATAATGTAGCGAACGATAAGGACATCTGGCCCATGATCGAAGCCGATTTAGAATTTGCTGCCGCTAACTTAGCCGCCGTAAAATCGCAACCTGGCCGGGCCAGCAGCTGGACCGCCAAAGCCGTACTGGCCAAAGCGCACATGTTTCAGCAAGATTACACTGCTGCTAAACCGTTGCTGGACGATATTATTGATAATGGTCCTTTTGCCTTAGTAAACAGCTACCACGATAATTTTAGAATTGCTACTGAAAACAACAGCGAGTCGATTCTGGAAGTACAGAACTCTGTAGCCGATGGCGGTAGCGGCCAGAATGGAAACAATGGCGATAACTTAAACTTCCCGTATAATGCGGGCCCCGGGGGCTGCTGCGGTTTCTTTCAGCCGTCGCAGAATTTAGTGAACGCCTTTAAAACCGACGAAAACGGTTTGCCTTTATTAGATACGTTTAACGAAACCGATGTAACCAGCGATCAAGGCTTGGCGGCTACCGATCCTTTTACCCCCTACGCTGGTAGTCTTGATCCGCGTTTAGATTGGACCGTTGGCCGTCGAGGTATTCCATTTTTAAACTGGGGCTTGCATCCCGGTCGTACCTGGATTCGTGACCAGGCTTTTGCCGGACCTTATACCTCTAAAAAGTATACCTTTTACCAAGGCGAAAATGCCGGTGCAGAATCTAATACGGCCAACGCCAACAATTACCGGGCAGTACGGTTTGCCGATGTTTTGTTAATGCGCGCCGAAGTAGCCGTGGAAGAAAATGATTTAGCTACGGCTTTAACCATTGTGAATCAAATCCGGGACCGGGCCGATAATGTGGTCGTAACCATGCCCGATGGTTCGCCGGCGGCTAATTACAAAGTAGGTTTATATCCTTCTTTCCCGAGCCAGGAATACGCCCGCAAAGCGGTACAGTTTGAGCGCCGTCTGGAATTTGCGATGGAAGGCCACCGCTTCTTTGATTTGGTACGTTGGGGCAATGCCGCCGAAGTGCTGAATGCTTACTTAGCCAAAGAAAGCCAGAAAAGAACTTACTTAAACGGCGCCACTTTCGAAAAAGGCAAAGATGAATATTTCCCGATTCCGCAAACGCAGATTGATATTGTAGGTGCTAACCTGTTAAAACAAAATCCGCTTTAAAAACTAGGGTTGCTTTTGTTTTACAAGCAGCCACCTATTTAAATCCGAAAGAGCAAGCCCACCTGGTGGGCTTGCTCTTTCGTTTTAACCTGTTCCGGTTTCCAAAGCTAATTAGCAAAAACGCCCGAATTTTAAATTTTTTGCTTTTTTAAAATAGTGTGTTCGTTAACATTTATGAAAAATTTAAAAAAAGTTGTTTAAACTTCGGCTTATTAAATTTTAATTCCATCAAAGTATCATTAAATTTGTTGGGTGCCAGGAGCACTGCATTTATTTATTTTACCTTATTCATGAGAAAAAAAGCTTACCTGTTGCTGGTTCTTTCCTGGATCAGTTTATTACCCACGCGTGCACAAACCCAAGAAATTCCGGCCAGTAATCTTGGCTTAGTTCCGTTGCCTTTAGAAGTAAAAGCTTACGACGGAAAATTTACCTTACCTGCCAAAATAGTAATTGCTGCTAAAACCGCCGACGAACAAAACGTAGCGGGCTTTTTAAAAGATTATTTTACCGTATTGGGCAAAGTAGCCACAGTAACCCCGGATGCCAACCAGGCAACGGTAAAATTAAAAATCGGTGCTCTTACCAGTAAAAATCCCGAAGCGTATCAGCTCACTGTAGACCAATCCGGAGCCAGTATAACTGCCTCCGCTGGACCTGGTTTATTTTACGGCGCCCAAACCTTGATGCAGCTTTTACCGCCCACAGCTCAGGAAACCATTGCGGTGCCGTACGTGCGTATTACCGATGAGCCCGCTTTTAAATGGCGCGGCAATATGTTGGATGTAGCCCGGCATTTCTTTCCGGTAGCCTTCGTTAAAAAATACATCGATTACTTAGCCGCTTATAAGATAAATACTTTTCACTGGCACCTCACCGACGACCAGGGCTGGCGCGTAGAAATTAAAAAATATCCCAAACTTACGCAAATTAGTGCTTTCCGGAACGAAAGTTTAGTAGGCGCGCAGCAGCTCATGAAAAAGCCCGAAGATTATAAATACGACGGCATCCCTCATGGTGGCTTTTACACCCAGGAAGAAATTAAAGACGTGGTAGCCTACGCCCAAAAACGCTATATTACCGTTGTGCCGGAAATTGAAATGCCTGGCCACTCCGTAGCCATTCTGGCGGCTTACCCCGAATTAGCTTGCAAACCCGGTCCGTACCAAACCCGCACTTTATGGGGGATTTCTGATGATATTGTTTGCCCTTCCGAAGAAACCTTTCAGTTTTTTGAAAACGTGTTAGCCGAAGTGATTCCTTTATTCCCGGGTAAATACGTGCACATTGGCGGCGACGAAGCTCCTAAAGACCGCTGGCGCGAAAGCAATTTGGTAAAAGGCATCATGAAAAAGGAAAAAATCAAAGATGTAGAAAAAGTGCAGGGTTGGTTTAACAACCGCATCGAGAAGTTTTTACTGGCCAAAGGCAAAAAACTAATCGGCTGGGACGAAATTCTGGAAGGCGGTATTTCGCCGAAATCTACGATCATGAGCTGGCGCGGCGAAAAAGGTGGCATTGAAGCAGCCCGTCACGGCAACGAAGTAGTCATGTCGCCGGCTTCGCATTTGTACCTGGACTACGGTCAAAATCCGGTGCCGCACAGTCCCGTTGAACCTTTAATGATTGGTGGTTATTTGCCCCTCGAAAAAGTGTATAGCTACAATCCGCTTTCGAGTGAGTTAACGCCGGCTCAGCATAAATATATTCTGGGCGTGCAGGCTAATTTGTGGACCGAGTACATCCCGACTCCCGAAAAAGTGGAGTACATGTTGTTTCCCCGGATTATGGCTTTAGCAGAAGTAGCCTGGACGCCTTCCGCCAAGAAAAATTATGCAGATTTCCAGCAGCGCTTAGGCCAACAATTCCCGCGCCTCGATGCCAAAAACATTAAGTACCGGGTGCCGGAACCCGCCGGATTAGATTCTACTAAAATTGTAAAACAAGGTGATAAAGCCACACTTACGCTAACCTCTATTGTACCGGATGCACAAATCCGCTACACCTTGGATGGTACCATGCCCAACGAAACCGCCGACTTGTACACCAAACCTTTGGCTCTACCGGTTAATCGTAACTTAAAAATCCGGGCGATTACGGTTACGCCAAAAGGCCGCTTGAGTGTGCCGGCTGAGGTTGTTATTCCTTAAAACAGGATATTGGGAATCAGTGCAAATACTAGCGCACTCCGGAAGTGACCAGAGTTTTTTAAGATAATTTTAAAAAAGAAATCTGCTTACAGATAAACGGAAAATCGTTTGTGGAGACACAACCAATGGCACTGGGGAAGGGGCTACCAAAATAAGTAGCGACACTTTAGCTTTTAAATCCTCTGCCTTTGGCTGTGTCTTCACAGCCAATTTTGGAGCAAAGGTAAAAGCAGATAGGAGAGGAGTAAGCAGAAAAATTAGCGGTAATAAAACAAGCTAATTGGCGCAAAGCAAAAATTTAAAAAATGAATGTCACCAACTTCATGGATGAAGGTGTCTTTATAGGAAATGAAAAATTAATTGGAGAATTTAGATAAGCTTCATAAAACTAAGCTTGCCTTGGTTTCCTGCATCGGCCAATCGCTTTAAAAATGATAAACTGCTGGTGGTGGGCGCTAAGCTGAAGCAGGATAGATGATTTTTATCTAAGTAGGTATTATTTAGTTAGTTAAATTGAGTAGAATTTAAGTATTTTAAAAATATAATAGTAATCCTAATCTAATCATGACTCTAGACAATGCAAATGGAAGGAGGAAGTTCCTTAAAACTTCAATCGCGGCTCTCGCGGGAATTACCATTGTGCCACGCCACGTTTTAGGCGGCAAAGGTTACCTGGCCCCCAGCGATCACTTAACCAAAGGTATCATTGGCGTTGGTTCCATGGGTAGGGGCCACATTCCTTACGCGGGTACCAAGGTAGTAGCTATTTGCGATGTAGAACAAAACCATATAAAATTGGCGCTGGATAAAATTGGCAGCACCGTTAAAACTTTTTCGGATTACCGCGAACTGATTCAGTTACCCGAAGTAGATATTGTGCACGTGGCTACTCCGCCGCATTGGCACGGCATTATGGCGGCCGATGCCGCCCGGGCTGGTAAAGATGTTTGGTGCGAAAAACCCATGACCCGTACCATTGGCGAAGGTAAACGCGTAGTAGAAGCGGTACAGCAACATGGCCGTATTTTCCGGTTAAACACCTGGTTCCGCTTCGAAGATATGTTCTACGGCATGCGTACGCCGGTTAAACCCATTAAAAAATTAGTAGAAAGTGGCTTATTAGGTTGGCCGTTAAAAGTAACCGTAGGCGCTACTACCGGCTACGACTGGAAATTCTACTGGGTAGGTAAAACCAACCTCGACCCCATGCCAGTACCAGCTACCCTGGATTACGATGCCTGGTTAGGGCCTGCTCCTTATAAACCATACAACCCGCACCGGGTGCACCAAACTTTCCGGGGTTACTGGGATTACGATGGTGGCGGCTTGGGCGACATGGGCCAGCATTATTTAGACCCGGTACAGTATTTCCTGGGTAAAGACGATACCAGCCCGGTTTCCGTGGAGGTAGATGCGCCGCAGCAACACCCCGAGGCCGTGGGTACCTGGCGCCGGATTACTTACACTTACGCCGATGGTTGTCAGATTATTCTGGATGGCGAAGGCAAAGACACGAATGCCGCTTACATCGAAGGACCAAAAGGTAAATTATATCCTGGTTTTAAATCCGACATTCCGGACTTAGAGAAAAAATTAGCCGCTTTCCCGGATCCGGAGCCTCAGGTTACCGACTTTGTGGATGCTGTTAAAAACCGCAAAAAGTTTGCCTTGAACGAAGAAAACGGCCACCGGTCTTGCACCATTGTAAACATGGGATTAGCCGCTCTAAAATTAGGGCGATCGCTTAAGTTCGATCCGGTAAAACAAGTTTTCATCGACGACGATGCTGCCAACCGCCTCATAGATCAACCCATGCGCGCCCCGTTTGTGATATAGTTGATTGTTTTACGAATTCATTTTACTGAAAATTTAAAAATTCAACCACCTCTACCCCTCCTAAGCTTAGGAGGGGAGTTTTTGAGTTAAGTTTTTATTTGTTTCTAGAGCTATGGAATAAGTAGCCTCGGCCAAGTGCAAAACCTGCTGATTTCGTTTTACGGAATAGCCCCATCTCCTTCCCTGTTTTTAGGGAAGGTGGCCGGAGGGCGGAAGGGTAAAAGACTTGAGCAATGAAACAACTCAAATAGATTTTGGAGCTATTTAGCTAACTATAAGACTCATCCTTGAATCAATATACCGTTATTCATGAAAAAATTACCCGTATTATTACTTTCCTCCCTGCTATTAACGGGCAGTGTCCAGGCTCAGACTAAGGTCGATAACCGGACAACTTCTACCCGGATTGCCGATGTGCTGGCTATGTTTCCGGCGCAGGATGCCCAGCAGCTAGCTACCAACATGAACGAGGTAGGCGCTTTGGGCGAAGCTGGCTTAGTAGATTTGGCCAAAATGCTGGTGCCCCCCGGAAAAGGCGACAATACCAAAGTGCAATATGCTTTAGGCGGTTTTTCGTATTATGTAGCCCAGGGTAACCGCGAAAATCTGCGCACCATGGCGGCTAATGCCTACGTGAAAGCCTTGGATCAGGTAACTGATCCGGTAAACAAAACTTTTTTAATTTTTCAGTTGCAAATGGTCGGCAAAGACGAAGCAGTGGCAGCTTTAGTTAAAAATTTGAGCAACGACCAAGTTTGCGGACCGGCTGCGCGGGCTTTAGTTAAAATCAATACCGCCAGTGCTAAGTCGGCATTATTAACGGCTTTATCCCAAGCCCAAGGTACCTGCCAATTATCGTTGGTAGAAGCCTTAGGCGATTCGAAAGATGCCGCCGCCGTATCAGCCATCAGTAAAATAGCCAGTAGCGCCAGCGACCCCAAAACGAAGAAAGTAGCGCTGTTTGCTTTGGCAAACATTGGCGACCCCGCTGCTGAACCCGTGTTAGCTGCCGAAGCCGAAAAAGCAGGTTATGCTTACCAGAATGCCAATGCTACCGCCGCTTACCTGCGCTGGGCTAAATCCATGCTGGCTGCCGGTAACAAAGCACCGGTAGAAAAAATGGCACAAACCTTAATCAGCAAAGCCACTCAGGAAAGCCAGGTACCCACCCGTATTGCCGCTTTAAATTATTTAGTGGATGTGCAGGGCGAGCAAAGTTTACCTACTTTGTTAGACGCGGTAAAAGATAAAAACCAAGCTTACCGGGTAGCCGCATTAACCCGGGCTGTAGAATTTAAAAATGCTGGTACCGCACAATGGTTAACTGCTTTGAAAAAAGCTGATCCGGCTGCCAAAGCCGATATTATTAACATGTTGGGCCGGAAAGGCGATGCGGCAGCTTTACCGGCTATTTTAAAAGCTACTAAAAATAAAAACGAAGGCATTAAAGTAGCCGCCATTACCGCCGCTGGTAAAATCGGGCAGGATGGCGCTTTGCCCGCTATTTTAAAAGCTACCCGCAAAGGCGATTCTACTGTGGTAAAAGCTGCTCAAACGGCTATCCTTACCATGAAAGGTACCAACGTAGTTCCGCAGGTAAGCCAGGCATTACCCAAAATGAACGAAACGGCCCAAGCCGCTTTGCTCGAAGTACTGGGTGCCCGCAAAGCGAACGAGCAAATTAACGTGGTGTTGGATGAAGCCAAAAGCAAAAATCCGAAAGTGGAGTTGGCTGCTTTAACCGCTTTAAAAGACATGGCGACTCAGGAGAATCTTTCTTCTTTGTATCCCTTATTATTAGCCGCTGATCGCCCGGAAGAAGTAACGGTCATGCAAGAGGCGATCTACAACGCCGTAAAAGGAGAAAGCGAAAAAGCCAAGCAAACCGAAACCATTTTGCAGCAAATGGCGCAGGCTCCCGCGGATAAAAAACCATTGTACTATGCGGTGCTGGCTAAAATTGGTGATAAAAAAGCTTTACAAACCGTAGTGGCTGATTTTAAATCCGGCGATGAAGCAACCAAGAAAGCAGCTTTTGCGGCTTTAGGTACCTGGTCCGATTTCAGTGCAGCGAACGAATTATTTAATATTGCCCAAGCCGATCCAAATTCACCTTACTTCGACCAGGCTTTGCGCGGTTATGTGAAGCAGGTAAGTAGCGCTAAATTCCCGGCGGAGCAAAAGCTGTTGCTTTTAACCAAAGTGATGGACATTGCCAAAACTACCGAACAAAAAAGCGTTATTCTGCATGAAGTAGGCAAAAGCCCAACCTATCTGGCCTTACAACTTGCCGGTAAATACCTCGACGATGCCGCTTTAAAACAAGTAGCCGCTGATGCCGTTACCAGCATTGCTTTGGGTAATAAAGATATTTACGGACAAGATGTACGCGATTTGTTGAACAAAGCCATGGGTGCCATGCAAGGTGCCGAAGTAGAATATACCAAAGCCAACGTCCGCAAGTTAATCGACGAGATGCCGAAAGAAGCAGGCTTTGTTTCGATGTTTAACGGCAAAGATTTAACCGGCTGGAAAGGCTTAGTGGCTGACCCGATTAAACGATCAAAAATGGATGCGAAAACGTTAGCCGCTGCCCAGCAAAAAGCTGACGAGCAAATGCGTCAGGACTGGCAAGTGAAAAACGGCGAAATCGTTTTTGTGGGTAAAGGCTACGATAACCTGACTACCGTTAAAAAATACGGCGATTTTGAAATGCTGGTAGATTGGAAAATCTACGACGATGGTAAAAAAGAAGGCGACGCCGGTATTTATTTACGTGGCACGCCGCAAGTACAAATGTGGGATACTGCCCGCGTGAAAGATGGCGCCCAGGTTGGTTCTGGTGGTTTGTACAACAACAGAGTAAACCCCAGCAAGCCTTTAAAAGTAGCGGATAACAAATTGGGCGAGTGGAATAACTTTCGGATTTTAATGAAAGGCGACCGCGTAACCGTGTACCTGAACGGCGAACTGGTAACCGATAACGTCATCCTGGAAAACTACTGGGATTCTAAATTACCAATCTTCCCCGAAGAACAAATAGAACTGCAGGCCCATGGTTCGCCGGTAGGTTACCGCAACCTGTACATCCGCGAAATTCCCCGTCCGAAGCCTTTTGAACTAAGCGCCGCCGAAAAGAAAGCCGGTTTTAAAGTGTTGTTTGATGGTACCAACATGCACGAATGGCAAGGAAATACCACCGATTACACCATCGAGAAAGGTACTTTGGCCGTTTCGCCGAAGCCTGGTAGCCGCGGTAATTTATACACCAAAGACCAGTACAGCGATTTTATCTTCCGTTTCGAGTTTCAATTAACGCCCGGTGCGAACAATGGCTTGGGCATCCGGGCTCCTATGGAAGGCGATAACGCTTATAACGGCATTGAGTTACAAATTCTGGATGACGGCGCTGATATTTACAAATCGCTGGAAAAATACCAGTATCACGGCTCGGCTTACGGCATTTTACCAGCTAAACGCGGTTACTTGAAACCAGTTGGCGAATGGAACTACCAGGAAGTAATCGTACAAGGTCCTAAAATCAAAGTAATCCTAAACGGTACTACCATCCTGGACGGCGACTTAACTGAAGCCCGAAAAAACGGCACCCTGGATCATAAAGATCACCCGGGCATTCACCGCAACTCCGGTTATATCGGTTTCCTGGGCCACGGTTCAACGCTAGCTTTCCGCAACATCCGGATTAAAGATTTAAGCAAGAAAGTAGCCGCTAAGTAAAAAATTGAAAATTTAAAAAATCATCCTTCAGGTAGAAACTAAAAAGCGCCATCCAGCCAAAGATTCTGCCTGAAGGATTTTTTATTTATTTTAAAATTTTATATAAGGTATTCTTAGGAGCCCCAAAAGCAGCAGCTAAGCGCGACTGACACCAGTTTGGCTATTGAGGGCCTTCTAAGGTTCAGGTTCTGCGAAGCAGAATTCCGACGCAGGAGGAAAGGAAGCTTAGACCAGCCCGAAAAAGCCAAACGAGGCCTGCCGGCCATGAGGCAAACTCAGCCTTGTCAAACTAGATAGCACCGCAGCCTGGAGACTTGAAAAGGCTCCAAGGAAGTACAGAAGAATACGCTTTGGCTAAAGGATGAAACTACTAAACCCATATTTTAGCAGCTTGCCAAAGCAGATCAGGGTTCCGGCTTTTGCCGGAGTAAAGTCACAGACTTTACTTTATAAGAAGGCACAAGTTTTGGAAACTTGCGCCAGAAGTTGAGCTAGTAAATGTCTTGGGCAGGGCAGTTGCATCCAAAGAGAAATACCTAATAATTTGGCCAATGTAGAGTTTATTATAAACGAATACTTCTTGATTAAAATTAATTACCAATAGCAAATTTTTAAAAAATTCCTTAAACCGGAATCACAATAATCCTGTATGAGAATACCTTTACTCGCGCTTTTCTCGCTTTTACTTAGTTTACCATTATTCGCCCAAAAAAAGAACGCCGCTTACCAGTTACCCATAAAAGAGGCTTCTAGTGAAATTAAAATTGATGGCGTGCTAGATGAACTAGCCTGGCAGGAAGCCGCCGTAGCCAAAGATTTTTACATGATGCTGCCCATGGACACCAGCTATGCCCAGGTGCCTACGGAAGTACGCATGACCTACGATAAAAACAACATCTACATCATAGCAACCAACTATGTTACAATACCCGGTCCGTACATGGTAGAGTCGTTGCGCCGGGATTGGTCTTTTTTAAAAAATGATAATTTTATTTTCTTTATCGATCCTTTCGACGACCAAACCAATGGTTTTGCTTTTGGTGCCAATGCCGCCGGAGCGCAGTGGGATGGCATTATGTACGAAGGCAGTAAAGTAGATTTAAGCTGGGATAATAAGTGGGTGTCAGCGGTAAAAAATTACGACGATAAATGGATTTTTGAAGCCGCTATTCCTTTTAAAACCATCCGGTACAAAAAAGGCATTACCAACTGGGGCATTAACTTTGGCCGGCAAGATTTAAAAAGTACCGAAAAGTCGGCGTGGGCGCCGGTGCCCCGGCAGTTTCCGAGCGCGGCTTTGGCATATACCGGTACCCTGGCCTGGGACCAACCACCACCCGAAGCCGGTACCAACATTTCATTAATTCCTTACGCCTTAGGTGGGCTATTCCGGAATATTGCCGGCGGGCAAAAAACGGAGTACCGCAAAGAAGTAGGTATCGATGCTAAAGTGGCCATTACCTCTTCGCTCAACTTAGATTTAACCGTAAACCCCGATTTTTCGCAGGTAGATGTAGACCAGCAGGTAACTAACCTGGACCGTTTTGAATTATTTTTCCCGGAAAGGCGGCAGTTTTTCCTTGAAAACGGCGATTTATTTACCAACTATGGCTATACTAACATCCGACCTTTTTTCTCCCGCCGCATTGGCTTAGGCGTGCCCATTAAATTTGGCGCCCGGTTGAGCGGCCGATTAAGTAAAAATTGGCGCTTAGGCGTAATGGATATGCAAACCGGCGAAGTAGACGAGCTCGGGTTACCGGCTCAGAATTTTGCGGTGGCTTCGTTGCAAAGACGGGTTTTTGCCCGTTCGTATATTGGCGTGCTGTTTATTAATAAGGAATCTTTAAACTACAATCCGGGTGCGGAACCCACCAAACCCGTTTACTCGCGCTATAACCGGAACATCGGGTTTGAGTACAATCTGGCTTCGGCAAACAACGTCTGGACCGGGAAAGCCATGGTTTTAAAATCGTTTAGCCCAGGCAAATCGGGTCGTGATTGGGTACACGCCGCTAATTTGCAGTACGCCAGCCGGGCCTGGCTGATTAACTGGCAACACCAGTACGTCGGCCAGAATTATACCGCCGAAGTAGGATACGTGCCGCGTCAAGGCTTTATTCAGGCTAGCCCCAAGGTAAGTTACTCGTTCTTCCCGAAGAAAGGTCCCATCTTAAACCACGGACCAACCGTAAGTACCAACCACATTACCGACGAAAAAATAAAAACTACCGACAATACCAGTCTGGTTTCGTACGGGTTCACTTTCCGGAGCCGAAGTACTTTTAACATCTGGACCGCTTACGATTTTGTTAAATTACTATCACCTTTCGACCCAACCAACTTCCAGGGCGATACGCTGGCGCGCCGCTCTAACCATTCCTGGAAATCCTGGGGAACGGAGTTTGTGTCTAAACCGCAGAGTATTTTTACATATTCGTTTACTACCCGCTACGGTGGCTATTACGCTGATGGCACGCGCCTGAACCTGACTGGTAGCTTAGGGTATCGTTTTCAACCGTTCGTGAGTTTAGCCGTGGCGGCTAATTACAACGACATTAAATTACCCGAACCTTGGGGAAGAAATAAGTTCTGGCTGATTGGTCCGCGTCTGGATGTAACCATGACCAACACCTTGTATTTAACCACTTTTGTGCAGTACAACGAGCAAATTAAAAACGTAAATTTAAATGCCCGTCTGCAATGGCGCTACAAACCCGCTTCGGATTTGTTTATCGTGTACACCGATAATTACTTGCCCACGCACTTAACAGTAAAAAGCCGAGCTTTGGTGGTGAAGTTTACCTATTGGTGGAATCTGTAAATTTTAAAATTTTGGAGATATAAGCAGGATGTTTCGGAATTGCCGAACGGAGAACCATGCAACTTCGTACAGACTACTTCACGAACTAACCGAACTTACATTTACTATGGAAAAACCAAACGTGCTTGTTTTTACTTACCACGAGCTAGATAGAAAACAAACTTATTTAATAAACTTAAATGCGATTTCCCGGATTTTGTTTGAGCAAAACGGCGACGTAAAATCCCTGCACATTCATTATTCCAATGGCGTAGAAGCCGATAAATTTACTGGTACAGTAGCGGTTTCAATTGCGAACATAATTACCGATACTTTAAATCAAGGTAATTCTCCTTACTCATTAAGTACGGAATTGTGGTAAGCTAAACCAGTTTCTGGATAGTTTATAAAATAAAAAGTGCCGGCTATTCTTAATTAAGAGTAGCCGGCACTTTTTATTTATCTTGATTTTAAGGCTGATGAAATCAGAAGATTTTAAAAATTTATTTTTTCTGAAGTTGTACTTAGAGCGCTAGGCTAACTCTACGCATAACAGCAGGTAGTTTGAATTCCCGAAAATTAGAAAAATTTAAAAATTACAATCTGGTAAACCGTAAGGTTAAAACTAACCGGCCCAGCCTTCGCGGTCGAGGCTGCGGTACTGGATGGCTTCGGCTAAATGCTCAATTCTAATTTCATTGGTTCCCGCCAAATCGGCAATGGTGCGGCTTACTTTTAAAATGCGGTCGTAAGCGCGAGCCGACAAGCCCAAACGTTCCATGGCAGTTTTGAGCAATGCTTTGCCACCGGCGTTTATCTCGCAAACTTCTTTCACCATCTGCGAGGGCATCATGGCATTGGAATGAATATTGGGAAAATCTTTAAACCGTTCTTCCTGAATTTGCCGCGCTTTTACCACCCGTTCCCGGATAGCCTCGCTACTCTCCGTTTTCCGCGACTCAGTCATTTGGTCAAAAGTTACCGGCGTTACTTCCACGTGCAAATCAATGCGGTCCAGCAACGGCCCGCTTACTTTATTTAAATACCGTTGCACTACTCCTGGCCCGCACACACAATCTTTCTCGGGGTGGTTGTAGTAGCCACAGGGGCACGGGTTCATGCTAGCGATCAGCATAAAATTAGCCGGAAAATCAATGGTCATTTTGGCCCGGGAAATCGACACACGTCGTTCTTCGAGCGGTTGGCGCATTACTTCCAGTACGGTACGTTTAAACTCAGGTAATTCGTCCATGAACAACACGCCGTTGTGCGAGAGGGATATTTCGCCGGGCTGCGGTACGCCACCGCCACCCACCAAAGCTACATCCGAAATGGTATGATGCGGCGCCCGGAACGGCCTGGTGGAAAGCAAAGAAGCCGACTCGCCGAGTTTACCTGCTACTGAATGAATTTTGGTAGTTTCCAAGGCTTCCTGCATGGTAAGCGGGGGTAAAATAGACGGTAAGCGTTTCGCCAGCATGGTTTTACCCGCCCCCGGAGGCCCAATCATGATCGCATTATGCCCGCCAGCCGCCGCAATTTCCAGGGCGCGTTTTATATTTTCTTGGCCTTGTACGTGGGCAAAATCGGCTTCGTACTGGTTAACTGTAGCCTGAAAAATATCACGGGTATCGATTACCAGAGGCGCAATGTCTGTTTTACCATCAAAGAAATCAATGGCTTGTTTTATATTTTCAACCCCAATAATATCGAGTTTATTCACGATAGCGGCTTCGTTGGCGTTTTGTATTGGCAAAACAAATCCTTTAAAACCTTCTTTGCGGGCTTGTATGGCAATGGGCAAAATACCTTTTACCGGGCGCAAGGTGCCATCCAGAGAAAGTTCGCCCATTATAATGTACTCACCCAAGCGTTCGCCGCGCATTTGATCGGAAGCCGCCAAAATACCTAAAGCAATGGGTAAATCGTAGGCCGAGCCTTCTTTGCGAATGCCCGCGGGCGCCATGTTAATGACTACTTTTTGCCGGGGCATGCGGTAGCCATTGTATTTTAAAGCCGATTCGATGCGTTGCTCACTTTCTTTAATGGCGTTATCGGGTAAACCCACCATGTAATATTTGGTACCCGGCGTTACATTTACTTCCATGGTAATGGTATAAGCGTTTACGCCTTGCACCGCGCTGCCGAACGTTTTTATGAGCATGAATTCTGTCCGTAAATTTAAATATAGAGAATTAGGTATAGTTGGAAGCGCAACAGGAACCGGCCGAAATAAATTCCAGATTTTTAAATTAAGAGAAGAAGTTTTCAGTTTTAACTTTTACAAAATGTTCTAAGCAATTGAATTAAAGAGCCCTTTTCTTCTTTCAAATTGAACACCCTGTAATCGTTTTAAGGCTAATTCTAGATTTGGAGTTAATAAACAAGTAATAATGAGTTCTTCTCCTGCTTTAGTAAGTATTCTTGCATAATAATAGCTTTCAATGGCTAAAAAGTGAAGATTACTTCCTTTATAAATGCTTGGTGACATATACACTATTATTCGTTCTATATCGCTGTTTTTGCATCGCTTTGCTGTAGAATCTTTATAGTGTACTAATTCATTCTCGCTTACTCTATATTCTTCACCTAGATTTCGAATATAATACTCAATATGTAAGTATAAGGCAGGTAAAACATCAATACAGTAGCCAATAGAAAAAATAAATACAAAATCTTCATCAAAATTTGCCCAAACAAGAATAATAAAGCTTAAAGCCGTTATAATGAAAAAGGAAAGTAAGGCTTTAAAATGATTGGATAAATTCTCTTTCAATACCATTCTTTTATATCCAAGGAGCCTATTGGTGGACAAAAACTAAAAATATTAAATTTTAAAAATTTCTATTTAACATCCAACATCTAATATCCAATTGAACTAAGCACCAACTACCTTTTGCTCAATCAGCAAAATCAGGATATGGATAACCTTAATGTGAATTTCCTGGATACGGTCGGCGTAGCCAAAGTGGGGCACCCGAATTTCGACGTCGCTGAGGGCGGCTAGTTTACCACCGTCTTTGCCCGTGAGGCTCACTATTTTCATGCCTTTTTCGCGCGCAGTTTCAGCGGCTTTTAAAACATTGCCAGAGTTGCCGCTGGTACTGATGGCTAATAAAACATCACCGGGATTTCCTAAAGCTTCGAGGTAGCGCGAAAAAACAAATTCGTAGCCGTAATCGTTGCTCACGCAGCTTAAATGACTGGGGTCCGAAATAGAAATGGCCGGTAAAGCCCGGCGATCGTGGCGGTACCGGCCCGATAATTCTTCGGCGAAATGCATAGCATCGCACATAGAGCCACCGTTGCCGCAGGATAGTATTTTACTGCCGTTTTTTAGGGCATTGCTCATGAGCTCGGCGGCAGCCTCTATTTGAGCTATATTTTCCGGATTTTTTAAAAAATTAGTTAATACAGTTTGGGCCTCGGTTAGTTCGGCCAGAATAAGATCAGAAGTACTAGACATGCTTTAGATAGAATCAGAATTTCGGGGCGCAGACTGGTTGGAGTCCTGGCCCGATGAAAAACCGGGTTTTACAATAATGGTGTTGCGATCGTAATACGGCACCGTTGAGTTTAAAGGTGTAGTTCCCGGAGAAACAGTAGAAGCAGCGCTGCTTTTATATTGCTGCATTTCTTGTTTCTGGTCGTACAACAACGCTTTTAGCTCATTTACTTTGCGGTCCTTATGCGTATGTTCGCGTTTTAAGGTGGCAATATACAAGTTTTCTACCAGCAGTTCGAGCAGTAAAACTACGCCGCCGATAATATAAAAAGTAGTGTTAAAGTTCGGGTTGGTATCCTGGCCTACTTTTAAAACATCCAGGTAAATGAGGGTAGCCGCCACCAGGTACAATAACACGACTACATTTACAAATTTCTTTATAGCTTCCATAGGTATAGATTTAAAAGTGCGATTTGTTAATAGTACGTAAATGCGCTGTCTTAGATAATCCTTTGGGCTTTAAAGAAAAATAAACCTCTAGGTGATACAAATTGACGTTTGCTTTAACCCGAGTTCCTGAAAATGAGCTACAAAGAAGCCACGCCTGTAGTAATTTGCATTTGATTAAGCCGGGCGTACAAGCCATTTTGCCGTAGCAATTCTTCGTGGGTGCCGCGTTCCCGGATGGTGCCTTTTTGCAGCACAATAATCTCGTCGGCGTGCTGAATGGTGCTCAGGCGGTGGGCAATAACCAGCGACGTGCGGTTGCGCATGAGGTTGATTAAAGCTTCCTGCACTAATTTTTCCGATTCGGTATCCAGCGCCGATGTAGCTTCGTCCATAATTAAAATAGGCGGATTTTTTAAAATGGCTCGGGCAATGCTGATGCGCTGGCGCTGCCCACCCGATAATTTGCCGCCCCGGTCGCCAATGGTGGTTTGATACCCGTCGGGGGTTTGCATGATAAAATCGTGGGCATTGGCAATTTTAGCGGCCGCTATAACTTCGGCTTCGGTAGCGTTAGTTTTGTTAAAGGCGATGTTGTTAAAAATGGTATCGTTGAATAAAATAGATTCCTGGGTTACTACGCCCATTTGTTCGCGCAGCGAGTGCAAGGTGCAGGTTTTAATATCGATGCCATCAATGGTAATTACGCCGCTGGTTGGGTCGTAAAACCGAGGAAGCAAATCGGCCAGCGTAGATTTGCCACCCCCCGATGGACCAACCAAGGCAATAGTTTTTCCTTTCGGGATGGTTAGATCAATGTGCTGCAAAACTGGTTCGCTGCCGTAAGCAAAAGATACATCGTTAAAAGTAATAGAATCCGAAAAAGCGGGCAACGTTTTAGCGGTAGGTAAATCCCGGATTTGCGGCTGGGTGTCAATAATCGCCAGAATTTTATCGCCCGAAACCAAACCTCGTTGAATGTTGCTGAACGCCGTTGAAATAGCTTTGGCCGGTACCAACACCTGCGAGAAAAGCACAATGTAGGTAATAAACTCACTCGCCGATAAATCAGATTGTTTATTAAGCACCAGCGTGCCGCCGTAAAATAAAATGCCTGCTACGGCGGCTACGCCCATAAATTCCGAAATAGGGGAAGCCAAGCTGCGCTTGTTAGTAATAGAAGTAATAATGCGCGCGTAACGGTTGTTCTGCTGGCCAAATTTATTAATTACGTATTCCTGGGCATTAAATGCTTTAATTACCCGCATGCCGCCCAAAGTCTCGTCGATAATGCTCAGGATAGTACCTAGGGATTCGTGCCCTTCAACAGCGCGTTGTTTTAATTTTTTAGAAATGGTAGAGATAATGTAACCCGAAATAGGCATCACCAACACTGTAAAAAGCGTCAACTTAACCGACATGGTAAAAAGCATCACAAACAAACCCACAATGGTCAGCGGCTCGCGTGATACTACGTTTAAGGTACTAATTACCGAATTTTCAATTTCTTGCACGTCGGTAGTCAGGCGGGTCATGATGTCGCCTTTGCGCTCATTTGAAAAAAAGCCGAGTTGCAATTGCGTAATGCGTTCGTAAACCGCCAAACGTAAATTGCGCACTACTTTGGCCCTAATAGCCCCGTCGAGCCGCAAACTTAAGTACCGGAATAAATTGGCCAGTAAGTTCGAAACCAGAATTAAGATACAAACAAACTGCAGCGCGCCGCTTTTGCCGTTTTCCGAAATAATCTGTCCGAAGTAATAATTAAAGTATTCCTTCGCGAAATCGAGGCTTAAGCTAAACTCAGGTTTTTGAATAACAGCCTGGGCTTTGGAAGTATCAACGGTACCAAAAAGAACTTCGAGTAAAGGAATGAGTAAGGCAAAGTTAAACAAGCCGAAAACAATGCCCAGAAAGGTAAAAATAAAATACTGCGGCACAAACCCGCCAAAAGGCCGGGCAAACTGCAATATGCGCCAATAAGTTTTCATGCCCGCAAAGGTAATAGATTTAGTCGATAGTCCACGGACCATAGTCGATAGGCCCCAGTTGATGAACGGTAGGTTAAGATAGATGGCATATAATACTACCTTATCAAAATTACATTGACGATTAGAAGAAATTTAAAATTTTTAAATTTTTGCTTTAGCAGAAGCTTGTGAAAGTTTGGTATTATTAGCGTAAATACCAGCTTTGACCCAGTATCTCCCGCCAGCTTGTAGCTGGTGGGTAATTATAAGAGGAAGTTTTCAACTTCCTGCCAGTTGAAAACTGGCTGCCATCAGTAGCTCCAAGATACACTGCGTTAATCTTGAAGCAGGACGTGCGAAAAAGTTTCTGGTGCGGGTTAATCCTGCGATGTTATAAGAGCAGTGCTTATGGGCGGATGTTGTTGTGTTGTTGCCATTGTTTGTGTCTGCACAAACAACTTTCCACTTTTTGCGGCAGCCCTACAGAAGTTGGTAACAAAAATTTTTAAAAATTTAAAATTCGTGGAGCCGTTGCGGAATGTTCCAGCGGAAGGCAACGGTAGTGTAGGCCGAATTATAAGAACGTGCCGCTACCTGGCTATCTACTTTCCTTAAAATTTGCTTTACATCCAGAAACATGTTGTGCCGCAATTGCCACGACGCGGTTAAATCTACGTGCAGTTGGTCGGTGGTAATGCCTTGCCCTACTTTGTTGTTGTACTCCTGCGCCCGGGTGTTGTAAGAAAGTAACACGTTGTTGCCGTAATTAATAGTGTCGGTATCGGTGCCGTAATGGGTGTAAAAAGCTTTAGCAGTTAAATTTAAGCGGCCGATAGGTTGATAACGCACAATGCCAATCCACTCGTAGAGGTTAGCGCCCATGGGGTGGGCGAGGGGTTGCTGATAATGCTGGTAATTGGTAAATTTATTTTCGTGCTGGTAGGTATAAGGCCGGATAAAATTAAATTCCACCTGCGCATCGAGGTTATTGATTCGGGCCACATCGATGTACTTAGCTCCAAGCTGGAAAGATTGTTTGTTACCCCACCAACCGTTACGGGCGCGTACGTTCGGCAACGAAAATTCATCCAGCATTAATTGGCCATATACCTGGGCCGTTCCGAAAACATTAGCTTTAAAATCCAGGCCCAGCAGAGCGTTGTCGTTGCTGCCCAGCATTAGCTCGATGCTACGGTAAAAAATAATCGGGTTAAGGTATTCCAGTTCAAAATGACCTTTGTCGCGGGCGTAAATCACCGATTCAAAAACGCCTACGTTTATGTTAGGGGTAATATTAACACCCAGGTGGTGGTAGGCAAAATACTTTTTCGGCAGTAGCTGGTCCCGGAACTCGTAATCGGCGTTCATTTCGGTAAACAGGTTGGTGTACTGCAGCTTCCAGACATTCACGTTAAATTTTAAAAAAAAGTAAGCCGGCGCGTAATCCGAGAGCACCAAAGAGCGGTAACCGTTACCAATAAAATTGCGGTCGTGGCCTAATTGCAGACTCAGGTGTTTAGAGGCAGCGTAGTTGATATAACCGCGGGCAGTGGTAAAATCGTAACCGGCCTCCGGGTTGTAACCTACACTCCGGAAAGGTTTAAAATAGCCTTCGTGGGGCAGAATGGTATCGCGCACAATGCGATCGTTCACGTAATCCGGAAACCGGGCCTGGTTTTCGGCGATAAACGTGTAAAAACCTAATTTTTTATCTAGTTGCCCTTCTACCTGAATGCCGCGAGTATTAACGTAGCGCAAACCATCTACCCGGGTGTCGTGGCCGGCTTCGAAATGAAAAATCGGGTTTACGCGCAACGTAAAATCCGGAATATCTACGGAGTAAAAATCAGCGGGCTCCCGGAAAAAGTATTTCAGAAAAGGTTTGGAGTAATGGGTTTGGTTCACGCGGTCGGTGTAATTCCAGTTGTCGTTTAATAAATAAGCCGCGTTAAACTGATCGGCGGGCGAAAGCGAGTCGCTGTCGCGAAACACTTCCTGGGCCAGTTCGGCTACTTCTTTCCGGAAGTAAGGTTTAATGCCGGTATGCAGGTTGGGGGCCCGGTCCGGAAATTTAATCTGAAAACGTTCTATTTTATGATACGTATCCGGGTCGAGTGGCACGTACGTACTTTGGGCCAGGGCGGTAAAAACGAAAAAATTTAAAAAAACTGCCGTAAATAATAAACGCATAAAAACGGTAAAAAAGGTGAATGTTTAAACAACCTGGCTCTGAGCGAAGGTTTTAGTTACGAATAAGAGTAACTACGTATTGTGCCTGCAATGGCTATCTGGTTTATTTACAATAAATTAAGTAAAAGCCAGGTTTGTAACTAAAGTTTAAATATACTGTTAAAAGCGCTACTGGGTTAAAGTCCGCGGGCGGGCATTAGGGTAGCCGCCCTAAAGCTAGTAACTTGCGGCCGCAAAATTAATTTTTTAAAAATTTCTCATGAGAGCTTCTAACCTTAAAGTTTATGACACGATCTAACCCGGTTTATATTCTTACCGAAGAGCCATCGATTGCCAGCCAGTTTATTTCTGAATTGCGTAACGTGCAGGTGCAGCGCGATAGTATGCGTTTCCGGCGCAACCTGGAACGTTTAGGCGAAGTGCTGGCGTATAAAATATCTACCCGTTTAACTTACGCGCCGCAGCAAATTCAAACGCCATTGGCTATTTGCGAACAACAGCAACTTATGGAATACCCGGTGCTGGCTACCGTATTACGGGCCGGCTTACCGTTTCATCAAGGTTTTTTAAATTATTTCGATCAGTCGCCGAGTGCGTTTGTAGCGGCTTACCGCCGGGAAGCTACCTCCGAAATTTCCGTAAACGTAGATTACCTCACCGGGCCATCGCTGGAAGGTCGGGTGTTATTGCTGGTAGATCCCATGCTGGCTACTGGTTCTTCGTTGGCGCTTACTTATAAAGCCATGCTGCGGTTCGGAAACCCACGGGAGGTACATATTGCCGCAGCTATTGCCAGCCCCGAAGGATTAAAGCACATTCAGGAGCAGTTGCCGCAGGCCATTATTTGGCTGGGTGCCCTGGACGACCACTTAAACGAGCGGGCTTACATTGTGCCGGGTTTAGGCGATGCCGGGGATTTAGCTTATGGGACTAAAATTTAAAAATTGGAATATTTTTATTTTTTAAAAACTCTGGTACTTTTCTTGTATTTAAAACCAAACCGCAATTTTTACCCGTATCTCATACGTTATATAAAAACCAACTTTTAATTTCAGTAAAAAACAGTGCATACCGTGGCATCCGAAATAGTAAAATACCTTTCTGTTTACCTGCTCAGCATGGTAAAATTTTTTGGCGGACCGCTGGCCGGAATCTCCATGGGCTTGTCTTTCGGGATGACTTTATTGCTAAGTGTTACCGGTATGATGACTAGTGTATTCATCTTTTCGCAGGTAGGGATGATGGTTTCGCGGTGGTATGTTGCCCGGCACCGGGCGCAGAATAAACCAATCTTCAGTAAAAAAAGCCGGAAAATCGTAAAGATCTGGCAAAGGTTTGGTATAAAAGGAATTGCGTTTTTAACACCAGTACTATTTAGCCCGGTAATCGGTACTATAATGGCTACGGTGTTGGGAGCCAGTCAGCGCCACATCTTATTTCATATGCTATGGAGCGCTATTTTCTGGGGCATAGCTTTTACTTTCGCCCTACACGAATTACGTCATTTAGATCTGGCCATTTTTCATAAGTAGCTATAAGTTTAGGAGTACTATTAAGCTTCTAAAGAGTATGGATAATGTAATTACCATTCAAAAATCTTTAATACCTAACTAGGTTAACCTAACATATTTTTAAACTAGAAAGCCTCTTGGAGAACATCTAAGAGGCTTTCCGGTTTAAAGGTGTTTCCTTGGTTGATGTTACTTTACTTTTTATAATAATTCAAAGATTACTCTTTTCTTAGGAAATCAATTCCTTAAAATTTTGACTTTTTTCAACTAGGGCTATTGGGAATGAAAAGGCGTGTAATTGTGCTTCATTAAATTTTTTTTAATAACAAACTGACCAGTTAAATTAATTATTTTAAAAGAATATAGCTGGTATGTTGATTAAATTTCAACTTCTTGATTAATGTTTTAAATTACTGCTAATAAAGTACCGGAAGTATGCCGCTTTTTCAATGGCATAGGTTTTTATTACTTTAAATGTTTAATCCCAGGTTTGTAGCCTGATTTTGATAAAAATTTAAAAAATACCTTACAAAGCCAATAAAGAAAGATAAAATTGGCCCTATAGTTATAGTCCTTTAAAGACTTATTTAACCCGATAAAGGAAAATTTGATTAATAAAATGATAAAATAGTATTACTTCTGAAGCGGTGCTTTGGGTTATCTTGGGCGATTGAATTTAGAGTTATTCCACATTACTACTATCACCCAATTTAACAGTGCCCATGAAAAAATCTACTCATTCCTGGCAACGTAAAAGTTGCGTTTTACTAATGCTGCTCGCCTTTAGCGGGGCGATTGAAACCAAAGCAGCACTAGCCTACCATAAAGCGGTGATCCGGACCGTGGAGTGGCCCATCAGTGGTAAAGTTGTATCGCCCGCTGGCGAAGCCTTACCGGGTGTAACTATCTTAGTAAAAGGTACTACCAATGGAACTACTACTGGATTAGATGGTACCTTTTCAATTAACGTGCCCGAAGCAGCGGGTACTTTAGTGGCATCGTATATTGGTTATACTACCAAAGAACAACCTTATTCCGGACCAGGCACTTTAAACATTACTTTATCCGACGATACCAAAGCTCTGCAGGAAGTAGTGGTAGTGGGTTATGGTACCCAGAAGCGGGAGGACGTAACCGGTGCTATCAGCTCGGTAAGTGCAGCTCAAATCGAAAAAACACCTGTTACTACCTTAGACCAAGCTTTACAAGGCCGTTCAGCCGGGGTACAGGTTACCAATAACGATGCCGCACCCGGCGCCGGAATTCAGGTGCAAATTAGAGGTGTGGGCGGTTTTGGTAACAACGATCCTTTGTACGTAGTGGACGGCTATCCGATTACCGGGGGGATCAATACCTTAAACCCATCGGATATTGCTTCCATGGACATTTTAAAAGATGCTTCGGCTACGGCTATTTACGGTAACCGGGCGGCTAACGGGGTAGTAATTATTACCACCAAGCGCGGTAAAGCCGGCGAAATGCAGATTTCCTTCGATGCATTAACTTCTTTTCAGACGCAGCCCAAAATGTTTGACGTGTTAAACGCGCAGCAATTTGCCACCCTGGCCAAGGAAAGAGCCGCCGAAGATGGTATTAACCCTTTGCCCGAGTGGAACGATCCTTCTTCTTTACGCACCATTGACTGGCAGGACGAAATTTACCGCACCGGCTTGCGCCAGAATTACAACGTAGCCCTGCGGGGTGGTAGCGAAAAGGTGCAATCGGCTTTTTCGTTAGGTATGGTTGACCAAAAAGGGGTGGTATTGGGTTCTAACTACCGCCGTTACAACGCCAGCGTTAACGTAGATTACAATGCTACAAAATGGTTAAAAGCATCTACCAGTATTAAATACAGCCGCAGCGATAACAAGACGGCTTTAGGTACAGGCGGACAGAATGCCGGTACTGGTATTGCCTCCTTATCTAATCAAATTCCTACCATGACCGGTAACCCGGTTACGGACGAAGTAAAAGATGCCAATGGTAATTACGGTTATTACGATAAGGTTAATAATGCCGTTAGTTACCAGGATAACTTACGGGCGGTAATTGAAACCCAAGACCAGAAAAATCAAAATAACTTTTTGTTAGCGTCAGGGTCTTTGGAGGCTACTATTGCCAAAGGTTTACGCTTAAAAACGAACCTGGGGGTAAACATCAGCGATTATTCCGGTTATTATTTTACGCCGGTTAACACGCGTCGTTTAACCGAAATTCCCGCTAACTACTCGCAAAGCGCAACCAACTCTTCGGAATATTTGTGGGAAAACACTATTGCTTACAACAAAACCTTTGGCGACCACACGGTTGATTTTGTAGGTGGTATTTCTTTCCAGGATAACACCGTTCGTTCTATTGGCGGCGGTGGTAACGGCCTGATCAGTGATCGCCTGCGGAATTTAGGAAACGTGCAAACCATTACCAGTATCTACGGCGACCAGGTTTCAAATTCTTTAGCTTCGCAGTTTGGTAGAGTAAGTTATAATTTCCAGGATAAGTACTTATTTACAGCTACCGTACGGCGCGATGGTTCTTCTAAATTCGCTAAAGACAACCAGTACGGGGTATTTCCATCGGGTTCCGTAGCCTGGAGAATTAAAAATGAGCCTTTCTTGGCTGATGTAAATGCCATCGCTGATTTAAAATTACGGGCTAGTTATGGCCGGGTAGGTAATCAGTTTGGTATTCAGCCTTTTAGCTACTTAGGTTTATACGGTACTGGTGGTAACTCCTTGTCTATAAACAACAACGGTTACCCATTCAACAAAAAATACCAGGAAGGTTTGGTTTTAACGGCGTTGCCTAACCCAAATCTGAAATGGGAAACCTCGGTGCAATCAGATTTTGGTTTAGATGCGGCTTTCCTAAACAACCGCTTAACCTTAACGGCTGATTACTACATTAAAGAATCCCGTGACTTTTTATTAGATATTCCGGTTCCTTCGCAAACTGGTTTTAGTACTGCCGCCCGTAACGTAGGTAGTATCCGTAATAGCGGTTTAGAATTAGGCATTGAATACCGCGAATCGGCTAATGCTTTTAAATACGGTATAGGATTTAATATTACTACCGTTAATAACAAGGTGTTAAGCCTGTACGACGGTCTGGATGCTATTGGTAACATTGGTGGTTTAGGTTTCCCGAGCATTGGCGGTAATAACTGGGTGCAGTTTGGTTTATCACAAGTAGGTGGCGAAGCCGGTGCTTTTTACGGCTTCAGAAGCGAAGGAATTTTTCAAACCCAAACCGAAATTGATGCCTTAAACCGCATTGCGGCTGAGAAATATGGTCCGGGTAACGCCTATCAGCAATCTACCACCGTACCCGGAGATCGTAAATTTAAAGATTTAAATGGCGATGGTCGTATTACGGATGCCGGAGACCGGGAAGTACTGGGTAGCCCGATTCCGGATTATTTTGCCGGTTTAAACCTGGATGCCAGCTACAAAAACTTCGACATTAACTTATTTTTGTATGCTTCTGTGGGTAACGAAATTTTTAATTATTCTAAAAGATTACTCGAAACCTTCGGTAATCCGGGTGGGTTAGGAATTAAAAACATTGGGGTAGATTACTACAACAATCGTTGGACTCCAACCAATCCCTCGAACGAATATCCCCGCGTAACCCGCGCTGATTTAAATGGCAATAACCGCCCATCGGATGCTTACATTGAAGATGGTAGCTACTTACGGTTAAGAAACTTGCAAATCGGCTATACCTTCCCATCAGCGCTGCTGCAAAAAATTGCCATGAATAAAGTACGGGTATTTGTAAGTGCGCAAAACTTGTTCACCATTACAAAATACTCCGGTTTAGATCCAGAAATTGGCCAGGTGGGCGATCCGGATAATGGCGGAACCCGAAATGTTACAAGATCTGGTATTGATGTGGGAACTTACCCTAACTCTAAATTCTTTGGCGCAGGCTTAAACGTGACATTTTAATTAAAGTATCAATTTTAAAATTTATGAAATTTAATAAGAATATATACTTGCTTACCTTAGGACTAGCCAGCTTATTGCCGCTTAGTTGTAAGGATTTTTTAAATGAAACCGATACTCGGAGAATTTCGGAAGAATCATTATTTAAAAAACCAGCCGATGGTATTAACCTGGTAAACGCCATTTACGATACTTTCCACGACGGTGACTTTATGAACAAATCGTTATGGTACGGCGCTAACTTTTTGTCGCAGGATTTTCATAACTACGGGGCGGACTCTTTTTTTGAAACTTACGAGATCCCTTCTACTTTCCAGCCTTTGAATATTGCCTGGCGTCGTTCTTACCAAGGCATTGCCCGGGCAAACTCGGCTATTCCGATTATTGCCAAAATGAAAGAAGATGGCGTTTTGAGTCAAGAATTGGCAAACCGTTTAACTGGGGAAGCTTACTTTTTAAGAGGTGTATTTTATTATTACCTAGCATCGAGCTTTGGCGGCGTACCATTAGAGTTACAAACCGTTACCGACGAAGGCCGTCACCCAAGAAATACCCAGGACGAAGTTTTTGCATCCGTTGCCGCGGATATGCAAACGGCTGCTGATTTGTTGCCTTGGAAAGAAGAGCTTTCGAACGACGATTTAGGTCGGGCAACTAAAGGCGCGGCGATCGCCTACAAAGGCTCCGCGCTGATGTGGATTAAGAAGTACGACGAAGCGGTGGCTACTTTTAATTTACTCGATGGCCGTTACCAGTTAATGGAAAATTTTATTGATATCCACGAGTTTGATAAGCAAAACAACCAGGAGTCGATCTTTGAAGTGCAGTTTTTAGCTGGCGCGGATCAGTCCTGGGGGCACGCGAACGAAACCATTTGGTTTACGTCGTTCCACATGCCCGAGGAAGCCTCTAACTTCGGTTACTCATACGCCGATCAAAAATTATATAATTCATTTGAGCCCGGCGATAAACGGAAAGCGGCTACAGTAATTGGACCTGGCGATGAGCACGCGAGTCCGGCCATTGAAATTAAAAATTACCCGAAAGTTAAAGCGCAGTTTAAGGGCATTAACACTTTAGGTACGCTTAACCCGAATAACCCAAGAGATAAGAGCGGCTGGTGGCGCGGTTCCGATACGCTGCGTTCCGGTTATTACAGCGTAAAAACCTGGCGCGACCCGAACGTGACCGGTAGCACCAGCGAACCAGGCGGCAAAGAGTATATCTTTAATGGCCAGAACGTAATCATGATGCGTTTAGGCGAAGTGTTACTGAGCAAAGCTGAAGCCTTGGCTAAATCCGGCAACGAAGCTGCCGCGCGGGATATCGTAAACAACATCATCCGGAAACGGGCTGGTTTAGGACCAGTAGACCCATCGTTATCATTTAATGATGTCATTATTAACGAATACCGTCATGAATTAACCGGCGAAATGTCGTTGTGGTATTTGTTAAGAAGAAATGGGGAGCACATTAACTACGTGAAAAAAGAATTTGGCATTACCATTCCAACCGGTAAAGATTTGCTGCCTATTCCGCAGGAAGCCATTCTGAATAACTCTACCATCGTACAAAATCCGGGTTATTTATAATCTTTGATTTGTAAATTTAATTAACTCAAAGGCTTTGTAGCAATACAAAGCCTTTGTTATATAACTACCCACAACTATTCGTTCTATTATAGAAAGTAAATTTGTAATTACTTTTACTCCAATACGTTCTTTCTCTACCTTACGCCTAACCATTCATTTACAAAAAGAGCTGTTACCTTAGCTTTTTCAATATCTTGCCATTAATGAAATTTAAAATTTTTGTTTTTTTACTAAGTTGCTTCCTCCTGACGCAGTGCCACTTTTTTCAGCAGCCTACGCTGTACACCTTACTTAAACCCTCCGCCACCGGGGTAACTTTTGCCAACACCATTACCGAAGATGATTCCCTGAATATTTTAAATTTTGTGTACCTCTACAATGGTGCGGGCGTAGCGGCCGGCGATGTAAACCAGGATGGCCTCCCTGACCTGTATTTTGGCGGCAACATAGTTTCGAGTAAACTGTACTTAAACAAAGGAAATTTTAAATTTGAAGATATAACCCTGCCGGCGGGTGTGACCACTAAACTGTGGGCCACCGGAGTCAGCATGATTGATATTAACCAGGATGGTCGCCTGGATATTTACCTGTGCACGGTTAAACCTCTTTCTACTAAGGGAGTACCTAATTTATTGTTTATTAACCAAGGCCAGGATGCCAATGGTAAACCCATTTTTAAAGAAGAAGCTCAGGCTTACGGCTTAGCCGATACGGGTTATAGCACCCAATCGGCATTTTTTGATTACGACCGCGACGGCGACCTGGATATGTATTTGCTCACCAACGCCTCCGATAAAACCAACCGCAACAACCCAAATTACAAACTTACCAAGGGCCAGAACCCCAACACCGACCGGTTATATCGCAACAACGGCAATAACACTTTTACCAATGTATCTCAAGAAGCTGGCATTCAGATAGAAGGCTGGGGCCTGGGGGTAGGAATCAGTGATATTAACCAGGACGGCTGGCCCGATATTTACGTAGCCAACGACTTTATCAGCAACGATTTACTCTGGATTAACAATAAAAACGGCACCTTCACGAACAAAATCGGCGAATATTTAAAGCACCAGAGCTACAACGCCATGGGTACCGATATTGCCGACTACAACAACGACGGCTTGGTGGATATTATGGTTCTGGACATGCTACCCGAAGATAACAAGCGCCAGAAAACCACCATGGACGTGCAAAACTACGACCGCTTCGAGATAAACAAGCGCATGGGTTACGAAATCCAGTACGTGCGCAACAGTTTGCAACTCAATAACGGCAACAACACTTTCAGCGAAGTGGGCCAGCTAGCCGGCGTGTACGCTACTGATTGGAGCTGGGGACCTTTGCTGGCTGATTACGACAACGATGGCTGGCGAGATTTATTTGTGACGAACGGGTACGTGCGCGATATTACCGATTTAGATTACATCCATTACCGCCAGACTTCTTTGCAGTTTGGCGACGAAAATGCAGTGGCCGAAAAAGAAAAAGAAGCTTTTAGCCAGGTACCCAAAGTTAAAATCCCGAATTACATCTACAAGAACCGCCGCAATTTAACCTTTGCCGACAAAACCAAAGCCTGGGGCTTAGAAGAAGCTTCTAACTCCAACGGAGCCGTTTACGCCGACCTGGATAATGATGGCGACTTAGACTTGGTGGTCAATAACATCAACGCCGAAGCTTTTATTTACCAGAACAACGCCGAGAAGCTGGAAAAAAATAATTTTTTAAAAATTAAGCTAAATGGCGCTGCTCCCAACCAGGAAGGTATTGGCACAACTATCCGGTTAAAAACAAAAGGCCAGCAACAATACTACGAGCATTATCTCACGCGGGGTTTTAAGTCGTCTGTGGATCCGGTGGCTCATTTTGGTTTAGGCAAAGCTCTGGTAATTGATAGCCTGGAAATTACCTGGCCCGACGGGAAGTATCAGCTCCTCACGAAAGTAAAAGCCAACCAAATTTTAACGGTCTCTTACCAAAATGCCACTTCAGAAAAACCAATGGTTAAACCCAGTCCGGAACCATTGTTTCAGGAAGTTGCTGCGGAACACACCATTGCATTTAAACACACCGAAGAAGATTACATTGATTTTAAAAATCAGCCCTTGATGCCGCACAAACTATCGCAAAACGGACCGGGTTTGGCGGTAGGCGATGTAAATAACGACGGGCTGGATGATTTTTTTGTGGGCGGCTCCGCCCGAAAAACCGGGACCATCTTCTACCAGGATAAAAACGGCAAATTCACAAGTAAACCTTTAAGTACTACTCCCAATACCGAAGACGATACCGGCGCTTTGCTTTTTGATGCCGATAACGATAACGATTTGGATTTATACGTGGCTACCGGCGGCAACGAAAACCTGGACCCAGAAGCTTATTTGCACCGCTTGTACAAAAACGACGGGAAAGGCAATTTTAATTTAGAACCACAGGCGCTACCGCAAATTATGGTGAGTGGCTCCGTTGTAACGGCCGCTGATTATGACCGGGACGGCGATTTAGACTTATTTGTGGGTGGCCGCAACAGCCCTAAAAAATACCCCATGCCGGGCCAAAGTTGCTTGTTGCAAAACAATAAAGGTACTTTCCGGAATGTAACTTCCAGCTTGTGTAAAGAACTGGAATCAGTTGGTATGGTTACGGCCGCCCTCTGGACGGACTTTGACCAGGATAACCAGATTGACTTAATTGTTACGGGCGAATGGATGCCTTTGCTTTTTTTTAAAAATGAGCAAGGAATTTTTAAAAACGTGACGAATCAAACCGGTTTAACCCACACCGAAGGCTGGTGGAATAGCTTAACGGCCGGTGATTTTGACAACGACGGCGACCTGGATTACGTGGCCGGTAACCTGGGCTTAAACTCCCGGTACAAAGCCTCGGTAAATCAGCCGGTAAGTTTGATAGCCAAAGATTTCGATAAAAACGGCAACATCGATCCCGTGATGGGTTATTATATCCAAGGAAAAAATTACCCAACCTCACCCCGTGATGCGCTGACGGACCAATTAGTTTCGATGCGCAAGAAGTTTCCGCGCTACTCCGATTACGGTGATGCTACCTTTGATCAATTGTTCACGCCCGAGGAATTACAAGGTGCTTACCAGGCGAAAAGCTATACCTTCAGCAGCAGCTACATTCAAAACCAAGGCAATGGCAAATTCACGATCAAACCCTTACCCATGCCAGCCCAGGTTGCGCCGGTGTATGGCATGTTAGCTACCGATTTCAATCACGACGGCAACCTGGATTTGCTTTTAGTGGGTAATTCTTACGCCACCGAAACCGCCGTGGGGTATTACGATGCTTCGGTGGGTACTGCATTGGCCGGAACGGGGAAAGGTACTTTTAAAATGATTGCGCCGAAAACAACGGGTTTTAACGTGAGCGGTGATGCCAAAGCTATGGCTCAGTTACTAACTACCGGCGATACACCTTTAATGCTGGTAAGCCAAAATGCCGATAGTTTAAAAGCATTTAGGCCAACTCAAATACAAAATAATCAAATCATTAAACTGCAGCCCACCGATGCCTATGCCGATTTATATTTCAAAAATGGGAAAAAACGGCGGGAAGAATTTAATTACGGTACGGGCTATTTATCCCAATCCAGCCGGACGTTAATCAGCCAGGATTTATCAAAAGTTACAATTACGGATTTTAAGGGCAAGCAGCGGCAAATTAACTTTGATCCGAAAGAACTAACGCTCCAAACCAGGAAATAGAATTTTAAAAATTTAAAAAAACACCGTTGCTGCTTCGTCTAATTAGTTCTCAACTTTAGACTTATCAGAAAATTAGGTAATTATTAAATAGAGTGCACGGTTTTAAAACCAAAATACGCTAAATTACTTCGTTTACTATTGTTTGATTTCGATATGATTTTTAAAAAACAATGCTTTAAACTGCCGTTGGCCATTACTGTATTGGGTTTGGTTGGCTTTTACCTAACCTCCTTTAAACCCGCCGATGACCCTACCGAAAGAGCCCGGTTAGCCACGGTAATCGAAAAATCCATTAAAACCGAGATGCTGAATAAGTGGTATCCGCAGGCGGTAGATAAAGAAGCAGGTGGATTTCTGAGTACGTTTTCTTACGACTGGAAACCCGTGGGCGAGCAGGACAAGATGATTGTAACCCAGGCCCGGCACATTTGGTCTAATTCTAAAGCCTCGCAGCTTTACCCCGAAGCAGATTATTATTTACCCAGCGCGAAACACGGCGTAGCTTTTCTGCGCGACAAAATGTGGGACAAAACCAACGGCGGCTTTTTTACTTTAGTAGACCGCCAGGGCAACGTAAAAAAACAAGAAGGTGGCTACGCGGGTGGCGGTAAAAATGCTTACGGCAATGCTTTTGCCATTTACGCTTTAGCGGCTTACTACCAGGCTTCCGGCGATACCAGCGCGTTAAACTTAGCTAAGAAAACGTTTCGCTGGCTCGAAAAACACAGCCACGACCCGGTAAATAAAGGCTACTACCAAACCCTGGCCGATGATGGTACGCCCATCCAGCGCACCAGCGATGTTCCTTCTACATCTGATGTGGGTTACAAAGACCAGAACAGTTCCATTCACTTACTCGAAGCTTTATCGGAATTGTATTTGGTGTGGCCCGATCCTTTGGTGCGCGAGCGTTTGCAGGAAATGCTGGTTCTTATCCGCGATACTTTGGTAAATGAGAAAGGCTATTTAACCTTATTTTTTACACCGGATTGGAAGCCCATCAGCTTCCGGGATTCTTCCGAAGCCGATATTGATAAACACCATACCCTGGACGAGGTTTCTTTCGGCCACGACATTGAAACGGCTTATTTGTTACTGGAAGCTTCGCACATTTTAGGCTTGCACAACGACACCAAAACCATGGCCGTCGCCAAAAAATTAACTGATCATACCATCCGTAACGGGTTTGATAACAAAGTGGGTGGGTTCTACGATGCCGGGTATTATTTTAAAGATAAAACGGATATTACCATAATTAAAGACACCAAAAACTGGTGGGCCCAGGCCGAAGGTTTAAATACCTTGTTGCTCATGGCCGATCATTTCCCGAAAGATTCGCTGAACTACTTCAGCTTGTTTCAGAAAGAGTGGAAATACATAAATACGTATATTATTGATCACGAGCACGGCGAATGGTACATGGGCGGCATCGATAAAGAACCGGATATGAAAACGGCCCAAAAAGGCCAGATCTGGAAAGCTTCTTACCACCAGTTCCGGGCCTTATCCAACATTGTGCAACGCTTGCGCCCTGATAAAACCGCTCCTGCGGCACCTAAAAATTTAAAAAAGAGTGGCACCGGTACGTTGGTTTTAAACTGGGATAAAGCCACTGATAACCGGCGGGTGATCGGTTACAATCTGTACCAAAACAACAAACGCATTGGTTTTACGCCACTCACCAGCTTTGCTTTGGCCAATGCCGCCAAATTAAAAGGCAGTAAAATCACGATTAAAGCCATTGATTACCAAGGCAACCAATCAGCGAATAGTACGGCTATTACACTTTAAGCAGGATTTCGCAAAACCTTGCAAAATGTTCCCCTTTGGAGGAGTAAGGAGAGGAGAAATAACTAAACTACTCTCTTTAGACCGGCCATTTTTAGAAAATTTAAAAATTACTTTAAATCCAATTACCTAATTATGAAGAAAATTATTTGCTCATTGAGTTTCGCGGCGCTGCTAGGTTTAGGCGCTACCGACACTTTTGCTCAAAAAGGCACGCCCATTTTCCCGCAGGCACCCGGTATGGAAGCTTACACCTACCGCGAAAGTTTTAAGAAAGACATCCCTGCTACCCTGGATTCTATCAAAGCCTTAGGCATTACCGAACTGGAAAGCAGCCCTAATCCGAATGGCTTAACCCCGGAAGCTTTCCGCAAAATGCTCGACGAACGCGGCTTAACTGTGCCGGCCATTGGCGCCGGCTACGAAGATTTAGTAAAAGACCCTGCCGAAGTGGCGCGTAAAGCTAAGGTTTTGGGTGCCAAATACGTGATGGTAGCCTGGATTCCGCATAAAAAAGAATTTACCCTGGAAGATGCCAAAAAAGCTGCGGCCGATTTTAACCAGGCCGGTAAAGTATTGCAGGAACAAGGCGTTACCTTGTGTTACCACAATCACGGCTACGAGTTTCAACCGTACCAAAACGGCACCTTGTTCGATTACCTGGCCGAAAACACTGATCCCAAATACGTTTCGTTTGAAATGGACATGTTGTGGGCTTACCACGGCGGCCAGGACCCGGTTAAATTGCTAAACAAGTACGGCAGCCGCTGGAAACTGATGCACTTAAAAGATTTGCGCAAAGGCGTAAAAGGCGATTTAACTGGTAATACCTCCACCGAAAACGATGTAGTTCTGGGCACCGGCCAGTTAGATGTACCCGCCATTTTGTTAGCTGCCAAAAAAGTAGGAATCAAACATTACTTCATCGAAGACGAAAGCCCCCGCTGGAGCAAGCAAGTTCCGAAGACTATGGCGTATTTGAAGAGTTTGAAAGAATAGTTTTTAAAGGAATAGCGACGATTATTTCTTAATATCATTACTATGGCGCGGATTTACTTCCGTGCCTTACTGCTAAAAATTCTCGTTCGCATAGCTACTGTTGTAGCTTTTGTTTCTAAGTGGAGCTGTTTTATAGTTTAGGTATTTGTTCTTTTTGTCTTGACACAAAAAGAACCAACGAAAGTCAAGACGCTAAAAACTCGCTGAACGCTCGAACAGTTTAGCGTCATCTCTTGCACCTGGAACGGCTATCTGTTGCATAGCTGGCAAGCAAAATATTAAAAAATTAAAAATGCTAAAGCTTAGGTAAAAAAGAGAGTCATTCAGGAGGAACCTATTTGGCTACGTAGCAGAACAGATTCAGTAATAGGGACCTTTTTATAACGTTCTGTTATTCTCAACCAATAGCCAATAAGTATTTATGCGAAGCGAAAATTGTGAATACGAACTAAAATGTTTCGAATTAGAAAAGTGCGTATTGCATAACGTCATCCTGAGCTTGGCGAAGGATCTAAAGTTTACCGAATCGGTAAGTAATGGTTCCCTCGACAGGCTCGGGATGACCTCAGAAATTAAAAATTATAAAAAAGCCTTCTCTGAAAAGAGAAGGCTTTTTGTGCCATCATGGAATGGATAAAACGAATCAATAAGCTCTATTACCTTTAATTCTGTGGAGCAGTGTGCTAAACGCGACTGACACCAGTTTGGCTATTGAGAGCCTTTTAGCGATTCGGTGTGGCGCAGCCACATTCCGCAGCGGAGCGAGGAAAGATTCGCTAAACCGCCCGAAAGAGCCAAACGAGGCCCGCCGGCCATGAGGCAAACTCAGCTATTTCAAATACGATGGAACCTTGGCATGGAGACAGGAACCGGCTCCAAAGAACTACTCCTACTATCTAAAATACCTAGAGGCATCTACCATTTTAAATATTCCCCTTCTTCATTTCCTTCACGGCAAAATCCGCAGCGCGAGCCGTAAAAGCCATGTACGTCAGCGATGGATTCTGGGTGGCCGTAGACGTCATACAGGCGCCATCGGTTACGAATACATTTTTACAGGCGTGCATCTGGTTCCATTTGTTCAGGATAGACGTTTTCGGGTCTTTGCCCATGCGCACGCCACCCATTTCGTGAATATCGGAGCCAGGGGCACTTTTGGAATCTACCGGTTTAATGTTGGTAAAACCGGCTTTGGTAAACATTTCAGTGAATTGTTCCAGGTAATCCTGTATCATTTTTTCGTCGTTGTCATCAAAGGCGACCGAGAAGCGCATTTGCGGAATGCCATACGGATCTTTTAGAGTTTTATCCAGGGTCACAAAATTGCTTTCCTTCGGAATGGTCTCGCCCATCATCCAGGAGCTAACATTCCAGGGACCTAAAACCGGGTTCAACAATTGCTCTTTTAAGGTAGCGCCAATACCTTCTTTGTTTTTAATCATACCACGGCCGCCGCCAAATCCGGCCGCGTAACCCCGCAGAAAATCTGTTTCCTGTTTGTGTACATTCCGGAAACGGGGAATGTAGGAATGGTTTGGCGTTTTACCGTCGGTAGTTTTGTCCATTAAGCTTTCAAACTGCGCCGAAATGCGGGCCCGGTAATTATGGAACGCCACGTATTTGCCCAACACACCGCTGTCGTTACCTAAACCGTTTTCAAAGCGGGACGAAGTAGAGTTTAGCAAAATTAAATTGGTATTTAAGGCCGAAGCATTCACGAAAATGATTTTGGCGTAGTACTCCAGCATTTCTTTGGTGTTGGCATCTACTACCCGCACACCCGTGGCCCGGCCTTTTTTATCGTCGTAAATAATAGAGTGTACCACGGAGTGCGGCCGTAACGTCATTTTGCCAGTTTTAGCCGCCCAGGGCAAAGTAGAGGCGTTGCTGCTGAAATAACCGCCAAACGGACAACCCCGCACGCACAAAGCCCGGTGCTGGCACTTGGCCCGGCCTTGCTGGTAATGCACTTCTTTCGGTTGAGTTAAGTGGGCGCAACGGCCCTGAATCATTTGCCGGTCTTGGTAATGCTTCGCGATTTGGTCTTTAAAGTAAGCATCCACGCAACTCATTTCGGTAGCCGGTAAAAACTCGCCATCGGGTAAGTGCGGCAAGCCATCTTTGTTGCCCGAGATACCGGCAAATTTCTCGACGTAGCTGTACCAAGGAGCTAGGTCTTTGTAGCGGATGGGCCAGTCTACGGCAAAGCCGTCGCGAGCGGGGCCTTCAAAGTCGAAATCGCTCCAGCGCTGGGTTTGGCGCGCCCAGAGCAATGATTTGCCGCCCACGTGGTAGCCGCGCGTCCAATTAAACGGTTTATCTTCAATGTAAGGTTGTTCGCCATCTTTCACCACAAAATGCATGGTGGCTTCGTTAAACAAACCGCGTTTCTGGCTTTCGATTGGGTTTTGCTTCCGGATTTCCAAGGGCACCTGGCCGCGGTGCTCAAACTCCCAGGGGTTTAAATTGGCCGTAGGGTAATCCACTACGTGTTTTACGTCGCGCCCACGTTCCAGCACCAGGGTTCTTAAACCTTTGCCGGTTAATTCTTTGGCGGCCCAACCGCCGCTAATGCCCGAGCCAATTACAATGGCGTCGAAGGTCATTTCTTTTACTGCGTCTATCGTTAAGTTTGCCATTATTTCTGTAGCTGAGCTTGGGGAGTGGGTGCTGGCACGCAGCCGTAAAAATGCCCCGGAATCATTTTGTAATTGGTGTGATTGGTTAAGTAATATTCGGAAGTAAGATAGCCTTGCAGGGTTAAGTCTTTAACCAGTTTGTAAAACGAGGCCCAGTTTGGATCGATGGAAATTTCCATAGTGGTTAAGATTTCTTCCCGTTGCTTGGTGTCGCAGGTGGCAAACGTTTTGGCGTAGGTTTGCTTGGCTAGTTGTTCGGCGGTTTCCAGTCCTTTTACCACGTTGGCCTGCACCTCAGGCTCGTAGCAATCCGAGATCATTTTGTGCACGAACAGGTGAATTTTTAAATCTTTCGCCCCGGGCGTATCGGTGGTGGGTAGAATGGTTTCAGTAATTTCGGCCAGCAAGGCTTCCTGGTCCGGCGTTAAATATGCTTGTACTGCTACAAGGGACTGCTCGCTCCAGTTTTCTGCCCAGGTCGGTAAAGCCATCAGCCCCCCGAATGACAGGGCCAGGTTCTTCAGGGCTACTCTTCTTTTCATTTATAAAATTTAAAAATTGTTGCGGTTGGGTGATTAATCTTCTTGAAAGTTAATTTACTGCCTTTTGGAAGCCTGGAAAAGCTAAATTTTTAAAAATTTGCCTTACTTCGACTTCTCCGCCACGGGAGCTTCGGCTTTTTCGGAATTACTCACGAACGAAATGGATTTGCTATCTGGCGACCAGGAGTTCACGTTAATGGTTCCCTGCCCACCGTAGAGGTAGGCTATTACCCGAGGCGCGCCGCCAGCCGTGGGCATCAAGCGTAGCGTTACGCGCTGGTAACTGGGGTGCGAGTTCGGATCAATATCCGTCGGGAAAGAAATATAAGCAATCCATTTGCCATCAGGAGAAATGTGTGGGAACCAGTTGTGGTTTTCGTCGAAGGTCATTTGTTCTTTACCCGAACCATCCGGTTTCATGCGCCAGATTTGCATGGTGCCCGTGGGGTTGGCGTTGTAATAAATATACTTCCCGTCCGGCGAATACTCCGGCCCGTCAACGTGTCCGGTGGTATTTTGGGTTAATGCTACTTCTTTGCCGGTGCTTACGTTAGCCCGGTAGATGTTGTAAATTTTGCTCCCATTTCGCTGGCCCACCAGTACTACTTCTTTGTGGTTGGTAGCCCAACCGTGCCAATATGAGGGCGATTCCTGAGTTACCAGTTTAGGGGTGCCCCCGGCTAAAGGCAAAACGTACACGTACGAACCGCCGGTAGTGCCTTCTTTGCCGCCACTAATGGCCAGTTGTTTGTTATCGAAGGCAATGCCGTGGTCGTTGTTGATCCGGGAAACCGAACCGGTATTTAGTTTTTCCGGAGTGCCGCCGTTGGCCGGGATGGTATAGATAAACCCGCCGGCATTGTACAACAATTTTTTGCCGTCCAACATCCAGTTGGGGGCCTCCAGTTTGGTAGGCGAGTCCAGAATTACTTTGCGTTTGCCATCCGCAATGGTCATGGTTTCCAGGCGGCAGCCTAAAACGTCCTGCGTTTTGGGTAAGGTTTTCTGGATTTGTGGATTGGGATGGTAAATGCTGGCGACGGGTTTATCGATGCGCACATTCCAGACTTTGGCTTCCTGCACATCGTCGGGGTTATGCGACGAAATAAATAAACCGGCCAACACCGCATCCGGCAAATCGGGCATGTCGTGAGAGCCTACTTCTTGCAGTGGTTCGCCCCAGTTAGCCACCCGCATAATCATTTTTTTACCGCTGCGCTCCAACTGAACTATTTGAAAAACGGTTTTCTTGGGGTAGAAAATTTCGTCCTGCGGGTCGCGCATGTAGGCGCCGCGCAAAGGTCGCCATTGCAATACGGTTAAGCCGTCGCCGTGTACCACGGCGTTCATGCTGGCCGCTGCTTCATCCGCCGATTCCCGCACCATCCAGCCAATCTTGCGGTGCGGATCGCCTTTTTCGCCCACAAAGGCAAAGTTGGCGGTTAAGATAAAATCACCCTGAATTTTATTGTACAAATAGTGAAACTCGTCACGGTTAAACCAAATATTGCTGCCGCCTCCTTTTATCTGGTAGGTTTGGGTAGCCGCGTCGTAAGTAGCGCCGCCTTTCATTTTGGGGTTACCAATATCGGTGTGGTTTTGAAAAATACCTACCGGATTGTTTTGGGCCCAGGCCGGGGCATGGAAAAGTAAAAGCAGAATAACCGAGTAAATCTTTTGCATCGTAATTTTTAAATTAACAAGTTTTAAATATTATCTGGTAAGCGGTTAATCGTTGCGTAGCTTCAATTTTTTAAATTTTTTACTTTTTTAGGAGCAGAAAACTTAAATGTAAATGCGGCTGCCCGAGTAGTTCTGCCGGAATTCTTTGGGCGTACAATTATTTTTCTTGCGGAAAATCCGGTTGAAATAAGACAAGTTATTAAAGCCGCAGTTGTAAGAAATTTCGGCAATGGTTTGCGTGGTGTCAATTAACAAGCGCGATGCATGACCCAACCTGATTTGGTTTAAACTTTCGATAAAAGTTTTACCGGTTCGTTTTTTAATAAAGCGACTAAACGAAACTTCCGGCATGTTTACCACACCGGCCACATCGGCCAGCGAAATATCTTTGTTGTACTGGGCCTGCATAAAATCAAACGCTTTTTCGATGCGGCGGCTGTGGTACGTAAACTGCTCGGAGGTAAAAGAAGTGTTCGATAAAGTGCGCATATTGGGCGCTACCGATAAATCGTGCAATAAAGAAAGTAATTCTAAAACCGAATCGAATCCTGTTTGATGGGTTAATTTTTCCAGGCGCGGCCGGAAAGCTTCAGTTGTTTCACGCGAAAACAAAATTCCTTTGCTGGACCGGTCGAGCAAGTTGCGAATAAAACTTAACTGGTTACGCTGCAAAAATTTGTTGTCGAACAAATCGGAGTGGAATTGCAGGGTAATTTCAAAAATCTCTTTGCTCTGGCATTGGTGCGTAAACCAGGCGTGCGGTAAATTGCTACCCACCAACACCAATTCTAAATCATCAATTACTTCTACGTGGTCGCCAATAACGCGCTTGGTGCCAGCCCCGTTAGCAATAAAGTTTAATTCAAATTCGTCGTGGTAATGCAACGGAAAGTCAAACTCCGACTTAACCCGGTGTAAAATAGTAAAACAATCGTTTTGCGTAAGTGGGGTGATTTCCCGGTAAATGGTATTCATTAAAGGCGTAATCAGATTAAATTCTTTAAACAGTTTCAATTTTTAAATTTTAACTGCTAAAATAATATTAGTGAGTGGTAAGTAGTTCTATTCTGTACTTAACCACCGTTAATTTTTGATTTTTTAAAAAATAAGGCAGACTTAGAGGGTAATAACAATTATTAAAAACAATCAGATCACATAAAGTAACTAAATTACCTTTTCTGAAGAAGCTGTTAAGTATAATTTAAAAATAAATCTACCTCAAAATTTAAGTCTTAATTTTTAGATTCCCAAGCTTAATGCCGATTCAGGCAATTTTTTGATAAAATTGTATTAGGTAGCCGCAAACCCTTAAAATAAGGCAATCCAGTAGAAGTGGGGGAGAAAGCGGAAGGGTATTACGGAAGAAGAAATTGTTTATCCAGCCCCCGCATATTTGTTTATTAAAGTCGTTAGTTATCTAAATGGGTATTACTACCTCAGCGTTTAATATGGATGTTACAACAAACTTTAGGAGTGTCTATTTTAATGCAGAACTTGTGCGACTATTTACCAGATTTGGCGTTTAAGTAATTATTTTTGCCGGATTATACCAGTAGGCTCTAACTGCAAGGTCATAAGTTTTGCCGTATTCTATGGTTATTTCCCATTTCTAAAATTAAGCTGACAACGAAACAAAGCCCATTTTCCTGATTTATTTAAAAATCAGATTACCCGGAATACCAATTTTTGAATGAAATTAACTACTGTTGATATTTGTATAATTCTGGTTTACCTGTTAGCGGTAGTAGTTCTGGGGCTGGTACTGAAGAAAAGAGCAGCTAAAAACAAAGAAGCTTACCTACTCGGCGGCAAAACCTTGCCTTGGTACTTGTTGGGCTTATCTAACGCTTCGGATATGTTCGATATTTCGGGCACGATGTGGATGGTAACCCTGGCATTTGTGTATGGCCTGAAAAGTCTCTGGATCCCGTGGTTGTGGCCCGTTTTCAACCAGGTTTTTCTCATGATGTACCTATCGGTTTGGATACGCCGCTCCAACGTAACTACCGGGGCCGAATGGATAACTACCCGTTTTGGTAACGGGCAGGGCGCTGTGGCCTCGCACCTAATTATGGTAATTTTTGCTATTCTGAGTTGCCTGGGTTTTCTGGCCTACGGTTTTGTGGGTTTAGGTAAGTTTATCGAAATTTTTATTCCGTACAATAGTATTGCGGCTTACCTGCCTTTTACCGTACCTACCGCGTACGTGGCACATTTTTACGGCATTATCTTTACGGCTTTTGCGGTGTTCTACGCCATTCTGGGCGGCATGACCAGCATTGTAATCGGCGATTTATTTAAGTACGGCATCATGACGGTAGCCGCTTTGGTGATTGCTTCTATTGCCATGCAAAACCTGGCTCAAAACAGTTTAAACGTGCCGGAAGGTTGGTTTACTCCGTTCTTTGGCGCCACCCTTCACGACCTTAACTGGACCGGAATCATTGACGAGGTAAATGCTAAAATTAAGGAAGATAAGTTTGGCTTGTTTGGTGTTTTCTTCATGATGATGCTCTTTAAAGGTATTCTGGCCAGTTTAGCCGGACCCGCTCCGAGTTACGATATGCAGAAAGTGCTTTCTGCCCGGTCGCCGCAGGATGCCGCCAAAATGAGCGGTTTTGTTTCTGTTTTTTTACTGCCCATTCGGTACGCCATGATTATGGGGTTTGCGGTGCTGGCCTTACTGTATTACGATCAGTTAAACCTGCAATCGGCTACCGGTATTGATTTTGAAAAAATATTACCGGCGGCCATAGTGCAGTTTGTGCCCGCGGGTTTAGTGGGTTTGCTTTTAGCCGGTTTTTTAGCAGCTTTTATGGGCACCTTTGCGGGTACGCTCAACGCCGCGCAGGCTTATTTAGTTAATGATATTTACCTGAAATACGTGAACCCCCAAGCTACCAACAAGCGCATCAGCCACATGAATTACCTGGCAGGTTTGTGTGTGGCAATGGTAGGTATATTTATGGGCTTTTTTACCAAAGATGTAAACAGTATTTTGCAGTGGATTGTATCGGCTTTGTTTGGTGGTTACGTAGCAGCTAATGTTTTAAAATGGCATTGGTGGCGCTTAAATGCCCATGGTTTTTTCTGGGGAATGCTGGCAGGCATTGTACCGGCTTTGATTATGCCGCTAATTTTTAAAGAAACGTTAGAATTATACTACTTTCCGGTTTTGTTTCTGTTATCACTGGCGGGTTGTATTATTGGTTCCCTGGTTACACCACCCACCGAAACCGCTACCTTAAAATCTTTCTACAAAACTGTGCGGCCCTGGGGTTTTTGGCAACCAATTGAAAAACTAATTAAAAACGAAGATCCGGCTTTTAAAGCAAACCAGAATTTTACCTTAGATGTGTTTAATGTAATTATTGGCGTTACGGCTCAATGTTGCTTAACCTTGCTGCCCATGTACTTCATTATCCAATTGCATACTCAATTGTGGGTAACTGTAGCAGTGCTGATTGTTTGTATACTCATCCTCAAAAAAACCTGGTGGAACCGTTTACCCACCGACAATCCTACTTATCAAAATAAAAACCAGCGGGTATTAGCCGGGCAGCAAATTTAATAGGTGGTTTATTTTGCTGGATTAAAATTTCGCATTCAAAAATCAGGAAGATAAAAATGAGTTAGGCCGATTAAATGCAACTCAATCCTTATTTTAAAAAGTCTAACATCTAATATTTATATACTTTAATCTCTTTTCATAAAGGATTGGCAAAAGGCTTGGTAAGTAGGAGTAAAGTAGCCATATTTAACGCCAAGCAGATAAAAATTTAAAAAACCAATCCCCAATGTCCGGAAAAAGCAAAGAAGTTGTTTTTAGCGAAATAGCCGATCAATTAGCCGCGCACCAGTTCACCATCGATAAACAAGATCAAACCCGACCCTGGGGTGGTTTTTTTGTAATCAACGAAGACCAGGCGCAGGCTTTTGCGGATACGTATTTTGACGGCATACCCATCGAAAATTTAAAAATTTCAGGTAAACTCAGTCCGAAAATCCTGGTGGTAGCTCCGCAAACGCGTTTGTCGTGGCAGTACCATTTTCGGCGGGCCGAAATCTGGAAAGTAATTCAGGGGAAAGTGGGCGTAATTACCAGCCCCACCGACGAAGAAGGCGAACTGAAAACCTACGAAGTAGGCGGCTTAATTACCCTAAAACAAGGCGAGCGCCACCGCTTAGTAGGCCTGGATGATTGGGGTGTGCTGGCCGAAATCTGGCAACACACGGATGCCAGTAATCCTTCGGACGAAGAAGATATTGTGCGGGTACAGGATGATTTTGGCAGATAAGAACAGATGATATTTTAATTTTTTAAAATTTTAAATTTTAAGGCCTGGTAACTTTACTGGCCTTAAAAGATTTTTTGCGTAAATGCGGGTATTTTAAAATAATTAATAAATTTAAATACGCGACTACTTTTAAATGGCGGTTCCTTTATGGTCATATATTATTAGGTTCTACCATGAAGTACTTCTTGTCTTGGCTAGCTTTTTTCTTGCTCTCTCTTTACCATAGCCAACTTATTTATGGCCAAACAAATACTTACACTGCTACTGCTTTAACCCTGACGAATGGCTTGCCCCATAGCAGCGTTACCGGGATGGTGCAGGATAAAGTAGGATTTATTTGGATTGCCACCGAAGATGGCCTGGCCCGCTATGATGGCCGCACTTTCAAAAATTTTCGTTTAGCACACGATAATCATATTCTAAGTTTAGCATTGGCCGATAAAGGAACATTGCTCCTCAGTACCGCTAATGGAGATTTTTTACGCTTCAATCCCATAACCGAACGCTTTTCCGTTATTTTCAGTGCTGAATACCTGGTCCAAAATCAAGCTTCTATGGATGAGTTTGGATTAACTGCCGATGGCACAGCAGGCTGGGGTATTATCCAGGGAGATAAAGTAGTTTACTATAATTTCTTAAGTAAGAAATTTTCTTTCCGGGATGAGTTTGCCTTAACGGGCGAGCACAATTCTATGCGGGATATTTTGCGGGCTTCCAATGGGTTAGATTATGTGCGCTTTAATAATGGACTAGTAGAAGTAGATGCGAAAAACCACCGCCGACGCATTATTCTATTTCCCGGTAAACCTTTGGCGAACAACCCAATTATGCCAGTGCATAACAGCGAGTACCTGGTGGAACGTAACAACGGCGACATAGTAATTATCGGGAATCACCAGATTTTGCTTTATAGTGTGGCCAGATCACAAATAGTACGGCAAATTCCGATACCTACTAAGCTGGATCATAATAGTTTTTATACTTTAACGAAGGTACGTAATGGTAACATTTACGTGGGCTGCGGTACCTACCTGTACCGCTTAACAGAGCATGACCAACTGGAACTAATATGGCAAAGTAAGAACCCGGTACCTTCCTTTAATTTTATTAAAGTTTTCTTGCTCGACCATTCGGAGGTGCTTTGGTTGACTACCAACCGGGGAGGCTTAACCAAAATAGATTTAAAGGCGTTGCCTTTTAAATCTTACCCTTACCAGCGGGGTTTTATAGAAGATCTTTTGCAAGTAGAGTTAAAAGTGCCTGTCCCGGAGTGGGAGCACCCCGAACGCCACGCGGCCTGGGTCCGTTTCGGCAGACCGCCTCAGGCAAAAAGTACTTGGTTTATTGATTTTTATGCGCTGTATCAATATGATCCGCAGCGACGCAGGATTTTTAAAAAACTTCGATTTCCGGAACATGGCTATCGGTGGTATATTAATATGAAGCCTGCTGCTGATGGTTACTTGTGGCTCTATGCCAACGAAAAAGGCCTGCTCCGGACGGATACATTAGCTTTTCAGGCGCAACTCTTTGCTAATAGCTTAATGCCGCCGAGGTTTAAAAAGGCACCCGTGGCCTTTGATGTAGTAGATATTCAACCTCAGGCTAATTGGGTATGGCTAGCCACAAATTATGGAAATGGGTTATTTCAGTACGACTGGAAGCAGCAAAAAATTACGCGCCAGCTGCAGTATCAGCCTAAAGATTCGAACTCGTTAAGTACAAATGCCTTAAACTGTTTGCTCCTTGACCCGAACGATACGCACTTATTATGGATTGGTACGCAAGGCGGGGGCTTATGCCGCTTAAATACCCGAACCATGCGCTTTGATCGAATTGGCGAAAAAGAAGGTTTGCCGGTTAACACCATTAATAGTATGCTGCCCGATAAAAAAGGTTTTATCTGGCTAAGTTCTAATCAGGGACTGATACGGCTAAATCCTAAAACTTTACAGATGCGCTACTTCACGGCGGCAGATGGAATTCAGGAAAACGAATTTTTGCGGAATAATGCGGCGGCTTTACCTGACGGGCGTTTGGTATTCGGGGGTAAAACCGGGATGACCGTTTTTGATCCAACTGCTATTCACGAAGATTCTTTTTCTCCGCCGGTAGTATTTACCGCTTTAAAAATAAATAATGTGCCCGTAGAAGCAGGTAAACCGGGTTCTCTTTTAACACAATCTATTAACGCAACCCAGCGGCTTAACCTGGATTACACCCAGAATTTTTTAAGTTTTGATTTTGCTGGTTTAGCGTTTACCAAGCCCGAAAAACTTAATTACCGTCACCGACTGGAAGGAGTAGATCAGGATTGGGTATACACAGGTAATCAGAACACGGCGAATTATACCCAGCTGGCTCCTGGTAATTATGTGTTTAAGGTGCAGGTAACTAATACCGATGGGGTCTGGAACCGCCACACCAGGCAATTGCAACTGGTAATAACGCCACCATTTTGGGCCACCTGGTGGGCCTACAGTTTTTATGCTTTAGTGGTGGGTACTAGTTTGTACGCGTATGGGCGGTTCCGGAATAAACAAGCTCGCGAAAGACAAGCGATAGCGTTACAACGCCGGGAAGCGGAACAGCTAAAAGCCGTTGATGAGATGAAGTCGCGGTTTTTCTCTAATATCACGCATGAATTTCGTACTCCTTTATCCCTGATTTTATCGCCGACGGAACAATTGCTGCAAAACAAAGAGTTACCACCGTATGCACAGCATAAACTACTGAGTTCGGTGTACCGAAATGCCCAGCAATTGCTCCGTTTAATTAACCAATTACTGGATATTTCTAAGTTAGAAGCAGCCAGCATGCCCGTACATGTATCACGGGGCAACCCTGCGGTTTTCCTCGAAAAAATTGTAGCGTCCTTTCGTTTGTTGGCCGAAGAAAAACAAATCCAACTCTGTTTAGATAGCACAAGCAATACTGCCGATTATCTGTTTGATGCCGACAAATGGGAAAAAATAATTTATAACCTGCTTTCCAACGCGCTTAAATTTACTTCTACCGGACAAGTAAAAGTAGTGGCGCAAATTCAGCAGCAGCAATGGTTTCGGTTACAAATAAGCGATACGGGAATTGGCATTGCGGCGGAAGAACTCGCTCATATTTTCGACCGATTTTACCAAGTAGATGATGCCTGCACGCGGCAATATGAAGGCACGGGTATTGGATTGGCTTTGGTAAAAGAATTAACTGATTTATTGGGCGGCGAAATTGCCGTACAAAGTGTACTAGGGCAAGGCACTACTTGTGAAGTTAAATTGCCGCTTGTTTTAACGCCTAATACGGGACAAACCGATAATATTACTCCAATAACCCAACTACCAACCCCAACTTTAAAAGAAACATTTGCTCCTCATACAGAAAAATTGCTGGCAGCTCCCTTGTTGTTAATAGTAGAAGATAACACGGAACTTCGGGAATTTATCGCCGGAACTTTGGCAGAAAATTACCGCATAATAACTGCCGAAGACGGCTCTCAAGGTTGGGAATCGACCCGGCAAGAACTGCCGGATGTGGTAATTAGTGATGTGATGATGCCCAAGATGGATGGTTACCAGTTTTGCCGCGCCATTAAAACGGATCCCCAGACAAACCACATTGCCGTAGTATTGTTAACCGCCAGGGCTTCGCACGAAAGCCGGATGGAAGGTTTGGTGGGCGGGGCAGACGATTACCTGACTAAACCCTTCCACCTGGATGAATTGCAGTGGCGGGTGCGCAATTTACTCGAGCGGCAAGAAAAACTGCGGGAGTTTTACCAGCGGCAACTTGTTGCGCCCCAAACTGCCCAAAGCGCGGAAGTTTCGCTGGATCCTTTTCTTAAAAAGATATATGCTTTCATCGAAGCCCACCTCGACGAGTCTGCATTTGGGGTGGAAGAATTAGCTGCCGAAATAGGAATGAGCCGTCGTACCTTGCACCGGAAACTAACCGCCGTGTTGGGTATTGCGGCTAACGAACTTATTCGCCAATACCGCCTAAACCGGGCCGTAGAAATGCTGCGTGCCGGTTGTTCGGTTAGCGAAACAGCTTACCGGGTTGGTTTCGAAAGTCCAGCTTATTTTGCTACGGTTTTTAAAGAATTTCATCATCAGTCACCTTCTTATTTTGTGCCGGCCAGGTAAAAGCAGCTTTTTTGGCCTCAATAACAGCTATTTCTGCCCGCTGTCCCAAAATCAAAGGCTTTTGTCCCAAAAGTAAAAGCCTTTTCGCGCCTTAAATAATAAGTTTAGTCCACTAAAGAGCGGATTGCTTCACTAGAGTTAATGATTTTTTAAAAAATCGTTTTCGCTGAAAAATCCTGTTCGGGTAAAAGCGACGCATGATCAGTTCTAGTCTTCCTTACCAAAATCTTACGCCTTCTTTTAAGTTAACCTAAACTATTTAAGCCCATGTATTTACCTCTACTATCTTTTTGGTTTCCGGCTACTATCTTTCCTCATTATCTAAATCCGGCGTTCTTCATCCAGAAATTATTTGCTCCTACAAGTAAATGTATCTTGTTCTTATTGTTGGGATTGGGGCTGCTGCACTACACCCCAGTAGCCGCCCAGGACAACCCGGCTTTTACGGACATTCAGGCTAACTTGGTAGGCGTGGGATCCGGTTCGGCAGATTGGGGCGATTACGATAACGATGGCGATCTGGATGTTTTAATCACCGGGGCTAGCGGTGGAAATTACGTCGCTAAAATTTACCGCAACACCAACGGCAGTTTCACTGATATTAATGCGGGCTTGGTAGGAGTAATCGAAAGTGCGGCCGATTGGGGCGATTACGATAACGACGGCGACCTGGATATTGCCTTAACCGGCCGGAGCAGTAACGGACTAGTTTCTATAATCTACCAAAATAATAATGGCAATTTTGTTAATGTAAATGCTACACTACCTCCGGTGAAAAGTGGCGCAGTAGCCTGGGGCGATCACGACAAGGATGGTGACTTGGATTTATTAATTTCTGGTAATGCTGGCACTACCAAAAAGACCTATATAACGGCAGTGTACGATAACCAGGGAGGTGTGTTTACAAGAAATTCAACCCATATGACAGGGGTTTTTAAAAGCTCGGCAGCTTGGGGAGATTATGACAAGGATGGTAATTTAGATGTTTTGGTAATGGGTGAGCATTTTGATCTATTTGCGGAATTTCTTGGAATAGAAGCACCCCTATTTTCCTGTCGTATATACCGCAATTTAGGACGTGGTGAATTCACTAGTTTAGAAATCGCAATGGATTTATCAGATGGTGCGGCATCCTGGGCCGATTATGATAATGATAATGATTTGGATATTATTATTTCAGGATATCGGTATGTGGGGGGAAGAATATACGATGTAGAAACTAGACTTTACTCAAATGAAAATGGTGCCTTTGAGCGTAAAGAAAAAATATTTATTGGACAAACGGCGGCTGAAGGAGATGCTACTTGGGGGGATTATAATAATGACGGCAGTTTAGATATTATAATCTCTGGAACCTGTCGTTCCGCAATAGGCGATTATTGTAATAGTCCCTCTACCAAAATATACCGTAATAAGGGAGTTTCCTTTACAAACAGTAAAATAGCATTACCAGGTTTACTAAGTAGCTCAGTCACTTGGGGCGATTACGACAACGACGGGGATTTGGATATTCTGCTTTCCGGGGATACGGACAAAGGACCTGTTTCTAAAATTTATCGCAACGATATAGCGGTAAAAAATACTATTCCTATAACCCCAATTAACCTGACTTATAAAGTTCAAGAAAAGAATGTAGTCTTGTCCTGGAACCCCAGTAAAGATGAACAAACGCCTACCGCCGCTTTAAGCTACAATGTGTATGTCGGTACCAGTCCGGGTAATCAGCAAAAAGTTTCCGCGCAAGCTAATCTCCAAAATGGCTATCGCCGGGTTGCAACCTGGGGCAATGCCCAGTTAAATACCAGTTTCAAACTAAATGACTTGCCCAAAGGCACTTATTACTGGAGTGTGCAAGCTATAGATCAGGCTTTTGCCGGTTCAGCTTTTGCCCTGGAACAAGGGTTTGTTGTTGAATATTCACCTACTGTTAGTAAAATTGCCCCTGCTGCGGCCTCGCCGGGAGCTTGGGTTACCATTAAGGGTAATTATTTTTTAAATGCTACCGAGGTACTATTTAACGGAGTAAAAGCTCTGGATTTTGGCGTACTCAGTAACGAGCAGATTCGGGTGCTGGTACCAGAAGGGGCTACTTCGGGCCCGGTAACGGTTACTACTCCGAACGGAACCTCCCTGGAGCCTGTTAATTTTTCGGTTCTGCCCACCATCACCAATATTAGTCCTAATGTAGTCCGGCCCGGCGATGTCATTACAATTACAGGCCAGGGCTTCGCCAACATAACCGCCATCGGCTTTAATCAAATTAAACAGCCTGTATTTACCGTAGTAAATTCTCAAACCATTACCGCCCAGGTACCGCAATACGCTACATCTGGGTTAGTAAGTATTTCAACGCCCGCGGGTACCGCCATAAGTCCGTTAACCATATCCATTCTACCACGGATTAATTATGACGAAACCTTTGGTGGCACCGACCAGGATAAACTTACCGCTTCCATTGTAACCATGGACGGAGGCTATTTACTCGGCGGGTATTCTTTTTCAGGTGCAGGCGGCGAAAAGAGCCAAGATAGCCGTGGCGATACGGATTACTGGATTGTAAAAACGGATGGTAATGGCGCCAAAATGTGGGATATGCGATTTGGTGGTAGTGGCGAGGACAAACTTACAGCTTTATTAGCCACTCCGGATGGTAGTTATTTATTAGGGGGATATTCTGAGTCTCCTCGCTCAGGTGATAAAAGTGAAGATAGCAAGGGAAATTATGATTTTTGGATCATAAAAATTGATGGAATGGGTAGAAAAGTATGGGATAAAACATTGGGCGGGAATAACTCTGACCAGCTTACGGCTATGATTCCTACCGCAGATGGCGGTTACTTACTTGGGGGAGCCTCTGATTCGGAGGAAACTGGCGATAAAATCCAGAGTAACAGAGGTCAAACCGACTATTGGATCATAAAAATTAATGCCAACGGTAAAAGAATCTGGGATAAAACCTACGGAGGCCAAAATGCAGATAACCTAACGGCCATTGTGGCTACTACCAATGGTTATTTGCTCGGCGGTTCTTCTGCTTCTAATATTTCTGGAGATAAAAGCCAGGCTACGCGGGGTATAGCTGATTATTGGGTCATACGAATTACGAATACCGGAAAAAAAATATGGGATAAAACCTTTGGCGGAGCCATCGATTATTTGTTATACGAATCTTGCGTGGGAGATGAAAATCCTGACCCCGAATGTTATTATTATTTTGGAAGCTCTATTTTGTCGTCTTTATTGGCTACGCCGGATGGTGGTTTTTTGCTAGGGGGTTCTTCTAATGCCGACAAAGGAAATGAAAAAAGAGAAAACAACCTCCATACAGATCATACTAATTTTACTACCAGGTTACGGGATTATTGGGTAATAAAAATTGATGGTGAAGGAAATAAACTTTGGGACCAGACCATTGGGGGGAATACAAAAGATTATTTTGATATCAATAAAGGGTATTTTGTTATTGGTGATTCTGAACTAAAATCGATGGTGGCTACTGCCGAAGGTAATTTCTTGCTAGCCGGAAGTTCCAATGCGGTAAAAGGGCGGGATAAAAGTGCAATTGGTTGGTATTCGGCAACCGATACCACCCTGCAGGAAAGATATGATTATTGGCTGGTAAAGATAGATGCTCAAGGAAATAAATTGTGGGATCAAGTGAAGGGCGGACTTCGGAATGAGGAGTTATCGGTAATAGTTAAAAATAAGGAAAATGAATTTGTACTAGGTGGTACTTCTTATTCCGATACTGGCGGCAATAAAAGTACAGGTAATCGGGGCAATACGGACTACTGGATGGTAAAAATAACCGATGACGATTCAAAGGCCTGGAACTTCCGCTATGGTGGTTCCGCTAACGAAGGCTTTACGGCCGTAATTAAAACTTCCGACGGAGGCTATCTCTCTGGGGGTTATTCTAATTCTGAGATCAGCGGCGACAAATCCCAGGCCAGCCAGGGTAAAAATGATTACTGGATTGTGAAAAGTGACGCATCTGGTAAAAAACTCTGGGATAAACGTTACGGCGGTTCGGGTGATGATTACTTAAATCGTATTATTCCTACCAAAGATGGCGGCTATTTACTGGCGGGAAGCTCCCTTTCCGGTATTAGCGGCGACAAAACCCAGGCGAGCCGGGGCAATCGCGATTACTGGATTGTTAAAATCAGTGATACTGGCGACAAACAATGGGATAAACGCTATGGTGGCTTGGGTTACGATGAGCTCAAAAAAGTAATACAGCTTTCTACGGGTGAATATATTTTAGCTGGGTATAGTAATTCTCCGGCGAGCGGCGACAAAAGCCAGGGTAGCCAGGGCGGCAACGATTATTGGTTGGTGAAGGTAAGCAACACGGGTAAAAAAATCTGGGATAAACGTTACGGTGGAAATTTAAATGAAGTTTTAGGGGGTATTGTGCAAACCTCAAGTGGCGGTTTTGTGCTAGGCGGTAGTTCCTTATCTGGTAAAAGCGGGGATAAGAGCGAAGATAGCCGGGGAGGTTCTGATTTCTGGCTAATTAGTTTAGACAAAAATGGTAATAAACTTTGGGATAAAACTTACGGGGGTAGTGGCAACGACGAAGCTTACTCTTTAGGCAGGAGTGGCAGCAGCGATTACTTTATCTCGGGCCAAAGCGACTCGCCGGCTGGCGGGGATAAAACCAGAGGGAGCCAGGGGGGTAAAGATTTCTGGTTTATTAAGTTTACCGGTACCGGTACCAAAATCTGGGATAAACGCTTCGGCGGCACCAAAGACGATGAACTCCGGGCCAGCATTCAGACCAGTGATGGCGGCTATATCTTGGCCGGTAAGTCTTTCTCCAACAAAAGCGGTAATAAATCGCAAAATAATCAGGGCTCGAGCGATTACTGGATCGTGAAAACAGATGCGGACGGCATGTACCAGTGGGATAAACGTTATGGGGGCAGCGGCGTGGAAGAACTACGAGCCGTTATCCAGACTAATGATGGCGGTCTGCTCTTGGCTGGAAAGTCTGACTCCGGAGTAAGTGGTGATCGAACCCAACCCAATCAAGGTGGCACCGATTTTTGGTTAGTGAAAGTAGCTCCTGAAAGCGTAGGTGTACCTAAGGTAAGGGTAGAGGCCCGGCAAGTCACTCCAGCGGCTGAAATAAAGCTCGGCCAACTGGTAGCCTATCCTAATCCGTTTGAACAAAAATTTACCTTACAGCTTCCTCAACCGTTCCCCGCCGATGCTACTATAACACTGTTTGATATTCAAGGAAAAGTAATACATCACGGGGTAGTACCCCTGGGAGAGAACAGGATACTACTGGACTTAACCGGAAAACCCGTAGGAATATATTTGCTCCAATGGCAATCCGGAAAAAGCCGTCAGGTGCTTAAAATGATAAAATCAAACTAAATAATCCTGCATTAAAATTGGCTGAGAATTCTTGTGGAAACCAGGAACTCTCAGCCAAAATAGACTTTCCTTATCAACGATAACTTTTGCTTTCGCCTAGTAATCAAGCTCGAGCGTAAATTATAAAAATTTGAAAATTTCGAAGAAACTCAGTTCAAAAATTCTAGTAGTAGCGCCGCAAACCCGTCTCTCATGGCAGTGCCATTTTCGGCTGGCTGAAATCTGGCAACACACGGATGCAAGCAATCCGTCGGACGAAGAATACATTGTGCGGGTACAAGATGATTTTGGCCGGTAAGATTGAATGAAATTTTAATTTTTTTAAATTTTAAATTTTAGAGAAATGGTAACTTTCCTAAAAGCGAAGGCTATTATTTCTTTTTTATCTAAAATTAAGAATTTAGGCTTTTTTCTTTGCAGATCAATACGCTAAATGCTGTATATTCCCGGAGTATAATCCATTCATTTTGAATAGTATAATATTACTGTGTTTTCTGTTGGCCGGGCTTTGCTTTTTGCCGGCTTGTACCCAAACGCGTTCCACTCAGCTCAAAGTAAATGCAGCTCATCCGGATAAGATTAAAAAATTATACGATTTAGGGTACCAAAACATGCGGAGTATGGATACGGTTGGAGCCCTGGCCGATTCCTTGCTGCATTTGGGTAAAACCAGCATTGATGCCCGCTTAAAAGGAAAAATTTTAAAAGCAAAGTATTATTGGCTTACGGGTAATTACCAAAGTGCCATGCATACGGTACTACAGGCTTTAGAACTGGCGCAGCAATCGCAGTTGAACCCGGAGTTGCCGGTAATTTATTCTATTATTGGTAATCTTTACAAAGAAAAAAAGAACTACCCCAAAGCTCTGGAATCTGCTACCAAAGGCTTAGAAGCGGCGCGAACGCTAAAAGATACTGCCAATATTATTTTTCATATCCGGCTAAAAGCGCTGTTTACCCGAAGCTACGGCACCGAGCTTAAAGACTCCACTTTAATAAACCAGGGATTTAAAATTTATTTAAACGGACTTACCTTAGCGGAGAGTTCGCCTACCTTCGAAAAAGACCGGATCGCTTATTATAACAACATTGCTCAGATTTACCTTACCGATAGAAAAGATTACCAGCGGGCAATTTATTACGCCCAAAAGGCCTTGGCTATTGCCACTAAATACAAACAGTTTACTTCTTTAACTTATTCCTACAATTGGTTGGGCGAATCTTATTTTAAACTGGGGCAACAAGAGCAGGGTTTGCAATATTTGCAACAAGCTTTGCAGTTTGCCCAACAAATTAAACTTCCTTACCGGGAAATGGAGATTTATCAGGTAATAGCCCGTTGTAATCAGCAAAGGGGTAATTACCAGCAAGCCTTCGCTTACTTTACCCGCTACGATTTACTGCGCGATTCCTTGGCTTTGCTGGAAAACTTACGGCTGATGAATGAACTGGAAGTACAATACGAGGCGGGTAGAAAAGATCAGGAAATTAACGTTCTTACTCAAAAGAGTAAAACCCGTGCTATGCAGATGTATGCCACTCTCGGTATTATGGGAGTTCTGGTAATATCCGGGGTGATTTTTGGCTTGCAATTCCGGACCATCCGGCGGAAAAACAGCTTACTGAATTCTCAAAACGAGCAAATAAACGAGCAAGCCGAAAAGCTGAAATTGCTCATGAAAGAACTGCACCACCGGGTTAAAAACAATCTGCAAATTGTATCGAGTCTGTTGAGTTTGCAATCGAACCGCTTGCAGGATGAAGACGCCCGAAAAGCTGTGAAAGTAGGCCGACAGCGCATTGAAGCCATGTCGTTAATTCACCGGAGTTTGTATCAGCAAGACCAGCCCAACCTAGTAAATATGCCGGAATACATTACCGATTTGGTAGAAAGTTTGATGGAAAGCTTCGGGGTAGATAAAAACCAATTAACGCTGGATTTACACGTTAGCGTGACGGAACTAGATGTAGATAAAGCTTTGCCTCTGGGTTTGATAATAAACGAGTGGGTTACCAATGCTTTTAAATACGCCTATCAATACGTTCCAGAGCCTCGGTTAAGCATCAGCCTGCACGATAGCAATGGGTTACAATTACACATCCAGGATAACGGGCCCGGGTTGCCGGCAGCCATCTGGGAAAAACCGCAAACGTCCTTCGGTTTAAAATTAGTAAAAGTGCTCAGCAAACAGTTAAACGGTAACTGCTCGGTTGAAAACCACCACGGTACTACCTTTACCCTGCACATCCCGGAGAAAATTTTAAAAAAAGCAAGCTAAACTCTATGGCGGATAACAATGTGCGCATCTTAATTGTGGAAGACGAAGGCATTCTGGCTTTAGGTCTGGAAGATACCTTGCTGCAAGATGGGTACGAAGTTGTGGGAATAGCCGATAATGGCCCAGAAGCGATTAGCTTATTAAAAGAAAATCCGGTGGACTTGGTTTTGCTGGATATTCACATAAAAGGCGATTGGGACGGCATTGAAACAGCCCGGCACATTCGCGAACTAAAAGATATTCCTTTTATTTACCTTACTGCCTTTGCCGACGAAGCTACCGTTAACCGGGCCAAAGACACTTTTCCGGCCGCTTATCTTACCAAACCATACCAGCAAACCAACCTGCGTATTGCCATCGAAATGGCTTTGCACCAGTTTGCCTTCCGTAAATCAATCGCTGAAGCTAAAGTAATTCCGTTGAACAAGCCGGTTGAAAAAGAAAAAAATGCCCCTTCCTCCGAAACCATTCTGGCCATTAACGACGCCATTTTTGTAAAACAAAACTACCGGTTTTTAAAAATTACGTTAACCGATATCTTGCTGTTAGAGGCCGACAGTAATTTTACCTACATCTATACCCAGGATAATAAGTTTGTTTTGCGCAACGGCTTGCAGCACGTACTCGAAAAAATAAATTTACCGCAATTAGTGCGAATACACCGGTCTTATGCCGTTAACCTGCAACACCTGGAAACTTTTAACGATAGCTTCGTGGTAATCGGCAAGCACGAGGTTCCTTTGGGCCGCAACTACAAAGAGGAATTTTTTAAAAATTTCAACTTTTTGTAAGCTTCCGTTTACATACAACCTTTATTTGTTCGCATACAAACCATTGTAGTTAGCATACTATTTTTCCTACCCCCTTCTTTCATTTCCTACATTCAGGCTATTAGTTCAAGCAAGACTGGCCGAAGCCATTTATGAACCAGCCAAAAGCGCCCAAGTTCCGGTACCCGCATCCGTGCGGGGGAGATTTTTCTATGTTATTTACCTTTATTTTACTACTAACTCATTGGTCATGAAACACTTTTACAAACGTTTTTTAGGCTTATTCTTCCTGTTTTTTCTGGGGATAGGCAGCACCTCAGTTTTTGCCCACAATTTTTTATATGAGATTGGTTACGACCAGAAGTCGGGTCGTATTTTTTTTACCGTATCGGTGGATGAACGCGATTGCGGTACTTGCAAGAATGATAAGCTGAAAGACCTGGACATTACCGTTACCCTCAACGGAGTTACCCACACCCTGCTGGATAATGCTTCCTATGGCAACCGTAACGGTACTTATAAAAATGTGTTACTGGTTAATAATGGATCCGGCTGGGGGGATACTTACGACCGGCAAGGTTACTATTTTAATATTCCCAGTGACTGGATTGGTAAATCGCTAACTTTCAGAACCCATTACGATTGGGGCGATAATGACGATAAGCAAGGGGATAAAGTAAATGATTTTCAGATTGCGGGTTTACAAGGCAAACCCACGATTACGGCATTCCCGACCGGCGAACAAAATCAGGTAAAGCTTACCTGGGAAAAGCCGGGTGCGAACGGCTACGCTCCCGAAAGAATCCGGTATTATATTTACCAGAACGATCAATTGATTGCGGGCCTGGACTACAATACCACCAGTTACATCGACCCCAATACCGTGTACGGGTACCGCTACAATTACCGGATAGTAGCCCGGGTAAATCTAACCCGCGAATTTTTAGTAAACAACCCCAATTACTTTGATACCGGGAGCGCCAATGTAGTAGCCTGGAAAAACAGTAAACTGGTTCTAACGCCTACTTTTGTTCCGTGTGCCACCGGCATTACCCTAACTTGGCCCAGACCTAATTTAGACGGCGCTTATTCTTATAAAATATTGCGGAGTGCCCGGCCCGACTTTAGTACAATCACAAATACTTTTGATGTTAACGGCGGACTGAATACGCTTACTTATTTCGATGATACCAATTTACAACATCAAAAATCACATTACTACAAAATTCAGGTCATCCGGCCGGATAAGCAGGTTGCTACGGAGCTAACTTCGGAAGTGGCCAGTATTACTCCAGACTTAAGTCCGGCCGCCCCGCAAATTAGTTTAGCCGACTACGGTACTTATTTTAAAATTATCTGGTCGGGTTATTCTTGTGCTAGTGTTACCAACTTCAAACTTATCCGCAAGGTTATACAAGCGGGTAAGATCATTGAGAACACTACTACTAACCTGGATCCAAAGCCTGGCGCCTGGGCAGATGAAAAGTTACAAGCCTGTAATACCTACGAGTACCAGCTGGTAGCCGTGAACCAGTACGCCGAAGTAGCCGGTAACATATTAAGCAAAGCGGTACCCGATCAGATTGCCGATGCCCTGGAATGGGGCACGGACGTAACTGAACGGAACAATCCGCAAAACCCGTTTTACAACCACGATTATAAATTTAAAGCTTCGAAAGGGTTTTTTACCAGTTACATTCAGCTGCAGTGGGATGCCAAATACAAAAGCCGCATCGAGAGTTATGAAATTTACCGGAAAATTGCCGGTACTAACAATACCCGGGAATTGGTGCATGTAGCCGAAGGTGGCAGTTCTACGCAGTGGCTCGACGAGTTTGCCGAAGCCAACACCATGTATGAATATACCATTGAAGGAGTAGCCACTTGTAACGGGCAACCTATTAAAAGCCGCGAAGCCAAAGCTTTGGGTTTTCGGGCGCCTTTTGGTACTGTAAGTGGCCGCATCTTTTTTGAAGGCGGGCAAGTAGTAGAAAAAGTGCAGGTGCGGGCCCGCAACACCGATGGGGCCGCCGGCAAAGCGCTTGCTTTTACTAATAACACGGCCGCATTTGATATCAAAGCTTCCCGCATATTCTGGCCCAGCCAGGAAGGTTGGGCTTTAGAAACCTGGTTACGACCAACGGATATAGCTACTAACTACGTACTCTACGACCATTTGGAAAATGGCCAGGGATTGCAAATAAGCTACGAGAATGGCCGCTACATATTAAGTGCCGGAGCGGAGCAGGTAAGTATACAACCGGGTGATTTTTTAAAAAATAATGAATTTCACCACTTGTCGGTTAGCTTGAATACCGTTTCGCGGCAAGTACAATGGGTAGTAAACGATTCGGTATTTACTCCGCAACAACTCACCAATGCTTTTCAACCGAACACTAATGCCGATCTGTCTTTGGTTTTTGGTAACAGCCGGGCCTACAACCAAGGATTTCAGGGTGTAATAGACGAGATAAGAATCTGGAATAAACCCCGCACTGCGGCGCAGTTAGTGCAGGATTACAGCCGGTTTTTAGATGGCAGCGAACCTGGTTTAATTGCTTACTGGAAGCTAAACGAAGGTTTCAGTGATTATGCTTTTGATGGTTCGCGCGTAGACCGGAAATACAACGAAAACCACGCAAAATTAAAAGGCAGCTTCGAGTGGACTACCACCATTCCTTCCGAGGACCAACTGGCCAACGTGGCCTACACCGATAGCAAAGGCAATTACCGCCTCACCAATATCCAGTTCCGGGGCTCCGGGGAAAGCTTCGAGATAACGCCGCTGCTGGGTGTGCATACTTTTGATCCAAACTCGCTTTTATTATTTATTGGCGAAGGTGCTTTGAGCCACAACGGGAAAGATTTTAAAGATATCTCGTCGTTTATTACGAAAGGCAGCGTTCGGTACCAGGGTACTTCTTTCCCGGTGCAAGGCGTGCAGATGCTCGTGGATGGCAAAACCTTGCTCAATGCCAGCAATGTACCGGTAATGTCGGATGCCAAAGGTGAGTTTGAAGCCCGGGTGCCGATTGGGCAGCACGTATTATCATTTGTGAAGAACGGCCACGTTTTCCAGAATGCGTACTGGCCCGCCGAAAACCAACCGCACGATTTTCAGGAACACTTACGCGGGCAACTCGAAATACTGGATACTACCAAAGTAAAACTAATCGGCCGGGTAGCCGGTGGCCAGGTACAAGGGGATAAACCTTTGGGCATGGGTCTTTCAAAAAACAATTTGGGTACGGCCAAAATTACCTTAGAGCCCGAAAAAGGCGGCGACCTGGATGAATCGCCCACAAATTTTAAAAAAACCATTGATTTAACTACCGATCCGCAAACCGGCGAATACACCGCCTGGATCATACCCGAGCGCTTTATTGTAAAGGAGGTAAAAACCAACAATACCCTTACCGACGGTTCGCGCTATAATTTCGGGGAGCAACCTATTCTGGATTTAAGTTTACCTGTTTCGGATTTACGTTGGGAGTACCAACTGGATAATAATGGCAAGAAAGCAGATTCGGCCAGTTACCACTTCAGCAAAAAGTTTGTGCTGCACAATCAAACCAAGTGGTCCATTAACAATAACGAGCTCATCGGGGAGGAGAAAATTAAACTCAGCAACAGCGGTCCGGAGATCGACCTTTCGAGTAAACCCTTCGGTGCGCCGGTATTTTACATGAACGCCCAGTACGAGTTTCCATTGCGGTTTTTTGAAGAATACGAAAATGCCGACGATCACGAAAAAGAACTGGTGCCGGTAACCAACGCTAAAATAAAACTAGTTAATAATTGGAAGCAAGGAAACCCCGACGAAGAACTGATTCTGAATAATCCGCAGGGTGTTTTCAATTATAAATTCCGGGCCGGCAGCCCTAATTTAAGTGGCACCTACACCTATAACTTTTCGGCGGCCATAAAAATTGGAGACCAATCTTACGCCGATTTAGGTACGCTTCCCGGTTATATTTTGGGGCAGATTACGTCGGGTTCTGGTTTTGTTACCAAAGGCCCCGATGTGGTAGAATTTATTCTGCGTGATCCACCGGGAACGAACAGCTACGCCTACCTGAGCAAAGGCTCTACTACCACCAAAACCATGTCGATCTCGAATGTAGGAGGCAGCACCCAAACCATTAATCCAACCTTTTATCTGGGTACCGAAATTAAAACTTCTGCTGGTTTTGGGGTAGCTTTAATAACCGAAACCGAAATTGAGCATGTACTTTCCAACGAAGATGTAATCACCGAAAAAAGGTCGGAAAATGGGCAGTTAGTGGAAAGTTTACAGGTAACCGAAGGTTGGAAAACCAGCGACGACCCGGAGTTAGTCGGTAGCACCGCCGATTTATTTGTGGGCCGGGCTATGAATTTTATCTTGGGTAAAACCGAAACACTGGAATTATTAGAACTAAAAGCGCCTTTTGATCAGCTTCCGCATTCGGCTCCTTTTACTTACCAGGGCAAAACGTACGCGCTGGTGCGCCGGCAGGGGATGGCCGCCGCGCAGGATAATTACGGCACCCGGTTTATGTATACCCAACAGCATATTCAAAATAATTTAATTCCTACCCTCAAGAATTTCCGGAATAGTTTGTTGCTCCGCGGCGATAACGTGTATGTTTCTAAAATCGCCAAAGGAGATGCCCGGTTTGGTGCCGATAACTACGACCAACAGATATTTGCCAACGCAGCTTTGTCTAAACCCGCCGAAGGTGTAGCCACCCGTGGCGCATATTCTGGCCCCAGTTATAGTTTCAATCCGGCTAAACGCGGCGATCCCGATTCGGTGTACTTGCTTAATCAGCAAATAACGCTTTGGCAAGAAGCCCTGCGAAGCAATGAAGCCAATAAACTGGATGCTAAAACCAAAGGCACCGCCGAAGGTATTACCAATGTTTCCTTCGATGGCGGAGTAACCCAAACCTGGGAGAAAAACTTAAATTCGCTCTGGGGTACCAATACCACCATTGAAGTAACCGCCGACGCTTCGCTGGAATTTATGACGGGTGGTAAGTTTAACGGTTTTGGGGCTACCATTCGGGTAAAGGCCAACTTTTTCAATAATTTTTCCGGCTCCGTTGGCGAATCCACGAACGAGAATTTAACCTTTGGCTACGTTTTATCTGATGGGGATAAAGGAGATTTTTACAGCGTAGATGTGATTGACCCATCAGCCATTAAATTATTAAATGATAAAGGCGACCATGTAGTTTGGGCCGATTATTACAACGTAAAAGAAGAATTTGCCGATCGCAAAGAAGGATACAACAATGGGTTCTTTTCGCCGATGTTTTACACCCGGGGCGGGCAAACCTCCTGCCCGTACGAATGCGACGAAAAAACGCAGTATTACCAACCCGGTAAAATATTAAATGCCGCTACCCTGCGCCGCGAAAAACCCGAAATAAACGTGGAAAACAACATTGTTACGGGGGTGCCCGAAACCAATGCCGCCGTTTTTAAAATTTTGCTGCAAAACAACGGTGACTCCGACGAAGATATCTGGTACGGCGTGCAGGTCGATGAAAATTCTAACCCTAGCGGGGCGGTAATTACCATCGATGGTTCTACTCCCAACCGGGCCTTCCGGGTACCGCACGGCGAAGTAGTAGAAAAAATATTAACCGTGAAAAAAGGACCTGGCGCAATATTTAACTACGAGAACCTGGGCATTGTGCTGCACTCGCTCTGCGAACCCGGTACGGTTTCCGACACCGTAAAAATTTCCGCTTTTTTTGCCCCGGCCTGTACGCCCGTTACCATGCTAGCACCTTTGGATAACTGGCTCGTGAATGTGGATGCGCAAGGTAAAGTGCCCGTGCAACTATCGGGCTATGACGTAAACCTGCGGTCGTTTAAGAGCATCGAGCTGCAATACAAATCCACGGCTTCTAACACCTGGGCTACTATTCATACTTTCTTTAATAAAGAGGCCGATTACAATGCCGCTATTGCGCAAAACAAAGATGCTGCTGTATCTAAAATTGGTGGTAAAACCACCATTAACTTTAGCTGGGATATAACCGATTTACCCGACCGGAATTACGAGTTACGCGCTAAATCTAATTGTACCGATGGTTCGGTGAGTTATACCGAAGTGAAAAAAGGCTTGAAAGACGTGGTGCCGCCGCTGGTATTTGGCGCCCCGCAACCCGCCGACGGTATTTTGTCGCCGAACGACGAAATTATGATTCAGTTTGCCGACCCGGTAGAAGCTGGTTTGATTAACAAAAGCAATATTACCGTACGGGGTGTACTCAATGGCTCGGATCTGGCGCACGGTGCTTTCCTGCATTTTGATGGCAAACAAGGTGATGTGCGCATTCCGGAGGGCTTACAAATCAATAACCGTTCGTTTACCGTGGAGTTCTGGGCGCGGGTAAAATCCAATACCGCCAATGATGACCAGATACTCTTTACCCAAGGTACCGGAACCGAAGCCATCACCATTGGTTTTGATAAAACGGGTAAACTGTTTGCTGGTTGGGGAACCACGCCCCGGGTACTGGCTACTAAAACCTTGCCGGCCAACAGCTGGCAGCATTACGCGGTTTCCTACGATGCCCCGGCCAATAAAGTAAGTCTCTATGGCAACGATCAATTATTAGCCGAGAAAAATCAGGTGGATGTGGTTGCCGGACAGGGCGTAGTTTATATTGGTTCTTCGCCGGTTAACGGCAATGCTTTCCAGGGCGATGTACACGCGCTTCGCGTTTGGGATCAGTATAAAAACCGTGACGAAATATACGCGGCCCAATCCATCCGGTCGAACGGTGGGGAACGCAGCTTAATAGGTTACTGGCCTTTCAACGATTTAAAAGGAACCACAGCTAAAGATCTGGCCCGGGCCTTACACGCCGAGGTAGCCGCCCAATGGGTAACCGAACCCGCTTCAAAAGCCATTTCGCTCAACGGCAATGGTTACGTAAAAGTAAACAGTGGTCATACTCCTATCACGCAAGACGGCGACTTTACCCTGGAATTCTGGTATAAAGCGGGTGCCAATGCTGTTAATACCGCTTTGTTCTCGGCCGCCTTACTCAATACCGATGTAAAATGGTTTTTAGAATTTGATGAACAAGGCGCTATTTTTCTGAAACAAAATAACCTGCTGATTAACGCCGTAGAAAACAATACCCTGGATGGCAAATGGCACCACTTGGCCATGATCGTGGACCGGCGGGGTAACCTATCGTTCTTGCTGGATGGGGCGCTGACCAATTACCGCAAAGCTGATGTTCTGGCACCATTAACCGTTCCGGCCTTGTACTTTGGGGTGCGTTACGATCAGACTTCTACCGCAGGGGGTACGCCCAAAACTACCTTTAGTAATTATTTTAAAGGCCAGCTAGACGAAATCCGTTTCTGGAACTCGGCCCGTACCACCGAACAGATAAACCGTTCATTAACCACGAAACAACCCAACGACCTGGCCGATTTACAAATTTATTACCCATTCGAAGCCTACCAGGACAACAGCGGCGTGATGCTGTCGGTAGACTCGGATAAAGAACAAAGCGGCAAAACCACGGATCAGGCTACTTTTGTAAACGCTACCTACACCAACGAATCGCCGAAAATTGACCGGCCGCAACCCGAGCAAAAAGTAGATTTTAACTACGTTATAAACCAAGATAAATTGCTGATTACTTTAAACGAGCCGCAGGAACTAGTGGAGAAAACGATTCTGGATATAACCGTGCAAGGTGTCATGGATAAAAACAGCAACGTAATGCCCGGGGCTAAAACCTGGTCGGTGTTTGTCGATAAAAACCAGGTAAAATGGGTAGATTCTAACCGTAATTTTGAAAAAGAAGTAAATAAGCCTTTACAGTTCGAAGTGGAGATTACCAACCTGGGCGGTAACCAGGAAAGTTTTCAAATTGATGGTCTGCCGGGTTGGTTAACGGTTAGCCCCGCCAATGGGCCCATCGAGCCCAACAGCCGCAAAACGCTGGTGTTTACCGTGAGCGAAAGCTTAAACATGGGCCGGTATACCGAAGATATTTTGCTCCGGACCAATTTTGGCTACGACGAAAAACTGGCCTTGCACCTGAAAGTATTTACCCCAGCTCCCGAGTGGACCGTAAATCCGCGCAACTTCAGCCAATCCATGAGTATCATTGGACAGGTAAAAATCAACAACCAGTTCTCCATTAACCCCGACGATAAAGTGGCCGCTTTTGTAAATGGGCAATGCCGGGGAGTAGCCCAAATGGAGTACGTACCCGCCTACGACCGTTACTTGTTTTTTATGCAAGTGTACGGACCGGGCGTAGCGAATGAGAAAATAAGCTTCCAGATTTGGAATGCCGATTTGGGCGTCACGCATACCGATGTAATACCGGCTACGTTGGCTTTTCAGGATGGAACGGTGCATGGCTCTACCGCTAACCCGTATCTGCTGACCGCCAATAACACCATTTACCAGGAACTAGACTTAAAAGCGGGCTGGAACTGGATTTCTTTTAACGTGGATGTAAAAAACAAAGATCTTGCTGCCGTGCTGGACCCAACCGTAATTGACCGCAGTTCCGTATTTATGTCGCAGGATTGGGTAGCGGATTATTCGGCGGGGGTATGGTCGCCGGCCGGCAAACGGGTTACCAACGTGGCCAGCTATTTACTGAAAGTAGGAGCAGCGAAGAAGTTACAGGTAAAAGGCAGCATGTTAAACCCAGCGAACGAGATAATTACCCTCAAAAAAGGCTGGAATTGGGTAGGTTACACGCCGCAGGTGAGTATGCCGGTGACCGATGCATTAGCCGGCGTAAACTTAGCCGACGGCGATATTATTAAAAGCCAAACCGATTTTGCCGTGTACGATAAGAATAAAGGTTGGGTAGGTAGTTTAAAAACCCTTAAAAACGGCCAAGGTTACCGCATACAATCATCGCAGAACGCGGATTTAAATTTTGCTTATCCAAAAATGTCCGTGAATTCAGGCAACCGCACGGCAAATGCTGAATCGCCGCTAGCTAAATTAGTAAACCCGGGAGTTTACCCCTATAACATGAATATGGTAGCCGAGATAGCTTCTGACCAAATTGTGGAAGAAACCGGAATTTTGGTCCACAATGCGGCTACCGGCGAAAAAGTTGGTTGGGGTACGGGTTACCTGGTAGAAGACAAAGTTTTATTTTTCATTACTATGTTCGCTAACCAGGAAAATCAGGCATTGCGTTTTTCTTACCACGACAAGCAGGGTAACTTACTGGTGAACCTGAAAGAAACCTTACTCTTCCAGAGCGAGCAGCTTACCGGTAGTATTCTGAAACCTTTCCGGTTTACTACCAACGGCACCTGGGAGAAACCGGCGGAGAAAGTTGCCCAAGCAGCCCGGGTGTTTCCTAATCCGTTTACCGAAACATTTACGGTAGAATGGCAAAACAATCCGACCGAAACGGTTACCCTGGAGCTGTATGATTTAGCAGGCCGGCAAGTAAAACGACTCTGGAGCGGCCAGATAACTACGGAACAAGGTTCCTATACTTGTCCGCCGCAACAGCAAGCATCCTTAAGGGCCGGCGTTTATTTACTGCGGATTACCCAAGGAACGAAGCAGGAAATTGTTCGGGTAATTAAAAACTAGCCTTTTGGTTTACCCCGCTTAACTAACGGAGTAACCTTGATTTTTTAAAATTTTTAAGAATTTACAACCGAAAAGCAGAAGTAAAGCCACTAAATAACACCACCTAACTAAATCCGGTATCAACACCAACCAACCATTAGCTTTAGCCAGGTGAGCTCCTGGTTAAAGCTGATACCGGTAAAAAAATTTAAAAAAATATTTACCAAGGTATTATATTAAAAAGCTAAAGGAGTTTTCCATAGCAGGTCCAGGTTACTGTAGTTCTTTGGAGCCTTTTCAAGCCTCCAGGCGTTGGTGCTATCTTGTTTGAACAGGCTGAGTTTGCCTCCTGGCCGGCGGGCCCCGTTTGGCTCTTCCGGGCTGGTCTAAGCTCGTTTTGTTCGTACCTCACAATGCCTCGTTCCTCGGCACCACAACCTTAGAAGGCCCTCCACAGCCAAACTAGTGTCAGTTGCTCTTAGCTTCGGCTTTTCTGGCTCATTCCGAATGAATGAAGGATTGTAACTTTAAACTTATTGACTGCAACCAATAGATTTTTTAAAATTAATTTCCTAGTTTGTTTGCCTTTTTAACTAACTTAATAGAAGATAGCTCAAACAATTAGTACTACTCTAAATAAGTTGAGTCGGTAGCTAAAAGTAAATGACATCAGTTTGGCTGTAGAGCACCTGCTAGGGTTCCGGTGTGGCGCAGCCACATTCCGCAGTGCAACGAGGAAAGGAAGACTAGCGAGTGCGGAAGAGCCAAACGGGGCCCGCCGGCCAGGAGGCAAACTCAGCCTTACCTAATTAGATAGCACTTGAGCATGGAGACTTGAAAAGGCTCCATAGATCAGCCATTTACTTTCTAAATAAACCTTCTTTTTCTCTTTAGGGAATATACTATTTATTAGGTGATATTTATTATTAACAAAAAGTATGATCCATACGACCTTAACCTGGCAGTTACAAGATTCTCTTTAAATCAGACTAATTTCTCGTCCAAAGCTTTTCTTACCAATTCCACCGCATTTTTTACTTTCAGACGTTTCATCATGCTGGCGCGGTGGTTATCTACGGTGCGCACGCTTAAATTTAATTTTTCAGCAATTTCGCGACTGTTCGAACCTTCCACAATAAAGGTGAGAACGGCTTTTTCCTGTTTCGATAATTTCTTCTTGGGCGCGGCTGCCAGTTCCGGTTCTTTTACTTTTTGCAGGTAAGATTCTACAATCACATTCGAAACCGAAGGACTAAAATACTTTTCCCCGGCAGCTACACTCCGGATGGCTCGTAACATTTCTTCACGGGTATTATCTTTTAGTAAATAGCCAAATGCCCCGGCTTCTACCGATTTTAAAATGTAATCTTCGTCGTGGTGCATGGATAGTACCAGGCAACGGGTATTGGGGTGTAGTTTGCTAATCTGGGCGGTAGCTTCAATGCCAGTCATTACGGGCATGGCAATATCAATGAGCAGCACATCCGGAGCTAACTCTTTTACTTTAGTCAGGGCTTCGGCTCCATTCTGGGCCTCACCTACAATTTCTAAATCGGTGGAGTTCTCCAGCATCGAACGAATACCGTTCCGGACTAGGGTATGATCATCGGCAAGTAATACTTTTATTTTAGTCATGGTCAAGGGCCAGGTAAGGTACTTTTACGTGTATTTGGGTGCCTTCCCCTGGTTTAGAATTAATATTTATAAGGCCGTTTAGTAAAAAAACGCGTTCTTTCATGTTGCTGATACCGTGAGCCAGACCCGTTTTGCCCGAGGGAACCGAAAGAGCATCTGGGGCAAAGCCTTGCCCGTTATCCGCAATATGCAGGTGAATATATTTCTTTTTAGCCTGAAGATCAACGGTTATGTGCTTGGCCTGGGCGTATTTTACCGCATTATGTAATGCTTCCTGACTAATCCGGTAAAGACCAATTTCAATATTTTTCGCCAGCCTTTTTCCGTTCCAGTTGGTATTAAAAGAAACATTTATGTTGGAGCCGGAAGCGAGTTGATTGCTTAATAGTTTAAGAGCAGAAGCCAAACCGAAATCACTTAACACGGCGGGCATCAGGTTAAAAGAAATGGTTCGGGCTTCGGTAATGGTTTGGCTTACCAAATGGCGCAGCTCCGTAAAATTCTTTTGGGCCGTCTCGGTTCCATCCATCGAGTCGCTGATCTTTTCAATCCCGTATTTTAAAGCCGTGAGCATTTGGCCCAAACCATCGTGAATTTCCCGGGCTACGCGTTTGCGTTCTTCTTCCTGCCCTTCCAGGAGGTAAGTCGAGCGAAGCTTTTGCTCATTTATTTCCCGTTGGTATTTTTGATTGGTGGCTTCCAGTAAAGCTTCTTTCGTTTCGGCCAGCGATTTATTCGTCCGGATTAATTCTTCGTTGGCCAGTTGGGTTTGCTGCTTGGCCTCCAAGAGTAATTTAATGGTGCTTTTAATTTGCGTTACCGCCGGCCGGAAAACAAACAAAGCTTCCAGTAGTAACACGCCTAAGGTAAAAAACAAGACAATGTTCTCCATCCGCTGGGAGTTATTTACCCGCTCGCTGGCTTCAGCATCGTACTGAAACACAATCTGGTCCATGGCCTGCAAATAAGACCGCTCGTTTTCTAATACCTGATTTACCCAGCGTTGCACCTCCGCGGAAGCAATAGTACTCGTTCGTTTATTTTGATAATAGTTATTGATAGCTCGGGCATTGGTGTATACATTTTGAAAAAGCGGTTCTATTTGGGAAAACTTGTTTCGGATAGTAGCGCTGTTATTTACCGGCGTTTGCAGATAAGTTAAATAGCCGTTTTTCAACCCATCATGACTTTTTTTCCAGAGGTCTAAAGCTTCTTTTAAATCCGCTACATATATAGGAGTGGCCGCCTGGTTTTTTTGATGGTACAGCAATACCACCGTTTTACAAATTTTCTGACTTAACATCCGCTGCCTGCCGGCAATGTTTATGATCCGGGAATCGGTAAGCTGGCGCCGTAATGAACGTTGTACTAATAACTGCCCAATTAATAAAAGTATGGCTACAGCCGTTAGCGCCAATAAATAGAGGCGGGTAATTTTTTTGTAGATGCTGGCATCCGTTGAACTCATACTTTTAATATTATTGGTAATAGATTCACGCCATTTTCGCAGGATTTTAAATAAAAGAGGCCGCCGATTTAATTACTCTTTAACCAAATGCTTTTGTGTATCAGAAGCAAATGGATTCTCCTGTATATTTTAATCTTAGTAATGAATTGAGTAATTCTACTTAATTTACTGCCGGGTGCTTCTCTTGCTTAAACTATGCGGCACCGTACCATCTAAACGTAAACTCTTCTTCCTAGAAATCTTCATCGGAAAATGATCCTTAGTAATTAGCTGACTCTATTCTATTTAGAGCTATTTACCCTTGATTGTTAATCTTTCATCTAATAAAACCACGCTAATTTAGATTTTAGCTATTAAAATAAAGTCGTTTTTTAAATTTTGTGTGATATTTTGAGCTTTCACCTGGTATTTTAATTGAATTGTGTTTAAAAAATGGGTTCGAAATACAAGAATGCTTCTAATTGATTAAATATTTAAAAATTTGCTCTTTAAAACAGCGTATGTTTTTGTGAAAAAACTAAATTTTTGGTTTATGCCACCAAAAAATAACCAACTAATCAAAAATTAAGTACTTTTACTCAAGTTAAGGTTGATATTTGATGGTATTTACTAGAAAGTAAAAGAATTTAGATAAAGACACCTTAGATTTTAAGTGAAGACAGAATGAAAAAGGTTGAATTTAGAATAAAGACTTAAAAATTGAGCTTATTTTTAAAAGCAGCCTAAATCTAGAAAGTAATTAATAGTCACGAAAACATAAAACGTATGAGCAGTTTAGTAGCACAGCCCCAACGTATAGTAGTAATAGGAAATGGTATGGTTGGTTATAAGTTTTGTGAAAAGCTTGTAGCTAAAGCCCAACCCAGTGCTTTCCAAATTATTGTTTTCGGCGAAGAACCTCGCCCCGCTTACGACCGCGTTCACCTGAGTGCTTATTTTTCCGGTACAACCGCCGAAGAACTAACCATGGCGCCGGTAGAATGGTATGCGCAGAATAATATTAATCTGCATTTAGGCGAATTAGTTACCAGTGTAAATGCCGCTACCCGAACTATTACCACTCATAAAGGAGAATCCATTAGCTACGATAAACTAATATTAGCTACCGGCTCCAGCGCTTTTGTGCCGCCCATTAACGGCGTGGAAAAAGAAGGCGTTTTCGTGTACCGCACCATCGAAGACCTGGATGCTATGTTGGAATATGCGCCTAAGGCTAAAACTGCTGCTGTTATTGGCGGAGGTTTATTGGGCTTAGAAGCAGCCAAAGCAGCGGTAGATATGGGCCTGACCACTCATGTAATTGAATTTGCTTCCCGGTTAATGCCGCGGCAATTAGATGAAGCCGGTTCCGAAATGTTGAAGCGAAAACTCGAAAGCCTGGGCATCAGCATTCATTTAAATAAAAGTACTACCGCTATTCTGGGAGGACCGGGGGTAGAGAAAATGCTTTTTGCGGATGGTAGCGAGTTGGATGTAGATATGATTATTGTGTCGGCGGGTATTAAGCCGCGCGACGAGTTAGCTATTAAAGCCGGTTTAGCCGTAGGGCCTCGGGGTGGTATTATGGTGAATGATGCCTTACAGACGTCGGATGCTAATATTTACGCTATCGGCGAAAGTGCTTTACACGGTGGCATGATTTACGGTTTGGTAGCGCCCGGTTACGATATGGCCGACACCGTTGTAACTAACTTATTGGGCGGCGAGAAAACCTTCAAAGGTTTCGATATGTCTACCAAACTAAAATTGATTGGCGTAGACGTAGCCAGCTTCGGCGATGCATTTGCCAGTCCGGCCACCAGCCGTTCTATTGTTTTCGAAGACAAAGCCAAAGGTATTTACAAGCGCATTAATATTTCGGAAGACGGCAAACACTTAGTAGGTGGTATTTTGGTAGGTGATGCCGGTAACTACAACATGTTGCTGCAAACCGTACAAAACAAAATTATCCTACCCCAAGACCCCGAAGATTTGATTTTAGGTTCTCGTGGAGGCGCTTCTGAATCGGCTGGTGCGGGTGTAATGAGTTTGCCCGACGAAGCTTTGATTTGCTCTTGCGAAAACGTAAGTAAAGGGGATATCTGTTCGTCTGTAAAAGATGGAACCTGTACGGATGTAGCCGGAATAAAAAAATGCACCAAAGCCGGAACGGGTTGCGGCGGCTGCATTCCGATGGTGAATGATTTACTCAATGCTACCTTAAAGCAGATGGGTAAAGAAGTGAAAAAAGTATTGTGCGAGCACTTTGATTATTCCCGGCAAGAGTTACTGGATCTTGTAAAAGTAAATAATATCCGCAGCTTCGACGAATTACTGCACAGCCACGGTCGCGGTGATGGTTGCGAAATATGCAAACCAGCCGTAGCTTCTATCATGGCCAGCACCTGGAACGAGCTCATTCTAAAACAAGCCACCATCCAGGATACCAACGACCGCTATCTGGCTAATATTCAAAAAGGTGGTACATATTCAGTAGTGCCCCGCATTGCCGGCGGCGAAATTACTCCGGAAAAATTAATTGTCATCGGGCAGGTGGCGGCTAAATATGGCTTGTACACCAAAATTACCGGCGGCCAACGGATTGATATGTTCGGCGCCCGGGTGGATCAGTTGCCCGATATCTGGGAAGAATTAATAAATGCCGGTTTCGAAAGTGGCCACGCTTACGGCAAAAGCTTACGAACCGTAAAAAGCTGCGTGGGTTCTACCTGGTGCCGCTACGGCTTGCACGATTCGGTAGGGTTTGCCATTCAGGTAGAAGAGCGTTACCGAGGCTTGCGTTCGCCGCACAAATTAAAAGGCGGGGTTTCGGGTTGCGTGCGCGAATGTGCCGAAGCGCAATCGAAAGACTTTGGCATTATTGCCACCGAAAAAGGTTGGAATTTGTACATCTGCGGTAACGGCGGCGCTAAACCCCAGCACGCCCAGCTTTTCGCCACCGACCTCGACAGTGAAACCTGCATTAAATACCTCGACCGGTTCCTGATGTTTTACATTAAAACCGCTGAACCCTTAAACCGAACCGCCACCTGGTTAAACAAAATGGAAGGCGGTATGGAGTACCTGCGCCAGGTGATTGTAGAAGATTCTTTAGGTATTTGCGCCGACCTGGATCGTGAGATGCAGTTTATGGTTGATACCTACGCCTGTGAATGGAAAGAAGTAGTGAACAATCCGGAGCTGCGCCAACGCTTCCAGCACTTCATTAACACACCCGAACCTGATCCGTCTATCCGCTTTAAACCCGAACGCGGCCAAAAAGTGCCGGTGGTTTAATGCTTATTAATCAACGATTTAGTGAAAATTAAAAGATAGGTTTTGGGCTATCCGGCCAGCGGCTTGCCTGATTTTTTAAAAAAATTAAAAATTAACGATCATGATACAAACGCCTCCTTCTGCCGACCGCCTCGCTGATGTTTCGTTTTGGTTTAAAGCCGCCGAAGTAAGCGCCTTTCCGGAAAACGGTGGGGCCTGCGTGAAATACCAGGACCAACAAATTGCGGTATATCACTTTGCTAAGCGCAACGAGTGGTACGCTTCTCAGAACTTATGCCCGCATAAACAGCAAATGATTTTGTCGCGCGGCCTTATCGGTGACCAGTGCGGCGAACCCAAAGTGGCTTGTCCGTTTCACAAAAAAACATTCTCGTTGCTCACCGGTGAAAACCTGAACGGCGAATGCTACCACATTGAAACTTACCCGGTTAAAATAGAAGACGGCTACGTGTACATCGGTTTGCGGGATTAGCACCTCACCCTAAATCCCTCTCCTCCAGGCGAGGGACTTCAAAAACGTGCACAACTCCCCTTCTCCTGGAGGAGAAGGGGTAGGGGGATGAGGTTCCAAAAATCACTGCTGGCGCGAGCGTCCACGCTCGTGTCTAACCATCTGGTAGGCCTCTGGCCGGGTGAACCGATAAACTTAAAAAAGCCAATCAGCAACAAGTTTCTACCGGCCAGAGGCCGGACGATAAGCATCACGAGCGATGACGCTCGCGATATCAGAATTTTAAAAATCCCACGCTAGCAAATTTTAAAAATTTCATTGCCATCCATTTAAACAAAATCAATCCACCCGTGTAACCGCCTAAAATCCATGAAGAAGAAATACCTTATTCCGTTTCTTGCCCTATTTGCTTACCAAGCGCAGGCGCAGATTACCATTTCGGGGCAACTGCGTACCCGTACGGAGTTACGCGATGGATTTGGCAATTTGCCGAACAAAGGTGCCTCGCCGGCCTTTTTTACTTCGCAGCGGGCCCGCCTGAATTTGGGCTACAGCCTGGATAAAATTAAATTTTTTACGGCTATTCAGGATGTACGCATTTGGGGGCAAGACGCTTCTACGATTAGTAACGCCGACGGCAATAAATTAATGCTGCACGAAATGTGGGCCGAAATCGTGCTCGCCAATGCTGCGGATTCAACAGCTGCCATTAAAGGCCTGGATTACTTTGGTTTAAAAATCGGCCGTCAAGAAATAAGCTACGACGATCAACGCTTACTCGGCAACCTGGATTGGTTGCAGCAAGCCCGCCGCCACGATGCGGCCATTTTTAAATTAATGCACAAAGGTGTGCAGTTAGATGTAGGCGTAGCTTATAACCAAAATGCTGAATTAAAAGAAGGCAGAATATACGTGCCGGGTAATGTGCCCACAGGAACAACTACCGGGCAGATTCCGGTAACCGGAACAGTAAACCCAGCGGGTACCAACGGCATCGGGCAAATGTACAAGGCTTTTCACTATGCTTACCTGAGTAAAAAAGTAGGGGCATTTAAGGTATCAGGGTTGTTATTTAACGATTATTTTCAAAAATCCAGGGTAACTACTACGGGCCGTATTTTCACGAAGGGCCTGAATTCCCGGTATACCACCGGCCTAAATGCTGCATTGCTGCCAAGCCCCACGAATAAATTAATGTTGAATGTTTCGGGTTATTACCAGGGAAACAAAGATAAAGAAGGAAACCCGCTCAAAGCTTATTTTGCCAGTATCTACAGCAGCTATTCTTTTGGTGTATTTTCGGCCGGTCCGGGTTTTGATTTTTACTCCGGCAACAACGGCGAACAGACTACCAAAGTCAATCACCGTTTTGATCCGCTCTACGGCACACCGCATAAGTTTGGTGGTTTAATGGATTATTTCTACGCCGCCGATGGTCACGGACCAGCGGGTCTGAAAGATTTTTATGTAAAAAGTCGCTATACCAAAGGTAATTTTTCTACGGCCGTAGACCTGCACCAGTTTTTATCCGGCAACCAGATTGCCTACCGCGAAAATAATGCGGATGCCTTAACCCGCTACCAATCCAACCTGGGCACCGAAGTAGATGTGATTTCTACTTTTACTTACGGCAAATACATCACCTTCGAAGCGGGTTATGCCCATATGTTCGGTACTAATTCCCTAAACCGTATCAAAACTTCCGGGTTTCCGGCCGCTAACAACACTTACCTGCCCAAGCAGCGCCAGGCCAACTGGGCTTACCTCATGATTAACATCAAACCTGAATTCCTGGCTACTAAAGCTACGGCGCAACCGAAAGCCTAAAAAAATTAAAAATAATTTACTAACCATAACCAATCAGTCATGACGCTACTATCCAGCCCTACAGTCGGTAAAGCCACCAAAATCAAGATTTTTAGTTTTGCCGGCCCGCACATGCGTACGTTTCATATTACGTGGTTTGCCTTTTTTCTTTGTTTTGTTGCCTGGTTTGGCGTGGCCCCGTTAATGCCAGTAATCCGCGAAGAGTTTCATTTAACTAAAGCCCAAATTGGTAACATTATTATCTCCTCGGTAGGTATTACCATTTTTGCCCGCTTGTTTATCGGCTGGCTGTGCGATAGAATTGGTCCCCGGATTACCTACAGTATTATTTTAATTCTGGGTTCGTTGCCGGTCATGTTTATTGGCCTAAGCAATAGCTACGAATCCTTTTTGCTGTTCCGGTTGGCCATTGGCGTAATCGGGGCATCGTTTGTGGTAACCCAGTTTCATACCTCATTAATGTTTGCGCCTAACGTAGTAGGCACCGCTAATGCTACTACAGCAGGTTGGGGCAACATGGGCGGTGGCGCCACTCAAATTATTATGCCCCTGATTTTTGCCGGGTTTATTGGTTTGGGTTACGTAGATACGGCCGCCTGGCGGTATGCAATGGTAGTACCCGGAGTTTTGTTATTCTTGATGGGGATTGCCTATTATAAATTTACCCAGGATACCCCCGAAGGCAACATAGCCGATTTAAAAAAGAACGACCCGGCTTACCGGATGAAAGCAGCCGAGAGCAAAGGCGCTTTCTGGAAAGCCTGCAAAGATATCCGGGTGTGGATGCTGTTCTTAATCTACGGTGCTTGCTTCGGTATCGAAATCACCATCGACAACATTGCCGCCATTTACTACTTCGATAAGTTTAAGCTGAACCTGGAAACAGCGGGTTTAATTGCCGGTCTGTTCGGAATGATGAATATTTTTGCCCGCACCCTGGGCGGTTATTTCGGTGATAAAGCTGGTATCCGGTACGGTTTAAAAGGTCGGGTTTTATTTCTGGCGTTCGCTTTATTCATGGAAGGTGTGGCCCTGATTCTTTTCTCCCAAATGACCGTTTTACCCATTGCCATTGCCGCCATGTTGTTCTTTAGCTTATTCGTGAAAATGTCGGAAGGAGCTACGTTTTCCGTGGTACCATTTATTAATAAAAAAGCCATTGGCTCTGTGTCCGGTATTGTGGGAGCTGGCGGTAACGTAGGCGCCGTACTAGCCGGTTTTCTCCTGAAAGACGAATCCTTAACCTACAGCGATGCTTTATTTATCATTGGTTGTACGGTAATGGCGGTATCATTCGCCTCGTTCCTGGTACGTTTCACCAAAGCCCACGAAGCCGAAGCGCAACAAGAAATGAACGAGTCTTTAGGTACCGTTCCGACCAGTTCAGAAACCCCGGTTCCTGCTATCGCATAAATCAGAATCGCGTATTTCGAATCGCGGATATACACAGATTTGACGGATTACGCGGATTTTAGAATTAGCAAATTTTTAAAAATCTTGAATTCCAAGACAAGCTGAAGCTAAAAGCAAAGACACCAGTTTGGCTGTTGAGGGCCTTCTAAGGTTCCGGTGCTGCATAGCAGCATTCCGCAGACGGAGTCGAGGAAAGGAAGCTTAGACCGCCCGAAAGAGCCAAACGAGGCCCGCCGGCCATGAGGCAAAACTTGAAGTTAGCAAGTTAGATAGCACCGTAGCAATCGGGGATTGCAAATCCCCAGCAAGTAAGCTTATGGATTACAAATCCGAAAGAGCGAAAATAAAAGGTGAAATACCTTAAATAATGGAGATTAAAGCAAATGAAAAAGAATAAGAGCCATCGTTTTAAAACTACCTGTTCATACTGCGGCGTAGGCTGCGGCATTGTGGTGGAGCAAGACGCGAAAGGTAAAATTCGGGTAGAAGGCGATGCGGAGCATCCGGTAAACAGAGGCATGCTTTGCTCCAAAGGAATGAATTTGCACTATGTCGTTTCGGACCATTCTGACCGGTTGCTGTACCCCGAAATGCGCTGGGCTAAAAATCAACCGCGCCAACGGGTAAGCTGGGATACCGCCTTAGACCGGGCTGCCGCCGTTTTCAAAACCATTATTGATAAGTACGGACCCGATTCGGTTGGCTTTTATGCGTCCGGACAATGCCTGACAGAAGAATATTACATCGTGAACAAACTGGTAAAAGGCTATTTGGGTACGAATAACCTCGATACCAATTCCCGGTTGTGCATGAGTTCGGCAGTGGTGGGTTACAAAATGGCCCTCGGCGAAGATGCTGTCCCGGCAAGCTATGAGGATATCGAATTAGCCGATTGTTTTTTTATTGCCGGTGCCAATCCGGCTTGGTGCCATCCCATTCTTTTCCGGCGTTTAGAGCAGCACAAAGAACAGCATCCGGAAATTAAAATAATTGTAGTTGACCCGCGGCGTACTAAAACCTGCGCGCTCGCTGATTTACACTTACAGATAAATCCGGGTACCGATATTGTTTTGTACCACGCTATTGCCCGTTATCTCATCGAAGAAAATTTGATTGATGAGGCTTTCGTGCAGAACCATACCGATGGATTTGAAAATTTTAAAAACTTTGTTTTTCAGACCAGTATCGAAGAAGCGGCTTTTATCTGCGATGTGTCTGTTTCGGATATAAAACTGGCCGCTACTTACATTGGCAATGCCAACGGTTTTATTTCGATGTGGGCCATGGGCCTGAACCAAAGCGTAATAGGGGTAGATAAAAACCTGGCTTTATTAAACTTATCTCTCATCACTGGGCAGATTGGTAAACCAGGTTCCGGGCCTTTGTCCTTAACCGGCCAGCCAAACGCTATGGGCGGTCGTGAAGTAGGTGGTATGGCTAATTTGTTATCGGCGCACCGCGATTTAGCTAATCCCGTGCACCGCCAGGAAGTGGCGAATTACTGGGGGGTGCCCAGCGTACCCGCTCAACCCGGCCTTACCGCCACCGAAATGTTCCGGGCACTACGCGAAGATAAATTAAAAGCCGTTTGGATTATTTGTACCAACCCCTTAGTAAGTTTGCCGGAGGCCGGTATTATAGAAGAAGCTTTGAAAAAAGCCCGTTTTGTAGTGGTCCAGGATATTTCAAACAAAGCCGATACCTTACAGTACGCCGATTTAATATTGCCTGCGGCCGGTTGGCTCGAAAAAGAAGGCACCATGACTAACTCCGAGCGACGCATAAGCTACTTAAACAAAGTAGTATCACCTCCCGGCGAAGCCTTGCCCGACGTAGAAATTCTTTGCCGTTTTGCCAAGAAAATGAATTTCTCTGGGTTTGATTACAAACGAACCGATGAAATTTACGAAGAGCACGCCCGCCTGACCAAAGGAACCAACATTGATATTAGCGGCTTAAATTACGAAGCGTTGCAGGAAAAACGCAGCATCCAATGGCCGGTTCCGGCATTGGGTCATGAAGGCACGCCTCGCTTGTTTACCGACCATCAGTTTTACACCCCAAATAAACGCGCTAAAATCTTGTCCCCGGCTTCGGTGCATAACCAGTCGGAGCCGGTGAGTCCGGAATTTCCTTTGATTTTAACTACCGGCCGTATTCGTGACCAATGGCATACCATGACGCGCACCGGGAAAGTAAATAAACTCAAGCAACACTTAGGTAAACCCTTCCTGGAAATTAACCCGTTAGATGCTGCTCTGCGCGATATCAATGACGGAGATACCGTAGAGATTGTAAGCCAGCGCGGTAAAGTTCGGGTAAATGCCGTGGTTACAACCGATATTAAAACCGGCGTGATATTCCTGCCCATGCACTGGGGAAAAATATTAAACCGCGATTTTGGCCGTACCAACAACTTAACCAATACCCTCGTCGACCTAAAATCGAAAGAACCGGATTTTAAATTTTCGGCGGTACAGGTTCAGAAATACCAGAAGCCGTTCGAGAAAATAGTCATTATTGGCGCCGGGGCAGCTGCTTACCGTTTTATCAATACCTACCGAGAGAAGAATATTACCGACGATATTCATGTGTTTTCGCAGGAAGCTTATCCGTTTTACAACCGGGTATTATTGCCCGAATACCTGAACGGCCACCTGAACTGGGAACAACTCGAAAAATTTAAAGCCGGTGAACTTGCTAAGTTAGACGTGTACCTGCACGAATCCACGGGTATCCGGTCCATTAACCGGGTAGCCAAAACTGTTACTGATACCCACGGCAAAGTTCACACTTATGATAAGCTAATTATTGCTACCGGTAGCCGGGCCTTCGTGCCGAAAGATGTACCCATGGAGCTGCCGGGTATTTTTACCATGCGTAACCGCGGCGATGCCGACCGTTTAAAAACTTTCCTGAACCACCAGGGGCACGTAGTAATTGTAGGAGGAGGTTTACTAGGTTTGGAGTTAGCCGCCTCCTTACGTGAAATAGATATTAACGTGTCCATTGTGCAACTGAGCTCGCGGCTCATGGAGCGGCAACTCGACTTAATTTCCGGGGATTTACTGCGCGAGCACATCGACGAGATGGACGTTAAAGTTTATTTCAACGACCAGGTACAAACCATTTTCCCGAATAAAAACGAACCTGGACTGGTAGTAAATTTAAAAAGTGGAAAAGCCTTACCGTGTAACGCAGTAGTATATGCCGTAGGAACGCGCCCCAACGTAGAACTTGCCCTGGAAGCCCAGATTGCCTGCGGTCGCGGAATTTTAGTAAACGATTACTTACAAACCACTACCGACTCCGACATTTTTGCCATGGGCGAAGTAGCCGAATTTAATGGTGTAGTAAACGGCATTACCGCAGCCGCCGAGCAACAAGCCGATGTCGCCGCCCGTTTCCTGGCAGGTGATTTCAGTAGCTATTATTCTGGCTCCATCTTCATGAATATTTTAAAGCTGGCTGATCTGGACTTGTGTTCTTTAGGCATGGTAGAAGTGCCCGATAATAGCCCGGACTACGAAGAGGTGATTTTTACGGACAAAGCCAAACGCTATTACAAGAAATGCATTATCCATCAGGATAAGTTAGTGGGAGCTATTTTGATGGGTGACAAAAGCGAATTTGCTGAGTTTAAAACCCTCATCGAAAATAAAATTGAATTATCGGAAAAACGCATGGAATTGCTCCGGTCCGGTAAACCGATTGCGCCGGTTATGGGTAAACTGGTGTGCTCCTGCAACAACGTAGGCGAAGGAAATTTAACCGCCATGGTAAAAGGCGGCTGCACCGATTTCCGGCAACTATGCCAGCAGTCTGGCGCGGGGCTGGGCTGTGGTTCCTGCAAACCCGAAGTAAAAGCCATTTTGGAACGGGCTTTACCATCGGAACCAATTTCAGTGTAGTTAATTTTTAAAATTTTGCTGGCTAATTGCTGGCGCGAGCACGCCTCGCTCGTGTCTACCATCTAGTAGGCCTCTGGCCGGACTAACGGATAAACTTAAATTACGAGCAAATAATACAAAGCTACTACCGGCCAGAGGCCGGACAATGGGCATCACGAGCGAGGACGCTCGCGATAGAGAACAGAAAAGGAAATTGAAAATGATAATGGTGAAATGGAGGTTTGTTGAATCTCTAACCTTTCAACTTTCCAACTTTACAACCCTAAAACTTAAACCATGGAAAAAAGAGATTTAGTCCGGGTATTTGCCCGGGGGGGAGTAGTGTCGCCGGGAGATTTAAAGCAGATTCTGACAACTGCTAGTGAGTTTGGGAACGAGGTGATTCATTTTGGGTCGCGGCAGGATATTCTGTTTCCGGTAAGTATCCGCAGCAAAACGATTCTGGATACTACTTTTCAGGCCATTCGCACGGACTATGATTTTGGCGGCAAGCATTACGAAAATATAGTTAGCTCATACGTAGCCGCCGATATATTACCCGCCACCAGCTGGCTGCACTCTGATACCTATTTGTATATTTTGGATGATTTTGAGCGCTATCGTCCGCAACTAAAAGTAAACATTGCTGATCCCCGGCAAACGCTGGTACCTCTTTTTACCGGAAATTTAAATTTTGTGGCTTCCAAGCAGGAAAATTACTGGTATTTGTATGTTAGCTTACCCAAATACGGAAATAAATTGGTTTGCTGGCCAGCCTTGATTTATACTTTCGATGTGGTGCGCACGGTAAAAGCCTTGGAAGCGGTTTACCTGGATCAACCTAATTTACCCATTACCGGTTTGTACGACCAAACCAACGCCAGCATAAAAGCAAATAACCGGCCTTTGCAAAGCGAACTGGAATTACCTACTGTTCCTTTCCCGACGTACGAGGGCATGAACAAAATGGCCGGCGATAAATACTGGCTGGGGCTTTATTGGCGCAATAACCAGTATACCATTAACTTTTTGCAGGCTCTCTGCGATTTATGCGTGCAAACCAATATTGGTAAAATCAGCATTACGCCCTGGAAATCGTTTATTATTAAAGGCATTGCCGAGTGCGATAAAATAAAATTTGAAAAGCTGCTGGGTAAATTCGGGATAAACATGCGGCATTCGTCGCTAGAACTAAACTGGCACTTGCCGGTACTCGACGAAGAAGCTCTGCAGTTGAAACGTTATCTCGTACGCACCTTCGACCAGAACGACATTAGCACCGAAGGTTTAACGTTCGCGATTAAAACGGTTCCGATGGTCTTGTTCACCTCCATCGTGATCGAGAAAAATCCGGCTTCTAAGTATTCCGATAAGTACGAACTGCTGCCCACTTACAATGTTTTGTACTGCCGAGATTTCAATCCAAACAAACGCGATTATCTGGCTTACGCGAAAGATGTGTTACAAGAAGACCTGGCGCCTCTGCTCATGGAATTAAGCCGCTTGTACTACGAACAATTACATTACGAGCCCGAAGTAAAAGTAAGTAAGCCAACCGTGGAGCAAAAATCCCTGCACCCGGTTTACCAATGCTCCCATTGCTTAACGGTTTACGATCAAGCTTTTGGTGATGAAAATGCGGGTATTCCGGCCGGAGTTACTTTTAAAGAGTTACCATCATCGTACGTTTGTTCGTTGTGCGAAGCACCTAAAAAAGATTTTGTGGAACTGCATCTGGAAAAAACACCGCATTAGAATTTTAAGAGAGGCTCTAATTTTTTAAAATGTCGAGTTCGTCAGGAAATTAAAGGCTCTGTACAAAGAACACGGAACCTATTAAAGCTTAGAGCGGATTTTGTTTTGCGTAAGCTGAAAAGCCATTTACTTACCATCTGCTTAAAGGCAATAGAAATGTTGCCCGGTAGAAACTTCTACATTTCCCGGAAAATTGTGTAAGTTAGAGGCTTTTTAAAAGACGATGATACCAGTTGACGAAGCTTTTGCCCGAATAATGGCCCAGAAAATAGAGCTGCCTGTTGCCGAGGTTAGCCTGGAAGAAGCCGTAGGAAAAATTTTGCGGGAGCCCATTTATGCCGACCGGGATTTTCCGCCGTACCACCGGGTAACCATGGATGGCATTGCGATCCGGTACGAATCGTATCTGGCTGGTGAAGATACTTTTCGGGTAGAAGGCATGCAACTGGCCGGGGCACCAGCCCAAACTTTAACCCACAAAGACGAGTGCCTGGAAGTAATGACCGGCGCTATTTTGCCCAAAAATACCGATACGGTAATCCGCTACGAAGATGTAAGCATTATTGAACGGCGGGGAAAACGTTACGCGCATATTTTAGCTGCTCCCAAAATGCGGCTCCAGAATGTACACCAGCAAGGCTCTGACCGGAAAGCTACAGATTTACTAATTCCGGAAGGTACTCTTTTATCGCCTGCCGAAATAGCCGTGGCGGCTACCGTGGGTAAAGCGAGTTTAAAAGTTACGCAAGCGCCCCGGGTGGCGATTATCTCAACGGGTGATGAATTGGTGAAGGTAACCCAAACGCCTTTGCCCCACCAGATCCGGAAATCTAACAGTTATATGTTGCAGGCGGCCATGCGCGAACAAAACGTGTTGGCCGATGTATTTCATTTAATAGATGATAAATCGTTGCTACTGGATGAACTACAACAAAAATTTAAAAAGTATCAGGTGCTGGTGTTAAGTGGGGGCGTAAGTAAAGGCAAAGCCGATTTTATTCCGGAAGTTTTACAAGAATTAGGCGTAGAGCAGGTTTTTCACGAGGTAGCTCAACGGCCTGGTAAGCCATTCTGGTTCGGGAAACAGGCGGCTGGTCCGGTAGTTTTTGCTTTGCCGGGTAATCCGGTTTCTACGTTTGTGTGCTATTATAAATACATCAGGCTCTGGCTGCGGGCAATATTGGGCGCTGCGCCCGCCTGGAATCTGCAGGCTCATTTAACCACCGAAATTACTTTTAATCCCAAGCTTACTTATTTTTTACCGGTAAAAGTTTTTATTTCCGCTACTGGCTGGCGCGCGCAACCCGTGCCCATTGGTGGGTCCGGCGATTTTGCCGGCTTGCTGGCCGCCGACGGATTTCTGGAGCTTCCGCCAGACCAAATCAAGTTTTCGCCAGGAGATACTTTTCCGTTTATTGGTTTTAGAAGTTAGTAATCCGGATTTTTTTAAATAATTCTTTTTCCCCGTAGATAAAACAGATAGTGGTTGGTTAGCTACCTGTTTTACTGCGCTTTCGGATTAAAGAAATTTTAAAAAATAGGAATAGCTATGTCGCTACATTCAGAATATAATGGTTAAAATGCAGCATTGTTTTATGCATTTAATCTATTCCGAAAGAAATGGCCATTCCGAAAAATAACCCGACTTTTTTAACCAGCACCACCGATAGAAGGACCTTTATCACATCGTTAACCAAAGCCGTTGGGGCTTCGGCATTGCTGGCTAGCCCGTTCGTAACAAATGCCGGAAGTTTAAATTTTCCTCAACAATCGTATACGGTTAAGCAAATTATAGATTTGTTTTTGAAGGAAATACCGGAAGCTCCGTTTGATAAAACCGTGGATACTTTAAAATCGGGAAGTATGGATACCAAAGTTACCGGTATCGTAACTACCATGTTTGCCACCGTAGAAGTAATCCGGAAAGCCATTGATTTAAAAGCTAACTTTATCATTGCGCACGAACCCACTTTTTATAGCCACCAGGATGATACCGAATGGCTTCAAAAAGACGAGGTGTATCAGTACAAAGCTAATCTACTAAAACAACACAACATTACGGTTTGGCGTAACCACGATTACCTGCATACCCACAAACCCGATGGTGTTATGGCGGGGCTGGTAGCTGCTTTGAGTTGGCAAAAGTATGTTCAGTCCGGATCTCAGGCCCGTTTTGTACTACCTGCTACTTCTCTTAAAGATGTAATATCGCATGTAAAATCAAAATTAAATATCCAGATGGTGCGTTACGTAGGAGATCCTACGCAATCCTGCCAGAAGGTTTTGCTTTTACCGGGAGCATCCGGCGCCAGAAGACATATCGCGGAAATAGAGAAAGAGAAGCCCGATGTAGTGCTGGTGGGCGAAGCGCAGGAATGGGAAACCGTAGAATACGTGCGGGATGCCCGGGCGAAAGGCGATAAACTTTCGTTAGTGTTGTTGGGGCACGCTGTAAGCGAAGAACCCGGCGCAGAATGGATGGCTTCCTGGCTCAAATCTAAATTTTCTGGCTTAAAAGTAACGCACGTGGTGTCTAAAAACCCCTTGTCTTTTATGTAGAAATTTTAAAATTTTGACTTGAGCTATGACCTTCACTGGCGCAAGTCTTAGCGGAGCGAGACTTGTGCCGGAAAGACATTGGTCAGTCTCCAGACTGACGTGTTTAAGTATTGCTATTCGCCAGTCTGGAGACTGGCTTTTGTATATTAAGCACAAGTGACGCTTCGCTTAACACTTGCGCCAGCGTATGCCATTATAAGGGAAGATAGGAGATCTTAAACTGGTCGTTTGTTAATGTCTGCAGTCTAAATCTTTCTCCACTATAATTCTCAACTGTTTCTCCTTACCTACGTCAATCAGGTCATCAAACCCAACTAAGTTGGTATCAGTCCATTTTTTTGCCATTGCTTCCGGAATAGAAACCGTAATAAGGTTGTTGGTAAAACGAACGCTCACTTCTTTATCAGAAGTTTGTTGTAGAAGATAGCGCAAAGCGTTGGTAGTATCGGGGCTAAAGGTAATCGTTTCTTCTACCTGGCCTGTGTCGGCAAATTGCGTAACTTCGGCTTCGGAAAGGCGCAAACGCAAACTGTTTCCTTGGATTCTGAGTTTCATAGTATATTAGTCCATAGTCCATAGTCGATGGACCATAGGATTATAGTTAAATTTGTTTTTAGTCCATAGTCTGCAATCAGGTAGACTATAGGACAAAGATTATTACTGAACTCCTAAATTGTTTAGGAAGAAAATTACGCCTTCCTTTCGCAAACGTACAACGTATTACTTAAAACATACAACCAAGATAACCTTTTAACTTTATAACTTTCCAACTTTTCAACCAACTTGTAACCTGTAACTTGCAACTTTCAACTAAAATGGAACCAGAGAAAACTTTTTCGCACCTGGATGCGGCCGGTAATCCGGCCATGGTAGACGTAAGCGCGAAATCTCAAACCAAGCGTACGGCCATCGCTCAGAGTATTGTGGTTTTGGGCGATGATATAATGCAGCATTTAAGTAACGGCGATATCCAAACCAAAAAAGGACCCGTGTTTCAAACGGCGATTATTGCGGGTACCATGGGTGCCAAAAAAACGTCCGACCTGATTCCCTTGTGCCACCCGTTGGGTCTGGAAAGCTGTAAATTTCAGATTCAGGTAAACGAAGCGAACGAAGTGGTGATTCAATGCACCGCCAGCTTAACCGGCAAAACCGGCGTTGAAATGGAAGCTTTAACCGGTGCCAGCGTAGCGGCCTTAACTATTTACGATATGTGTAAAGCTTTTTCGCACGACATTGTTATTAAAGAAACCCGATTAATTAGTAAAACCGGAGGTAAAAGTGACTTCATCCGAAAATAAACCAGCCTACCAGAAGCATGTTGCCTTAAGCCGTCCCGCTTTGGGGCATTTTGGAAGAACCGAATTGGCTATTCTGGGTACGCCTTGCGGCAATATTAAAAAATTAGCTTTTGCACTAACTGAGAAACTAGCCAAAAATTTAAAAATTGCCTACGTAGATGCCGACCATAAAAGCGCCGATGCAGAAGCGAGCAACGGCCCAGACGTAAATACCGCTTTAGCCTACGGCAGTTTTCTGGAGTATACCGATAAAATTACTTTTCAGCGCTTAGATTACCGGACTACCTGGAACGAATACCAGCAGAAAGTTTTCTTTCAAGCCGCAGATTTAATTCTAGTAAATGGTAATCATTTTCCAGCCCAAGCCCAAATAATAGTAATTGACCCGACAAAGCCTTTGGAGAAGAAGCTGGATAAACTCACCAACGTGCAGTTAATATTATTAAAAGAAGGAGTAACGGAAGTGCCCGACTTCATTCAAAAGCATTTATCGCAAAAATCTCCGATACCCGTTTATCCCGTTTCTGAAATCGAGAAAATTACAGATTTCGTTTCTGGTTTTTACAAAAAGAACATTCCGCCCGTAAACGGATTGGTTTTAGCCGGAGGTAAAAGTACCCGCATGCAAAGCGATAAAGGTTTATTGCGCTACCATGATCGAGACCAACGTACGCATGTTTACCAAATGCTCAGTTCTATTTGCTCCAATACTTTTGTGTCGTGCAATGCCTCTCAAGCTGCAGAATTGGAAGGAAAGCTGCCTTACTTGGAAGATAGATTTTTAAATTTAGGGCCCAAAGGCGGTATTTTAACGGCTTTGCAACATGATCCCAATGCGGCTTGGTTAGCGGTAGCCTGCGATTTGCCTTTTTTAAGTAAAGAAACTCTGGATTATTTAGTGCAGCACCGCGACCCCACCAAAATGGCCACAGCGTTTTATGATTCGGATGGCAAATTTCCGGAACCTTTATTGACGATTTGGGAGCCACGCAGTTTTTCGAGCTTGTTGCAGTTTTTAAGTTTAGGTTATTCCTGTCCGCGGAAAGCCTTAATCAACTCCGATGTAAAATTGCTTACTATTCCGGATGCAGAGGAACTGCGCAATGTAAACGACCCGCAAGCGTATAAAGAAGCATTAACTGATTTGAGCCAGCAGAAATAGGAGAATGGGGTTAGCGGCTTGTAATTTAAATTTTAATATTGAATAAAACCTGCAACTTGTAACCTGCAACTTTCAACCGTTTAAGGATGCGCTGCTACCCATACTTCGCCATCTTCGAATATTTCTTTCTTCCAGATAGGTACGATTTCTTTTAAGGTATCAATAATAAATTCGCAGGCTTCGAAAGAGGCTTTCCGGTGCGGGGTAGAAACGGCAATAACTACGGCAGCTTCGCCTATGGGTAATACGCCGGTACGGTGCACAATGGCTACTTTTAGTACTGGCCAGCGTTCAGAAGCCATATCTGCCAGTTCCTGCATTTTCTTTACCGCCATGGATTCGTACGCTTCAAACTCTAACCGCACTACAGGTTTTTTCTGGGTATTATTCCGTACGGTACCAATAAAAACATTTACTGCCCCAGCGCCATCCGACTGCACCGCCGCTATTACTTCTTCTTTATTAATTGGTTGGTCCGTTAAGGCAATCATGTTGGTATTGAGTATTAAGTAACAGGTATTAAGTATTAAGTAGCAGGATACTGAACGTTAAAGGATAAATGATTAAATAATATTTTCAAATTATAAGTAGTTAAAGCAAATAGCACTAAAAAGAGTAAAAAAGTAGAATTTAAGCTTCATGCAAAAGTCTTACTACTTACTACTTATAACCTACTACTTACACTTACTACTATTATCCTCCGCTCACGGGTGGGATTAAAGCAATTTCGTCGTTGGGGTTTAAGGTTACATCAGGTTTGGCGTATTCGTCGTTTACGGCTACTAAAACCGAATGGAGTTTAGTTAAACCCGGATAAGTATTTTTTAAATTTTGCAGTAAATCCTGAACCTTGGCTTGCTCCGGAATATCTACAGATGTCCAGGTTTGGCCAATTATGTCTTTGGTAATGCCAAATAAACGAATTTTTAATTGCATAGATTAAATAATAAACACCTTTTAAAGTTAACTAATTTATAACAGAATTGGTTATCTATTTACAATTTCAAAATTTTATTGTACTTTCGGTAGCAAGCACCCGATCATGACAAAACATCGCCCGCAAATAGTAGATAATCATGGCCGTCCGTTAACGTACGTGCGGTTAGCTGTTACTGATCGGTGCAATCTGCGCTGCTTTTACTGTATGCCCGCCGAAGGCATTGATTATCTGCCGAAAAAGCAGTTGCTTACTTACGAAGAAATGGAATGTTTGCTGCAGGTGTTAGCCGGTTTGGGTATTAGTAAAGTGCGTATTACGGGCGGCGAACCTTTTTTGCGGAAAGATTTAACTTATTTTCTGAAGCAGGTAAAGGCTATCCCGGGCATTGACGAAATTCATATTACCACCAATGGCGTGCTTACGGAGCAATATATTCCGGATTTAGTGGCACTAGGAATTAATTCGGTTAACCTGAGTCTGGATACTTTAAATCGGGAGCGATTTTTAAAAATTACCCGTCGCGACGAATTCGAAAAAGTAATGCAAACGTATCATGCATTATTGGCTAATCAGATTCCGGTAAAAATAAACGCGGTTGTAATGGAAGGGCAGAATATTGAAGATATTGTGCCTTTAGCGGCCTTAACCAAAGACCATCCGGTTTCGGTGAGGTTTATCGAAGAAATGCCTTTTAACGGCGAAGGCCAGCATTATCCGGTGCTAACCTGGAATTACCGGAAGATAATTCAAGAATTACAAACTGCTTTTCCGGCTTTATCTAGAGCTTCGGATGCGCCGCATTCTACGGCTAATCATTATACTATACCAGGTTATAAAGGAAACATTGGAGTAATTGCGGCTTTTTCCCGCACTTTTTGCGGCACTTGCAATCGTATTCGGGTAACTGCCCAAGGCGGGTTAAAAACCTGTCTTTACGGGAATGATGTGCTGAACGTAAAGGAAATTTTACGTAGCGGGGCATCCGAAACAACCCTGACGGAAGAACTGTTAAAAGCTTTTAACAGCCGGGCCAAAGATGGCTACGAAGCTGAAGCGCAGCGACCTATATTGCTGCCGGTCTTCGAATCAATGTCGATGATTGGCGGTTAACCAGTTTAAATTTTTTAAAATAAAAAAGTGGCCCTGTTTTCAAGGCCACTTTTTTATTTTAAAAAATAATGTTTTTACAAAATATCGCTGAACAATCCCGGGAAAATTCCTAGAATAAGAGTAAGCACCGCAATAAAAATCAAGGCAAAGCTAGCAGAAGAATCTACTTTTAAGCGGTCGCCGCTGGGTTCGCGCATGTACATGGCTATAACCACCCGGAAGTAATAATAAATTCCCACCATCGACATAATAATTGCCACAATAATCAACCACAAAATATTTTGTTCTAAGGCGGCACTAAAAATAAAAAGTTTACCGAAGAACCCACCCGTTAAAGGAATACCTGCTAAAGAGCACATCGAAATGGTCATTACGGCGGCTAACAAGGGGTTAGTTCTGCCTAAGCCATTAAAGGCATTGTAGGAAATATCATCCCGCTGATCCGATACTATTTTTAAAATTCCGAATGCTGCTACTGTGGCTACTGAATAAGCTAAGGAATAAAAGAAAATAGCATTCTCTGACCGGTCGTTAAAAGATAATAAGGCAATCATCAAATAACCAGCGTGCGAAATACTGGAGTAAGCCATCATGCGCTTAAAGCTGTTTTGCGCTACAGCGCCAATATTCCCGATGGCTAAAGTAATTACCGTCATGGCTACTAAAGTCGGGAACCAGATGTCATAAGCGCCGGCGAAAGAAACCGACATGAGTTTGTAAAAACCACCGAAACCAGCTGTTTTTACCACGGTACTCATAAAAGCCGTGAAAAGGGTAGGGGTTCCTTCGTATACATCGGGAGTCCAGAAGTGGAAAGGAGCAGCCGATAATTTAAAAGAAATTCCGATGAGGGTAAATAATAACCCCATCGCTAACAACGGAGAAGTTAAGGCATCAGCGGAGCCGGTGGTGGCCACTGAGTTAATCTCGGCAATGGCAAAAGTGCCGGTAGCCCCGTAAATTAATACAATGCCAAACAACAAAATGCCCGAAGCAAAAGAACCCATTAAGAAATACTTAAGCCCGGCCTCGTTGGATTTTAAATTTTTCTTATCGCTACCTGCCAAAACATACATGCTAATAGATAAGATTTCGATACCTACAAAAAGCATGATTAAGTTTTCGTAAGCCACCATCATAATAGCGCCAACTAAAGAAAACAACAGGATGGAGAAAAACTCGGCTAAGCTTTCGTTTTGCTCATCGGCGTATCGTTTGGCAAAAGGAACTACCAATATGGTGGTTAATACTACTACTGCTGTAAATGCTACCGCAAAATTATCTACGGTTAACATTTGCTCGAAGTAGGTTTGGGTATTGTTCCAATCGTAAAAATTGGCGAGCAACACCACAACCAAAAACAAGAATACCAGTGGTAACACCAGCTTGTTCGATTTTCGGAACCCCACAAATAGGTTCAAAATGCCAAAGGTTGTTAGTAGTATAATGGAATTCATGTTATAATTACTCTTTATGGATTACTGGTTGGTAATGCAACGCCCTTCATCCAATTTGTTTTAATGTATGTAGCACCAGAAAGTTAAGGCAATGAATAAGCTAACCGGTGATTTTTAAAAATTTTAATTTTCTGACTAAACGATAGCCAGGCAACACCTAGTTTGGACTACCGATTGATAATACCCAGTAAATGGCCCACTGTTGGTTCTGTAAGGCTCATAAACGTATTTGGGTGCAAACCAATCCAGAACACCATAATCACTAACGGAATCAGTACGGCCTTTTCCAGTCTGGTTAAATCGTGGAATGTGGCCGTAACATTGTTTTGTTCGCCAAACATAACCCCCTGGAACATCCGCAGCATATAAACTGCTCCCAAGATAATGGTTAAACCGGCAATAGCTCCCATCCAGTTATTATACTGGTATACGCCCGATAATAAGAGGAACTCCCCGACAAAACCATTGGTCAGCGGCAGGGCTACGGTACCTAAAAGTAAAATCAAAAAGAAAATGGATAAAGCGGGAGTAGTTTGGGTAATGCCACCTAAGTTGGCTATTTCACGGGTGTGGGTACGGCGGTAAATGATATCAATAATAAAGAACAAGCCCACTACATTTATCCCGTGGCTCAACATTTGAATAATGCCCCCTTGCATGCCGTGCTCGGTTAGAGTAAAAATACCAGCGGCAATTAAACCCACGTGCGAAATTGAAGAAAAGGCCACCAAACGTTTTAAATCACTTTGCCGGATAGCGATAATAGCGCCGTAAACAATTCCAATAATTGCCAGAACTACTACTAACGTATCCCATTGGCTTACTCCTTTAGGTACTACGGGCAATAACCAACGAATAACACCGTAAATCCCCATTTTCAACATAATGCCCGAAAGTAACATGGTAGCCTGGGTGGGCGACTCGGTGTAGGTGTCGGGTTGCCAGGTATGGAAAGGAAACACCGGCATTTTAATGGCGAAAGCAATAAACAAAAACCAGAAAATCCAGCTTTGGTCGGTAGCGCTTAAGTTTAACTGGTAAAAAGCGTTTATGTCAGAAGTATGTGTGCCCGGTGTTTGGAAATACAAGTACACAAAACCCACCAGCATAAATAAAGAACCAATAATGGTGTACAAGAAAAACTTAAAAGTAATCAGAATGCGACGTTCGCCACCCCAGATACCCGCTATAAAGTAAATCGGAATTAAAGCAACTTCCCAGAAGAAATAAAACAGGAAAGCATCAAACGAAGTAAATACGCCAATTAAGCCGGTTTGCATAAACAGGATTAAAGCATAAAATACATTCGGATTTTTATAAGAATGCGGGAAAGAAGATAAAATGATTAAAGGCACCAGAAAGGTAGTCAAGAAAACCAATAACAGGCTGATGCCATCCATGCCAATGGAAAAGTTGATTCCAAAGTTTTCAATCCAGGTATGATCAAAGGTAAACTGCCGGTAAGCATTGGGCTCGTACTGAATCATGGCCAGTATAGCCATAAAAAACTCAATTAAAGCAGCTCCAAAAGCTGTCCGTTTAGCACTCTGACCTTTTAAAAATAAAATCAGAATACCAGCTATGGTCGGCCAAAGGAGTAGGTAAAGGGTAAGGTTAGACATATTTCAGGAGTAACTTATCTGATAATAAAATTCAGGAGTAGAATCAAGGCAATGCTGATGACCATGGCAAAAATATAAAAGCCAATGGCGCCAGTTTGTAAAAAGCGCAGATTTCGACCACCCGCAATGGTAACTTTGCCGAAACCGTTTACAATCGGATCAATAATTCCTTTTTCCACGAAGCGGTATAAACCAGTAGAAAGAGCCATAATCGGCTGAACTATCAAGGCATTGTAAATCTCATCAATGTAATACTTGTGGTAAATGAGCTTATGTAAGCCAGTAGTTTCGATTTTTTCATCAGCCGGAACAGTTTTCTTGCTCACATACATAACATAAGCCAGGATGATAGCTACTACGGCCACCGCTACCGATATAGCCATTAACAAGTACTCGGTAGAGTGGTCTAAATGCGCTTTTTCAAAGGCACTGGGTACCGCTGCACGGGAAAAGCCTAAAACGGGTTCTAAGAAACGGGATAAAATATGATTTTCGCTGAATACTGCTGGTAAACCCATAAACCCACCTACAGTAGATAGTATGGCCAGAATAATTAAGGGCAAAGTCATGCTACTTGGCGACTCGTGTAAATGGTGGCGTTGTTCTTCGGTACCACGGAAAGTGCCAAAGAAAGTCAGGAACAGCAACCGGAACATGTAGAACGCCGTCATGAAGGAAGTTAATAAACCAAACGCCCACATAATTTTGCTGTGTTCGTAAACCTGAGCCAATAATTCGTCCTTCGAGAAAAAACCCGCAAACGGCGGAATACCCGAAATGGCCAAAGTGCCAATTAAGAAAGTAATAAAAGTGATTGGTAATTTCTTGCGTAAGCCCCCCATGCTGCGGATATCTTGTTCCCCGCTCATAGCATGAATAACGCTACCAGCCCCTAAGAATAATAAAGCTTTAAAAAAGGCGTGGGTTAATACGTGAAACATGGAGGAAGTATAAGCCATTACGCCTAAGGCCAGGAACATGTAACCTAACTGACTTACGGTAGAATAAGCCAATACTTTCTTTATATCGTTTTGGGCAAGACCAATAGTAGCCGCAAAAACGGCAGTAGCTAAACCAATAATAGCAATAAAATCTAAAGTGGCTGGTGCTAGCGTGTATAATACGTTAGAGCGGATAACCATGTAAATACCGGCAGTAACCATGGTAGCCGCGTGAATTAAGGCTGAAACCGGGGTAGGACCCGCCATCGCGTCGGGTAACCAGGTATAAAGCGGTAATTGAGCACTTTTACCCATGGCTCCCACAAATAACAGCAAGGTAATGGTTATGATTACCGACTGATTTACTTCGTGAATTTGCGACGCTTGCTGAAAAACTTCGGCGTAAGAGACACTGCCAAATGTTATAAAAATTAAAAAAATACCTAGCAAAAAGCCTAAGTCGCCGATACGGTTAATAATAAAGGCTTTTTTAGCGGCATTATTATAAGGCGTAACTTTGTTCCAGAACCCAATTAATAAATAAGAACACAAACCAACTCCTTCCCAACCCACAAACATCATCACGTAGTTAGAACCCATTACGAGCAGTAACATCGAGAAAATAAACAAATTCAGGAAAGCGAAGAATTTTCCAAAGTTAACGTCGTGGCTCATGTAGCCGGCGGAGTACACGTGTATCACAAACCCAACACCGGTAACCAAAAGCAACATAATTAAAGACAATTGATCGATTTGAAAGGCAAACGGAATGTGCAGATTGCCTACGTTTATCCAATCAAATAAATTAACCACATACGATTGCCCATTAAAATTAAAAAACAGGTAAAGCGAAATAATGAAAGAAGCCAGCACACTGCCGCAACCAATTAAAGTCTGAACACCTTTTGGGAGCGAGCGATTGCCAAGGCCATTAATTAAAAATCCGATAAAAGGAAGAAGCGGAATAAGTAAGCAGAACAATGCCATGTTGGAGTTGGTGGCAGGTAGTAAGTTTGTTTGCATCCTTTGATTTTATTGTTCGTTGTTCGTTATTTTTTCGAACAGACAGGTTTTTTAAAAAAGTAATTTCTGATAATGGTAAGTTAAACTACCATTTCAAATTGCTTAAAATGTTAATATCCGTTGTGCGCAGGTTCCGGTAAATCATTACAATAATGGCTAAGCCTACACAAACTTCGGCAGCAGCAACGGCCATAATAAAAAATACAAAAACCTGCCCGTTTGCATCAGAGCGATAAGCCGAAAACGCGGTTAAAAGAAGGTTTACGGCGTTGAGCATGAGCTCTATGCACATAAAAATAATAATTGCATTGCGGCGGGTAAGAACGCCTATAATGCCGATAACAAATAAAGTGCTGCTGAAGAACAGGTAGTAGTGTAAAGGAATGGTTCTGATTACTTCAGGAATTTCGTTCATTGTTTTGTAAGCGCTGGTAGCTTTTTATTAGGTAGCCTTAGCAATAAGCGGCGCAAGTTACCGCCATTTTACTATTTAGCCAACTATTTATTTTTTTATGTAAATACAAATGGCGGCAAGTTATGCCGCCATCAAAAATTAAAAATTTTAAAAATGCCGCTGCTGCGATTCTTTTTTACCTAACATTACCGCACCAACCATGGCCGATAAAAACAATACCGATACCAACTCAAAAGGTAAAAGGTATTTAGTAAATAATAATTGCCCCAGATTTTCTACCATACCAATCTGAGAATCAAAGTTAGCCGTATCCACAGTGCCTAATTCCGCATCTTTTAACACTGCAATCATAATAACTAATAACAAACCTCCCGAAATAACGCCGGCTACTTTCATCAGCGTGGATTTGTGTTGGGTTTGCTCCGTATCCTGATTCAAGTTTAAAAACATAATCACGAAAAGAAACAAAACCATAATAGCGCCCGCGTACACAATAATATTTACCGCAGCCACAAACTGCGCGTTAAGTAAAATATAGTGCCCGGATAAACTGAAGAAAGTTAAAATTAAGCAAAGAACGCTGTAAACGGGGTTTTTAGAAAATACCACTCCTAAAGCCGCGAACAAGGTTATAAAAGTCAGGAAGTAAAAAAGATTACCAGTCATTTAGTTTTAGTTATTTAGCCGATAGACCACAGCCGTCAGATCAAAATTTAGTGGACTTTGGACTATCGACCGTGGACTATGTTAATATCTGTACTTAATATTTTCTTTTGAATTTGCCCGCGATAATGGCTCTACCAAACGATCTTTGCCATAGATAAATTCGTCGCGCTCGAAACGAGGCGGAGCCGTTTTATCGTTTTGCAAAAATATAGCTTCTTTTGGGCAAGCTTCTTCGCACAAACCGCAGAAAATACAACGCAGCATGTTTATTTCGTAAGTAACTGCGTATTTTTCTTCACGGTACAGATTTTCTTCGCCTTTTTTACGCTCACCGGCTACCATAGTAATAGCTTCGGCCGGGCAAGCTACGGCGCACAGGCCACAAGCGGTACAACGTTCCCGTCCTTGCTCATCGCGGCGTAAAACGTGTAATCCCCGGAATTCCCGGCCAAATTCCCGCTTTTGCTCGGGGTATTGGATCGTGGGCTTTTTCTTAAAAAAGTGCCGCATGGTAATAGACAGACCTTGAAAAATAGCCGGAAGGTACATCTTCTCGGTTATTGTCATGGGCTTTTGCTCTAATACCTTTTTTCTATTCGATAAAGATTCCATTTATATTTATATCTACTTCTCTTTCAGTATTTATTAACTTTTACTTAGAGAATAATATTTTAAAATTTATTTTGCTTCTACTGCATTACGGCTGTTACCAGTTGTAATGCAGTAGAAAATAATCATTGGTTAATCTAGTATTTCAGCCAGTAAAATCTAAAAATGAGTTTTTAAAAAATTTAAAAATTAACCTTTAAAGTACTCATACAATAAGATCCCAGCACCAGTTAGAACAATGTTAATGATGGATAAAGGAATTAATCCTTTCCAGCCTAAATTTAATAGTTGATCGTAGCGGAAACGTGGTAAAGTCCAGCGTACCCACATAAAGAAAAAGATAAAACCGAATATTTTTAAAAATAATACTACTGTCCCGATAATAGTAACGGCGTTATGGGCCACTACCGGGTCGCTGGATATTAATGCACCAACCTGATCCTGAAAGGGGAAGTTAAAGCCACCAAAGTACAGCGTGCTCATTACCGCCGACGCCACAATAATATTTACATATTCGGCAAACAAGTATAAGCCTAATTTCATAGAGCCATACTCGGTGTGGTAACCACCTACCAGTTCTGCTTCCGATTCGGGTAAGTCAAAAGGAGTCCGGTTTGTTTCGGCAAAGGAGCAGGTCAAGAAAATAATAAATCCTAAGGGCTGGTAAAAAATATTCCAGTTAAAACCTGATATTCCAAACAACGGCTCCGACTGTTGTAAAGCAATTTCGCGCAACGAAAGCGTTCCGGTCATCATCAGCATAGCAATAATAGAAAGACCCATGGCAATTTCGTAGCTAATATTTTGCGATGCAGCCCGAATAGCGCCTAATAACGAAAACTTATTGTTAGATGCCCATCCTCCAATCATAATGCCGTACACGCCCAAGGATACAACCCCAAAAACATAAAGCATTCCGATGTTTACTTCAATCCCTTGTATTCGGGTAGTACCAAAAGTATCCGACAAAATGGTATTGCCAAAAGGAACTACGGCACTGCTCATTAAAGCGGTTAACATTGCCAACGATGGACCCGCAATAAATAACCATTTATTGGCAGTAGCCGGAATAAATTCTTCTTTAAAAAACAACTTCACGGCATCAGCCAGCGGCTGACCTAAACCCCAGGGACCTACCCGGTTTGGACCAGGACGGTCTTGCAGATAACCGGCAATTCTACGCTCGGCCCAGGTACAATAGGTTGCAATTAATAGAGTAATACCAAAAATAGCTAATATAATGGCGGCCTGTATGGCTAATGCTGGAATCTCCATGCTTGGTTAATATGGTCTCGGGATAATATTTAATTCTTTGGTAGTGCTTTCGGGTAAATCCGCAATAATCTGTGGGTTAATAACCGGCAACTCATAGTGGTTCGCGGATATTACAGACGCTCTTGCAATATGCCGTGGTCCTTCAATGGTCCAATCAGCTACTTCTTTTTTCTCAAAGCGGCATTCATTACAAATAAAGTCCACTACTTCGCCGTACTCATTCTTGCGGGCCGTTACGCGTAACACATCATTCCCACGAGTCCAGAGTACTACTTTACCGGCACATTTAGGGCAATCGCGGTGCGCGTCTACGGGTTTGGTAAACCATACGCGATTCTTAAACCGGAAAGTTTTATCGGTTAAAGCACCCACCGGACAAACATCAATAACATTTCCCGAGAAATCATTATCAATTACATTCTCAATGTAGGTGCCAATTTCTGCAGCATCGCCACGGCCTAGAACTCCATGTACCCGCTTATCCGTAATTTGGTCGGCGGTATACACGCACCGGTAACACAAGATACACCGGTTCATGTGCAATTGAATTAATGGTCCAATATCTTGCCGCTCAAACGTACGCCGTTCCTCTTCGAAACGGGTAGCCGAGGTACCGTGGGCATAAGAGAAGTTTTGCAAATCACATTCACCGGCCTGGTCACAAACCGGGCAATCCAGCGGGTGATTGATTAACAGCATTTCTACAATGCCTTTGCGGGCTTCCATTACTTGCGGCGAAAGCGTATTTTCAACCACCATGCCATCTTGTACCGGTGTTACGCACGATGCAACCAGTTTGGGCATGGGACGGGGATCTTTTGCGGAGCCAGCCGTTACTTTCACCAAGCAGGCGCGGCATTTACCACCACTGCCTTTTAAAGGGGTATAGTAACACATGGCGGGGGGCACTACATCGCCACCTATTTTACGGGCAGCATTCAGGATGGTAGTTCCGTCTTCTACTTCAACCTCAATGCCGTCGAAAGTTATTTTTGCCATTTAATTATTTATTCTTTAACTGCTTTTCGTTCTTTTTAAAACTACTCAGCTTTCAGGTATTTAAATTATATATATGATGTTTGATACTCGATTTTCGAATTTTCGAATTTAGCTTTTCGAATAATCCAAGATCTAAGAATCGAACATCGCGCGAAGCGCTTACGCGAAAGCCAAATCTTCGGCTCCGCGGTACACGGCACCCGGGGCTGTTGCTTTATCCGGATGTTTCACGTGCCATTCAAATTCTTCGCGGAAGTGACGAACTGCACTGGCTACCGGCCAGGCTGCTGCGTCACCCAAGGGGCAAATGGTATTTCCTTCAATTTGCTTCGATACATTTACCAGCAAATCGATATCGTGCATGTGACCGTGGCCATGCTCAATCCGGTGCAGAATTTTCTCCATCCAACCTGTTCCTTCCCGGCAAGGGCTGCACTGTCCGCAGGATTCGTGATGGTAAAACCGTGAGAAGTTCCAGGTATTGCGTACAATACAAGTAGTATCGTCCATGGCAATAAAGCCACCAGAACCCAGCATAGTACCACTCACAAAACCACCTTCCGACAAGGATTCATAAGTCATTAAGCGCGGGGTACCTTCGGCAGTTTTTAAAAATAATTGAGCCGGCAAAATAGGAACCGAAGAGCCACCCGCCACTACGGCTTTAAACTGACGGCCTTTCCAGATACCACCGCAGTACTCATCCGAGAATAAGAATTCTTCAACGGGTAAACCTAATTCGATCTCGTAAACGCCAGGTTTATTTAAATGACCACCCGCCGAAATTAATTTGGTACCGGTACTGCGGCCTACGCCAATCTTCGCGTATTCTTCGCCGGTATTATTTACAATCCACGGCACAGTGGCAATGGACTCAACGTTATTAACTACTGTAGGGCAGGCATATAACCCCTGCACCGCCGGGAATGGCGGCTTGTTACGCGGGTTACCGCGTTTACCTTCTAGTGATTCTAATAAAGCTGTTTCTTCGCCGCAGATGTAAGCGCCACCGCCGGGGTGCACGTGTAAATCTAAAGAGTAGCCGGAACCCAGAATGTTCTCGCCCAAAAATCCTGCTGCGTAAGCTTCAGCAATGGCTTTTTCTAAAATTCGCAGCACAAACATGAGCTCGCCCCGAATGTAGATATAAGAAGTTCGGGCACCTAAAGCGTAGCTGGAGGTGATCATGCCCTCAATTAAGGCGTGCGGTATTTTTTCCATCAAAACCCGGTCTTTAAAAGTGCCTGGTTCTGATTCGTCGGCATTGCAAACTAAGTAGCGGGGTTTGCCTTCTGGTTTAGCCAAAAAGCTCCACTTCATACCGGTTGGGAACCCGGCACCACCGCGGCCACGTAAACCAGATTTTTTTACCTCGTCCACCACTTCGTCGGGCGTCATGGTTTTTAAAGCTTTTTCTACCGACCGATACCCACCCATTTTACGGTAAGTTTCGAAAGTATTAATGCCTGGTACGTTTATATGTTCGGTTAATATTTTAAGTCCCATTATTATCTATCCTTTCTAAGACACATGTATCAGGACACAAGTATCAAGACTAATAAAATTTTAAAAATTTTCTATTTAGATGAAAGCTGTTCAATCCGGAATAATGATCAAAACCCTTATAGCGGATACCTAACGGCTTATTCCTAAATTATTGCTTTCTCAAATCGTCGAGTAACTGATCTATTTTTTCCGGATCGAGGTTCTCGTAATACTTTTCCCGAATTTGCAGCATCGGGCCAAAACCACAAGCAGCTAAACACTCTACCGTTTTTAAAGTAAACATGCCATCGGCGCTATTTTCTCCTACGTGGCAACTAAGGCGGTTTTCCAGATGCTCAATTAACTGGTCGGCGCCACGTAACATGCAAGGCCCAGTGCGGCACACTTCCAAAACGTGCTTACCTACCGGTTTTAAATTAAACATGGTGTAAAAAGTGGCTACTTCGTAAACCTCAATCGGTTGAATTTCTAAGATCTCGGCCACTTTATCTTGAACCGCGGGGCTTACCCAACCACCAAACTCCGCCTGCGCAATGTGCAGGATAGGAAGCAGAGCTGATTTTTTCCGATCCGGGGGGTAGTGTGAAATATATCTTCTGATTTCGGCCATTGCCTCTTCAGAAAATTGTACTTCGGCTTGAGTTGTTATTTCGTTCATCTATTCATTAAAGAATTTCAGCCGATTACCTATAATGAGTAGTCGGCTGAATCTATTATTTTAAGCGTCTAATTCTCCCGCAATTACGTTCATGCTACTTAAAATTAAAATAGCATCGGATAACTGAGTGCCTACCACCATTTCGGGATAGGCTTGGTAATATATAAAGCAAGGGCGCCGGAAATGTAAGCGGTAAGGCGTACGGCCTCCGTCGCTGATTAAATAAAAACCTAACTCGCCATTACCACCTTCTACCGAATGGTACACTTCACCAACCGGAGCTTCAATTTCACCCATAATAATTTTGAAGTGATAAATTAAAGCTTCCATGTTTTTATAAACAGCTTGCTTTGGCGGCAAAAAGTACTCTGGAGCATCGGCATGGTACGGTCCTTCGGGTAAGTTTTCCAGGGCTTGCTGCACAATCCGGAAGCTTTGCCAGATTTCTTCGTTCCGAACCATGAAACGATCATAAGTATCGCCGGTGGTACCTACTGGTATTTCAAAATCAAAATCCTGGTAAGACGAGTAAGGGTTCATTACCCGTACATCGTAGTCTACGCCAGCAGCCCGTAAGTTAGGGCCGGTAAAGCCATAATTCAGAGCACGTTCCGCCGTAATTGGGCCAACGTTTTTAATACGATCTACGAAAATGCGGTTCCGGGTAAACATGGCTTCGAATTCCTTCATCACTTTCGGGAACCCGGCAATCCATTCGCGAAGCTTGTGGATAGCAACCGGCGATAAATCGCGCTCCATGCCCCCAATCCGGCCCATGTTGGTAGTTAAACGGGCACCGCTAATTTCTTCGTAAATCTCGTAAATTTTTTCCCGCTCCTGAAACACGTACAAGAAACCAGTAAAAGCACCCGAGTCTACGCCCAAAATACTATTACAAATCAGGTGGTCGGCAATCCGGGCCAGTTCCATTACAATTACCCGGATATAGTCCGCCCGCTTCGGCGTTTTCACGCCTAATAGCTTTTCTACGGTCATCCACCAGCCCATATTATTAATAGGCGAGGAGCAGTAGTTCATCCGGTCGGTGAGGGGGGTAATCTGGTAAAATGGACGGCGCTCGGCTATTTTCTCGAAAGCCCGGTGAATGTAGCCAATGGTAGGTACTCCGGAAACAATCCGTTCCCCGTCCATTTGCAAAATATTTTGAAAAATACCGTGCGTAGCCGGGTGCGTCGGCCCCAGGTTAAGCGTGGTAAGTTCGCGTTCGTTTTCGTTATATTGCGCAGGCAGTGAATCCGGAATTTTTTCAACTCCTGTGTTGGTGTTCACTTTTTCTTCTGTTATAATTTCTGCCATGTTAGCGTTTTCCGTTGTTCGTTACTTATTGCTCTCCGCTTTCTATCTTCCACTTTAAACAAGTAACGCTAGGTTAATTTTTTAAATTTATTCGTTACGGCAATTTAATACTTGGTTTTAAATACATTTAATTGCCAGGCAACGAACAACATGTACTTCTATATTAGCGTCCAAATAAAGTATCTACCTTATCTTCCCGGGTACCATCTTCCAATGGATAGTGCTTGCGCATGGGGTGATAAGTCATGTCTTCTACATTTAAAATGCGGATGAGATTTGGATGACCTTCGAACTGAATACCGTAAAAATCAAAAGCTTCGCGTTCCATCCAGTTGGCCGCCGCGTACAAATTGGTAGCCGTTGGCACCACCGGATTGTCAATTGGAAAGAAAATCTTTATCCGGAGACGCACATTGTGTACCAGGCTATGCACGTGATAGATAACCCCTAACTCCTGCTCTTTGTTATCCGGATAATGAATACCGCACATGGTAGTGAGGAAATTCATTTTAAGCTCGGCATCGTTGTATAAATGCGTGAGTAAAGGAATAATTTGATCGCGGGTGGTAGTTACGGTTAACAAGCCGTAAGGCTCCTCCACATTAAAAATGGCTTCGCCAAATTTTGCAGTAATATTTTCTAAAACTTGTTGGTTGGTTAACCCTTGCTCGGCCATGGATTATTTAATGTTGTAAGAAGCCAATAGTTCCTGATATTCCGGCGAGTTCCGGCGACGTAAAGATTCGTTTTTAGCTAATTCCTGCACCTGCATTAAACCATCCAGCACTTGCTCCGGACGAGGCGGACATCCAGGGATGTACACGTCTACCGGGATAATGCGGTCAATGCCTTGTAAAACGCTGTATGTATCAAAAATACCGCCACTGCAAGCACAAGCCCCCATAGCTAATACCCAACGCGGTTCGGCCATTTGCTCGTAAACCTGCTTTACAATAGGTGCCATTTTTTTAGCAATAGTACCCATTACCATTAACAAGTCGGCTTGGCGGGGCGAGAAACTGGGTCGCTCAGAACCAAAACGGGCTATATCATACGTAGAGCCCATGGTGGCCATAAATTCAATACCGCAGCAGGAAGTAGCAAAAGGTAGCGGCCAAAGCGAGTTACTGCGGGCAATACCTACTACTTTTTCCAGAGAAGTAGCAAAAAAGCCTTGTCCTTCTACGCCTTCGGGCGCCTCTACCGTTTTTATATTACTCATGATAGTTTCAATTTAGAAGTTAAGAATAAGAAATATCCTAAATCTTAACACGGCTATAATCTTAAAAGTTTATCCACACCTAAGTATTTAGGCAGGAGTTACTCCCATTTTAATATTCCTTTCTTAATTACGTAGAAGAATCCTAACATCAGCATGGCCATAAATACAATCATCTGAATAAAGCCTTCCATGCCTAAACCCCGGAAATTAACGGCCCAGGGATAAAGGAAAATTACTTCTACGTCAAAAAGTACAAAAAGAATAGCGGTCATAAAGTATTTATAGGACACCGGCGTACGGGCATTACCTACGGATTCTACGCCGCATTCCCAAGCGGCATCTTTTACTTTACTGTGGCGTTTAGGGCCGATTAAGTGGGTAACTACAATAGCGAAAATAACAAAGCCTAAAGCGGCGGCAAATTGTATTAATATCGGTAAATAATCGGAAGGTAATTGAGCAGTTGTGGCTGTTTCCATCTCTAACAAATCGGTTGTTAAAATTTGGGAGCAAAAGTACGGATAAATCAGAAAGATTCAAAAAATGTGACGTTTGTTAACTAGTCGGCTAAAATAAAGTTAATTGTAATAAAGCGGTTTAAAATTGATAACTGCCTTAATAACTAGCAGTAAGGTGGTTTAGGCCATTTTTAGAATTATTATAAATTACTTTGAAGATTCGGAATGTTGCATGCCCTTTACTTAATAACTCGATTGAAACAGGAAAAAGCAGAAAATAACTTTTTTGTTTTAATCCTATTTTAATGTTGGCTGTTTTACACAGATTTTAAAATTTTATCTATAAAACGATAATTCAGGTAGTATGTTTTGGGTATAAATAGCGACCGGCCTTTTCTTAAAAGAGAAAAGGCCGGTTGCTTTAATTTTTATTTACTAGAAGCAGCCGGTACTATTTGGCTTGCTATCATCCAATTTAAACAACGGTCGAACCAATAATCCGGAGTAGTGGGGTTTTTAAGTCCGAAACCGTGCCCACCTTTGGGGTAGATATGCATTTCGGCGGGGATATTTTGTTGTTGCAAGGCCTGGTAAAATAAAATACTGTTATTAGGCGGTACCACTTTATCATCGGAAGCATGCACCAAAAAAGTAGGCGGGGTTTGAGCGGTAACTTGTTGCTCGTTGCTGTATTCTTTTAATTTTTCCGGCGAAGCATTCTTGCCCAATAAGTTTTCGAAAGAACCTGTATGCGCTACTCCGGGTTGGCTGCTGATTACCGGGTAAACCAAAATCATAAAATCCGGCCGGACCGAGATATTATCGGGGTTGGGGATAACGGCTTTTTGAAAATGCGTACCGGCCGTAGAGGCTAAATGACCACCGGCCGAAAAGCCGATAATGCCGATGCGCTGCGGATCTACCTGCCACTCCGCCGCCCGTTTACGTACCACCCGAATGGCTTGCTGCGCATCTTGCAGGGGTGCAATTTCTGGGTTAGTAGAGGTTTTAGCGCTGGGTAAACGGTATTTTACCACAAAAGCAGCAATGCCTTGTTCGTTAAATTTACGGGCAATATCTACGCCTTCGTGGGCGGCTGCCAAAATAGAGTAACCGCCACCCGGGCAAATTACCACCGCGGCACCCGTTGCTTTATCTTTAGCTGGTAAGTAAGCGGTTAACGTTGGTTTGCGCACCTTACTAATGCGCAAAATACCGTCGGTTTCTGATTTTTCTTCGTTCGGCCCGGGATTTTCATTGGGGATTTTACCTTCGTACAAAGGAAACTCCGCCGGTTTAGTTTGAGCAAACACAGAATGTAAATTAAAGCTAGTAAGAGCAAGCAGCAGAATAGCTATTTTTTTCATAAACGAATGGTTATTAAACCGCAAATTAATCTTTTCCGGAAAAGCGGGTAAACTTTTTTGGTTCAGGTTTGATTAATTTTTAAAAAAATCAATTCTGGAAGTCATTAAAACAAAAAGTCCGGTTCTGTTATAACCGGACTTTTTATGGCAAATAACCGTTTGGCTGTTATTCTGCTTGTAGAAATGGGTAGCGGTAATCTACCGGTGGTACAAAGGTTTCTTTAATGGTGCGGGTAGAAGTCCAGCGGATCAGGTTAAAAACCGAACCGGCCTTATCGTTCGTACCAGATGCCCGGGCGCCACCAAAGGGTTGCTGGCCTACTACGGCACCGGTTGGTTTATCGTTAATGTAAAAATTACCGGCGGCGTGCAGCAGCTTGCTGGTGGCTAAGTCAATGGCGTAACGGTCGCGCGAAAAAATAGAACCAGTTAAGGCATAAGGCGAAGTGGTATTTATTACCTCCAGTATGTTTTCGAATTGCGATTCTTCGTACACATAAATGGTAATTACCGGACCAAATATTTCTTCGCACATAGTAACGTAGGTGGGGTCTTTTACTAACAGCACGGTTGGTTCGATAAAGTAGCCCACGGATTTGTCGAAGTTGCCGCCTGCAATTACTTCTACCTCCGGATCATTTTTGGCAGCTTCGAGGTATTTCGTGATTTTATTAAACGATTTTTCGTCGATAACGGCGTTGATGAAATTGCCAAAATCTTCCGGCGAGCCCATTTTAAACGTTTTTAAATCATCCACTATGGCTTGTTTTACTTCCGGCCACAAGTTAGCCGGAATGTAAGCCCGCGAAGCAGCCGAGCATTTCTGCCCTTGGTATTCAAAAGCTCCGCGGGTAATGCCCGTGGCTACTTCTTTGGCTTCGGCGGAGGGGTGTGCCACAATAAAGTCTTTACCGCCAGTTTCGCCGACAATACGCGGGTAGCCCCGGTACAGGTGTAAGTTATTGCCGATGGTTTTCCAGATGTTGTTGAATACCGCGGTAGAACCGGTAAAGTGAATGCCCGCAAACTGACGATGACTGAAAATAACGTCGCCGGCCACCGGGCCATCTACGTAAATTAAGTTAATAACCCCATCCGGTAAACCAGCCGCCCGGAATAACTGCATTAAAAATTGCGCGGCAAAAATCTGGGTGTAAGCGGGTTTCCAAACTACCACGTTGCCCATCATGGCCGGAGCGGCCGGCAGGTTACCCGCAATAGCCGTAAAGTTAAATGGCGTTAATGCAAACACAAATCCTTCTAAAGGCCGGTGCTCTAGTCGGTTCCAAACTCCCGGACTCGATTCGGGCTGCTGGGCGTAAATTTCCGTCATGTATTTCGCGTTGAACCGCAGGAAATCTATCATTTCGCAAGCCGAGTCAATTTCGGCTTGGTACGCATTTTTCGATTGGCCCAGCATGGTAGCGGCATTTAACGTGGCGCGCCAAGGGCCAGCGAGTAAGTCGGCGGCTTTTAAAAAAATAGCGGCCCGACTTTGCCACGGCATATTGGCCCATTGTTCCCGGGCGGCCAAAGCCGCATCAATAGCCCGCGTTACGTGGCTGGCATCGCCTTCGTGGAAGTAACCTAATATGTGCTGGTGATCGTGGGGCATGGTAAGCGGTTGTTTATTACCGCTGCGTACTTCCTCGTGGCCAATGTACATGGGTACATCTAGTTGCTGATTTTTTAAATTTTGGTAGGTTTGTTGTAATTCTTTTCTTTCCGGCGAACCCGGAGCATAACTTTTTACCGGCTCATTTACCGGTTGCGGTACTTTAAAAAATCCTGACATAATATTTTAGGTTTCTTAGTTGCGGGTTTAAAAGGTGTAAAGTTAACTTATGAAAAAGTTAAATCCAGTATTACTAACGCGAAGCAGGCTTTCGTGTTTATTTTAATGGGCTATTAAAACCATTACTTTTAGATCTATGCTTACTTAAGGAACCCTTTGGCGTATTCCAGTTATTGTGGGTAGTCACATTAAACATTCTATATTCTAAATCCTTAGTTTTAGAATATAGAATGTTTAAATACTTCTTTTTTAATTATCTAAAGTTTTAATTTTATTCTCTTGAAAATCCAGAGCTATGATATATCCACCAAGCCCCGTTGCAGGATCTAATTCAAATAGATACCCATTCATATTTTTCATTAAATCTAAATAAGCCGCCTGAACCTCATACTCCTCTAGAATATAAGCCGGTAAAGTTTCGGAATTATAGATTCTAAAATCTAGAAGATGATTTTGGATTTCAAAGGAAGAAAATTCCCAGCCTAATATTTCTATAAAGCGCAAATCATATATTGCTTCATTATGAGTTCTGATTCTAATAATCAACTCATTCTTTTCTATCAAATATTCTAGTTTAGTAATTTCAGCATCGTGATAGTCTAATTGCTTATCCAACTTTAATAATAATTATTTAAGAAGTTGAGTTTTTTATTTTAAATATCTGTATGTTGAGGTAAATCTGTCGTGTATTTCAGACCTTCTAACCTTTTAACTTTCCAACCTTCCAACCTTTCAACTAATCAACTCACAACACCCGCATTAACTCGCTAAGGCAGCTTATTTCGTAGGTTACTTGCTGGTGGTGCCGTTTTTTATCCGGGTTAAAAAATATCTGGTCGATACCAACGTTTTGGGCGCCCAGGATATCGGCTTCCAGGCTGTCGCCAATCATCAGGCAATCGGCGGCTTTTACGTTGGCGCGGGTTAGGGCATATTCAAAAATTTTAGGATCGGGCTTACTGCAATTAATGCATTCGGAGGTAATAACTTCGGTAAAGTAGCCGTGCAGCTTCGAAGACGTCATTTTAATTTTTTGGACATCCTTAAAGCCGTTAGTGATAATATGCAGCTTGTATTTGCTTTGCAGATAATTTAAAACATCGTAGGTATACGGAAAAACGGCCGTTTTTGTCGGGCAAAGGGTGGTAAACGCTTCGGGTAGCCCGGTAGGTATTTGTTCTGGCGTTAATCCCAGGGTGGTTAATGTTTGCGTAAACCGGTTAACGCGTAATTCCTGCTGGGTTATTTTGCCCTGGTGGAACAACTGCCACATGCGGTGGTTAATAATGCTGTATTGTTGGTAAAACGCGGCCGACGTAAATTTTTTAAATTTTGCCAGTTCAAACTGGTCGTAGAGCGTCAGAATGGTTTCTTCGGCGTTTTTTTCAAAATCCCAGAGGGTATGGTCCAGGTCGAAGAAAATGTGTTTATAGTTTTTTAAGGGAAATATTTTCACGGAGATAATTTAATTCGGGTTAAAGAGGCAACCGCTCACTTTGCTTTTGCATCTGCTTATTGCGGCATCCATTTACGGTTGTGAAGTTTGTTTACGGCTAATTCGCGGTTCGAGTATAAAACCTGATAAGTTTCCTGGTCTTTCAGTAACAATTCATCTTTTTCCAGGTAATTATAGATAGTGTGCAGGAGTTCAGCGGTTTCGTCGCGTAAGTAATAATAAACCCAATTATCAATGCGCTTAAAGGCCACTAAACCTGAAAGCTTTAAATAGGATAAGTGCCGCGAGGTTTTAGTTTGGGTAAAATCCAGGACCTGTTCTATATCCGAAATACACATTTCGGTATTCCGGTAAATCAGGTTTAAAATCCGCAGCCTGGATTCGTCGCCGAGCGCTTTGAATACCTGCTCCCCAAAAGCTACGTTAAAATGTTTAAGCCGCATTTGCGTTAGTTAAAGAGTTTAATAGTAGGCTTATCGTTAATTTTTAAAATTTATGTGTGTTTGCTATACCGTATAACAACAGATTAAGCCGAAAATTGATTTTTAATAAAACAGGCAAGCGCCAATATTTAGCAAATTGGACTTAGTTTTAAAGAATAATATGTTCTGATTACTACAGAAAAATAGTATACTTGTAAAGAATGAAGTTAGCTATGTTACGAAATTACCCTTTTTATATACAATTTTTAAAAAATACGCATAAAGTAGTATTGCTTGGTTTACTGTTTGGTTTCGGTTTTTTGTTACCCGGTAAAGCCTTAGCGCAAGGCAAATCGTCGGTGGTACAGTTATCGGGGGTAGTAGCCAGCGGAGACAGTTTGTACGGGGTACCCGGGGTAACCGTGTACGTGCCCAAAGCGGGACGGGGAACCGTTACCAACGAATACGGTTACTTTTCGATGCCAGTGCTGGCGGGTGATAGCGTGGTAGTGCGGGCGCTGGGTTTTAAACATTTAACGTTAAAAATTCCGAAAAATTACAATAAGCAAAGTTACTCGGTGGTGCTGGAGTTAAAAGAAGATGCCACCTTACTGCCCGAGGTGCGCGTTTTCCCGTATCCTACCGAAGAATTATTTAAAAAAGCGTTCCTGGCTTTGCGTGTTCCCGATGAACAAAAAACAGCGGCCGAGAAAAACCTGAACGAACAACTTATGGCCCGCATTTTTGATAATACGCCCGTTGGGCCATCGGCTAACTTCCGGAACACCATGGATATGCAGCAAATGTATCTGAATAAGCAATCCATGCCTAACCGTTATAACAATAACCCGCTGCTTAACCCATTTGCCTGGGGCCAACTCATCAACCAAATTAAAAACGGCGACTTAAAACGGAAGTATAAAGACGATTAGGTTGCAGTTATAAAAATAAGAAATGTGTGTACTTAGAATTTCGGGGCAAAATTTGAATGTTGAAAAACTTATTCTATTAATAGATCAAAAACCAGTTTCTATATACAGAAAAGGAGAACCTTATCTTAAGAGTAAACCTAATGGCCGGAAAAATAAAACGTCTGGAATAAATTATAATGTTAGTAATGCAAGTTTCGATGATTTAGAGAAACAAATAAAGGACGCTATCAAATTTATAAAAAAATATAAGGCTCAAATTGCTGAAGTTACTTTTGATGAATTAGTTGATGGTTCAACTTTGGATTTTGGAATAGATTTGCGCATAGGTTATCAAAATGTTGCTATTCAAGCAGATTCCTTTCCCTCAGAACTGTTAAAATTACTAGGCGAACTAAATATAGACCTTGGTTTTACTCTTTATCCTCCTGATCTAGAAAACCAGATAGAGGCCCGGGCAGATAAAAAAGATAAGTAAATTTAAATTCCACAATTGTAATTTTAATCAATAAAAAACAATTAAAAGGCCTTACAAGTAACCAGTTGCGGTAAATTTCAGTTTAAAACAGGGTCAGGGTTAACCTGTTTGTTGAATTAACTGAATTTCCGATGAAAATTAATATACCTCAAACTGATCTGCCGCGGGTAGTTATTATTGGCTGTGGTTTTGCCGGACTGCGGCTTGCCAAAAATTTGCGCCACGCCAACGTGCAAGTTGTACTCGTGGACCGGAATAATTACCACAATTTTCAGCCGCTATTGTACCAAGTAGCCACCGGTGGCCTCGAGGCCGATTCAATTGCCTACCCGATCCGGAAAATCTTTACCGGTCAGAAAAACTTTTATTTCCGGATGGCCGATGTAACGGCTATTCACCCCGAGATCAATCAGATTCAAACGTCCATCGGCGATATTCGCTACGACTACCTGGTGGTTTCTTCGGGCAGCGCTACCAACTTCTTCGGCAATAAGCAAATCGAAGAAAATGCCATGCAGATTAAAAGCATTCCGAGCGCTTTAAACCTGCGAAGTTTAATTTTTCAAAATTTTGAAAAAGCTTTGCTCATGAGCCGCACCGAACAACGCGACCCGCTGATGGATATTGTGGTAGTGGGCGGCGGACCAACCGGCGTGGAGCTAAGCGGCACCCTGGCTGAAATGAAAAAATACGTACTGCCGAAAGATTATCCGGAGCTGGATATGAGCATGATGGATATTTACCTGATTGAAGCCGGACCCACTTTACTCAACGGCATGAGCAAAGAATCGCAGGAAAAAGCTTTAAATTACCTGAAAGATATGGGCGTACACGTAGAATTAAGCGCTCCGGTAGAATCTTTCGAAAATAACGTGGTGAAATTTGGCGGCGGCAAAACCATTAATGCTTCTACCATGATTTGGGCCGCCGGTGTATTTGGCGCCAATATCCCGGGCTTAGCCGACCAGGCCGTGAGCCGGAATAAACGCATCAATGTGAACACCTGGAACCAGGTAATTGGTTATTCTAATATTTTTGCCATCGGCGACATTGCCAACATGGAAACCAAGGATTTCCCCAGAGGGCACCCGATGGTAGCGCCGGTAGCCATTCAGCAGGCCGAGTTACTCGCCGAAAACTTACCCCGCATTATGGCTGGCCAAACGCCCCACGAATTTTTGTACAAAAACAAAGGCGTAATGGCAACGGTGGGCCGTAACCGGGCCGTAGTGGATTTACCAAAATTCAAATTTGGGGGCTTCTTTGCCTGGCTCGTTTGGATGTTTGTGCATTTAATGACCTTGGTTGGCTTCCGGAATAAGCTGGTAACGTTTGTGGGTTGGGTATGGAATTACTTTGCTTTTGATACCGCTTTGCGTTTAATTATCCGGCCGTATTTAAAAGAAACCCGCGATGGGAAAGAACAACAACCCTCGCCCCCGCAACCGCCTGCGGCGCAGGAAGGCAACCCCAACAAACCCGAAGCGCCGCAGCCGGCAGTACCTACAGTAAACAACAACCCACAAACCGCCGACGCGCCATCACCTGCAACTAATCCGGTTAAACCGGAATTTGCTTCTGCCCCGGTAAATGCCACCGCTAATACGAGGCAAAGCGCCACGCAGGCTCAAACTACCGAATCGGTAGCATCAGCTAATACCGGAAGCTTTAACCAACTGGCACCCAATACTTTTAAAATACCACCAGGAACTCCATAAAACTAAAGAGATAAAAGAAGGCTTTCTGATTAACAGAAAGTCTTTTTTATGCAGAAGTATTTTGGACTTGCTTTTAAGGATTACTATTAAGCCAACCATTTTTATTGATGCAAAAATGAAAAAATTAAAAAATTTGCTTTTACGGCATTAAGCTTTGTCCTTTAACTCCATAGAGTTTTAATATTAATCACATTCCGAGTACATTTACCCCGAAGCAAAAAGAGTTATTATGTCGGCTAACGAACACGCACCCATTAAACCCAAAATAACCCCCATTTACCAAACTTCGGTTTTTACTTTTTCTGATTTAAACGAACTGGAATTATACTTCGACCAGCCGGGGCAGCATTACATGTACAGCCGTTTTGGAAATCCCAATTCCGATGAACTGGCCGCTGAAGTGAATAAACTGGAAAAAGGAGATGGGGCGGTAGTTACTTCGTCGGGTATGTCGGCGATTTTAACAGCGGTGCTTACTTTTTGCCAGGCCGGCGACCACATGCTTTGCGCCGAAGAAATTTACGGCGGTTCGGCCACTTTACTCCACCAGGAATTACAGCGTTTGGGTATTACCGTAACTTTTGTGCCTACCGAGCACACCTACGATTTAGCACCCTACGTGCAGCAAAACACCAAAGCCCTTCTGGCCGAAACTTTAAGCAATCCGCTGTTAACGGTGCTGGATATTGCCCGCATGGCAACGCTGTGCCGGGAGCATCAGCTTAAGTTAATTATTGATAATACTTTTGCGTCGCCGGTTATTACCCGACCATTAGACTTAGGCGCCGATTTAGTGATGCACAGCGTAACCAAATATTTAGCCGGGCACAGCGATGTTACCGCCGGGGTAATTGTGGCGAAAGGCGAAGAAGCCGCTAAGCGGATTAAGCAAATTGTGATGTATTACGGGTTAAATTTAAGCCCGTTTGATTCGTGGCTGGCCGCCCGGGGACTAAAAACCTTACGTCTCCGTATAAAACAACACAGCGCGAATGCGTTAGAAATTGCCCGGTTTTTAAGCCAGCATCCTAAAGTGCGCCGCGTGTATTATCCTGGCCTCGAAAATCATCCGCAGCATGAGTTGGCTAAGCAACAAGGTAACGGCTTATTCGGGGGGATGTTATCTTTTCAGATTAGCGATGAGTTGGAGAAAGTGAACGCTTTTATGCAGGCTTTGCCACATATTCCGTTTGCGCCTTCGCTGGCGGGAGTTACTACTTCTATCTCGCATCCGCTCCGCACATCACACCGGTCTTTTAGCCCCGAAAAACAGGAGAAATTAAGGATTACGCTCGGCTTAATTCGGTTGTCGGTGGGGGTAGAAGAAGCAGAAGATTTAATTCAGGAATTGGAAAGTGCCTTAGCTGCAATCTAAAATTTAAAAATTTTAAATTTCTGGCTATTCCATCCCGAATTTCTGCCGTTCAGCGATGATTTCGGCGTTCCAGCGTTGCAGTAGCGCTTGGTCTGGTTCCCGTAAAATACTCACGTGCGTTTCCGATTCGCGGTACAAGGGGTTATTCAACCGGCCAACAATCTGGGTTGATTTAAAATGCGGCATTAAGTCAGTTGCGGCTTCATCACTTACTAAAATAACAACTTTCGGATTTACCCGGGGCGGACTCCATAAAGAATAACTGGCATTGGTGCTGTGGGCGCGGGGTAAGTGGTATTTGGCATTGTAATAATTCACGGCACCCGCTTCGCCGTAATTATCGCACCAGATAATGGTTTCAGCGCGCTCCGCCACCGGAATCTGCGCGTAAGCTTGCCGTACTAAGGTGGCCATTTCTTCCCAACCTAACATATCGGCGTAATCTTGTGGGAGTAAATGATCCTGCCCGTCTTCCCATCGCAAAATACCAGTGGCTTTAAATTTCTGGCAATAACGAGCCGTAGCTTCCGGCGACAAAACAGGTAGGAGTAACGGCACAGCAGGAGCTATCAAAAGTAGGGGTATTAAAAGTAAAATCGGTTTTAAAAACAATTGCCATCTCATAGCTACTATTCTCTCCCAGACTACTCCTCCAAAAGCCAATAATACCGGATATAAACCTAAGGCATAATAACTTTTACCGTGTAACCACAAAAAGATACCAATAACTGCCAGGTAAATCAAGCCAACTACCGCGTAAGGCCGGGCCCAGCGGGCCAGTAACAAGGCTATTAAACCGGCTAACCATATAAACGCCCCCGGAAAACTCATTAGTAATTGGTCTTTTAAAAAATCAGTGGGTTTTACTAAGTCTAGCTGGGTGGCCTTGAGTTCTTGCATGTGTTGCCAAACCGGAAATTTATGCTGCCATTGCCAGATAAGGTTCGGTAGAAAAATTAAAAACGCAAGACCAATGGCTAGGTAAAAAGCAGGTTTTAAAAATACCACACGATAGCGCGATAAAGCAATGATTGGCAGAGCGCCCGCCAGAAAAAAGATGACGGAATATTTATTCAATAAACCAACCCCGATAAACAAACCCAAGAGGTACAGGTACTTGTTTTTAGGTTGTTGCAGGTAGCTGATAAGCAGATAGAAATAAACCGACCAGCACAGGAATTCCAGCGCATTTGGTTGAAACAAAATATTTATCCGGAGGTAGGCCGAAGCTAAAAAGCCAATACCCGCCAGGGCTAAGGCAAACCAGCCACCTTGCAGGCGCTTCACGGTTAAGCCAATTACCCACATGGTTAAAGCGCCAAACAATGCCGGCCAAAACCGCACCAAGTACCAGTGGTTTCCTAAGGCTTTGGTAAGCCAGGCTTGCAGAGCTAAAGCAGGAGGCACTTCTAGAAAGCCCCAGGCCAAATGGTTCGCTTCATCCAGGTACAAATACTCGTCCCGCTGAAACTCGTAAGCCGGGTGCACCGACACATAAGAAAGCGCAAACTTAATAAGCACCAGCACTAGCAGTAAAACAGAAAAGCGAGAGTTGTTCAGTACCATATCAAGAGCTTAGCTTGCCGCTCAATATCTGCATTTTTCGTTAAATTTTTAAAAAATTATAAGTGCCGCCGCGATTGGGTTTTTACCGGATTAAAGTTTTGTAAATTGCGAGCTAAAAGTTTTTAAATGATTGCTTTCCCGAACGCTAAAATAAACATTGGCTTACGTGTTACCGGTTTGCGGCCCGATGGATTCCGGAACCTGGAGTCTTGTTTTTACCCGGTAAACTGGTGCGATGCTTTAGAAATTATTCCGGCTACTAACCTGGCGTTTACTTCATCCGGCTTAACCATTCCGGGCAAGGCCAGCACAAATCTTTGTTTAAAGGCTTACCACCTGCTGCAACAAGATTTTAATTTAAAACCGGTTCGCATTCATTTGCACAAAAATATACCCATTGGGGCCGGCATGGGTGGCGGTTCTTCCGATGCAGCGTTTACCTTAAAATTACTGAATAACCTGTTTAACCTGGAAATATCCGTACCGGACTTAGAAAATTACGCCCGCCAACTAGGCAGCGATTGCGCTTTTTTTATTCAGAACAAACCGGTTTTTGCAATTGAGAAAGGCGATGTGTTTGAACCGTTAAAATTAGATTTAAGTAATTACAAGATCGTGGTTATTTATCCGGATTTGCATATTACTACCGCCGAAGCGTACCGGGAAGTAGTGCCCCAGGCTCCGGCCGACAATTTACGGGAGTTACTGCAACAACCGCTTCCTACCTGGAAAAACCGGGTGGATAATGATTTTGAGAAAGCTTTATTTTTAAAATATCCGGTTTTGCCAGAATTAAAAGAATACCTGTACCAATCCGGAGCTATTTACACCTCCATGACGGGTTCCGGCTCGGCGGTATTTGGTATTTTTTCGCCGGATTTTACTCAAACTTTACTCGTGCCCCACACCACCTATGCCGTTTGGCAAGGTGCTTTGTAATTGCCGACTTTCGTAACGGCGATCCAGAAATGGGTGAATAAACACGCTGAACAAAATAATTAATGCCCCCAGGTAAAAACCAGTAGACATGTGCTCGCTTTCGCCGAAAATAAAGTAGGCAAATACAATTCCGTAGACGGGTTCCAGATTAATGCTCAGGTTCATGTTAAAGATAGGGATTCGTTGCATGAGACGCACCGAGCCGGTAAACGGATAAACCGTACACACCAAAGCTAAAGTGAGTAGGTAAACCCAATCCATGGTGGTTAAAACAAAGTGCAAGGTATTATCCGGACTCAGGAAAAGCTGGTAAAAAGGCATAAACAAAGCAGTTCCTATACAGGCGCCCACCATTTCGTAGCAGGTAATGTTAATAGGGGAGTAAGTACGGGTTAACCTACTATTGATAATAGAAAAAGCCGCGCCCAGCATGGCCGAGCCAACGCCCATTAATATGCCCAGAGCGTGGTCAAATTCAAATTGAAAAATCAGGTATAAACCAAAAAATATCAGTAAGGCTAAACCAATTTCGTGCGGTTTAATTTTCTTTTTAAAAAATAATGGTTCCAGAATTGCCGTCCATAAACTACTGGTAGCCATACCAGCCAGGCAAATAGAAACAGATGATACCCGTGCCGATGCAAAAAACAACATCCAATGCGCCGCTATCATCATACCTACGCCAATTATTTTAATGATGGGTTTGCGGCCAATGCGGTACGATTTGCCGGTAAACTTTATGATTATTGCTAAAGCAGTAGCGGCAATAAAGGTGCGGAGAAATACCAGCTCCACCGCCGGAATAGAAATTAACTTGCCCAGGATAGCGGTAAACCCCCACACAAATACAATAAAATGCAGTTCTAAATAATGCCGGAACGAAGCCATTGATTAGTTGATAGTCGATAGTCTACGGAGGATAGACCATGATTATTAGATTGTTGAATGGTTATATTGCGGATTAGCTTTTAAGTAATCCCCGGAAAGTGAAGAAGTTGAATGGGAATCCTAAAAAATTTAAAATTCCAACCCTTAAACAACTTGAAACCTGCAACCTGTAACTTGCAACCATCAACGTGGTACCGTTTTGTACAGGATAATACCAATGCCGGTAAAAATAATAGAAGGAATCCAGGAGGCCAGAAAAGGACTCACATCACCGACTTGCGCCAAGCTGCGACTTAGAATAACAAAAATTATAAAAATAAAAGCCAGCGTAAATCCGAGCGCTACCTGCAAGCCAATACCACCCCGCCGTTTCCGGGAACTTAAGATTACTCCAATTACCGTTAAAATAATAATAGCAAAAGGATAACTAAAGCGTTCGTACTTTTCAATCAGGTAGATTTCGGTATCGTCGGCACCACGCATTTTTTTCTGTTGGATAAACTTGTTCAGTTCCGGAAGGGTGAGCGTTTCGGCGAGCCGGTAGGTACTGGCAAAATCTTTAGGTAGCAGGTTTAAAGTAGTATCCAAAGGGCCGTATTGCCGGGTAATTTCTTTGTCGCCCTCAAATTTCCGGAGTACGTAATTATCCAGGTGCCACTTGTTTTTCTTTTCGTCCCAGGTAATCGCATCGGAGGTTAGTTTAGCTAGCAGCTCATTGCCTTTAATGGTTTCTAAAGTAAATTTATAGCCAATATTAGCGGTGTTGTTGTAGCTTTCGATGTAGGCGTACGATTCGGGGTTAAGTTTAAAGTGAATGTTACGGCCTTCAAAAGTGTAAGGCTTTTTAATGTATTTTACCTCAAAAGCTACCCGTGTTTTATTGGAGTTCGGAATAACCCAGCCAATCAGGGCAAAGGTACAGGCGCCAATAATGCTGGCTCCCATCACATAGGGCACCAGCATCCGCCGGAAACTAACGCCGCTACTCAGAATAGCCACAATTTCGGTGCGCCCGGCCAACTTAGCCGTTACAAAAACGGTAGCAATAAATACCGTAATCGGGCTTAGCATGTTAGAGTAAAAAGGAATCAGATTCAAATAATAATCGAAAATAATGGACTTAAACGGCGGATTGGTTTCCAGAAAATCGTCGTTTTTCTCCGTAAAATCGATTACGCAAATAATTACCACCAGAATTAATACCACAAACACAAAGGTGCTTAGGTATTTCTGAAGGATATATTTATCAAGTAATTTCATAAATGGGTTACAAGTTGCAGGTTACAGGTTGCAAGTTGTTTTTCAGTTAACAGGTTTAAAAGTTAGAAAGTTGTAAAGTTTGGAGCTAGCAAAGTTATGGATTCTACATTCAAAATTAGTTTTAAGTAATTTATTAGTCTTAAACCATCACCTGTAACTAGAAATAATCTGGTAAAGTAACAGATCAGCTAATAATTTACACGTTGACTGTGGACCATCGACCATCGACTACAACCGTACCATTAAATCTTTCACCATTTTGTCTTTCCAGGTCCGGAAACTGCCGGCCAAAATTTGTTCGCGGGCTTGCTTCACCAGCCACAAATAAAACGTTAAATTATGCACACTGGAAATTTGGGCACCCAACATTTCGCCGCTGTGCACCAGGTGGCGTAAATACGCTTTGGAGTAAAACGTACTGGCATAACCACCTAGTGTTTCATCGATGGGTGAAAAATCGTTTTTCCATTTCTCGTTGCGGATGTTGATAATGCCTTGCGTAGTAAATAACATGCCATTGCGGGCATTGCGGGTGGGCAATACGCAGTCGAACATATCAACGCCCAAAGCAATATTTTCCAGAATATTAGCGGGTGTACCCACGCCCATCAGGTAACGGGGTTTATCGGCGGGTAAAATATCGCAAACCAATTCAGTCATTTCGTACATCATCTCGGCTGGCTCGCCTACCGATAAGCCGCCAATGGCATTACCCGCGCGGTTAAAAGAAGCAATCGTTTCGGCGGATTTTACGCGTAAGTCTTTAAAAGTACTGCCCTGTACGATCGGGAAAAGGTTTTGCTCATAACCGTATTTGCCTTCGGTATTATCAAAGCGGTCGCAGCAGCGCTTGAGCCAGCGGTGCGTCATGTCCATGGATTTGCGGGCGTAGTTGTATTCGCAAGGGTAGGGCGTACACTCATCAAAAGCCATCATAATATCGGCGCCAATGGTTCGCTGAATATCCATTACATTTTCCGGCGAAAAGAAATGCGTAGAACCATCGATGTGTGATTTAAATTTTACGCCTTCTTCCACAATTTTGCGCGTACCCGACAAGGAATACACCTGGTAGCCGCCACTATCGGTTAAAATGGGTTTATCCCAACCATTAAAACGGTGTAACCCCCTCGCCTGCTCTAAGGTTTGTAAACCGGGGCGTAAATACAAATGGTAGGTATTGCCTAAAATGATCTGCGCCTGAATGTCTTCTTTTATTTCGCGTTGGTGTACTGCTTTAACGGTGCCGGCCGTGCCCACCGGCATAAATATGGGTGTTTGTATGGTTCCGTGAGCGGTAGTAAGCGTACCTGCCCGGGCTTTTGATTCTTTATCGTGTGCAGTTAAAGTAAATGTCATTTCTTAGTACATAGTCTATGGTCGATAGACCACGGCTTTATTAATTAAATTGTTGAATTACTAAATTTTTAAAAATTTAAAATTTTAGCAATTGTTATAAGTAACAGTTATTGATTCTCTGTTATAAAATCAACTTTTAAACTTTGTAAATTTAAACCTTCCACCTTTACGGTCTTTCGCCCAATGGTTTCGGATCGGTTAAGACAATATGTAAGTACTCCACGAGTTGCTGAACCGCTCGGCCTCGGTGACTAATGCGGTTTTTTTCAACAGCATCCATTTCGGCAAAAGTTTGGGAGTAGCCTTCCGGAATAAATACGGGGTCGTAGCCAAAACCTTGCGTGCCTCGGGGTTCTTCGGTAATCTGGCCTTGCACCACCCCATCAAACTGAAACAAGTTATTATCTAAAATTAAAGTAATGGAAGTCCGGAATTGGGCAGCCCGGTTTTCTTTTCCCGCCAGATTTTTTAAAAGTAGCTCTATATTGTCCTGGCTGCTGCGCTGCAGACCCGCGTACCGGGCCGAGTAAACGCCGGGTTCCATGTTTAAGGCCAGAACTTCCAGACCGGTGTCATCGGCAAAGCAGTTTACGTGATAGTTTTGCCAAACGTATTCGGCCTTTTGTCGCGAATTTCCTTCCAAGGTGGTTTGTTCTTCGGGTAATTCTTCGTGGCAACCAATATCCGCCAGGCTCTTCACATCAAATTGGTCGCCCAGAATTTGCCGGATTTCGGTTAGCTTGTGGGCGTTGTTGCTGGCAAAACATATCGTAAGCATAAGCTGTTTGGTGTTGTTTAGAGTTCTGAATAAAATATACGGTTGGCTTCCCGGGTTATAAACGAACTTAATTCATCGGCTTTACCCAGAATAATTAAATGTTCGCCGGCATAAACCACCGGGTTTTTAATGTACGATAACGGAAAAATTTTATCCTGATTACCGTGCACATGAATCAAGTTAGCCGGTTGCTCCTGGTTTTGCCAGTTTACTATGGCTGTAAAAGCCCATTTTACAAAAGAAAGATCCGTGCTTTGAATAATCTGATGAAGAATTTTTTTTTCCAGGGGCGTTTTAGCGCCAAATATCCAGTTATAAAGCCCAGGCAGTTTTTTAACCCAGTGTAAAGGCAAATAAGGGTGTAGGCCTAGTTGCCCTAAAAAACGCAGATAACCCGGCAATTCGTTGCTGGTTTTAATACTTGAAATTAAAATAGTACGGGCTGGTTTTAAAATTTTACTTATTTCTACGGCTATCATTCCTCCGAAAGATACCCCCACAAGTAAAATGGGCTGATTACTTACCAAAATTTGATTGGCCATTCGTTGGGCATAACTTACCAAAGATTCTTGCTTAAAAGGAGTTAACCAATCCAGAATCACCACGTTGTATCGGCTAACATCCAATTGGAGTAACTGAAACATGCGCGCATCGGCACCCAGGCCCGGAATAAGATACAGTATCGGTAATTCTTTTTGCAACGAAATTATTTAAATCAGGTAAGCACCGTACGATTCGTCTTCCGTAAGAACCACCCGGATGTGCTCCAGCAGGGTAGTAGCTAAAGATAAACCAGTATACGTAACCGTTATCGGGTACAAGGTATTATGCCGGTTAATCAGCGTGGCTGTTTCTATTTTTTTTACTTCGGCATTTAAAAACAAGGGTAAACTGTACGCCATGGTTTTACCGGAATTTAAAACATCGTCTACCAGGATTACCACCTTTCCTTCTAAATTAAGATTATCCGGTTCCAAGGCGATAGGCTGACTTAGAGGCCGTATTTTATCTAAAGTAATGCCCAGTAAGTTTATGGTAAGCGACGAAATTTGCCGCAGTTCAGCAGCCAGCAGTTCCGCTAACTGATACCCGTTTTCGTGAATACCGGCCAAGTAGAGTACTTCCTCTTCAAAGTTTTTCTCGTAAATCTCGTAAGCCATACGCTTAATTTTCTGCATAATTTCCTGGCGGGTAAGAATGCAGGAACTAGGGCTAAAACTCACAGGTTCGGTAAACATCATAATTCAATTAAGGTAATTTGCTTGCAAAAATACTCAAGTAACTTATCAATTTTCACAAATATAGTAGGTAAAATAGCAATTATATTTGTGAAAATACTTGTTAATAAGAGCGTAATATTTTAATTTTGCATCCTAAATTTCGAAAGTAGCTCGTTTATAACCATATAAGTACCAATGAAAAAAGATATTCATCCTACCTACAGAGAAGTAGTGTTCCAGGATACATCCAGCGATTTTAAATTTATTACCCGCTCTACCATGACTTCTAACGAAACCATTACCATGGAAGATGGCAAAACTTATCCGGTAATTAAAGTAGAGGTTTCATCAGAGTCGCACCCGTTTTATACTGGTAAAAACATTTTCGTGGATACTGCCGGTCGGGTAGAAAAATTCCAGAAGCGTTACGCAAAAAAATAAGGAAATTATCCTTTTTTATTTTAAATAGAGTCTTCCTGAATAAAGTCGGGAAGACTTTTTTATTTTTGCCCTATGAACATTATTCTTTTCGACGATAAAATCATTCGTCCGAACTTATTGCCGCTTACATTTACCCGCCCGGTAGCGGAAATACGCGTCGGGATTTTAACGATAGCAGAAAAATGGCAAAAGTTTACCGGCCAGGCGGTTTCTTACTTAACGCAGCCCTACTTACAAAAAAAATATCTTTGCAGCCCAAAGCCAACGGCTAATTTATACGTTAACGGGGCCGTTTGCCCAAACGCTGATTTGCTGAATGCGCTTAAAAAACTGAAGCCCGGCAAAGCTTTATTTAAAAACAACGTGTTATTGGCTTTTAACGGCAACGATCAGGTGTTTGAGACCTTAGCTGATTTTTACAACAGCAGCAACGCCGTACCTAAAAACTTTAACGACGAGGTAACCATTATTCAGGAGGTTTGGGAAATATTTACCCGGAACGGCAAGCAAATTAAAGCAGACTTTGATTTAATTACCGCTGGTCGGCAAAGCTGTCCAGTTACGGATCCGCATTCAGTAGTTTACGCTCCCGAAAACGTGTTTCTGGAAGAAGGCGTAAAGCTGCGAGCCGTAGTACTTAATGCCGAAAGTGGCCCAATTTACCTGGGTAAAAATAGTGAAGTGCAGGAAGGTGCCGTTATACGGGGCGCATTTGCATTGGGCGAAGGCAGTATGTTAAATATGGGCGCCAAAATGCGCGGCGATATTACCATTGGACCTTTTTGCAAAGTAGGCGGCGAAATTAGCAATTCGGTTATTTTTGGTTATTCCAATAAAAGCCACGATGGCTTTTTAGGAAACTCTGTGTTGGGCGAGTGGGTAAATTTAGGAGCCGATACCAATACCTCTAACATGAAGAATAATTATGCCGATGTAAAGCTCTGGAATTATGCCAAAGGCGGCATGAAAGACACAGGCCTGCAGTTCTGCGGATCTATTATGGGCGATCATACCAAATGTGGCATTAATACCATGCTGAATACGGGTACCGTAACGGGCGTGAGTGCTAATGTTTTTGGGGCGGGTTATCCGCGTAATTTTATTCCCTCTTTTACCTGGGGTGGGGCTCCCGGCATGGAAACTTACTCCTTGCCGAAATTTTTTGAATCGGCTGCCCGCGCTATGGAACGCCGCCAACTCCAACTCACCGAAATTGAAAAAAGTATTCTGAGCAATGTATACGAGCAAACCAAAGAATACCGTACCTGGGAAAAGGGATAATTATTAAGATAAAAAAGGAATGGCAAGAATCTAACTACTATTTGTTTTGCCGCTTAGTATACAACTTGCCAATCTTAAATCCTTAATAAATAGTTTAGTTTTAATTAAAAAGTATAGCAATCAGAAAGAATATTTTTCGTTAGTACCTATTTTAAGTCAGGAGAAATTATAAAAATTTAAAAATGACCAGCATGCAGCCAAATAGTATTATTTTAATGGTAGTATTTAGCTCTTGTGGGATTTTGCTCGGGTGGATCGGCAATCATATCAGAAAAAAGCAGTCTATAGAATCTATTATGTTGCCGGGCTTAATTGTAAAAAATGTAAAAGATAAAAAAGCGCTTTCTACTTTTGTGGGTAATAACTTAAGCAGCATGGGCTTTATCAGTTTGTTAATTGCCGGTAGTATTTTATTGCTACCAACAGTAAAAATGATTGTGCTGTTAATGTTTCTGGTTGCTTTAATTGCTATTTGTATCCGGTTAATTTTAGGATTAAGAAAATTTAATAAATAAGTCTATCGTCTATGGACAAGAGACCATAGTTTATAACTGCTCATTAATTAAGTTCAATGAAAGAAGGCACCATCATTTTTTCTTTGAACCATTGTCTACGGACTAACAACTAAATTGCATGTTTTTTTCTGAAATAGAGGGGCACGACGACACCAAACAATTATTAGTAAACTCGGTAAAAAACCGCCATGTGGCGCATGCCCAATTGTTTTTAGGCCCGGAAGGAAGCCCTAATCTGGCCTTAGCTTTGGCTTATGCTACCTATCTGAATTGCGAAAACAAGCAAGCTGCCGATGCCTGCGGTACGTGCGCGAGCTGCGTTAAAATAAATAAACTGATACATCCGGATGTTAATTTTGTAATGCCGGTAACTACCACCAAAGCGCAGCCCAAGGATGCTTTGAGCCAGAAGTTTTTAGCGGAATGGCGGGAGTTTGTATTAACTAATCCGTACCAGAGTTTAAATGATTGGATGCAGTTTATTGGCGCCGAGAACAAACAAGGTAACATCTCGAAAGATGAGAGCCGGCAGTTGGTAAAGTTTGCCTCATTAAAAGCGTTTGAAGCCACTTTTAAAATTATTTTAATTTGGCTGCCCGAATTGATGCATCCAGCGGCGGCTAATGCCTTGCTCAAGCTTCTGGAAGAGCCTCCCTCCAATACAATATTCTTGTTGGTGGCCAATAGCCACGATAAATTACTGGCTACCATTTTGTCGCGCACGCAAATTGTAAAAGTACGCGCCTTTACTGACGAAGAAATTATTGCTTACCTCACGCGCAAAGGTTTAGCCAACGCTGCCAGTGCGCAGCAAGTTACCTTATTAGCCGAAGGTAATCTGCAGGTGGCGATGCAGCTCAGCGCCGAAATGACCAACGATTATTTCGATTTCTTTGTGAAATGGATGCGCCATTGCTATGCCAATAAGTTTGGGGAGGTGGTTGATTTAAGCGATGAATTTCAAAAAATGGGTCGCGAAAACCAGAAAAACTTTTTGCATTATGCTTTAAGTAGCTTGCGCAAAGTATTACTATACGGCATTGATCCCGGCTTAATTTCTTTTATTCCGCCCACAGAGAGCGATTTTATTCAAAGATTTTCGAAAGTGGTGCGCGAAAGTAACGCTCCCTTATTAACTGAAGAATTAAACCAGGCGCATTACCACATCGAACGGAATGCCAATGCCAAAATGGTTTTTATTGATTCTTCTATTCAAATTGCCCGATTTTTAAAATTACAAAATTAAAACTTTTTATCATGCCCGAACCGGCTGAAAATACCATTCGCATAGCTACCCGTGGCAGTCGCCTGGCGCTCTGGCAAACCCACCATGTAGCGGAAAAACTACGTGCCGCTAATTTTAACGTAGAAATAGAAATAATCCAGACCAAAGGTGATTTAGTGCTCGATCGTTCTTTGGATAAAATAGGCGCAAAAGGCGTATTTACCGAAGAATTGGAAGAAAGTCTGCGCAACGGAACCGTAGATATTGCCGTGCACAGCGCCAAAGATTTACAATCTACCTTACCCGACGATTTAGAGATCCTGGCTTTTATGGAGCGGGAGAAGGTTAACGACGTAGTTATTTCTTTTGATTCCAGCTTTACCCTGGATCGCGAGCAAATTGTAATCGGTACATCGTCTACGCGCCGGCGGGCCTTGTTCAAGCGTTACTATCCGGATATTATTACGGCTGAGTGCCGGGGCAACCTGCAAACGCGCTTGCAGAAATTAAAAGACGGACAATACGATGCGATATTGCTGGCTTACGCCGGAGTACACCGGATGCAATACAGCCATTTAATTACCGAAGTTTTACCCGAAGATAAATTTGTGCCGGCCGCCGGACAAGGCAGCATTGCCATTGAATGCGCCAAGAATTTGCCTTTATCGAAAAAACTGGCTCTCCGGAATTGCCTGGACCATGAACCCACGCATATTTGTTTAACTGCTGAACGCGCTTTTCTGCGCACCATGGAAGGGGGTTGCAGCATTCCGTCGTTTGCGTTGGCTACTTTGCACGGCGCGCACCTGGAAATTACGGGCGGCATCGTCAGTTTAAATGGCCAGCAAATGATTAACGATACTTTGCAGGCGCCTCCGCACGAAGCCGATGCTTTAGGAACAAAATTAGCCCAAAACATTTTAGGTATGGGTGGTATCGAAATCCTGGATTCTATTAAGAAAGCCCGTGCTTAAAGTTAAGTGGGTATTAACTTATCCATTTGGCATGATCTTATTGTAGCTGAATACAAATTTTAAAATTTTTAATTTTTTATCTGGATATGGTTTATCAAAAGCTGACTTCACTTATTGGTACAGTTATTTTAAAAATCTTTGTTTTACTCTTGTTTTTGGGAGCAAGTACCACCGAGGGTTTTGCCAAGAAGAAACCCAAGAAAGATAATATAGTTACCATAACCACGCAGTTCGGCAATATGGTGGTGGTACTCTACGACGAAACGCCTCAGCATAAAGCAAATTTTTTAAAATTGGCGAAAGAGGGATTTTATAATAACACCACTTTTCATCGTATTATCGATGATTTTATGATTCAGGGAGGAGATAAAAACTCGAAGGATGATGACCCCACTAATGATGGCGCCGGCGATATCGGCTACCAGATTCCGGCAGAGTTTAACCCTCAATTTAAGCACGTGCGTGGTGCCCTGGCCGCTGCCCGGCAAGGTGATTATGTTAATCCCAAAAGAGAGTCGAGTGGTTCGCAGTTTTACATTGTAGAAAACCACGCCGGTACACCGCATTTAGATAATCAGTATACCGTTTTTGGCCAGGTAATTAGTGGTTTAGACGTAATTGATAAAATTGCCGAACAACCAAAAGGACCGCGCGACCGCCCGTTGGCCGATATTCGGATGACGGTAAAAGTAGAAAAATTAAAAAAGAAAAAAATAGCCAAACTGTACGGTTACTCTTATCCGGCTTAAATAATATAGCTGCAACTTTAAAATATGAGTAACAAAAGTAATCAGCGAAACCAGTTGCTGGTCATATCAGCTTCAGTAGTAAAAAACAGGTCAGGGTCAGCACTGACCTGTTTTTTTTTTAATTATACCTGCAGATAAACACCATCGGGTTTTACTTCTACCACAAAGGTTTTTAGGTTTGTTGTGCGGTTATTACACTCCTGGCCGGTAAGCAAAGAAAAGCGGTAACTGTGCCACGGGCACACCACTTCGTCGAGGTAATTGGCGGTACCTTTACTTAACGATTCGCCGAGATGCGGGCAATTATCCTGTACCGCAAAAATGCTTTTTCGTGTTCTGACCAAACAAATAGCTTCTGCCCGACCAGAAATATATAACTTCTGGGGTTTTCCTAAGGGTAAAGCCTGTTCGGCTGCGGCTAAAGAATCAAAAAGTTTATGTTGCTGGTTCGGAGTTGGTTCGGTCATAAATAAGCCCAATCAGAATATAGATAGTAGTGGGTTAGAAAATTCGGCTTAATAAAGCAGATAGTTGGGATTGTTACAAGTTAAAACAACCGGTTGCCATTTATGCTTACCGAGACAAAACCTTAATTTTTTAAATTTTACCTTTTTTGGAAAACCAAAATGTGCTGTAAAGGTAAAATACTTTGGTTTTCTACAAATTTTAGGCCCACCCCCGTAACCTCTTTTACTGCTTGTTTCTCCGACATCCGGTGCAGCGCTTTAATGGGTACGTAAGGGTCTTCGGCTTTGTATTCTACTAAAATCAGGCGCCCGCCGGGTTTTAAAGATTTTTTGATTGCAAGCAGCATTTCGTGCGGATACGAAAACTCATGATACGCATCTACCAATAAGGCTACATCTACGCTTTGGTCGGGTAAATTAGGGCTATGTACGGTACCCAGAACAGGCTCTACATTAAAAGCGTTGTTTATAATGCGGTTATCCAGCAACATATTTAAAAATTCCTGCTGCACATCCACCGCAAATACTTTTCCTTTGGGTACTAAAGGGCTAATTCGGAAAGTCATGTACCCGCTGCCGGCGCCAATATCGGCTACTACATCGGTGGGGTGAAGGTTTAAGGCCGGGAGTAGTAAATCGGTGCGTTCTTCTTTTTCGCGTTCGCTGCGTTCCAGCCAGCTAGCTTCGGCGTGATCCATGGTATAGGCAATTTGCCGGCCCCGGTAGTACTTACCAATTCCATTCGGGTCGATGGGCGGTTTAAACACATACAATGAATCGGTACGTTGCGTAGCAGTAGTAGCCTGGCTGTTGTAATTACAACCCGCTAACCGGCTGATTACCGCAAAAACTAAAACAAACCCGCTTAATTTAAAAAATACGTGCATGGTGGGTACGCTGCAACTGTTCCTTGTTATTTACAACGCACTGGGTTGCATTACTAATATACCGATGCCCTTGTTAGATTGAAAAACTAGCTCCCAGTTTAATTAAAGCCTAAACCGATACCTGCCGAAACGGTTGGGTACTTGGCCCAGGTACCTTCGGCATTAATACTCAATATAGATAGTTTTAAGCGCAACCCCGCCGTTAACCCTAGTTGGTTATAATCTAAAGGAATATTTACCGGATCTGTGATATTTTGAATTTCTTTGGTGTAAGGCGCTTGTTCCCGGATAGTGGTTACGGGATAATTGCCCCGCATGGCCGTAGTGGAATGGCTCTGGCTATAGGTTACGCCGGCATACCCGGTAATAACCGAAATAGTTTTAGAAGCAACTAGCTGGGCCATAATAGCTTTGGAATTAAAAATAACTTTCTGATTGGAATAATCCAGGGGATTAGGGTTAGCTACGCCGCTCTGAGGGTTTAATTGCAAACCATAATTAGATCTAAAAGAAGAAAAAGCTACGGCGGCGGTAAGATCGAAAGGTAAGGCACTTAAAGCCGGAAGCCACTGGCTCACATTATTTTTGATGCCAATACCCCATAAATTAAGCTTTAAATCGCCCACCTTGCTTTCGGGAATAAACCGGAACATCAATTCTGTACCTTTTACTACCCCAACAGAAAGCTGAGCCATGGGAATAGGGGCAATGTTGGTTCCAATGCCTTGTGGGGTATTAAAAGAGGCCACTTGTTCTTCTTGTTTTGTATCGGGACGGGTGGCATATACGTTTAACAAAGGGCCAGGCGAATCTGCCCCAAAAACGGTAGGCGCTTGGGTACCACTGCCCGAGGCCACCCGAACGTTAGAGTTTAACCCAAGCGTACTAACATCAAATGTCTGGTCTTTTTGGGGCACAAAGGTAGCATTGGCGAATATTCTAATCTCAAACCGACCGGGTTTAAAAGCTTCGCCGGTAGTAATCCAGCCGGTATTTATGTCGGTACCAAAAGCCTTACTTAAAGGAGTGCCGTAAGCCTTGCCTAATAATTCGGCATTTACAATGCCGCTCTTTATCAACTCGGCAGTTTCGGATTGGGCTTGAGCCTCGTTTTTTACTAACAACAAACCAATAGTTAAAACAAGAAGATAAACTTTTCTCATTTTTAGAAGATAGATAAAGTACAAAAATGAATTATACAGGAATTTAGCAAAAAAGTGCTTGATTCTAGCGCAATAGTTATTTTTGCTAATCTTTAATTACTCCTTTAAGTTCCGAAATTTAAATTTTTTAAAGATTTCAGTTTTTATCATGTAAACTCTAGCTTTATACGGGGTCTACATCTACCACTACCCGGATGTTACGAAAATCTTTATTTAATTTTACCTGGTTAATGGCATCGGCAATCAAGAGTTTAGCCGATTTCAGGCTGGTATGTTCACGGTCGAGTTTAATGTGAATTTCGCTGAGGTAATAATTCCGAATTTTAAAAATATAAGGCACTTCCGGGCCAAGCACCTGGTTTTTCGGTAAACGCGTAGTAAATTCTTTCGCCAATACTGCCGCGGCTTGCTCGTTTATTTTCTCATCCACGTGTTTAACGGTAATTTTAATAACACGCATAAACGGCGGGAAATTAAATTTACGACGTTCCTGTATTTCAAATTCGTATAAAGCCAAATAATCGTTCTCGATTACTTTTTGGAATATACCCTGTGTAGGATTGCCGGTTTGTATAATTACCAAGCCTTTTTTGCCTTTGCGGCCAGCCCGGCCGCTTACCTGCACAAACATTTGGTAAGCGCGTTCGTGAGCCCGGTAATCCGGGTAATTAATAATACTATCGGCATTGATAATGCCCACTAAACTTACATTTTCAAAATCTAGGCCTTTTGTTACCATTTGGGTACCCACAAGCACGTTGGTGTTATTGGCTTCAAAATCCGCAATAATTTGCTGGTAGCTGTTTTTACTACGGGTGGTATCTAAGTCCATCCGCTGGATATTGGCTTCAGGCAGTAATAATTTTAAATCATCTTCGATTTTCTCGGTGCCAAAACCTACGGTTTTAATCATGGTAGAGCCACAAGCGGGGCAATCGTGCGGCATTCCTTCGTGGTAGCCGCAGTAATGGCATCGCAACTCGCGATTGTATTTATGGTAGGAGAGGCTTACCGCGCAGTTTTTACATTTTGGAATCCAGTCGCAGTCGTGACAGTTAATGTAAGGCGCATAGCCCCGCCGGTTTTGAAACAAGATTACCTGTTCTTGTTTTTTTAATTTTTGCTCAATTTCATGCAGCAGTTTTTGCGAAAAGTGACTGTGCATGTTTTTTTTCTGGCTTTCCCGGCGCGTATCTACCAGTTCAATTTCGGGTAATCCCGCCTCGCCAAAACGTTTGTTCATGGTTACTAAACCCCATTTCCCGGTTTTGGCGTTGTAGTAAGTTTCAACGGCGGGAGTAGCCGAACCCAGTAAAGTTTTGCTTTTGTGGTAAGTGGCCAACATCAGCGCCACTTCGCGGGCATTGTAGCGGGGGGCTGGCTCGTATTGTTTGTAAGACGATTCGTGTTCTTCGTCTACAATGATGAGCGATAAATTATGGAAAGGCAGGAAAATGGCTGACCGCACCCCGATAACTACCGAAAAACGACCCGATAAAATTCCGTTCCAAACTTCAACGCGCTCGTTGTCGGAGAACTTCGAATGATACACGCCTAACCGGTTGCCAAACACTTTAATCAGACGGGTTACAATTTGCGCCGTAAGGGCAATTTCGGGCAGTAGATACAACACCTGACCGCCACCATCCAGGGCTTTCTTAATCAGGTCGATGTAAACTTCGGTTTTTCCGCTGCCGGTAATTCCGTGCAGCAATACAATATCTTTGCTCTCAAATAAATCTAAAATCTCGTCGCGGGCCGCTAACTGGTGTACCGATAAATTAAATGCCGGAAGAGGTTTGGTATCATCTACCGGAAACCGGGAAACGATTGTCTCGAACTGCTCCAGAATGCCTTTTTTAATTAAAGCATTAATCGCCGACAACGATAAATGGGGGCTGGAAGTAAGCACGTTTTTCTCCAGGCCTTTTTCGTTGAGGTGTACATTTTGGTGCACGGGTACTTTTTGCAGGTAATTCAGAATCACGTCTAACTGCTTGGGGCGGGCAGCTAGCTGGTTCATGAGTTCTTCCAGCATCTCGGCTTCGTGAATAAAGTACGGCGATATACGTAGCTTTTTGACTACTTTAGGCGTGTACTTATCGGCTATTTCTTCAAAAATAATGATAGCCTCTTTTTGGATGAGCGATTTTATTATTTTATGAAAATGATTGATCTGGAGAAGATTACCTACCTCGGTAAAGGTGAGGGTTTTATTCTGGTCTAAAGCAAATATAATTTTTTCTTCGGCCGCCGAAAGCGGATATTTGGAATACTCCGGATTAAACTGCGGGTGTAACTGAATGCGCGACTCGCTGCTTAGTTTTAACGCCGATGGTAAAGCTGCGTTTATTACCTCGCCAATGGTGCACATGTAATACTCGGCAATCCAATTAAAAATTTTAAGCTGGGGAGGAGTTACAACCGGCGTTTCATCGATAATTTCCAGAATGTATTTGGCCTGATAACCCGCAGGCGGCGTTTCGTGCACATCGGCTACAATGCAACTTAAAATTTTCTTGGCCCCAAACTGTACAATAACCCGGGTTCCCACGAAGATATCGTCGTTCATTTCGTAGGGTACGCGGTAGGTGTAAAGTTTAGGTAAAGGTAATGGCAGAATAACGTCGGCAAATAAAGTTATCCGCTCGGTAGCTTGTTCTGATGATTGAAATAATAATGGCTGGCTCAACAGTTCTCCTGATTTAAATAGCCGAAGAGTTTTCAGCTAAAGCAAAGGTCGCAAGATCCCGAATCTTTCCCAAATAGTTAGAAGGTTGGTAAGTTGAAAGGTTGGAAAGTTGGAAAGTTGAAAGGTTAGAAAGTTGGAAAGTTACAGGTTGGGAAATGAATGACACCCGATAAGTTGAGGTACAAGCTCCCCTCCTAAGTTTAGGAGGGGTAGGGGTGGTTGTTTTCCATTGAAGCTGTGCCGGTAAATGCTGCTAATGCCTATCAACCAAATAAGCACGAGCAAAACGCCCGCTCCAGCATTAATTATCAGAATTTTTTAAATTTTTCAATTTTCAATCACCAACCTAACCTTGCAACTTTTAAACTTTCCAACCTTCCAACTTTTCAACCAGCAACCTGCTTACCCAATTTTATCTAACTGCTCCAGCGCTTCGGCTACGCTGTTTACGGGTAATTGGCAGGTTTTATTAAAGCACACGTAAATGGTTGTTTCTTCCTCTAAAGCCAGGCGGTCGGTGAGTAAGGGCAATTGGCTCTCGGTCTCGGTTCCGGCGAAAATGGCATTGGGTAAGTAAAAATCGGCAAAAGAGTTCCGGAAGCTTTGTGCTTCTGGGCCCACAATAGCTATTTCGGCGGTAGGTTTTAGTTTGGTATAATAAACATTAGCCCAGTTAGCTAAATGGGAGGGTTGTTTTACCAAAAGTTGTTTTACCTGGCTCAGCATAGCTTCCGAAATCTCTGCGTACTTTGGTTGATCGAAATACAAGCTTAAAAAATGCAGGTTAGCCGCCAATACCGAGTTGGAAGCCGGAATAACATTGTCCATGATTTCTTTTTTACGGGCAATTAATTGTTCGCCTTCTTTATCGGTATAAAAGAATAAACTTTCGGTTTCGTCGTAAAAATTACGGAGGGTATATTTTGTTAACTGATGGGCTTCGTTGAGCCAGGTTTCGTCGAAGGTAATTTCGTATAGCCGGATGAAAGCCTGAATCAACAATGCATAATCTTCCAGAAAAGCAGGAATGGTGGCTTTTCCGTTTTTATAGTTCCGGAACAGCTTTGACCCGTTTTTCATATTTTGCCGTAAAAAATAAGCGTTCTGTAAAGCTAATTGGCGAAACTTTTCATCCTGAAAAACATAATACGCATCGGCTAAGCCTTTCAGCATTAAAGCATTCCAGGAGGTAAGAATTTTATCATCCAGGCCCGGTCGAACCCGTTTAGAACGGGCTTGCATTATTTTTTCTTTCCAGCCTTTAACCAGCTCTTTTAAAACGGGCAACTCTAACTGGTGTGTAGCGGCAAATGCTTCATCGGTTTGCCGGCGGTGCAGAATGTTTAGGTTGTGTTCCCAGTTTCCTTCCGCCCGAATGTTGTAGTAAGCCGAAAATAAAGGTTCCTCCGCGCCAATAATTTCTTGGAGTTCTTCTTTAGTAAAAACGTAAAACTTGCCTTCTTCCCCTTCGCTATCCGCATCCAGTGAGGAGTAGAATCCATTTTCCGGGCTCATGAGTTCGCGTTCTACAAAAGCAATAGTTTCGTAAACTACTTCTTTATAGAGCGGGTTTTTGGTAACTTGGTAAGCTTCGGAATATAAACTAATTAGTTGGCCATTGTCGTATAGCATTTTTTCGAAGTGGGGTACCAGCCACTCGCTATCTACCGAATACCGGGCAAAGCCGCCACCAGCCTGGTCGTAAATACCACCAAAAGCCATTTCGCGGAGCGTTAAGTTTACGTGATCCAGGGCAGCCGTATGATTGTCGTATTGATAGTACCGCAGCAAGAACAGGTAATTTACCGGCATCGGAAATTTAGGCGCTTGCCCCATGCCACCACGTTCTTTTTCGAAACGTAAACTAAAATTAGAGTAAAGCAGCCGGAAGTCCTGATCGGTAAATTCTGAATTAGCTTGTTGTATGCCGTATTTTTGTAAATCTGAAATGTTTAAGTGTTCGGCAAACTGCTCTGCCGATTGGTCCAGTTCTTCGCGGTTTTCGGTATACGCTTTGGCAATATTTTGCAGCAATTGCGCCCAGTTTTGCGGTGGAAAATACGTACCCCCGTAAAAAGGTTTTGCTTCAGAATTTAAAAAAACGTTTAAGGGCCAGCCACCTTGTAAACCCATCGCATGCAGGGCATCCATGTAAATCTGGTCTACATCCGGGCGTTCTTCCCGGTCTACCTTAATACAAACAAAATGCTCGTTCATCAGCTTTGCAATGCCTTCGTGCTCGAACGATTGATGTTCCATAACGTGGCACCAGTGGCAAGCGGCATAGCCAATGCTTACGATAATAGGCTTTTGCTCTTCTTGGGCTTTTTGCAAAGCTTCATCACCCCAGGGGTACCAATCTACCGGATTATAAGCATGTTGTAGCAAATAAGGGCTGGATTCGTGTACCAAACGGTTCGCTTTCTTCATAGTTAGTATCGGTTACATGTGGCAAACCAGCAAACAGCTGCCGGTGATAGGCATACGTAAAAACCTGTTTTTAACCTGCAATTAATTGCTTTTTTACAGCAGAAATCTCACTGCGGCAATCAACTTTGGTATTTAACTCTTCTAGCTGGTTAAGCAATTTTTTTAAAAATTGTTGATGATTAACCGATTCCGGATGAAAAGGTTTATGCGCCAGCGCTTGCCTGATTTTGTCCCATTTTTCGGTAAACTGCTGGAAGTCCTGGTCGAAGTAAGCAGTTTTAAACTTTTCCCAAATATAATCTTCGGCAACTTCCGTCGGATGAATCAGATCGGGTTTGTAAAATCTATAATCACGTAAATCGTCTAAAAGTAACTCGTAAGCAGGAAAATAGTTAACTTCTGCATAGCGCTCCTGCAATTCCTGACAAGCCACCCGCAAAATAGATTTACTCACGCTATTGCCTTCGATGGTTTCTTTGAGGTGCCGAACCGGGCTAACTGTTAAAACAATTCGCGCGTTTGGGTTTACTTGCTGCAGGACAGCGTAAAAACTGTTAAAGGATGCTACTATTTGGGAAATTGCTAATAAGCGTTTTTGAAACTGCGATTGCGGTATTTTGTGGCAATTTGCCACCAGTTGGTTGCTGGCCTTATGGATATATCCTACGGCAGTGCCAAAAGTTAAAACAAGAGTATCCGCTTGTTTTAAAAAGTTATGGCTTTGCGTTATTGCTTGCTGAATACGCATTAACAGTTCAGGGCCCGAAGGGGCAGCAAAAGAGGAATGAAAATCATAAGCCAACCACAATTCCTCGCGCTGTACTAATTCCCCGGTAAATGTTGGCGGTGACTGTAATGCCGCTTGCAATAAAGTAAAAAGCGAAACCGGATTGAAAATGGTGCCAAACGGATTAACCAGCGTGGGAACTTTATAGTGTTGTATTTTCTGGCCCATTACTTCGGCAAAGCAAGAACCAGCGGTAAAAACCGGTGTATGCAAAGTCAGCCGCCGGTTTTGGGGTGGTATACTGAGTTCGGTACGGAAGCTAAAAGGCATTTTTTTAAAAAATTGTTAATGGGTATTTATTTGAAAAACGCTGGGTTTATAATAAGCCTTTAACGAAGTAATTATAACAAAGCTTATATTATAATTAAAAACAAAAAAGTCCTGCCGGTTTACCCAGCAGGACTTTTATATCTAAACTTAGTTTAGCTTATTCGGCTACCACGTTAAAACGTACGGTATGTTTTACTTCTTTGTGCAGCGCTACAGAAGCAGTATACTCACCAGCAGATTTTACTTCCTGGTCGAAAGAGATTTTCTTACGGTCTACTTCAATGCCTTTAGCCCGTAAAGCTTCGGATAATTGAGTGGTAGTAACCGCACCGAAAATTTTACCGCTTTCACCTACTTTGGCAGGTAATTCAAATACCTGATCGCCAATTTGGTCGGCAATAGCCTGAGCGTCTAATTTTAATTTTTCCGCTTTGTGAGCGGCCTGACGGATATTTTCGGCTACAATCTTCTTGTTGGTTTTATCGGCCATTACGGCGATACCCTGCGGAATTAAGTAGTTACGGCCATATCCTGGTTTTACTTCTACTATATCGTTTTTAAAGCCTAAGCCTTTTACGTCGTCTTTTAATATAACTTCCATTTCTCTTGGCCTCCTTATTTTAACGAATCAGTAACGTAAGGTAATATAGCTAAGTGACGGGCACGGGCTACTGCTTGCGCTACCCGACGCTGAAACTTAAGGCTGGTACCGGTAATACGACGAGGCAATACTTTGCCTTGCTCGTTTACAAATTTTAATAAAAAGTTACCGTCTTTGTAATCGATATACTGAATACCGTTTTTCTTAAAGCGGCAGTATTTTTTACGGGTATCTTGTTTGTGGATTTTTTCGTTAACTAAACTCATGATGCTTGGGTCTCCTTCTCTCTTTTAGCAGCTTTCTGCTGATTCATTTCTCCGTTACGACGACGCTCGTTGTAAGAAAGAGCGTGTTTGTCTAAAACCGTAGTTAAGAACCGGATTACTTTTTCATCGCGGCGGTAGGCAATTTCTAACTGGTCTACAATAGTAGATGGTGCACTAAACTCAATCAGAATGTAAAAACCAGTAGATTTTTTCTGAATCGGATAGGCTAATTTACGTAACCCCCAGTTTTCTTCATGAATAATGTCGGCGCTATTTTCCTTAAGCACCTGTCTGAACTTCTCGACCGTTTCTTGCACCTGCGCTTCGTTCAGCAACGGAGTCAGGATAAAGACCGTTTCGTAATTTTTTAATACCATTTGGCTTAAAATTTTTAAATTTTTAGTTAAGGTTGCAAATATAAGAATAAATCTTTTACTAACAAGCAGATACCTTTATTAAAAACCTGCTGGCTGGCATCGTATATAATAGTATATATTATAGGTATACATAAATGATGAAGCAACACGCAGGATTTTGTTAATTTATCTATTATTCGCGTTACCTTTAAATAACCTCTGTAAGAAACTTAGTTAAAGTATTATTTTAAATAGTAGTGGTTACTCAATAGGAGTATATTATCAAGAATTTATCTGTTTAACGCGTGTTTAAGCGTTAAAATTTAAACTCTCTTTTAAAAAATGAGTAATACTTAAAAACTCCTGAATCTATATCCTTTTAATTGTATAGGTTAGTATTTGTAATTCCTAAAAACGCATACACATACTAAGCTTATAAATAATAGTAACGCTAATTCAATTAAAAGTAGTATTTAAGGTACTAATATAAATAGTATATAAAGAATGAAGGAGCCTCCGTAAAAGAGCGTAGCAGCATCTATATTAATAAGTATGTTGTTTTTATTTTCGAATGACTCTCCCGTAAATGGCTGGATATTTTTAAAATTATTCCTTTTATTAATGCATATTTTGTAATTTAAAAATATTCTAAATTAGGTAATCAAATAGTCATTACTAATTGGTATTCATGTAATTAAGCAACCTCAAATTAAGCACAGATTAGAAGGTTCAAAAATCTGGATTATTATGTTTGAATAATAGAATTCGCATAGTAGATTTGTGCCCGTAATGTAGTTTCACCTTACTAAAAAAGCGATCCTGGCTATGATTAGCTGTAAAATCAAATCAACATATTCGTTCTTTTTATCTCTGTTATTTTTAAGTTTTACTGTTTCTACTTCTTTTGCTCAAGGTGAGCAGGCTTCTGTAGCCCAGGACGGCTTAACGGCTGGTACTGCTTCTGGCGATGATGCTGTTGCTGCTGCCGGTGAAACCCTGTTTAAAAATAATTGTGCCTCTTGCCATGCTATTGGCGAGAAAGTAGTTGGCCCGGCTTTGCAAGATGTGCACAAGCGCCGGAAATTGCCTTGGCTGATTAGCTGGATTCGGAATTCATCCCAGATGGTGCAGAAAGGGGACAAAGATGCAGTGGCTTTGTTTAATGAGTACGGTAAACAGCAAATGCCAAGCTTTGCTTTCTCTGACGATCAAATTACCTCCATTCTTAAATACATTGAAAAAGCAAGTGCGGCTCCTGCTGCTTTGCCAGCTGATCCGGCAACCGGTGGCTCGGCTGTAGCACAAGGTGGTACCGATGGCCCAGGTGGCGGAAATGCGGCTGGTGCATCTGGTAAATACCTGGACTATGTTTTAATTGCCCTTATCGTAGTGCTTATTGTAATGGTAATTACCTTGTTAATAATCGCTAACATTTTAAGCGGTTATTTAAAAGGTAAAAAAGATCTGGATGGCCGCGATTTAGAAATCGTAAACCAGCGCTTCGATTTTTCTAAAGTATATAAATCCAGAGCCGTACAAGTAATTGTGGGGTTAATATTTGCGGTAATTGTTTTGGATGCAGTTATCGAAGAAACCTACGGCGTAGGTATTCAACAAGGCTACCAGCCAACACAGCCAATCGCTTTCTCGCACGCCCTGCACGCTGGTCAGCATGAAATTAACTGTAACTATTGCCACACTTCTGTTTACAAAAGCAAAAACGCTAACATTCCTTCGGCTAATATCTGTATGAATTGCCATAGCCAAATCAAGAAGGAGTCACCGGAGATTCAAAAAATTTACCGGGCCATTGAAAATAACAAACCTATCGAATGGGTACGGATTCATAACCTGCCGGACTTAGCATACTTTAACCACTCGCAACATACCCAGGTAGGTAAAATAGAATGCCAGACCTGCCATGGACCAATTCAAAATATGGATGTGGTTTACCAGTATTCCCCGCTTACTATGGGCTGGTGTATTAACTGCCACCGGGAAACACCTTTAAATACCGAAGGAAATAAATACTACGATAACCTGGTAAAACTGCATGATCAGGCTAATAAAGGAGCGGCATTCACTGTGTCATCAAATGGTGGTACAGAGTGTTCTAAATGCCATTATTAATCTTGATCTGAGTTAAATTAAGAATCTGAGTTTTCTTTATAATATATATGCAAGAAACAATTAAGTACTGGAAAGGGCTGGAAGAGCTCGAAAACACTCCCGAATTCAACAAAACAAAACATAATGAGTTTGCTGAATTCCTTCCGGTAAAAGAAACAAATAACGCAGGTGATAAGGAAGTAGCGCCCCGCCGCGATTTCCTGAAATTACTAGGATTTGGTATTGCTGCAACTACGCTTGCTGCTTGCGAAGCGCCGGTAAGAAAGGCAATACCATACTTAAATAAACCTGAAGAAGTAGATCCAGGTATCGCAAACTGGTATGCTTCTACTTATTTTGTGGGCAGCGATTACAATAGTGTATTAGTTAAAACCCGTGAGGGTCGGCCCATAAAATTAGAAGGAAACGGCTTGTCACCAGTTACTAAAGGTGGCCTTAGCTCCAGAGCGCAAGCTTCTGTGTTAAGTTTATACGATAAAAACCGTTTGCAAGCTCCTTTAATCAACGGAAAGTCTGCTACCTGGGAGAAAGTAGATGGTGAAATTACTTCTAAGTTAAGAGGTGTAAAAGGTAAAGTTGCGCTTATATCCAATACCATAATAAGTCCTACAACCAAGCGGGCCATTAATGAATTTGGTGGAAAATTTACTTCTTTTGAACATGTAACATACGATCCGAACTCTGCTTCGGGTCTTTTAAAAGCAAACGGAGGTGTAATTCCGGGTTACGATTTCAGCAAAGCCAGAGTAATTGTAAGTGTTGGCGCTGATTTCCTGGGAACTTGGTTATCGCCGGTTGAATACGCAAAGCAATATATTACTACCCGTAAGGTTAGCAAAACTAATCCGGCTATGTCCCGGCACTACCAGTTTGAATCTACGCTTTCTCTTACAGGAGCTAACGCTGATATACGGGTGCCGGTAAAACCATCAGAACAAGCCTTAGTTGTTGCTGCCCTATATAATAAAATTGCAGCTCAGCCAATTAATGCACCTGCCTACAATAACGCTAGGTTAGATGCTGCCGCAAAAGAGTTATTAGCTAACAAAGGTGCTGCATTGGTAGTAGCTGGTTCAAATGATCCAGCAGTACAAATGTTGGTAACTGAAATTAACCGGGCACTCGGAGCTGAAGGTACTACTATAGATACAACTCCTTCCCTGGTACGCCAAGGCGATGATGCCAACATGATCCGGATAATCAATGAAATGAATGCCGGAACGGTAGGAGCCGTTATATTCTACGGAGCTAATCCGGTATATGATCATCCGCAAGCCGAAAAAGTAATTAGCGGTCTAGAAAAAGTGCCATTTAGCATTGCCTTAACCGACCGGATGGATGAAACGGTGGCGCGTGTTGCTTATGTTTGTCCGGATCATAATTACCTGGAATCATGGAATGATTATGAGCCAAAACGCGGACAATTTAGCTTCTCTCAACCTGCTATTTCCCCTTTATTCCAAACCCGTCAGGCACAGGAAAGCCTGCTAAAATGGTCTGGTAATAATACTTCTTACTACGATTACTTACAAAATAACTGGCGAGGTGTATTAGGATCGCAAGCTGCCTGGGATAAAGCCATCCATGATGGAGTTTATTCAGGTACTGGAGTTTCTAGTTTCAATACTGCCAAAACAACTGCACCCGCTATGACCTTAGCGGCGGCAGCAGTAGCTATAAATAAGGCAGCTAGTGCCGCTGGTAAAGGCATTGAAGCTGTAATTTATGAGAAAGTAAATATTGGGCCTGGTTACGAAGCAAATAACCCTTGGTTACAAGAAACTTCTGACCCAATTACCAAAGCAACCTGGGATAATTATGTTACACTACCACGGGCCATTGCCGTGGAAATGGGAGTAGAGCAAAATGATATACTTAGTGTAAGTGCTAACGGGGTAACTGTTGAGTTGCCAGCGCTTATTCAACCAGGTCAGGCAAAAGGATCAGTAGGTATTGCCACCGGTTACGGCCGTACGCATACAGGTCCGGCAGCTAACGGAGTAGGAGCAAATGCTTATAAACTGATTTCTGTTGTTAATAATGGGTTAGTTTATGGTAATACCGTAACTCTAAAGAAAACAGGAGCTCAAAAACCAATTGCACAAACCCAAACCCACCATACCATTATGGATCGGTTGGTTGTGCAAGAATCTACTTTAGATAAATATAAGAAAGATCCGAAAAGTGTAACGGAGTATGTAAAGATAGCCACACCAGAAGGCGCTCAAACTCCGGCAAAGGTTTCTTTGTGGCAAGATTACGAATATAAGAATCACCATTGGGGTATGGTCATCGACTTGAACTCTTGTATTGGTTGTTCTTCTTGCTCTGTAGCCTGCCAGGTAGAAAACAATGTGGCCGTAGTGGGCAAGCAAGAGGTGTTGAATCGCCGTGAAATGCAATGGTTGCGGATTGACCGGTATTACAGCAGTGATGCGCATAAGTCGGATGAAGGTAAAGGTACTGTGGAGAAATACCATGCTATGGAAGAGCCTTCAGAAAATCCGTCGGTTATTTTCCAACCTATGTTGTGCCAGCATTGTAATCATGCTCCTTGCGAAACCGTATGTCCGGTTGCAGCTACCATGCACAGCACAGAAGGTTTAAACCAAATGGTTTATAACCGTTGCGTAGGTACCCGTTATTGCGCCAATAACTGCCCGTATAAAGTACGCCGTTTTAACTGGTTTGCTTATTACGACAACGAAAAATTTGCTGAACCAAATCCGCAAATGAATTCAGATTTAGGCCGGATGGTCTTAAATCCGGATGTTACTGTTCGAGCCAGAGGGGTAATGGAGAAATGTAGCTTCTGCGTGCAACGGATTCAATTAGGTAAATTAGAAGCTAAAAAACAAAATCGCCGGCCGAAAGATGGTGAAATAGTTACAGCCTGCGCTCAGTCTTGTCCTACAAACGCCATTATATTTGGCGACATGAAAGATCCGGAAAGCCAAATTTCCCAAGTATTACGGGAACAACAAGGTGAAAGAGCGTTCCATGTGTTGGAAGAAATTAATACACAGCCAAACGTTACCTATTTAACGAAGATTAGAAATCTGGCTTAATTAGGGAAATAGAATTGTAGACAGTGACTGCCAAAGTCCGTACTATTAAAACGGAAGAATTAATCTAAGAAAAATAAAATAAGTATATGCAGCATGTATCTCCGATAAGGGAACCTCTAGTAACTGGGGGAAAAACATACCATGACATCACGGAAGATGTTAGCCGGCAGGTAGAAGCGAAACCTAATATCCGATGGGCAATCGCTTTGGCCGTAGCCTTATTCTTTTTGGGCATTTTTATTTACTCTGTTTATCGCACCTTATGGTATGGGATTGGAGAATGGGGCTTAAATAAAACCGTAGGATGGGCATGGGATATTACCAACTTCGTGTGGTGGGTAGGTATTGGTCATGCCGGAACGCTTATCTCTGCCATTCTTTTGTTATTCCGCCAAAAGTGGAGAAGCTCTATCAACCGGGCAGCAGAAGCGATGACTATATTTGCGGTTATCTGTGCGGCCATGTTCCCGGTATTACACATGGGGCGCCCTTGGTTAGCATACTGGGTTTTACCTTTGCCAAATACCTTTGGTTCTTTGTGGGTAAACTTTAATTCTCCCTTACTCTGGGACGTATTTGCGATCTCTACTTACTTTACTGTTTCTTTAGTATTTTGGTATTTAGGTCTCGTGCCGGATTTTGCAACCATTCGCGATAGAGCAACAGGACCGATTGCACGCCGGGCATATGCTTTATTAAGTTTAGGTTGGAAAGGCTCCGCTAAGCATTGGTCTCGTTACGAAACCGTGTCACTTATATTAGCGGGTGTTTCTACGCCACTAGTACTTTCGGTACACACCATTGTATCAATGGACTTTGCAACAGCGGTAATTCCGGGTTGGCATACCACTATATTCCCGCCTTATTTCGTAGCTGGTGCTATTTTCTCCGGATTTGCGATGGTATTAACGCTAATGATTATAACCCGTGATGTGTTCCGGTTGAAAGATTACATTACTTTGGAACATATTGAATCTATGAACAAAGTAATTATTTTAACAGGTTCTATTGTAGGGGTAGCTTATATAACAGAGTTCTTTATTGCCTGGTACTCTGGTGTTGAATATGAGCAATATGCCTTTATTAACCGGGCTACCGGACCTTACTGGTGGGCATATTGGTCCATGATGACCTGTAACGTTATTACTCCCCAGCTTTTTTGGATTCGTAAAATCAGAAGAAGTATTGTGGCTACCTTTATCATTACCATATTCGTGAATATAGGTATGTGGTTCGAGCGATTTGTAATTATTGTTACCTCCTTGCACCGAGATTATCTGCCATCTAGTTGGGTTATGTTCTCGCCAAGCAGCATAGATATTGGTATTTATGTGGGTACTTTAGGATTATTCTTCACACTGTTCCTGTTATTTGCCAAGTATTTTCCGGTGGTAAACATGTTTGAAGTTAAAACTATTTTAAAATCATCTTCAGGGGTACCACATTCTTTAGACCCTGAAAAATCCATGCACGCTACTACACCTGTAACTCATCAAAACAAGCATCATGACTAATAAGAAGTTTATTCTTGGCGTTTTTGAAGATGAAGAAGTTTTACTTCATGCTATTGAAAATATAAGAGCCGCCGGAACTAAGATATACGAAGTTTTTACGCCATTTCCTGTTCATGGAATTGACGATGTATTAGGAATTAAGCGTTCCCGTTTACCTATAGCTGCCTTTTTGTACGGTTGCTGCGGACTCGCTTTTGCCTTGTGGATGCAGATATATATGATGGGATATGATTGGCCCATGATTATTGGCGGTAAACCACATGTTGCATTACCCTCTTTTATTCCGGTTAGCTTTGAATTAACGGTATTCTGTACTGCCCACGGGATGGTTTTAACCTTTTTAATTGTATGCGGTTTGTACCCCCGATTAAAAGTACCCGTACTGGATGTGCGCTCTACAGATGATAAATTTGTAATGGCTATTGAAGTAAAAGAAGGAGTAACTGATATAACTAAAGTAAATGACCTGCTTCGCTCGAATGGAGCTGTGGAAGTAAACCAGAAGGAGGTAGAAGAATAATGAGAAATACAATAAAAGATACGCTAAGAAATTCTTTGGTAATCTTTGCTTCCGTATCGTTATTTTCTTGTAGTAAAGAGCCAAATGACACCGGAACACAGTATGCGCCTCAAATGTATGACGACGTTGCTTACGAGGCATTAAAGCAAGCAGACTATAACACTATAAATCCGGGTCGCATGAATATGCGGGTTCCAGCAAAGAATACCATACCTAGAGGTAAGCTGGCTTATTTCAACCACATTCCTAAGAATGATAGCTTGAATCAAGCAAATAATTTAAAAAATCCTTTAGCTGTAAATGATCAGGTTTTAGAAGAAGGTCAGGTGTTGTACGAAAGATTTTGCCAGCACTGCCACGGCGCTGAAGGTAAAGGCGACGGTTTAGTTGGTCAAAAGTTTAAGGGGGTAGCTAATCTGCAATCAGATGCTTTAAAAACTGCCAGCTTAGGTCATATTTATCACGTAATTACCAATGGTAAAGGCCGGATGATGCCCCATGGTTCTCAGGTTAATCCAGAGGAACGGTGGAAAATTTCGTTGTACGTGAAGAATGTTCTGCAAGGCGCGGGTGAGCAAACCAACCAAGTAGATAGCGAAGCAGCAACAGAAGCTTCTTCTTCAGATGGTGATAATGTGCAACAAGCAACAGGTACTACAGCAACAGAATAACCAACCAGGTTCTAATAGTTAAACACAAGCGTAAATTTTACAAATAATGTTAGAAGAAAGATTAAATATTTCTGGAAGAACAAACAACCGGTTGTACTTGATGATTGGGCTAGGTTTGGTACTGCTGATTTTGGGGATATTTTTAACTATGAACGGTGGTGGCGGTCATCACGGCGGTGGCGGCGAACACGAAGCTGCTAGTGCTGGCGGGCATCACGCAATTACCTGGAAAAACCGTTTGTTCGCTAATTTGTGGTTGAACAATGTGTATTTTACTGGTATTGCTGTAATTGGGTTGTTTTTCACTGCGGTACAATACGTGGCGTATGCAGGATGGTCCGTTCTTATAAAGCGGGTACTAGAAGCATTAAGCTATTACTTACCAGTAGGTGGAGTTATTATGTTAGCCGTATTTTTACTTGGTCAACACGAATTATTTCACTGGACAGATCATACTTTATACGAAGTAGGTAATCCAAACTACGATCCCATTATAGCTGGTAAAGCCGGATTTTTAAATATTCCATTTTACCTGATACGCATGGTAGGATATTTTGCCCTGTGGATTATATTCTTCCTTTGGATGAGAAAACAATCATTAGCAGAAGATTTAGAAGGCGGATTGGAATACTATAATAAGAGCATTCGCATAGGTGCCATGTTCCTGGTAGTATTCGGCGTTACTTCTTCTCTTTCAGCTTGGGATTGGGTTCTTTCAATTGATACCCACTGGTTCAGTACTATGTTTGGCTGGTATGTATTTGCCAGTTGGTTTGTTTCCGGATTAGCTGCTACTACCTTAACTGTGATTATCCTAAAGCAAAATGGGTACATGAAAATGGTTAATGCAAACCACTTGCACGATTTAGGTAAATTTGTGTTTGCGTTTAGCATTTTCTGGACTTACGTGTGGTTCTCACAGTTTATGCTTATTTGGTACGCGAACATACCGGAAGAATCTATTTACTTTATGGAGAGACTAAGCGGGTACCAAGATCATTATACCTGGATCTTCTTTGTTAATCTTCTAGTAAATTTCGTATTCCCTTTCCTTGTTTTAATGACTAGAGATGCAAAACGCCAAATGATCATGTTAAAATTGGTTTGTATAGCCATATTAGTAGGGCATTGGTTAGATTTTTACTTGATGATCATGCCAGGAACATTGCGTGGGGAAAGTGGTTTCGGATTTATAGAGTTGGGTGCTGCACTTACATTTTTAGGTATATTTTTGTTAACCTTCACAAGAGGCTTAAGCAAAGCTTCATTGGTTCCTGTTAATCACCCGTTCCTGGAAGAAAGTGTTCACCATACAGTTTAAGCAAAAAATTAAAAGCATCCTATAATGATTACATTTGCGATAATAATATCATTAATTCTGATTGGAGTCATATTAGCTCTACTCTTTCGAATACAAATTTTATCTTCCATATTTAGTGGAAGTTTTCAGAAAAGAGTAGGTAAAAGTAATAAGGTAAACGCCGTTTTACTTTTACTTTTCTTAATAATTGGTGGCATTGCCTTTATTTGGTCTTTCCAGAATGCTGAAAAAAGAATACATATTCCTGTAGGGTCAGTACACGGGGTTTGGATTGATGATATGTTTTGGCTGACCATGGTAATTCTGGCAATTGTATTCGTAATTACTCAAATATTACTATTTTATTATTCATACCGTTACCAGTATAAAGAAGAGAAAAGAGCTTATTTCTTTCCGCATAATAACAAAATTGAAATAATCTGGACTATTATTCCGGCCGTTGTTATGGCCCTGTTGGTTTTCAAAGGTTGGAAAACCTGGACTAAAATCACAGACCCGGCACCTAAAGAAGCGTTAGTGGTGGAAATTGTTGGCAAGCAATTTAACTGGATTGTGCGCTACCCAGGTGCTGACAATGCATTAGGAACCGTAAAAACAAAGTTGATTGATGCAACCAATGAACTCGGTATTGATTTTTCGGATCAAAATAGTATAGATGATATAGTGCCAAGCGAAATACATATTCCTAAAGGCCGACCTGTATTATTTAAGATTCGCTCCCGCGATGTACTGCATAGTTTTTACCTGCCGCACTTCCGGGCGCAGATGCACGCGGTACCCGGTATGCCTACGAAGTTTTGGTTTGTGCCAACAAAAACTACGGCCGATATGGCAACTGAAACAGGTAACCCCGACTTTAAATATGAGTTGGTGTGTAACCAGATTTGCGGTGCCAACCACTTTGCCATGCGGGCTGTAGTTATAGTGGATGAGCCGGAAGATTATCAAAAATGGATAGATAGCCAGAAAGCGTTTGTAGCGGATAAGCCGGAATTACTACAAAATGGAAAATCGCCCCAAGGAATTGTTTTGGAATCGAATGAAACCAATAAAGCTTCCTTGTAAAAATCTAGGATAATTGATTTTAGCATTAGAAATTTAAAATTTTAAAAATTTACGAAAACTATAAAACTATCAGCTAGTAAGATCTGGTGTAATATAGGAAGCTAGAAGACGTTTAAAGTTTGTAAGCAAATGAATGCTTCTACAAGAAAAAAATTGAACTTATTTTTTAAAATTTTAAATTTTTAACTCCTAAGATCAACTTAAAATAAGTATCATATAAGAGGATAGCTTTCTTTGGCCTATAGCCGATATGTTAAATAAAGCTTAGTATTAGTAGGACAAAAAAGAAACGAATAAATTTTTTCACATGGCAAGCACCGATATCTCTTTACACAATAACGTGCCGGTAGCACACGAAGAGCATGATCACGACCATCATGATCAGCCATTTATTTTTAAATATATTTTTAGCCAGGACCATAAAGTAATTGCCAAACAATTTCTTATAACCGGTATTATTTGGGCTTTTATTGGCGGCGCACTTTCCAGCTTATTTCGTATTCAACTAGGTTGGCCAAACGAAACCATGCCTTGGTTAGAACCTATTTTGGGTAAGTGGGTTGAAGGTGGTAAGTTAAATCAAGAATTTTACCTGGCATTAGTTACCCTGCATGGCACCATCATGGTATTTTTCGTGCTTACAGCGGGCCTAAGCGGTACTTTTAGTAACTTCTTAATTCCGCTACAGGTAGGAGCCCGGGATATGGCTTCTGGATTTATGAACATGCTTTCTTACTGGTTTTTCTTTTTATCCAGTGTTATTATGTTCATATCCTTGTTTTTGGAAACTGGACCTGCTAGTGCGGGCTGGACGATATACCCACCTTTAAGTGCTTTACCGCAAGCGATTCCAGGATCTGGTGCGGGTATGACCTTGTGGCTCGTTTCAATGGCCCTCTTTATTGTATCGCAGTTGTTAGGTGGTATTAACTATATTACTACAGTACTAAACTTGCGTACAAACGGAATGTCCATGACTAAACTGCCTTTAACAATATGGGCATTTTTAGTAACTGCTATTCTGGGGGTTCTTTCTTTCCCAGTACTTTTTTCATGCGCCTTGTTGTTAATTTTTGACCGTAGCTTCGGTACCAGTTTCTACCTTTCTGATATCTATATAGCTGGAGAAGCTTTATCAAACACGGGTGGTAGCCCTATCTTATTCCAGCACTTATTCTGGTTCTTGGGTCACCCGGAAGTTTATATAGTTATATTACCTGCTATGGGTATTGTATCCGAAGTGTTATCTACTAATGCGCGTAAACCTATTTTCGGTTATCGTGCTATGATCGGTTCTATTTTAGGTATTGCCATACTGTCGCTCGTAGTATGGGCGCACCACATGTTCGTATCCGGGATGAATCCGTTTTTAGGCTCGGTTTTCATGTTCTTAACCTTGATTATTGCGGTACCATCGGCAGTAAAAGTATTTAACTGGTTAGCTACATTGTGGCGAGGAAATATTGTATTTACTACCGCCATGTTGTTTTCAATTGGCTTTGTGTCTTTATTTATTTCGGGTGGTTTAACCGGTATATTATTAGGAAACTCAGCGGTAGATATTCAGTTACACAATACCTATTTTGTAGTGGCTCACTTCCACTTGGTAATGGGTTCATCTGCTTTCTTTGGTATGTTTGCCGGCGTTTATCATTGGTTCCCTAAAATGTTTGGCCGCATGATGGACGAGAAATTGGGCTATGTGCATTTCTGGCTTACTTTCTTAGGTGTTTATTTGGTGTTTTTACCAATGCACTACGTGGGTATTGCTGGTTTCCCGCGCCGCTACTATTCCTGGACCGCTTTTGAAACATTTAACCAGTTCGCTGATTTAAATATGTTCATCAGTATTGCAGCTATACTGGCGTTCCTGGGACAGTTTCTCTTCTTATTTAACTTCGTTTATAGCATTTTCCGCGGACGTCGGGCTGAGCAAAATCCATGGAAATCGAATACATTAGAATGGACTACGCCGGTAGTACTTGGCCATGGTAACTGGCCAGGTCCAATCCCAACTGTTTACAGATGGCCTTATGATTATTCTAAACCAGGCGCTGAAGAAGATTATATTCCGCAAACCGTGCCATTTTCACAAACTAAGTCTTCTAATTTGCCAAACGAAAAGGAGCTTGAATAACTAGAAATATGAGTAATAAATCTTTTAGTTCTAAAAGATTTAGAAATATAGGAGTTCTAACTATTGCTTCAGTATATTTTTTAATCTTAGTAGGAGGAGTCGTTCGGAGTACTGGTTCAGGAATGGGTTGCCCAGACTGGCCTAAGTGCTTTGGTAGTTGGGTTCCTCCTACTAATGTTAGCCAATTACCTACAAATTACCTGGAAGTTTATAAAAACAAGCGTATTCAGAAAAACGAGAAATTAGCCGGTTTTTTAAAAAATTTAGGTTTTACGCAAGTTGCTGAAAATATTTTTCAACATCCATCGCAATACTTGGAAACCGAGTTTAATGTAACAAAGACCTGGATTGAATATCTAAACCGCTTGGTGGGAGTATTAATTGGTATTTTCATATTTCTCACGTTAATTTATTCTTTTCCGTATTTAAAGAAAGATCCAGTTATATTTTATTTATCCCTTTTCAGCTTTGTTCTGGTAGGGTTTCAAGGTTGGCTTGGTTCCTTGGTAGTATCTACTAATCTTTTGCCAATTACGGTTACTATTCATATGGCTTTGGCATTGGTATTAGTTGCTCTGTTGATATATGCCGTTGCCCGTTCGCAAAAAAGCGCTTTTCATCAACTCCATCAAGAGGCAAGTAATAAAGTTTACAGTACTTTTTATTTTGTAATTGCTTTATCATTTGCGCAAATTCTTTTAGGTACTCAGGTTCGCGAATTAGTAGATATTATTGCCTCGGAACTAAACTATACCGGCCGGGATATCTGGATAAGTAAGATTGGGACTACTTTTTATATACATCGCACTTTTTCAGCGTTTATATTTGTAGTGAATGTATATTTGTGCTGGCAACTATATGCTTTGCATGATGCTCGTTTAAGCCGGTTAGCTAACGGGCTACTTGCTTGTATGGGTGTAGAAATTCTGGTGGGCATAATTATTTCCTATTTTGACATTCCAGCTGCTTTACAACCAATACATTTAGTTTTAGCCACCATTGTATTTGGTTTGCAGTTTTACATGTTAATCGTTTATTATTACGCCGCCCATAATCGGGTGTTAAAGTTGGCAGTTAGATAATGTTGGTAGAAAAAGTAGAAAAAGAATTGCCTGCCTTGTTAGTCATGACGAAAGTAAAGCATTTTTTTCGTTTGCTGAAGTTTCGATTATCCAGTACCGTAGCTTTTTCGAGTGCGATTGGCTATATGCTGGGGGAAGGGCATTTAGAATTCCTAAATGTATTATTCATTATGCTGGGCGGCTTTTTAGTAACCGGATCAGCTAATATCGTTAATCAGATTTTAGAAAAAGATCTGGACAAGTTAATGAAGCGTACTGCTCAACGGCCATTACCTACTGGTGCCTTGTCTGTCACTGAAGCAGCTGTTTTTAGTTTTATACTGGGCATAGCCGGTATAGCCTTATTGGCCTTTTACTTTAATACCTTAACGGCGGTGCTTGCATTAATGTCGTTAATTTTATACGGCTTTGTTTATACTCCTTTAAAAAGAATTTCGCCCATATGTGTTTTGGTAGGAGCCATACCAGGCGGATTACCTCCATTATTAGGATGGGTAGCAGCTACTGGAGTAGTAAGTATTGAAGCATGGATTTTGTTTGGCATTCAATTTACCTGGCAGTTTCCGCATTTCTGGGCTATTGCATGGGTATTGGATGATGACTATAAACGGGCTGGTTTTAAAATGTTGCCCATGGAAGGTGGTAAAAATTTAAAAACTGCTTTTCAGATAATGACTTACACCTTATTACTAATTCCGTTAAGCATGCTGCCTTTGCAGTTTGGAATGACTGGTAAAACATCAGCCATAATTGCGGTAATGTGTGGGGTATTGTTTTTAGCTCAAACACTTTACTTAATGCAAACATGCTCTAAAAAGGCCGCTATGAGTATTATGTTTGGGTCTTTTTTGTATTTACCAATTGTGCAGATTGCCTTGGTATTAGATAAATTATAGATAGGAAAGAGATGAACGCGAGAGCAATTGACGAGAATAGAACCACAACAGGAATACATCCGCTTAAATTTACTTTGTGGTTAATTATAATGAGTATTGTAATGATGTTTGCTGCTTTTACCAGCGCATACATTGTTCGCCGCGACGAAGGAAACTGGTTAGAATATAACCTGCCTGGTGGATTACTATTAAATACTCTTTTAATAGTGCTGAGTAGTGTTACCATGCAATGGGCTTATTTTTTGGCTAAAAAAGACAATATAAATATTTTAAAAATTGCTTTATTAGTTACCTTTATTCTGGGAATTACTTTCTTGATAGGGCAGTGGAATGTATGGGGAGAACTCGTGACTAATAAAATTTATTTCGGGGGACCAACATCAAACCCATCCGGTTCTTTCATGTATGTTTTAACCGGCATTCATGGGTTTCACCTGATTACAGGATTGATATTCCTGGTCATTGTTTTGTTTTCTGCCTTTCAATATCGGGTACATGCCAAAAATTTATTAAGAATTGGCTTATGTACTACGTACTGGCATTTTTTAAGTGCGCTTTGGGTGTATCTTTACGTGTTTTTAACAGTATACCATTAATAAAACTATTAGGCAGTAATTGCCAACCTTTGTTTATCCGTTAAAATTAGAATACTTAATAACCAAACTATGTCAAGCACAACATCTAGTACAGCAACTCTAGATCGGCCTAATACCGGAACCTGGGATGGCGGAAATGAACCCATGAAAGCCAGTTATGGAAAACTCATGATGTGGTTTTTCCTACTGTCTGATACGTTTACATTCGCGGCATTTTTAACAACTTATGGTTTAATCAGACACCGGCACCTGGCCTATGTTGGAGAGCATGACAAATTCGTGTTTTCGCAGAATTACTGGCCAATTCCGGATAAAGTATTTAATGCCTTTCCATTTTTTCACGGAGTAGATTTGCCTTTAGCTTTTGTGGCTTTAATGACCATGATTCTTATTCTTTCTTCGGTAACCATGGTACTAGCCGTGGAGGCTGGACACCGGATGGATAAAAAAGATGTAGAAAAATGGCTGCTTTGGACTATTCTTTTTGGTTCTACTTTTATTGGTTGCCAGGCTTGGGAATGGGCTCACTTTATAACTGGTACAGAAGGTGGCTTAACCTTAGCCGATGGTTCTAAGGTATTTGGTGCTAATCTTACCTTAAATCAATACGGGCCACCCTTATTTGCCGATTTATTCTTCTTTATCACTGGTTTTCACGGAACACACGTATTTAGCGGCATTGTATTATTAATTATCATGTTTATCATGACTGTTAATGGTGTTTTCCAGAAAAGAGGACATTATGAAATGGTAGAAAAGGTAGGTTTGTATTGGCACTTTGTAGATTTAGTATGGGTGTTCGTGTTTACCTTTTTCTACCTGGTTTAACAAAAAGCACTTTTAAGGTTTAATTAGTTTATATATCTAACTTGCTCTTACTTTATTAAGTAGCAGTATAAAAAATTTAAAAATATGGCTTCGCATTCACATCATTCACAAGAGGAAGAATTTTTAGGCGATATTCCAGCTCCACAAACTAAAGGTATTTGGCGGGTATTCTTAATTCTATGTGGTTTAACTGCCGTAGAATTCGCTTTTGCCTTTATGATGGACCCAAGTACTTTACGGAACAGTATCTTTATTATACTTACCATTTTTAAAGCATTTTTTATCGTAGCAGAATTCATGCACTTAAAGCATGAGACTAAATCTTTAATTTGGAGTATTTTGATTCCTACGGCTTTGTTAATTTGGTTACTGATTGCTCTAATAACCGAAGGAACCTACTTCGGCGATAGTGTTTATAATTATTTAAAATAATACGATTATATGTCACCTAAGAAGGTACTAATACTAGGTTTACTATTATTAGTACCTATTTTTTTATTTTTATTTTTAAAAGGTTTTGGTACGAACCATTACGCCTTACCTTTTTATTATCCGGAAGTTGATGAAAATACGGAAATGCCCATTGTTCGTGATGGAGATACTGTTTTTCAAAAAATTCCCGACTTCCGTTTAGTTTCTCAAGAAGGCAAAGCCGTTTCGCAGGCCGATTTGCAAAATACCGTTTATGTGGCAAACTTCTTCTTTGCTTCTTGCCAGGATGTTTGCAAGAAAATGTCGGCTCAAATGGTACGGGTAAATGAGGCTTTCCGTAATAATCCGCAAGTAAAGTTAATTTCTTATACCGTAGATCCGGAACGGGATTCGGTAGCCGTATTAAAGCAATACGCCAACATGTACCAAGCTGATCCGGCAAAATGGTTATTTGTAACCGGACCTAAAAAAGAAATTTACACTTTAGCGCAGACGGGTTATAAAGTAGCGGCCGTGGAAGTTCCCGGAACCGTGCCTGATTTTATTCATTCCGAAAAACTAATTTTAGTAGATAAAGAAAAACATGTGCGCGGTATTTATGATGGTACCAACGCGCAAGACGTAGACCGCCTAATTACCGAAATAACTGTGCTGTTGCATAGTTATCAGCAAAATGAAAAATAACGATCGTACTTATTTGATTTTAATTGCCATTTTATCGGTGGCAGTTCCTTTAATCGTAGCTTTTTTATTGTTTGTGCCCCAAACAGGTAAGCTAGGTAGCGTAGATGTTACTTTTTTACCAAAGTTGCATGCTTTGCTTAATTCTTTAACTGCTCTATCTTTAATTATTGGATACTATAACGTAAAAAATAAAAATATCCGGGGGCATAAGTTTGCCATGGTTACGGCATTTACTTTATCGGCCTTTTTTTTAATTTCTTACGTTACGTACCATTACCAAGCTCCACCAACTAAATTTGGGGGAGAAGGAACCTTAAAAACTATCTATTACGTAATTCTTATAACGCATATTGTGTTAGCGGCAGTAATCGTACCTTTGGTATTATTATCGGTGTATTTTGCGGCGAGCAATCAAATAAACCGGCATAGAAAAATTGCCCGCTGGACATTCCCGATTTGGTTATATGTGGCCGTAACAGGCGTAGTGGTATATTTTATGATTGCTCCTTATTATCAAATTTAAGTTAGCTAAATATTATTGTATGAAAAGATTTTTTAAAATTTTCGTATTTCTGTTCTCATTCGTGGTATTTACTGCAATGCTAGAGATTCCTGTTTCGGCACAATGTGCCTTATGCCGCTCGTCGGTTGAATCGAACCGGGCCGATGAAAAGCTAAGTAAATTTGGCAATGGCTTAAACAAAGGTATATTATTTTTGGTGTCGGTCCCTTACATTATGGTGGGTACAGTAGGGTTTTTATGGTACCGGCATAATCGAAAAAATAAAGGTAAATAGTTCTGTTATTTACATTCTTAAAACTACTAAAAGCAAAAATCCCCGGTAATTCCGGGGATTTTTGCTTTTAGTAGTTTTGATGTTTTCATTTACCGGCACTCGCTACAATAAACTTATTTCTTTAAATTTTGTCATCGTTATATTTAGCCTAATTAGATCATTAAAGCAAATTGCTCCTGGTGGTATTACAAATTATTATTTAAACATATTCTTATGGCTTTAATGCACTCGATAAAATTTAATTTAAAGAACATGCTTCCGGGTTAAACTAAGCATTGGGTTTAGTTGGTTTATTCTTATGCAACCTGGTTCGCGAAATAGTACTTTAAAAGCATAATAGCTGTTCTTTTCTGCGGAATTTGCATAATTTTTGAATAAGTTCGTGTAACCATACTTTTTTGATTTGAAATCCCGGCCATTTCCTTATATCCATTTAATAGCGGCTATCATCTGTTTTGCGGCAGCCGCTATTCTTAACCTGTATACTTATTTTTCCCAGTCGTCGGCAGATAAAAATATTTCTTTTGTAGCGGATAACATCAGCAAGGCCATTAATGCGGCCGACCAGGATATGGTATTAGCCAGAACGTATTTGCGGGAAGATACCGTTCTTTTTTTGAGGTTATTAGGCAAAACTCAATATCCCTGTTTTATTTTAAAACAAGACCGGCTGGTTTTTTGGTCTGATCATACTACGGTTACTGAATTTGATAATGCTACCATTAAAGAAGGGTATAGTGTAATTGAATCTAAATTTGGGAGGTATCTGGTTAGTAAAAAAAATCATCAGAACTTTACTATTCTTATCTATATTCCGCTGGAAGTTAGTTTTGGCATTAATAACAACTATCTGCAATCTGGGTTAAACGATGCCATTTTCGGGAGTATGCAGGCTCGTTTATTCACCGATCCTAATTCGCCTTTTCCTAAATTACGGACTTCCGATGGCACCTACTTGTTTTCGCTGCAGCAATTAGTAGAAACGGATGTCCGGAAAAGTAGCCAGGCAGCAATTGCCATTATTACTTTAGGAATAGGATTTTTGGTTTATTGCCTCATTTTTATAAGCCAGTCGTACTTAAGGCGCGATGAGTTTGTGCGGGGCTTGGCTATTTTAATTATACCATTGTTCGGGCTCCGGATAATGCTCCTGTTTTTTAATTTTCCGTTTTCTGTTCTGGAACTGGAAGTTTTCAACCCCAAACTCTACGCCGCATCTTTCTGGTCGCCATCCATCGGCGATTTATTGTTAAATGCTATATTGTTAGCCGTACTTACTTTTAATCTGGCTTATATTTTCCGGAAGCTGCATATTACCAACCAGCTCAGAAATTTAAATACCCGGGGGCGGATTTTAGTAAAATTAGGTTGTGCTGTAATCTTTTACCTGATGCTGCACGGATTGTACGTGTTTTATTTAGATTCTTTTACCAACTCTTTACTCGTGTTGGATGTATCGCAGAGTTTAGATTTTTCTTTTTATAAATTTTTGCTCTACACGGCTTTTATTCTGCATACCGTTATATTTTTCATCTTTGTTCATTTTTTAACCCAAATCTTTCACGCGGTTCAACCAGATAATACAGCGCCGTACTGGTATTACCTGCTTACTGGTTCTGGTGGATTTTTTGTTCTGATTGGGGCCTTAAACAATAAAGCCGGTATTATTTTATTTGGTTTAAGCTTACTGTTTTTTGTAGCCATCATCTTTGTCCGCTTTCGCCGGAATATTACCGCTAACCCTTACCAAACCTATTTATTTATTTTTTGGATTATTGGCATGAGCTCCGCAGCCGGGAGTTTGGCCATGTACGTGCATTACCAGAATTTATTATTGGTAAACAAACAAAAGTTTGCTTCCGGAATTTTATTAGATAATGATATTCAAGGAGAGTATTTATTGAATGATGTTTCGCAGAAAGTACAGGCAGATATTTCTATTAGAAACAAGTTTGCGCTAGACCCTTATATTGATGTAAATTTTATCACGCAAAAAATAGAACGATATTATTTGCGCGATTACTTTGATAAGTACGAAGTTAACGTATTGGTATTTGATGCAAACGACCAAATTTTAAACCCGAATGATATAACGCTCCGAAATGAGAATAGCGATATTAACCTGCCGCTATACATTAAAAATGTACTCCGCGATGCGGTACCAACCGAGCGCGACGGTTTATTTTTAATTAAAGAAGAAGAAGAGCAAAACTCCCGCAGGTACATCCAATTTATTCGGTTACGTACCGTAATTAAAGCTTTAGCCACCATTGTATTGGAGCTAAATTTAAAAAAATTAACTCCTTACAGCGTTATTCCGGAATTGTTGGTTGATCAAAAGTTTTTTCAGCCTTTATATAACCGGGATTTTAGTTATGCTTTTTACCAGGATAAAAAGCTGACCTACAACGAAGGTGATTATAATTACACGCGCTTTTTTTCACCCGCCATCCTGGACAATCCGGAGTTAAGAATAAATGGGTTGCAAGTAAATGGGTACCATCATTTAGGTTTTCCTACGAAGGGCGGCAAGTTACTGGTGGTAACCACGGCTAGTTATTCCTTACGGGATGTAGGTTCTAATTTTTCGGCCTTATTCCTGGTGCACACGTTGTACCTGCTTATTTACATGCTGCTCTTTTTCTTGATGCGGGCACGGTATATACAGGAGTTCAGCGCTAATTTTAGTACCAAAATTCAATTGTATCTAAACTTTGGTATCTTAATTCCTTTAGTTTTAATTAGTATTGCCACGGCCAGTTTAGTAACCGGCTCTTACCGCCAAGACTTGGAAGATACTTATTATAAACGGGGCAAATTAATTCAGGAAAACTTTTTGAGCAACGTTGCCAAGAATGGCAACGACGACAGCCAGGATGGTTTAGCCGTGCAGGTGCGGCAACTCGCCGATTTATCAGAAACCGACATAAACCTTTACGATAGCCAGGGCAAATTAATCTTCTCGAGCCAACCACTTATTTTCGAGGCAGGACTTTTGTCGAGGTACATTAACCCCGAAGCATTTGTAACGATTGAAGAAGGGCACGCCCGTAGGGTGTTGTTACAGGAAAGGGCCGGTAACATTCAGTTTAACGCCTTATACATTCCGCTTTATAAAGATGAGTATAATAACCAGGTAGAAGCTTTTATTGGCTTGCCCTTTTTTGATTCGGAAAAAGAGCTTGATTCTAAGCTGATTGATCTTTTTACCACCATAATGAACATTTTTACCGCCATGTTTATTGTTTTTATGGTACTTACCTATATTGCTTCCAGGGCCTTAACAGTACCTTTAAAACTGGTTACGCAAAAACTAAAACAAACTACCCTTACCGGACAAAACGAAAAATTAGAATATTACTCGGCTGATGAAATTGGCTTGTTAGTAAATGAGTATAACAACATGTTGCTAAAGCTGGAAGAAAGTAAAAAAGAATTAGCCACCCGCGAAAAAGAAGCCGCCTGGCGCGAAATGGCACGGCAAGTAGCGCACGAAATTAAAAATCCGCTGACGCCCATGAAGCTTTCGCTGCAATTTTTACAAAAAGCCATTGCGGAGAAACGCGAAAATACAGAAGCATTAATCAGTAAAATTTCGGGAACGCTAATTACCCAAATAAACACCCTCAGCGATATTGCCACTTCGTTTTCCAGCTTTACGGCTATGCCGGAATTAAAGCAACAGGAAATTGATATTGCCCAAATCTTGCAACAATGCGCCGAGCTGCACCAGGATGCCAGCAATCGCATTCAAATTTATATTCCGGCGGGTAATTTTCAGGTGGTGGCCGATGAAAGTTTAATGGTTCGTACTTTTAACAACTTACTTATAAATGCCTTGCAAGCTATTCCGGCGGGCCGCAAACCTTGCGTTTTAGTTTCCCTGCAAAAAAACTCCCCGGATAAAGTTCTTATTTCGGTAAAAGATAATGGGAGCGGCATTCCGGCCGAAATTTACCATAAGGTGTTTATTCCTAATTTTAGTACCAAATTTTCGGGTTCCGGTATTGGCTTAGCCGTAGCAAAACGCGGAATAGAAAGTGCCGGTGGACGGATTTGGTTTGAAACAATGGAAGACGAGGGAACTACCTTTTTTATTGAATTACCAGCCGTGGCAACATGAATAAATGGTGGTTGATCGGAATTCTCTGGGGCTTTGTTTTGTGGTCGGCCCAAGCGCAGTATTCCAACCAACGTTGTAAGTGGGTTTATCTGTCTGATACTCCCATCCAGCTAGATTCCCTCACCATTTTGCCTGGTTCCATTACCCTGCGGGGGGCTGCTGATACCCTTAACTTTCTGTATAATCCGAATTTAAATCAATTTCAAATTCTACGGCCGCCCGTACCAGTTATTTCGCGGGATAGCTTGGGTAATGTGAAAACCCAAACAAATTTAGGTCGTGATTCGGTATTGGTTTGTTACCGGGTGCTACCGTTTAATTTAGCCATGGCGCGCTATCGGCGTAAAATTACCGCAAATGATACCGTTTTTTTGCCTGGCGGTAAATTATACGCCGAAGAAATCGGAAGTAAAAAAGAAGAATTGTTCCGGACACCGGGCTTAAATAAAAATGGTACCATTACCCGGGGCGTTTCTTTTGGCAATACGCAAAACGTATTTGTTAACTCAGCTTTAAATTTACAACTCGAAGGTAAACTATCAGAAGAGATCGGGATTACCGCTTCTATTTCGGACCAGAATGTGCCGTTTCAGCCGCAAGGAAATACGCAGCAACTGCAAGAGTTCGACCGTATTTTCATTACTTTACAGCACCAGCTCTGGAATGTTACGGCCGGCGATATTGTGTTGCGCAACAAACCCGATTATTTTCTGCGGTATTATAAAAATGTACAAGGCGCTGCTTTCGAGGTAAATTACAATTTAAAACCCAACCAAAAGGCGAGTACTTCGGCGGTGGCTTCTGTAGCAAAAGGCAAGTTTTCTTCTATCCAAGTAAAACCCATCGAAAATGTGCAGGGACCGTACCGCTTAACCGGACCAACTACCGAAAAGTACATTATTGTGCTGGCTAATTCCGAGAAGGTTTATCTGGATGGTAAACTATTAACCCGGGGTTTTGATTACGATTACGTTATTGATTACAACCAAGCCGAAATTACTTTTACCACCCGCAATGTAATCATTCAAAGTTCCCGGATCCGGATTGATTTTGAATATTCGGATCGCAATTACAACCGCACTATTTATCAGGCGAGCCATTATCAGCAGATTAATAAACTGAACGTGCACGCTAACCTGTATAACGAATCGGATAACCCGAATAACTTATTAAACTTAGATTTAAAGCCCAGCGATAAGCAATTATTAAGTGAAATTGGCGATAGTTTACAACTGGCATTTACCCCCGGCGTAGAAACCGTGCCGTATGATCGGCAGCAGGTATTGTATACCGATTCCACGGTTATTGTGGATAATAGTACCCGCCAGATTTATGTGTATACCGAAGACTCGACTTTATCGGCTTATTATTCGTTGCGCTTTACGGATGTAGGGCAGGGGAATGGCGATTACCTGCCCGTAAATACCACAGTTAATGGCCGATCTTTTAAATGGGTGGCGCCTATAGACGGACACCCGCAGGGGCGGTACCAGCCAGTTCGGATTTTACCAACCCCCGTTCAGAAGCAAATGGCTACGGTAGGCGCCGATTACCAGCTAAACAAAGAAACGAATGTGTACCTGGAAACCGCCGTCTCTAAATACGATGTAAACCGGTTTTCCAGTAAAGATTCTCAGGATGATAATGGCAAAGCGATAAAAGTAGGTTATACGGTCCGGGAGAAAAGTCTGCCTATTTTGGGTAAGTACAAACTGCAAAGCGCCTTTAATTACGAATTTACAGATCGCAACTTTGTGGCTATCGACCGATACCGCGATATAGAGTTTGACCGGGATTGGAGCAATGGGGTTGTGGCCAATACCCGCCAGAGTGATAATATTTTAAATTTTTCGGTAGGACTCGTGAAAGACAATGCCCATACCTTTAATTACCGGATTAGCCGGCGTTACCGTTCGCAGGAAGTAGATGGCGTGCAACATTACTTAGATGTAGCGCAAACATTTAAAGGCTTTTCTTTGAAGGGTAATCTTTTTACCTTGTACAGTACCCGGCTGAATAAAGTAAAATCGGGGTGGGTGCGCGGCTTAGCCGAAATTACGTATCCTACCCGAAAAATTGTGCCCGGCTATACCTACCGCTTCGATAAAAACCGCGAAGATTCGGTTATTAATCCAGATTCGCTTTACAACTCGGCCATCTATTTTGACGAGCACATCTTTTTTGTGCGTAGTAAAGATAGTGCCGCCACCCGTTACGGTTTAAGTTACGGTTACCGCGCTGATCGCCGGCCAAGACAAGGAGAACTAGGTGAACCTGAAAATGCGCAAACCTATAATGGCTACCTGCAAACTAAAGTAGGAAGCACCCAAGATATTCAAGCGCAGCTCACGTACCGGCAAGCAAACAGCGTGGATAGTCTAAACAAAGCAACCATTCTATCAACGATTAACTGGAATGGCGATTTACTAAAACGGCATCTGCGCTCGGAGTTGAGCTATACAGTAGCCACCGGCCGGGAAGTAAAACGCGAGTATGAGTTTATTCAAACGGTACCGGGGCAAGGAACGCATTACTTAATGCCCGGCGGTAACCCCCGAAACTTAAACGATTACTACGAAGCGCAAACCCCCGATGCGCAGTATCGTACCCACATTAAAGTTTTTTTACCCACCGACCAGTACATTATTGCTTATACCAACCGGCTGAGCTACCGGTTAAATTCCAGCTTGCCACGTAGCTGGCAGGATGCTAATTCCATTTTTAAAAAAATGGCTTCGCGCTTAACCGCAATTACCTCCATTGCCATCGATAAAAAAACTACCGATACAGATTTAGCGCATCGCTTTAATCCGTTTAGTCAGAATATAGAAGATAGTTTGCTGCTTTCTAGGATTAACTCGTTCCGGAATACGGTATACTATAACCGGAGCAATCCTAAATTTGGTTTAGAGTTTACCATTCAGCAAAATCAGCAAAAAGTATTATTAACCAACGGCACCGATACCCGCGATTTACTAGTGCGCACCGTAAGTGGCCGGTATAATTTAAACGAGTATTTTACCTCCAAACTCCAGCTAAACCGTACCATCCGGAGTAACACTTCTAACTACTTAAGTACCCGAAATTTTAAAATTAGAACGTACGAAGCTTTGCCGGAACTAGCATTTCAGCCGAATAATAAAATCAGGTTTACGAGTACCTACCAATACGCCGCCAAAAAAAACTTTTACAACCCTGTAAATACAGAACGAGCGGTCTTTAACGATTTAGGTTTTGAAAGCCGGTTAAGCCAGGTAAATAAGCGTACTTTTTCGGGGCAGTTGCATTACACGCACGTGTATTTTAAAGGCGAGGTAAATACGCCGGTTGGTTACGAAATGCTTAACGCCCTTCGGCCGGGTAATAATTATACCTGGAACCTAAACCTGCAACAGCGACTTAGCAATGGTTTAAACTTATCTTTGAATTACGATGGCCGTAAGCCCAATAACTTGCGCACTTTTCACTCCGGCCGCATGCAGGTTTCGGTATTATTTTAAATTTTTTAAATTTTTTCATTTTAATAAATACCTATAGCGCCTTAAGGTTGGCAAACAGTATACAAGTAAAACGAAGTACGTACCGCCTTTGCTTTACTCCCAGATAGTTTTTGCAAGCGGTAAAGCTAAGGTGGCCCACTCGGTGTACATTTTGCCGGAGAAATGCAGCATATCCGGGGCTACATAAGAGCCATTTTGCAAAGCTTTACGCGAGGTTGGGGTAATATCCACAAAAGTAACGTTTAGCTGCTCGCATTCTTTTTGGGCTACGGTGTTAAAAGCATCAATTTCCTGGGCAATTTTTTTCTGGTCCCGGTCTTCGGCAAAAGGGGTAACACCCCAATCCGGTATCGAAAGAACCAATACATGCCTGGGTTTATCAGCCGCAAATTTTATAGCCGTTTGCAGGAGTTCCCGGAATTCGGTTTGGTAGGTTTCTAAGCTTTGGCCGCGGTATTGGTTATTTACGCCAATTAATAAAGTTACCAGATCAAAAGTAGCGTTTACCTTACTTTCCCGGATGGCTTCCTGCAGTTCGGCGGTAGTCCAGCCGGTGCGGGCAATGGTTGTGGGGTTAGCTACGTCGATGCCGGCTTGCCGCAAGTTTTGGGCTAAAAGGTAAGTCCAGCGATCGGCCACCGCCACACTTTCGCCGATGGTATAAGAATCGCCAAGAGCTAAATACGAATACTTGGCCGGTATATCTGGCGAGGCAAGTTCGGGGTATAGCATAGGTTTAAAATGAGTACAGGCTAAACTGGCTAACAGCAAAAGCCAACTAACTGGGTTGTTTAAAATATATTTTTGCATAATACCTGTAGGTAAGTTCAGGTAACTCCTTGGTATTTGGCTGGCAAGACTTTAACGCTGATTTTTTAAATTTTTGACTTTTGCTACGCATACGTGCGCATGGGATGGAATACATCCAGAATATAACAATCGGTTAAAGCTTTGGCGCTATGCACGGCATTGGGCGCAATGGTGCCAACCATGCCTGGTTCTAAAATTTGCGTTTCTCCGGCAATGGTAATTTCTAACTGCCCCGACAGGATATTGGTAACTTGTTCCTGGGGATGGGCATGTTCCGGCAACAAAGTGCCCGCCTGAACGCGCACGTACACTAAAGTTAAATTCTGGTTAGGCGTATGAATAATTTTGGCAGTAAAACCCGGGAATATTTCTTTATCCGGAATGGTGTCTAGGGCGATGTAACTCATAAAAATTTAAAAAATCTGATGCTGTGGTGTGTTTTGGCCTTTTTATACAATTAAATTGCTGTATGTAAGTTGATTACTAACAGGCGCAAGCAAAATAATCTTCGAAGCCGGGCGCCGGTTTACCTTCCACGCGAATAATCCGGTCCAGGCGAATGCCCTCGCCGGTATTTAATAAGATATATTCGGCGCTAGCCTGGGTAAACAGATCCTTTACAACGGCTTTAACCGATAAGTATTCCCGAATGTCTGAAAAATATTGAATACTCACGTACTTTTTTTGAGTAATGTAGTGCCGTAATTCTTCGCGAAAAGCTTCGGCTATCGGGTTATAGGTATCTTTTAAATCTTCCATAATTTTAAAATTTAATGCTTGTTCTTTTTAAAAAGAGGTAAAGCCCAATACCGTTTAAACAGTTTTAAAAAGAAAAAGCTTCATCCACTTACGCTATTAACCACAAGCAGGTACTCGTTTTAGGAGTATACCACTTGGCAGCCATTAAGTTTTTTAATACGATAATAAAAAAAATCTCTCTTGGTGTGTAATTCTAACAAGCGCCGCATCTGATAAAAAGTTAAACAAAATATAAAATCTGGTTTAAGGCAGAGCAAGTATGAAAGCTACTAAACTCTTGGTTATGAATATAGTGAGGTATTAGAATATTCCTGTTTTAAGCAAAACATTAGCAGGGCTAAAAATTCGAATTTTTAAAGCGAAAAATAAATTACGATTAGCAACAAAAAGCCTCAATGCCGATGTAATAGCTGAAGAAAATGGCCTGCAATTTGCCTTAATTAATCTAAGAAAAATTTAAAAAATTCTTTAAATATTAAATTTTATAAATATTAAATTGTTACATGCTATGAAAAAATTAATCTTATTTTTGGTTTTGCTAGTAAGTGTAGGGTATTCAGCTCAAGCACAATTTTCGCTAGGTATAAAAGGCGGCTTAAGCTCTTCGGGGGTTGATGTGAAAAATGCTAAAAATACCATTAACCAGTTAAAAGATGCCGACAACATTACCGGCTACCATTTGGGGGTTTTTACCCGGGCAAAATTCAATAATTTCTTTTTGCAACCAGAAGCTTACTTTGCTACCTCGGGCGGGCGGCTAAAACAAACCGATTTGCAAAATAACACCATCGACGAAGTAAAAGCCCGTTTTACCCGCCTGGATGTTCCTGTTATGGCTGGATTTAGCTTTTTAAAAGTGGCGCGGGTACAAGCAGGCCCAGTGGCTTCGGTGTTGGTGGGTAGCAAAATAGGCGACCAGCGCATTAAAGATTACCTGAATAAAACAGATTGGGGATTTCAGGTAGGAGCCGGCTTAGATATTAGTAACCTAACTTTAGATGTACGCTACGAAAATATAAACCGCGATTATACCAACCAAGACAGTTCTTTCGACTTAAAAAACCAGCAAGTAATTGTTAGTTTAGGAATTAAGTTAATCGGAAAATAATATTTTTTAAAATTTATGATTTGTGGCGCCAGTCTTTGCTTATGGTAAAGGGCTGGCGCTTTATTCTGTTATAAGTTAAAAAGTGCGGCGGTAAAAATAACTGTAAACTGAAAATATAGATTTAATGATAATTAAAAACAACTTAAATTGTTGTTAAAATACAAGTTTAACTAGCTTTTGTGAAGGTAAAATTACTTTTAAAAACGTACAATTAATCACTTTAATGATGATTTTAGGAGCAAGTAGTTAAATTATTTAAAAATTTTAGTTCTATTTCAGCTTGTTGCCGTTTACAGTTTAAATTAAAAAGTAAGTATTTGTTTGTAAACTTTTTAATAGGGGATTAAACGCATGAAAAATACAATTATAATTTTACCCATTGAATTAACTTATAATTACCGGTATAAAGAGCGTTTTAACGGCATGGTGGTGCATAACAAACTGATTCGTACGCCGGAACCGCGCAGTTATCCTTACATGATTATACCCGATTTTGGAAATTATACTTACTCTACCAATTAAATTATAATTTTAATTCGCTAAAACGCCAGCATCAAAAAGGTTGCTGGTTTTTTCATGCCTAAAAGTTTGTAAACCAAGGCTTGGTTATAAAGCGCCGTTTAAATAATTGTAAGTGTTGCTGATATTTTATTTCTTAGTACTTAATTAGCACCAGGAACTTGTTAAATCCGAATTTTGTAGAAATAGAAAGAAGCAAGAACTTAAAAAAATAGGCACCAACAATATGGCAGTTAATCTGGAACAAATCGGGACCCGGTTAGGATTTTACATGAGAATCAAAGGATTAGATATTTTTGCAATGGGCGAACGTACCAATACCTCGGCAACATTAATATCTAATATCGTTTCAGGTAAAAACTATTCTATGGATGAGTTATTATCTGTTCTGAACAACCTGCCCAACTTAAACTCGCACTGGGTTATTTACGGCGAGGGTAATATTTTTAAAGAAGAGAATATTGCCTTATCGAGCCTGGATGCCGACTTGATGCATAAAAACCGGATGAAGCATTTAACTGAAATGCAGAAATTGCTGGAAGTGTTAGATGAAATTGAGCGGACGAAGAAAAACACCTCAAAAGTAGATGAGTTAAAAGCCCGGATATCGGAGTTAACTAAAAAACTTTAGTAGAAACTACTTTTTTAAAATTGCTTGGGAGTTAACCCAGCGGCGGCCTTTCTTGCACCTGGCGCCGGTAACCTTTATTAAGCGAAATTACCCGGGAGGTAATAATGCTTATTTTTTGTAACTTTTGCGTGAGTTCTTGCAAGGTTTGGTCATGCTGTTGCGTAGCGGAGTCAGCAGTAGATAAACTGGCCAATGAATCTGCTTTAATTTTTGATTTTATATCTGCTTCTACTTTACGCCGGTAAGCGTATAAACTATTGTATAAATATCCGAATTCTGTTAATTGCCACATAGCCTCCCGCATCTATCTCCTGTTTAATTAAAGCACACGCTAGTTTGGTGTAGGTATTTATACGTTTAATTTCTGAACTACTACGTAAAAACCTAATTGCGGTTTACCAGGCGTCGCTTTTAAGCGCATTTTTGTTTATTGTTGCTGTTTACCGCTTGCGTTTGCGTAACAGGCACGTTGCAGGTATAGATTTTTTAAAAAAAATTTCAGAGCCATCCGATAATTTAAACGCTCTACTATTTTTTATACGTATAAATAGTTTTTGCTAATGCGTTCTTATAAAACTAAAAAAGCGTAAAGGCCACTGTTTCACTAAAAACAAGCGTATGAACTCCCTCTTTGTTCGGGTTGTATTTGCCGCAATCGTGCTTACCTTTTGGGCATGCTCGGTTAATAGCAAACGGTCTTACATTTCTAATATTTCTTTAGAAAGTGGCAAGTGGGTGTTAATTGATTTAAACGGAGAAGAAGTAGTAAAACAGAACTCAGAACGGCCTATTTACCTTGAATTTAATGGTACCGACCAAAAAGTTGCTGGTTTTGCGGGTTGCAATCGTTTGTTTGGGGCTTATAGCAACCAAGGCAGTACCATTAGTTTTTCGCGCGTAAGCTCTACTAAACTGATTTGCCCGGACTATGAATTAGAAAACAATTTTGTGGCAAGTTTGCAACGCATCAACCGGTACCAGATAGACGGAGAAAAGCTCTTATTATTCAACCAGAATAACTTAATAGCTACTCTGCGCCTTTTAACCGACTAAGTTGCCTATTTATTGACGGTTGAAAACTTCTTTTTTAAAATCCAAAATCAGCGGGTTATTATACCTCAGCTAAAATAAATTTTAGCAGCAAAGCAACTAAATTACAAGTTAAGGTATCTTGTTTATGAATTCCGGATTAACCGGATGCATGCTTGTTACACTGCTATGAAGAATTGGATTTTACTACTACGATATCAGTTACTTGTTTTGTTGGTATGTTGTATTCTGGTGTTACCGGGATGTACCGGCGAAGAGGTAGAAATAATGCCTTACCAATCCTGCGATACCCAGGCCACCATTAGAACCCAAGCGGAATGCGGATTAGTGCTGGAACTCGAAAACGGACATTTTTTAAAACCGCTGCGGGTAACGCTGCTGCCAAAATCAGGTTCGGGTAAACAACAGTATAAAATAAATAATTTTACCGTCAGCGAAAACCAACAGGTAATTGTTGGGTTTATTAATAAAGGCCAGGCGCCTCATGCGTGCGTAAAAGAAACCCAATTAGTAGAAATAACCTGCATTGTAGGCTACCAGTTACAGTCTTAAATTTATTAACCCTTTTCTGCTGGTTTATACTGCCAAAGTTAATGGTAAACCAACTTTATTTAACCCGTTTAGCAATTAAGCTTGAGCGGGTTTTTAGTTTTTTTACTTTTCGCAAATTGGTTAATCTGGCATAATACTTGTCAATAAATTTATAAAGTTTTCTAAACTACCTCGCCGGATTTTTGTTGTAATAGAAAACAAGCGGTAGTTTTTTAATAGAGATAAATACCAGATACGCTATGTCTGGTTAATAATAAAAATAAGATTAAAGTTTAGTAGTTTAACTGAAAAGGCTCTGGTAATTTATCAGAGCTTTTTTTATTTAATAACTCAAGTTGCGAGCTATAAAAAAGTCTGTTCGAGCAAAGGTTAAAATACGTTTTAGAGTTACCACACTTTAAAAAGTACAAGCCATGCAAGAACAGACGATAGCAATATACTGCTTTATAGACGACTTTTTTCGTATTACTGGTAGAAAAGAAGATGCGCATTGTAAACTTTCCGATGCCGAACTACTCACCACCGCTTTATTGGCGGCGCGCTATTTCTATGGCAATCTTGTAGGTACATGCAAGAACACCAGGGAGTGCAGATGATCGATAAATCAGGTTTTAGCCGGCGCTTGCATGGCTTACAAGAACAACTCCTGGCATTGTTTACCGCTTTAGGCCAAACCTTAAAGCAACTGAATACTACTTGTCGGTATATGATCGATTCTTTTCCTGCTGCGGTTTGTCATAACGTACGGATTGGGCGCTGTCACCTTTTACAGCAGGAAGTTTATCGGGGCAAGAACACGAGCAAAAGACAGTATTTCTATGGCTTTAAGGTGCAAGTAATCACCACCGAAGCCGGACTGCCCGTGCAGTTTTATATTCATGCGGGCTCCTTTGCTGATATCACGGCTTTTAAGGCTATGCCGGTAGATCTGCCGGAAAATAGTCAGTTATATGCCGACAGCGCTTACAACTGCTATGAAATAGAAGACCTATTAGCCGAATGTGAACACATTCAGTTTCATGTCTGTCGAAAAGCCAATAGCAAAAGAAAAGATCAACCCTATACCGCTTTTTTGAAAACCTACTACCGGAAACAAATTGAAACCACCTTCTCGGGTATCACTAATTTCTTTCCCAAAAAGATTCATGCTGTAACCGCGAAAGGTTTTCTGCTCAAGATCATCCTCTTCATCTTTGCTTATACCTTGAATCAACTAACTTAGTACCTCGCAACTTAAGTTTAATAGCTAAAAATACCATACGGCAAGGTTTTAAATGCTGGTTTAGCTTTTTCTCTGGAATGTAAAAATTTAAAAAAAATTAGCTGAATAAAATCTGTTTGCGTAAAGGCAGGCATTCTTATTTAACCCGCATTACTATGAAAATAATTAATAAAGAAATTGCGTACGACGGCCATTTTAAATTGTATAAAGTAAAGTTACAGGATGATGATAATGTGCTGGAGCGGGAGCTGTTTGATACGGGCGAGGCCGTAGCCGCTTTGGTTTTTGATACCGCCCGGAATCAGTATATTTTTGTTAAACAATACCGGATGGCCGCTAACGATAAAATGCTGGAAATAGTGGCCGGCATGCACGATAACCCCAACGAAAGTTTAGAAGCAGCAGCTTGCCGGGAGATAGAAGAAGAAATTGGCTATGCCGTAGATACCATTATCCCAATTGCCACTTACTACTCTTCGCCGGGGGCTTTTGCCGAAAAAATAAGCTTGTTTTATGCCGAAGTAAGCCATAAAAAATCGGAGGGGGGAGGCTTAGCCGAAGAACACGAAAACATTGAAATTGTAGAAGTAGCGCCGCCGGATTTAAGTACTTTGCCCCTAAACGATGGTAAAACCTTAATTGCGGTACAATGGGCTTTGCTTCAAAAACAAAAGTAATTTTTAAAAATTTTAATTTTTGTTGTTAACAAAAAAAACGGCTGCTTTTAGTAAAGCAGCCGTTTTTATAAATAATTGGTTTAAGCAGGCTTACCGCAACCGGTCTACCGAACGAACCAGTTGCTCATCTTTCCGGATAAAGCGGTTAGCTAAAGCATTTAAAGCTAAAGCAATCAAAGGAAAATAAAAACCCGCCTCGTATTCGCCGCGGCCAGCGCCTTTTACCATGTCTTCGCCCACGTACGACACATAATAAAAGCAACTGCCCATTAAACCGGCCAATAAAAGGGTATTTAAAAAGCCCAGTTTCATTTGTGTTAAGCGGTTTTTGTATTGAAATATTTCGTACAAGGCCACCAACGCTGCCAATATAGCCAGTATAGCAATTACAATAGTAGATTTAGAAACAGGTGCCGGAGTGGCGCCCGTAGCATCTGGAGTGCTTATGGCGGCTAAAGAAAAAGCATTTAAAACATATTGCTGTCCATCCGTATCGGTTTTAGACCAAATAGGCAAGAACAATACACAAATCATGGCAATGGCTATTAGAAACAGAAAAACGGATTGAATTCTTTGAATCATACCTGAATTAAATTTTAAATTTTACCTGCAAAAATAGATACTTCTTTCGCAAAAACCATAAGCGCTTTTTTATTGTTAACGGATACTTGTAACAGCCAGAGCCAATCTCATTTTATTTTACAAGCATAAATTTACTGCTGTTTGAAAATGGCCAGGTGTAGCCAGGAAATGGGGTTTACGTTAAGTAGCATGATAACGAGTGAAAACACCTTAAAAGTTTATAACCGGCAGAGAATATATTTTTTGCAAGCGCTTTAAAAAGATAAAATTTTAAAATTTTGCCGAAGCTAATAAAACAAAAATAAAACAGCCGCAGAAGAAATAATGCGGCAGAAAGGTAATTATGAATGAATCTATAATATATTTGTTCATATGCGCTATTTCCTTGAAGTTGCTTACGACGGAACCAATTACCACGGCTGGCAAATACAGCCCAATGCCGTTACTGTGCAACAGGTTCTTAACGATTGCCTTAGTACCGTTTTGCGCGAAACTATTGAAACCGTGGGCAGTGGGCGAACCGATACAGGCGTACACGCCGAGCAGCAATTTGTGCACCTGGATGTTAGCCGTAAGTTAAACATAGAAGAAGCTTGTTACCGGTTTAACCGGATTTTACCGCACGATATTGCCGTAAAAAATATGTACGAAGTGCTGCCCGATGCTCACGCCCGTTACGACGCCATAGCCCGAACGTACGAATACCGCATTAGCCTGGTAAATAATCCTTTTCTGCACGCGTATAGCCATTATCTAGGCCGAAGGCCCAATATAGAAGCCATGAACGAAGCGGCCGCGGCCTTGCTGAACTTCGAAGATTTTACCACTTTTTCTAAAGTAAAAGGCGAAACAAAGCATTACCGGTGCCAGATCTTCCGGGCCGATTGGCAATTGCAGCAAGATAGCCTGTGTTTTACGATCCGGGCCAACCGGTTTTTGCGCGGCATGGTGCGTTTGGTAGTAGGTACTTTGTTAGATGTGGGCAGCGGCAAATTAACCGTAGCAAATTTTAAAGATATTGTAGCAAGCCAAGACCGGCGCTTGGCTAGCGCGGCCGCTCCGGCCGCTGGGTTATTTTTAACTAAAGTAGAATACCCAACAAACTATTTCTTACCAGAATAGTTGTTAATTTTACTTTCTTAATCCTACAGCACAAACATTCCTGGTTCTGTAGCGTTGTTACAGATATAAATAATAGTTGCAGCAATAGACGCGCGTGGCCCTAAGAAAGCCGCCGGGTGATTGCGTGCTTTAAACATTACCCTGCATTTTGGAACCAACAAAGAATACAAAAATAGGGAAGGCCTTTGATTACTATATTTTACGGCGGTTATACGCCTTTGTAAAGCCTTACCAGAAAATATTTTACTTTCTTATATTTTTAACCGTAGCATCGGCTTTGCTGGCCGCGGTACGGCCTTTTTTAATTCAATATACGGTTGATGAATACATCATGGTCGGGAACTTTCCGGGTTTAAACCAGATGTTTATGTGGTTGGCTGTTCTGCTGGTTGGTCACTCCGTAGTTTCGTACCTGCATACGTATTTTGCCGGCTGGCTCGGGCAACACATTGTGCGCGATATTCGGGTGGTGCTGTACCGGCATGTTTTAAAACTGCGCTTAAAATTTTACGATCGTACGCCCATTGGTACTTTGGTAACCCGCAATGTATCGGATGTAGAGCAATTATCGGATGTGTTTAGCGAAGGCCTGGCCGCTATGATTGGAGATGTGCTGCAATTAGCCTTTATTCTGGGCTACATGCTTTACATCGACTGGAAACTGACCCTGGTTAGCTTGTCTATGTTCCCGCTGCTTTTTGTGAGTACCTATATTTTTAAAGAAAAAGTAAAATCTTCGTTTCAGGAAGTGCGTACCGCCGTTGCTAACCTCAACGCTTTTGTGCAGGAGCATATCACCGGCATGAGCATTGTGCAAATCTTTAACAGCGAAGCCCGCGAAATGCAAAAATTTGAAAAAATTAACCAGGAGCATACGCGCGCTCAAATCAGAAACGTACTTTATTATTCTATTTACTTTCCGGTAGCCGAAGTAATTGGAGCGGCCGGTACCGGCTTGCTGGTTTGGTACGGCGCAAAAGGTGTTTTAAACCAGGATGTTACTTTGGGGGTGCTTATTGCCTTTATCATGTATATTTCCATGTTTTTCCGGCCCATCCGGCAAATTGCCGACCGATTTAACACGTTACAGTTAGGCGTAGTAAGTACCGACCGGATTTTAAAATTATTAGATAGCAACGAGTTAATTTCGGATACCGGGCATTACGCCCCCGCTACCATTAAAGGCGATGTGCAGTTCGAGAAGGTGTGGTTTGCTTATAACAACGAAGAATGGGTGCTGCGCGATATTTCTTTTACGGTAAAGGCCGGACAAACCGTAGCTTTTGTGGGGGCAACCGGGGCTGGTAAAACGTCTATCATCAACTTGCTAAGCCGGTTTTACGAAATTAATAAAGGTACTATTCGCGTAGACGACCACGACTTAAAAGAATACGATTTAAGCGTTTTGCGACGGCATATTGGGGTGGTGTTGCAAGATGTGTTCTTGTTTTCGGGTTCTATTGCCGATAACATTACTTTGGGCAATAAGGATATCACCACCGAACAAATCTGGCAAGCCGCTGAACTGGTAGGTGCCGATAAATTTATTCAACGCTTACCGGGTGGCTTGGATTATAAGGTAATGGAGCGGGGGGCTACTTTGTCGGTAGGGCAGCGTCAGCTTATTTCGTTTGTGCGGGCCATGGTATACGATCCGCGGATTATAATTCTGGACGAAGCTACCTCCTCCGTCGATTCCGAAACCGAAGAATTGATTCAATACGCCATTCAGCAATTAATGCAGGGCCGCACTTCTATTGTTATTGCGCACCGGCTATCTACCATTCAAAAAGCAGATAAAATTATTGTAATGGATAAAGGAGAAGTAAAAGAAGCCGGCACCCACGACGAACTCATGCAGCACGAAGGCTATTATACCCAACTGTATAAAATGCAATACAAAGAGGTTATTTAATCCGGGAACAATCACCGGTTGGGCCGGGTAAGCTAATCAGGGCTGTGTTTGTTAAGGGTAGTTCTTTATCTTTGCCTGATTTTTAAAATTTTTGATTGTGGGAAACAAAAAGTTTTTGCTGGCCATCCTTTTGCTTTTAGTAATTGGCTTTGGGTTTTACGGGTATTTGGGTGGTTTTAATCCGGTGCAGGTTATCCGTACTACTTCTAAGCCGGTGTATGTAGCCGGTAAATACTTCCACGGTAACATGCAGGATAAAGCTTTAGGTACTTACTTTCAGGAGGCCGCTAAACTGCTGGAAGATAAAAAAGTACCCGGCTACTTAGGCAACATTTACTATAATAACCCCGAAGAAACAAACGATAGCATCCAGGCTTTTATTGGTATTGTAGTACCCGATTCAACGGTGCAGTTGCCCGCCGGTTATGAGCTGCGTCAATGGCCCGGGAGTCGGCCAGTGGTGCAGGCTTCAGTTAAAGCTCATTTTTTTCTCGCTCCCAATAAGCTTTACGCTGGGTTGTTTGATTATGCCAAGAAAAATAAATTAAATATAAAAAAGCAGTACTTAGAGGAGTTTCCAAAAGACCGTTATGGCCGGGTGCAAGCCCAATTAGCTAATTAATTAGCGACTAAGGTAAAAACTGCCCCCAATCTGTAAACCACTGATAAGTTGTAAATCAATTAAGTTAGAGGTAGCCCGATCTTCTTTATTTGGTTTGTAAACACCCCGGGTGTAGCTAATGCCACCTAAGTTCATCTCTAAACCTAATTTGGGGGTTATAAAGTACGTTAAGCCTGGGCTAACATTAGCTGTAAATACAAAAGTATCGTGGCTATTAAAGTTGTAGTTGTAGGTAATAGCGCCCTGCCCAAAAACGGCTAGTTCTGGTACAATAAAGTGGTAATATCTAATAAACGGACCTAACTTCAAAATCTGGGTTTGGGAACCATAAAACAAGTTGTTGTATTCATCCCAATTCCGCTGTTTTTGGTGTTCGTAGTTTAATAATAATCCCACGGCCAGGTTATTTTTTAAAAATATTCCTGCCCGCGGCCCCACCACAAATTCTTTCTGGTTACCTTCATGGTTGTTAACGGAGCGTAGGTCATCATCAGATACTGCCTTGTTTGTGTACCGGATATTGCCACCAAGGAGCAAGGTGCCTTTGTTTAACTGACCAAAACAATTAAACCAACCCAAAGTCAAGAATAAAAATAAGCTGCTAATTACTTTCATAAGTTGGTTTTAATTAACGGCCGAAATAAAAATTTATGCCCAGAAACACGTTATTGGCTTCCACATTCGCCGCCAATTGGTTCGTCTTATCTTCTGTAGGATTCTGATCTTGGGAATAGTATTTATTTATGTAGCGAAAGTAACCAAAATTGCCAATGGTAGTTTCAATGCCGATTTTAGGGGTAGCGAAAAATACAAAACCTGGAGCTAGACTAGCCCCAAAGGAAGTTTGTTTCTGGTAAATAAAATCGTTGTTTTTACTTTTCCCATTCTCATAAGATAAAGTAAACTGCCCGAAAAACCCGATTTTTTCACCCAACATTTTATAATAACGCGCAAAAGGGTTAATGCCCAAGGAGTGTTGTTTACCCCTGAATGATTCATCTATGCTACTCTCTTTGTATTTAGTTCGGTTACTGTAATAATTAATGCCCAAGCCCAAGGCAATGTTGTCGGTTATAAAATAACCCGCTTTAGGGTATAAACTATAACTGGTTGAGACGGACTTATTATCTATATCCGGGTTTCGGGTGTTTTTATCAGTACGGTTAGAGAAGGAAGCACTCCCGCCAATAAATGTAGTACCTGCCGGAATTTGAGCATAGCAATTACTAACAACAACAAAAGAAAATAGCAACAATACTATTGTTTTCATAGATGGAAATTTTAAATTTTCTAAGATTTGATTGGGGTAGAAGGCCTTTACAGGTTAGAAACGTGAAGTATATTAAATTAATATATTTATAAAAAAAATATTTTCTGGAAAGAAAAGGGAAGCCAGAAAACTACTCCGTGATAAATAAATCCAGGGTGATTTGGTCGGCTAGCAGTTTGCCGGAATTAGTTAAGATGAGCTTTTCATTTTCCATAGTAGCCAAACCCCGCCGGATAAGCTGGTGCAGGTAGGTGCCATGTAACTGCGGTAAATTAAAACCGAATCGTTTTTTTAAAATTTTTAAATCGCAGCCCCAACTGGTGCGCAGGGTGGTCATTAAATATTCATTGGCCTGATCGGCAGCAGATAGTATTTCCACGGTGGCGGGAATTTGGTGGTGCTCTAAAGCCGCTAAGTATTTTGCGTTATTAGCTATATTATACTGCCGGGAAGTACCATTAAAAGAATGCGCACTTGGCCCAACCCCCAGGTACGAAACGCCTCGCCAGTAATTGCTGTTATGCCGCGATTCCCAGCCAGGTTTACAAAAATTAGAAATTTCGTATTGTTCGTACCCGTTTTGTGCCATGTGCGCCAGTAGTAACTCGAACTGAGATGCTACAAACTCATCTTCGCTGGGCTGGAACGTGCCTTTTTTTGTCCAATTTCCTAAAGCAGTTCTGGGTTCTATGGTAAGGGCGTAACTCGATACGTGGGGTATTTGCAAGGCAAAAACCTGTTCTAAATCTTTCTCCCAGATAGCATGGTCGGAGGCCGGGATGCCGTAAATTAAATCAACGGTAATATTGGTAAAACCAGCATCCTGAGCTGTTTTAACGGCATTAAACGACTCCGTAGCGGAGTGGGCCCGGTTCATTAAACGCAGATGCGGTTCATGAAACGATTGCAGGCCAATACTTAATCGATTTACCGGCGAGTTTTGCAGTTCCTGTAATTTAATGAGGTTTAAATCATCAGGATTGGCTTCTAATGTTATTTCGGCCTCGGGTACAACCGTAAAGTACCGGTGAATTGTATCGAAAATAGCAGCTAGCTCGGCTTCGGTAAGTAGGGAAGGGGTACCACCGCCAAAATAAATCGTTTGGATTGCTTCGCCGGATAAATAGGAGTGTTGCAAAGCAAGTTCTTGGCAAATAGCTTGTACCACGTCTTGCTTCCGGCGCATAGAAGTACTAAAATGGAAGTCGCAGTAATGGCAGGCTTGCTTGCAAAACGGAATGTGAATATAAAGGCCAGCCAAATTTAATTTTTTAAAATTTTATGTAAACGCCAGGCGCTACGGTTTACTTTGCTCTAAACAATACCAACCGACCAAATAGTTTGCTAATGGCGGAACAATCGTGCAAATTTAGGATGTTACTACAAAGCCCGAAAATTTTTAAATTAATCCCTGCTTTTTAGCGAGCAAATGTACAAAGCCGGCATTTCCTGTATTTTCTTTTTGCTGGTCAGCTTTGCAGGTTGGGCTCAGCGGGAAGTAAATCTTACCATTCAAACTTCGGATAAAGATCGAGAAGTTCTGCGAAAATACGTTTATCCAGCCCGTTTTCCCGATTCGGTAGCTGCTCGGCAAGGCTTACGCAGCCTTATGCTGCAACTACAGCAAGATGGTTATTTAATGACTTCCGTAGATACCTGTTACTTGAAGAATAACGAGTTATATAGCCGTTTTTTTATCGGAGATAAATACCACTGGGCTCGGTTGCGCAACGGCAACATTGGTAACAGTTTGCTGGCACAGGCGGGGTACAAAGAAAAATTATATACCAACAAACCTTTTTTACCCGGCGAATGGGTGAAATTGCAGGAAGCCGTACTAACCCAGGCCGAAAATAACGGTTATCCGTTTGCACGTGTGCGTTTAGATTCTTTGGAAATAACCGATAACCAAATCGAGGCCGCCGCTATCGTGGACAAAGGCCCGTTAATCCAGTTTGATTCGCTGCATATTGCCGGCGATACCAAAACTACCCGGCGGTTCTTAAGCCAGTATCTGCAAATTTTCCCGGGGCAGGTATACGATCAACAAAAAATTAAAAATTTGCCCCGCCTTCTGCGCCAATTGCCTTACCTGGAAATTGTGCAACCCCCATTGCTGCAGTTCGGGAAAAATCGGGCGCGGTTGTATTTGTTTTTAAATGATAAAAAAGCAAACCAATTTGATGGTATTGTGGGTTTTCTGCCCGACCCGGGAGGTAACACCCAAAAACTGCTGGTTACCGGCGAATTAAATTTAGATATTAAAAATATAAAGGGTAGCGGTAAAGCCTTGGGTTTGCATTGGCGTAAAGTGCAGCGTGGTTCTCAACTACTCGATGCCAATTATATTCATCCTAACTTTTTAGGGTCGCCGTTGGAGTTAGGCTTTTCTTTTAATTTGTATAAACAAGATTCGGCTTTTATTACCCTAAAACCACGGTTGCAATTCGGTTTTAACACGCCTAAAGCGGGTAAGATTACCTTTTTTACCGAATTTCAAAATTCTAGATTGCTGCTATCATCGGTTAGCTTGCAGGAGCGCCGCGATTCGGTACCTATCGCGGACTTTACGTATACGGCTTATGGCTTGCAGTACCTGCGCCAAACCCTCGATGATTTGTATTTTCCGCGGCAAGGTTATCAGGTAACCGCACAAACGGCAGTAGGTAACAAATCCATCAAGCGAAATATTAGCCGGGAAGCCAGTTATTACGATTCCATCCGTTTAAAAACAACGCAACTATCTATGAGTTTACTCGGCGAGTATTATTTTAAATTACAGCGCCGGAGTGTAGTATTAACCCGTTTAAAAGGAGAAGCTTTAGTAAACCCGCAATTATTTTATAACGATTTGTTTCGGTTGGGTGGCCTGAATACACTGCGCGGCTTTCCGGAATACAGCTTTTATGCTTCGCGCTATGCCGTAAGTACCTTAGAATACCGGCTATTTACCGGTCCGGATTCGTATGTTTTGCTTTTTTACGACCAAGGTTATTACCGCCGCTTTTTAGGACAAGACCGCGTGCAGGAATATCCTTTTGGTTTAGGAACCGGGATAAGTTTTAGTACCGGCGCCGGTTTATTTCAATTTATTTACTCGGTGGGGCAGTCTAAAGCGCTTAACCAACCCATCAGCCTTAACTATTCCCGGATTCACTTTGGATTAACGAGTCGATTTTAAAAAAAAATAAAAATTAAATACCTTGAAGCTGAGTAACTTATTGCGATATGTTGCCTAAAAGTAAGATTTATTTGGTTTTTTAATATAAAGCCCCTACTTTTGTATTATAAACAGTGCGGGATGGAGCAGTTGGTAGCTCGTTGGGCTCATAACCCAAAGGTCACAGGTTCGAGTCCTGTTCCCGCTACCTAAATAAAAAGCCTTGTAAGTGAATAACTTGCAAGGCCTTTTTATTTGGTGTTCAACAAAAACAGGCTTGTTTGCCGGAAACCCACTTGGTACTTTTTATTTCAGGCTTTTCTTTTTTGTAGTCTAGTTTTTTTTATTCTCCCACAGCAAGAGATTCTACTCTCAATCCCAATTCTATTTTTCCAGGCATATTTTTATTCTGTATTTCCTAACACGGCCCCGTTTATTTATCACTTACTGCGCATTAGTGGAATATATGTGTGCTGAGAATACTGCCTTGTATTATCTTCTGTTTTAATCAGCAACAGGGGGATTCGTGCCAGTGTAAAGCTAACGACTAAAGCATTAAGCAATTTCATTATGTTTAATACAAAGCCGGTAGAGTATCACGATAAAGATCATTCCCTACCGGAACATTTCTTTCTTAATTCCTTTATCTTGGCATGTTTTAAGTATTTAACACGCATTATAACCTTACTGGTAGCTATAAAAAGTTTTGTTTACTGACTCGACGTTAACAAGATTTTAAAACCTGTCATTACCTTTCTTTTTAATGATTTTAATGATTTTTTTTCTTACAAAAAGTTTTTATTTTTAACAAATAGCATATATTTGTTCCGTTACCTTTCTATTTAATCATTTCTAGACCCTTTACTTCCATGACTTATGGGAAAACTAAGTTTTAATGAAGGTTGCTATTGTTCCCGTAATGAGCGCGGAGTGTCTCTGGGAATACTCTTTAAAGTATTATTCCTTTTATTGTTATGTGCTACCACTCAGGCTCAGACGCCAAACCGGGCGAATCTGATTACGGTGAATGGTAAGGTTACAGAAAAAGGAACCGGTGAACCGCTGATTGGTGTATCCATACGGGTTAAAGGCAGCAACGATGGTGTTGTTTCGGATGCAAATGGAAATTACAAGATTCAGGTACCTGTAAATAGCACCTTGCTGTTTACTTATATAGGCTACAGTGATTTAGAGGAGCCTGTCGGAAACCGGATAACTATTTCGCCGCAACTTGCAACTGGTGGCAGAGCATTAAATGAAGTTGTTGTGGTTGGGTATGGAAGCCAGTCGAAGCGTGAACTGACTGGGTCGGTAGCCTCGGTCAATGCGCGACAATTGCAGGATCGAGCGGTGGTTTCGTTCGGAGAAGCGCTGGCTGGGCAGATGGCGGGTGTACAGGTACAACAGACCTCAACTGCGCCAGGCGGTGGTATTTCCCTGAAAATCAGGGGTACGGGATCCATTACAGCGGGCAACCAGCCTTTGTATGTGGTCGATGGGGTGCCACTCGATAATTCAGTTAGTAATGCGTCAGCCCAGGGTGGAGATATTGGGGATCAATCTCCGGTTAATCCGCTGGCAGCTATTAATCCAGATGATATTCAGTCCATTGATGTATTAAAAGACGCTGCTGCTACCTCCATTTATGGATCGCGTGGATCTAATGGCGTGGTTCTGATTACCACCAAGCAAGGCGTGGCCGGTAGGTCGCAGTACAGCCTGAATGTAAGTTACGGTTTTCAGGAAATCGCGAAAAAGGTTGGAATCATGAGCAACCAGGAATACGCGCAACGCCAGATTGATATGAGAAACACGGATTGGGTGCGTGCCGGCGGGAAAGCCACTGATCCTAATTCGGCCAGAAGCGGACCACAATACAAGATCGCGGATGAATTTAAGAATGCCGCGTCACTGCCTTTCACCGATTGGCAAGACCTGCTTTATCGCCGGGCACCCATGCAAAACTACCAGCTTTCAGCTTCCGGCGGCACGGACAATGCCCGCTATTACTTGTCTGGTAACTATCAGAATCAGGAAGGCATTGTCATTAATTCCGGTTTTAAAAAATATGCGTTTCGTCTGAATGTGGATGCGAAAGCGTCGGAAAAGATTAGAGTCGGCTTCCGTATTGCTCCATCCTACACGAATAACCGCATCGCCACAACAGGCGGGATTTCTGATTACGGCGCAGTAGCTACCACTGTGATGTCGACTCCGGGATTATACCCCGCGCGGAATCCAGATGGTACGTACGCAACCACTTACACGCTGCATTATGACGATGGCACCACGCAGAATATCAACTACAATAATGCGCTGGCTTTTGGTGAAGGTATTCAGAACACAATGAACCAGTTCAGCACGGTTGGTAGCTTGTTTACAACCATTGATATCCTGAAAAACCTTCAATTCAAAACAAGTATCAATGCGGATGTGAATACATTCAATAACAACAAATTTTCACCTTCTTTTATCAGTGTAAATCCTTCGTACGGTCGTTCTTACGCGGCTACAAATATTAGTTGGATTAATGAAAACACATTGACCTACGACAATTCGTTTGCCGATCGGCATAATGTAAATGTGCTGGTGGGGTTAACAGAGCAGAAATCGACTTTCAACTCTACGGCAGTCAATGCAAATTCATTCCCGAATGACCTGGTACCTACGCTAAATGCGGGGATCGTAACAGGTGGAAATTCTTTGCGATCGCAATGGACCCTACTCTCCTTATTAAGCCGGGCGACTTACAATTTCGACGAGAAGTACTTTTTAACCGCCACTTTCCGTCGCGATGGTTCCTCTCGTTTCGGATCGGAAAACAAATGGGGGAATTTTCCTTCCGCTTCGGTCGGGTGGAGAATCAGCCAGGAAGAATTTATGGCGGATGTAACTGCTGTTAGTGAGTTGAAGTTGCGTGCCAGCTATGGTTTGATCGGTAATAACCAGATACCCGATTATGCATCCGTCGGCTTAATTTACGGTAGCAACTATATTTTAGGCTCCGGTGACGGTGCAATTGCCAGTGGATTGGCGCAAGGTTCTCTGGGCAATGTAAACCTTGGATGGGAAAAGGCCAAGGAAATAGACCTGGGGTTAGATCTGGGACTTTTTCAAAACAGGATTTACCTTTCCGCTGATTATTACAACAAGCTAACCTCTGACCTGCTTCTTAATGTTCCTGTGCCTCTTTCAACTGGTTTTGAAACTGCTCTGCGCAATCTGGGAAGTCTCCGTAATAAAGGGGTAGAGCTTGCCTTGGAAACCAGAAATTTCAATACAGATAAATTTACCTGGACCACCAACGCCAACATTTCTTTTAACACTAATAAGGTAGAATCACTTGGAAATGGCGGCACACCGATTATCGTTGCCAACCGTGCCCAGGAGAACTCTTTGACACACATTACCCAAATCGGCAGCCCGCTGGGAAGTTACTATGGTTATGTTTTCGATGGAGTTTATAATACCATTGACGAAGTGAATGCTTCTGCTCATTTACCGAACACGAATGCAGGTGATGCCAAATTCAGGGATCTTAATAATGATGGCGTCATCAATGACTCCGACAAGACCATTATCGGCAATAACCTTCCCAAGTTTACCTATGGCATTACAAACAGCTTCAACTACGGAAACTTTGACTTTAGCTTTTCGCTGCAAGGCGCTCAGGATGTAGAGGTGATGAACCTTACCAAACGCAGTAATTACCGGAACAATGGGGAAGCTTTCAAGAACTACTGGCGTTCGCCTGAGGAACCCGGTGATGGCAAGACGTTTGGCCCGGGAAGCTCGGCTAATAACCGGACAATCTCCTCCTGGCTGGTAGACGATGCCTCATTCCTGCGCATCAGAAACGTTACCATTGGGTATAAACTTGGCAAAATTCTGACCGGATCCATTTTGCGAAATGCAAGGGCTTACGTAAACATTCAAAACCTGCACACCTTCACCAAATACACCGGGTACAATCCAGAGGTGAATACGACCGAAGGCGATCCTTGGATTTCTTCTGCGCTCACGCCCGGCATCGATTATGGCACTTACCCCATGGCAAGAACCATTGTATTTGGTCTTAACCTTGGTTTCTGATCCAACTGATAACAAATCAATTTTTTAACATTGATTCATATGATCTCAAAAAATATAAAAATAGCTGTTGCCCTGGTTATCCTAACATTTTCAGGAACGTCCTGTGAAGATTTCCTGGAATCAGAACCCATTTCTCAGATCGGCGAAACAAATTTTTTCAAAACCGAATCTGATTTTAAACAGGCGCTGGTGGGTGCCTATTCGGCTTTCGCGCAAGTGTATTCGGGCAATGGATACTATTCTCTGCTGGTAGATTTGCGTTCCGATAACACCACTGAGCTCACCGCTGGCGGCGATGGGAATGATGCTAAAAGGAATATCGACGAATTTCGGGAAACGACTGACAATGAACATTTAACTGCCTTTTGGCAAAGCAGCTACACCTTGATCGCAAGATGCAACAGTATCCTGGCCCGCATTGACGGTGCAAGCTTTTCGGATGAACTGAAAAAGCAATACACCGGCGAAGCACTTACGCTGAGAGCTTTGGGTTATTTCAACCTCGTTAGGTTATTTGGCGGCGTTCCGCTCGTTACCGAACCGGTAATGGATCTCGATGCCAGCTACAAAGTGGGTCGGGCTACCGTGCAGGAAGTGTACGCACAGATCGAAGCGGACTTAATAAAAGCAGAGGAGTTAGTACCAGTTTCTTATGATGACGCCAATGTAGGCCGGGCGACAAAGGGTGCTGCTCAAAGTCTGCTGGGACAAGTTTACCTTACTCAGAAAAAATACGCTGAAGCGGTTGTGGCATTCAAAAAAGTAGTCGATTCGGGCACTTACAGTCTGTTGCCGGTGTATGCCGACCTGTACAAAGCCGGGCAGCAGGGAAATTCCGAGGCGATCTGGCAGGCACAATTTAAAGGAGCAGCAAATGGACTCGGTTCAAACTTTCCCAATCACTTTGCACCAACGGGCTCAGAAGGAATTACCATTCCATCGGGTGGCGCCTACGGGTTTAACCAGCCAACCGAGGATATTGCCGCCGCTTATTCGGATGGTGATGTACGCCGCAATAATATTGCTGACGGCTACATGAATGGGACTACTTTTGTTGCTGCCAAATACATTCGCGGTTATGTAGAGCGCGAAACAGGCGGCGGCTACGCCGATTCTGGCGCCGATTGGTATGTGATCCGTTATGCCGATATCTTGTTAATGTATGCAGAAGCACTCAATGAAGTAAATAAAGGCCCGGTTGCCGAAGCTTACGCCATGATCAACCTGGTTCGGAACCGCGCTGGCCTCGCTAATCTAAGCAATCTGACTTATGAAACTTTCAAAGAAGCGGTTTATAATGAAGAACGACTGGAGTCGCCTTTCGAAGGTCATCGCTGGTTTGATCTTCTGCGTACGGATCGGGCACTAACAGTTATGAATGAAAAAGTCTCTGGTCCTGGGAAAATTACTGTTGGAATTTCGACACCCATTAAGCCTTACCAGCTTTTGTACCCGATTCCCGCTCTGGTAGTTATTACCAGCTCGCCTGCCATTGCGCAGAATGAGGGGTATTGATATTAATTGTGTAGATCCGAAAGCCTGTATAAAAAATACCCCCAAAAGTTTAACGCTTCCTGGGGGTTTTTTTTATGGTAGAATCAAGAAATATGGTGCATCTTAAAGCTCTATTTCTTTGTGTCTTTCACTAGCTGAGCTTTTAAATTATAATTTACATTTTGCGCAGCCACGTTGGCATTAGTGGCCTGCATGCAGAATTATGAAAATAGGTTTTGTGCAGATCGATCCGTAAGCAGTTTGTGAGCTGGAAAGACAAAGCGGAACAAACAGATTCTGGCTTTCTTCTTTTTGGGAATGATGGAGGTGCAGGAAATACGTTGAAGCTTTTTGGTGTGCATATAAAGATCGCCTTCGTTCTGTACAAAGTCATCTTCTTTTGCAGAATGCAGGGCAGCGTGTGAATCTAATGCGAAAGAATTCTTTTCCTATGGCAAGATCAGAATTCTCCGGTTTTTCAAATGGAATACGGTTGTCAGGATTTTCAAAAAAGCACTTGCGGAAGCAATAAGCCTGTATTTTGCTGTTGCCTGACCCATTTTTTAAATTTTTTAATTACTCACATGAGGCGGCAGCCCGCTTTTTCTATCATTGCAGGTATTGTACTTATCATCATAGTAGCTCTGCTTATAGGCTTTGAAGAATCTAGCAAAGTCTAAGAATATCAATTTGAAGGTGAATAGTAATTAAGTGAAAGTAATTGAGTTTTATATTTTATTTTAGGTAAGTTTATAAGTATTTTGAAAGTAAATGGAAATTAAACGAAAATTTATAAGTTTCATATTCTTTTTAAGATAAGTTTCTTTACATTAGCGTAACATAATTCTCATCTTAACTTTTAATACTTTCTACTAAATAGCTCCTTATGAACTTTCGTTTTTCGAATAGATTGTATGTTGCGGCATGCTGGATTATTGAACTGCTTTTGGTCGCGGGTACCGAAACTACGCAGGCTCAAAAATCCACAGTTACTGATAAGAATATTAAGTTTATAGAATATCCAGATTTCCCCGAAGCGCACTCTACCTGGGGCTCGATTGGCTACAATGTGGCTTCCAACACGGTACATATAGGGGTAACTAATCACCGCGACAACATAGGGCTGTATACTTATGAGCCAGTTCAAAATTTGATGAAACTGAACGGGTTTATCTCGGATATGGCTCATTTGCGCCAATTTCAGTGGCAGGGAAAAATTCATTCAAAGATCGTAGCGGCGCCGGATGGTTCCATTTACTTCTCAACTGATGGCGGCGAGTCGCGGGAGGAATACTTGATGGAACATCCGCAGGGTTATGGCGGTGGCTTTTTTATGAAATGGAATTCTAAAACAGGTCTGCAAAATTTGGGAATGGGCATGCCCTACGAAAGCATTAAGGACATTGATATTGACCCCAAAACAGGAATGCTCTATGGGATTACCTATCCACAGGCGCATTTTCTGGTTTATGACCCAGCCAAAAATCACCTTCGCGATTTCGGCCGACTGGCTAGCTCGCACGTTCCGCGTATATTGTTCACCGACTGGTGGGGGAATTGCTATTATGTAGACTGGCGGCAGCGATTGGTGAAATATGAAAGAGACAGTGATTCATTAGTGTTTGCGCGCGAGAGCCTGCCGGCATTTCCCGGAACGCCCGGCTCAAAAATCATCACGGGAGTTACCGCCTACGCCAAAGATGAAGCTAATGGTATTATTTACCTGATTACTTATGGCGCAAAACTCATCGCATTTCACCCTGAAAAAGACGGAATCGGGAAGGTTACAGACCTGGGAGGTGTCATTGAAACGGGTAAAGCAGAAGCCTGGGGGCCTTATGTACCCAACCTGAACATTGGCAAGAATGGCAAGCTTTACTACATTATTGGCGGTCACGGTAATTACGTGCTGAAAGACAAAACCGTTCTGGTCGAATGCGACCCGGCTACCGGTAAAAAGACTATTCTGCGTGAATATCCTATTACCGCTATGACAGAAGCTACCGGCTGCGACATCAGGGATAAAGATGGAAACTTGTACTTCGCGGCCCGGCGTAATCCATCTGCCAAAGGCGATTCAACTACGCCGTTTCTGATCCAGTTCAATCCCGAAAAAGAAATCCGGAAATGAGAAATTTTTTTAAAAAAATACTTCTACCACTCTTATTCCTGACATGTACAAGCCCACTCCTGGCTCAGTACACTTTTTTCACCCCCAAAGAAGCATTCGCGATTGAAGTCTCGCTGCCTAACAGTGCCGAAAAACGCCTCCCCATGTACCGCAATGCGATCACGTCCCTAACTGTGCAGGGTGATCGAATCTTGGGTGGTACTACTGCAAAGGAAGGTTTATCCCCTTACCTTTTTGTCGCCTCTATTTCTGGTCGAAAACTCATCACCACAAAGGATTTGCAGGAAAGTATACCTGGGCAAAAAAGCATTGCAACCGGATTTTGTAAAGGCACTGGCAACAAGCTGTATGCGGGCACAATGGGTCAGAGAAACCAGCTGGCGGGGCATTTGTTGCAGGTTAGTATCGGTAATGGAGATGCAATTGAAGTAAAAGATTTAGGTATCCCGGTCGCCGGAGAAGGAATTTTTACACTGCTCAGCAACCGGGAAGGCACCGAACTGTACGGGATCAGCTATCCGAGCGGTCGGTTTTTTACCTATACCATTGCGACTAAAAAGGTGCAGGTATTTGATGAAGTGGCTCCCAAGGAAAAAGAACTAAATAACCTGCACGAATATGCGGTCGGGCCGGAGGTTTATCTGTGCAAAGCGCTCATTCAGGATAATGCTGGATTGGTTTATGGCAGTACCGCTGGTAACCGCGTGTTTGCCTTTGATCCGGCCAAAAAGACCTTCCATTTTCTGGAAACTCCCCTGCCTGCTGTATGGGGACGTGAGGTATTGGGTCAAGTGGAAGCGTGGGCCAAAGCACCCGACGGAAAACTTTACGGCGGCAATGCAGCTGATGGCCAGCTATTTGTGCTGGATCCTGCCACTAAAAAAATCAAAAATTTGGGTAAACCCATGATGATGGCCCGGTTGCAGGCATTAGCTTTTGGACGCGATGGACGATTGTATGGTTTGGCAGGCGGTGCGCCGGGTTATTCCCATTTGTTTTATTATGATGATAAGGGAGCTGGTTTTGTGGACCTGGGCAATCCCGAATTTGAGATGGTAGCGCCCGGAATCGAGCAGGGCATTCTATGGCGGGGTTTTCAATTGAGTACCCTTGCTGCCTCTAATGATGGAAAATACATGGTCATGGGTGAAGATGAAGCACTCAGTCAGTTGATGATTTTTCCGGTTGGCCAATAAGCGCTGATCGATATTCCTGAACTAAACTTAACTATGGTACGATTTGTAAAAGTACTCTTCTGCTTTTTAGCATTAACTTCATGCAATATAAGAAATAAAGGTAAAGGCGCTGACCCGTGGCAACTGCGGGCACTACCTGCTTCGGTCCGGCTGGATCCGGTTACGAATGAAATTATCGAACATCGGTTTAAAGGCGTCCCGGCCAATCAGGCTGGCAAGGGAAATCTTCTGGATAAAAACTGGATTTATGACGGAAAACAGGTTTCTCTGCACGGGGCGCGAGGAGAATATGTCTCATTTCAATTAGTACTGACCAATGAATCAGACGCGGAACTGACCGGCATCCAGCTTGACATGGCACCATTTAAGAATGGCAGTACCGAGTTAGCCGTTAAGCCGGAGCTTTTTCTGGAATGGTCTGTAAATGTACAAAGTACCAGTACCGGTTACCCGAAGTCCACCCTTGGCAAAGGCTGGTACCCCGACGCATTGATCCCCTTTAAATACATTCAGACCGACTCGGCAAAGGTGCACGGCCGCTGGGTGTACCCGTTTACCTTGCCCGATTTTAATAACCGGATCAGCAACCAACGTTCGCAGATGATTTGGGTGGACCAGTTTATTCCACTGGACGCGCAAAGAGCCAAGCCAGGTACTTATCAGAGCACGATTACTGTTACGATTGGTGGACAAGCCAAACAAATGCCGATTAGCCTGACAATCTGGGATTTCGAACTGCCTAATGAGAACCTCTTCAAAGCCAGCCTGCAACACGAAGGATTTCTGAGTGAAATGGATGAAAAGCAAGAACTGGCAGTATACCAGCTCTTCAAACGCAACCGCATTTCTTTAATGGATCCAACTTACGATCCTGAAATTGAGGTAAAAGACAACAAGGTTCAAATCCATTGGGACAAGTTTGACAAGCGAATAAAAAAATACCTGACTGGCCAGGCCTTCACCAAAGAACATGGCTACGTGGACGGTCCTGGCTACGGCGAGCCACTCGAAACCTTTGCGCTGCCATTTGACGTGTACGGCAAGCATGGCACAGCTGGCTGGCCGGATATCGGCAAGCCGGAAGTAGAACGTAATGCGACCAACCAGGCTATATACACCAGCAGCATCCAGCAGGTGCGCCAGCATTTGCTCCCAATGGTCGATCCTAAGAAAACACTTCTGACGGTTTACCTGAACGGTTTGGATGAATCGTACTTTCCGGAGGCGTGGTCCAGAATGGTGTTTTATGGTAATTTGTTTAAAAAAGAATATCCGGAGGCTAAGTTCCGAGTGGACGGAGCTTACACTAAAGAAGCAATGGACGTGATCGGGAAATCCATTACTGATTGGGCCTCGCATACGATCAATTACAACATTGATGAGATGCAGCAATACCAGCAAATGGGCATCAAAGACTGGCTCTACGGCCCAATGTTGTATGAACATAAACTGAACAGCTGGGTAGGAAGCTCGACATTCATCGATTTACCGCTGATTAACGACCGTGCGATCAGCTGGAGTTGCTGGAAATACAAAACATACTCCTGGATCAGCTGGGGCATTGGTGCCGGCTGGGAAAGGGGCTGGTACGATCCCGAATCCTGGAAAGATTTTTACAAGGAAGCTTCGGAAGCCGACGCGGAGTTCACTTACCGGCAATTCAATGGGAACGGTTCGGTCATTTACAAACCGGACATGGTGCCTAATGTGCCGGAACCTTGTCCGTCCATACGTCTGAAAACAATGCGCGACGGCGTGCAGGATTATGAATATTTGCGTTTGCTGACAAAGCTTGATGGTAACTCGAAACGTGCCGACGCCATTGTTAATAAGCTCATTAAAGAACCATTCGGGAACAAAGCCATCGGTAACCTGGATGTTTGGAGTTACGATCAGGAACAATGGTATAAAGCCCGCATGGAATTGGCTGCGCTCATTTCGGGGAGGATGAAATAAGAATTCTAAGTCACCATTGATGGCGAGAAATGGGTATTTTGTACTTATAATGCTGTCCTTTTCAACCGTGCTACAAACGCAAAATGTTAGTATCATGGGTAAAGCACAATCAATCAAGACTTATTCCTTTTCTGCCTCCAACTCTATGTGCCAACGTTGTACCAAGAGAATAAAAATAATCTTGCGTTCTGGATTTAGGAGAGTTACCAAATAATTGGGAGAATATTATTTACAGGTTGTATTAATGGTGCTTGCAAAGCTTTTAATTTATAATGTTTTTAGAATTGCCTGCTGTTATTTTATTATATTTATTGAAATAAAATAACTAAGCAAAAGATAATTTGCAATTATATGATTGAAAAAATAAGGTTTATTCTTTCTTTCGTTTTTCTTTTCATCTTGCTGGATAGTTGCGTTTCGCAGAAAACGAAAGAACCAATAAGTGATGCAACAGCAACTGCCCCTACGGTTTTAACTCTGAAACAAGATGAACAGGCTGGCACCATCTCCGTATTCCGGGCCGATGGCAAAGAACCCATTCTCACCCAAAATGCGAAGCCCGATTTCCGGCCGTACATGCACCCCATTGTGGCCCCGGATGGTAAAGGTGTTTTAACGGAATATAGTCCTGGCCACCACAAACACCAAACTGGTTTATACTGGGGTTTTACCCGGGTTAATGGCCGCGATTATTTCCATCATCCGGAAGGTACGTATTGGCGTAAAGTTTCGGCGAAGGTGGTGGAAGCCAACGGGCCGGAAGTAAAGTGGCAAACCGTTTACGATTTAGTAGATGAGCAAGGCAGCCCGGTACTAACGGAAACCCAAAACTGGGCCATGCGGGAGCAGCAGGGTAAATATTATCTTACGTTGGAGTGGAACGGCGAAGCCAAGCAGGATGTAACCATTGGTAAATATGATTATGGTGGGTTATTCTTGCGTATGCCCTGGAAAGAAGGCATAAAAGGAGAAGTAATAAATGCCTCCCGGCAACGAAACGAAAAAGCTGAAGGACAAAAAGCCATTTGGACTGATGTGGGTATGCAAGTGGAAGGTCGCTCTGATTTGGCGCACATTGCGATTTTTGACCATGCAGATAACAAAGGTTTTCCTACCCCCTGGCGTGTTGACCCACAATTGGGTATTGGTCCGGCCCGTGCCCGCCACGGCGACTGGAAAATTGCCAAGGGCGAAACCGAAACCATCCGGCACCAGGTGGTGGTGTACACCGGGGCGCTAAACGACACGGAAATGAACACTACCTGGGCCCAATTCAGCGGCAAAAATTCATCTTCTGACTTGTGGAAGTTGGCCCAGCAAGAAGGCAAAGAAGCAAAGTTTTTAACCTCCGAAGAAGCCGTAAAAAATATGACTCTGATGAAGGGTTATAAAGTAAATGCCTGGGCTTCCGAACCCCTCATGACCCAGCCCATGGCTTTTTGCTGGGACGACCGTGGCCGGATGTGGATTGCCGAAAACCGGGATTACGAAAACCGAGGCAAAGGTTTCTCTGCCAAAGGTAACAGCCGCATTCTAATTCTGGAAGATACAGATAAAGATGGGGTAGCAGATAGCAAGAAGGTATTTCTGGAAGGTATTGCGTTTCCTTCGGCGATTGCGGTGGGTTTCGATGGATTATTTATGGGGGCACCGCCCAACCTGCTTTTTGTGCCCGATAAAGACCAGGACGACAAAGCCGATATGGACGATATTGAAGTCCGGCTGACCGGCTGGGGCATCCGCGACCGCCACGAAACCCTGAACAGTTTACACTGGGGGCCCGATGGTTGGTTATATGGCTTGCAAGGTTTTGCCACTCCTTCTAAAGTTAGTAAACCTAACGGAAAAGGTAAAATATACCGGCACAACGATCCTTTTCCGGATGTGATGAAAGGCGAAGGCGTGGATATAAATGGCGGAGTTTGGCGGTATCATCCCACTAAGGATAAGTTTGAAGTAGTAGCCCACGGTTTCAGTAATCCTTGGGGCATCGATCATGATCCCAAAGGGCAATTATTAATCAGCGCCTGCGTAATTCCCCATTTGTGGCACGTCATTCCGGGTGGTATTTATCACCGGCAGGGTGGTCAGCATTTTAATCCGTATGTGTACGACGATATCAAAACCATCGCCGACCACCGCCACCGATCGGCGCACGGGGGAGCCCGGATTTACCAGTCAGATGCCTTTCCGCCTGACCAGTGGGGGCGTATTTTTATGGCTAATATCCACGACCACGGTGTATTATCCGATGTATTGGTACCGAAAGGCTCTGGATTTACGTCGCATCACGGTGATGATTTTATGATGGCCAACAATGCGCAATGGGTTGGTTTTAGCATGGAAATCGGACCGGAAGGGGGTATGTACGTGTTGGACTGGCACGATGGTGATATTTGCGGCAACGATGTGCTGAACAGTGAAACCGGTCGCATCTTCCGGATAATGCCTGAGAACTCTTTGGCCGAGAATTGGGAAGGCCGGTATGCTGATTTATCCAAGATGACCGATGAACAACTGGTAAATCTGCAGACAAGCAAAAGCGATTGGCATGCCCGGCGGGCCCGCGTTATTTTACAAAATCGGGCCGCTAAAGGTAGATTAGCCGCCACTACACACAATCAACTACGGCAATTATTCGAAAAAAACAACAATCCGGATTATCGCCTTCGGGCTATGTGGGGCTTACATGTAACGGGTGGTTTATCAACTAAAAATCTAATTAAATCCTTATCGGATAAAGACCAATACGTACGTGCCTGGGCAATTCAATTATTAAACGAGGATAAAAATTCGGGTTCAGAAGCCATGGCCAAGTTTACCAAAATGGCCAAATCTGATAAATCGGCAGTGGTGCGCTTGTACCTGGCCTCGGCGTTGCAACGGATGGAGCCCGGTGACCGCTGGAAGATTGCCGGCGAATTGATGAAGCATGGAGAAGATGCGGAAGACCATAATTTACCCAAAATGATTTGGTTTGCCGTGGAGCCTTTGGTAAAAGAAAATCCAAATCGGGCATTGGAATTGGCCGGCCAAAGTAAAATACCCATGGTAGCCCAGTATATTTCGCGGCGTACCGTAGATGCTAATGCCGTAGAAACGTTAATTACGGCCTTAGGTAAAATGCCTGAGCCTCCGGTAAGTATGCTTCAGGGTATGCGCGAAGGGTTGGAAGGCCGTTATGATCTAGCCGCACCCGCTAACTGGGCGGCTGTTTATGCCAAATTGCAAAAATCTCCGGATGAGAATATCGTGCGATTGGCGCAGGACCTGTCCCAGCAGTTCGGCGATACCGAATCGGTGAAAAAAGCTTTGGCAACTCTGAAGAATAAAAATGCACCCTTAGACCAGCGCCGCCAGGCGCTGCAAGCTATTACCAGCCGCAAACAACCAGAACTTTTAGCAGAACTGCCGGTATTATTAGATGATGCGGGTTTACGCGGCGATGCCATCCGGGCCATTGCTGATTTTGATGACGAACCACTTGGCAAAATGCTGCTCTCGCGTTACAATTCGTTTAACACCGCCGAAAAATTGCAAGTAGTGCAAACTATGGCCGCTCGACCCAGATACGGTTGGTTGCTGGCGCAAGGCATTAAAGATACTAGCATCCCCAAACGAGATGTGCCGCCTTACGTAGCCCGGCAACTATTACGGGTAGTAGGTAGTGGTTTCGTAGAAATATGGGGGCCAATTGAGCAGAGCAGCACCGACGAAAAAGCCTTTGCCAAGTATCAGAAATTATTAACTCCGCAGGCAGTAAGCAAAGCCGACATAGTAAAAGGTAACGCTGTTTTTCAGCGTACCTGCGGCAGCTGCCACAAGATGTACGGCAAAGGCGGCAACATCGGCCCAGACCTTACTGGCTCGAACCGCGCTAATCTAGATTACTTGCTGTTTAATGTGCTTAACCCCAGCGGTGATATTCAGGACGACTACAAACTGGTGGTGGTAACTACCCGCGATGGGCGTACTTATTCCGGGAATGTAATTGCCGAAAATGAGCGGCAGGTAACGCTGCGGGTAGTAGGGCAGGAGGCCGTTGTGTTGAATAAATCGGCTATACAATCGCGGGAAGTTACTGCCGTATCTATGATGCCCCCTGGGTTATTAGATAATTTAACGGATTCAGAAGTGTTGAATTTAGTGGCCTATTTACGAACTCAGGAGGAGCCAAAATAATAGTAATAGGCTATCCATAAATGTGATTTTATAATCAATAGGGATGTAAGCGATTAAGTAAAGTCCGGAATTTTTAAAAATTTTATCCATCAATCAAACAAGCATGCATCAAAACTTTAACAGAAGAGAATTCATCAAAACGGCAGCAGTGGCAAGTGTAGGTATAGGATTAAATTTAAATTCAGGACTTGTTTTGGGTAAAGAAAAAGGGAAACGAGTAGGTATTATTGGCCTGGATACGTCGCATAGTGTAGCCTTTACCAAAGAACTTAATAACCCCAATGCTCAGGATAAATACGGTGGCTACAAAATAGTAGCGGCTTATCCGAAGGGCAGTGAAAAAATAGAATCCAGTACGAAGCGGATACCCGGATATATTGAAGAAGTCAAAAAGCACGGAGTTAAAATTTCCGGTTCTATTAAAGATTTATTGAAAGAAGTAGATGTGGTATTGCTCGAGACCAACGATGGTCACCCGCGTCTGGAACAAGCCATGGAAGTTTTAAAAGCCGGTAAACCCATGTTTATTGATAAGCCGGTTGCTGCATCTTTACGCGATGTAATGACTATCTACGAGGAAGCAAAGAAAAGAAAAGTACCCCTATTCTCCAGTTCCTCGCTCCGTTATATGCCCAGTGCCCAAGAGGCGGCGCAAGGCAAGGAAGGAAAAATTTTAGGCGCCGATACCTACGGACCGGCTTCCCTGGAGCCATCTCACCCGGATTTATTCTGGTATGGTATTCATGGGGTTGAAACGCTGTTTACCATTATGGGCAAAGGATGCCAAAGTGTAACCCGCACGCAAACCGAAAATACGGAACTGGTCGTGGGGGTATGGGAAGATGGCCGCATAGGTACCTTTCGGGGAACCCGCAATGGCAAGGCGGACTATGGCGGAACTGCTTATGCGGAAAAAGGAAATATTACTTTAGGCCAATTTGGCGGCTATAATCCTTTGTTAGAGCAAATAATTAAATTTTTTGAAACAGGTCAAACCCCAGTTGATCCGGAGGATACCCTGGAAATATACGCTTTTATGGAGGCTTCTGATGAAAGTAAACGCCAGGGCGGCAAATCTATTACTCTGGCAAGTGTGATGGAGAAGGCAAAAGTTTAAATTTTAAAAAAATTAATTTAGATAAAATCTAGCTCATTAAATGGAAAATACCAGAAGAGAATTTATCAAGAAAGCGGCCCTGGGTACGGCGGCATTATCAATCGGGGGTATATTACCTGGCTTTAGTCCGAAAAGCTATGGCCGGATATTAGGAGCCAACGACCGGATTATGGTAGCCATTATGGGCGTAAATTCCCGCGGAATGGCGGTAGGTACTAATTTTGCCAGTCAGCCCAACTGTGAGATGTTGTATTGCTGCGACGTAGATTCGCGGGCTTCGCAAAAGTTTAGTGCCGTCATAGAGAAACTCACCAAAAAAAGACCAAAAGAGCAGGGTGATTTTCGCAAAGCTTTAGAAGATAAAGATTTGGATGCTTTAATTGTAACGGCTCCTGATCATTGGCATGCCCCGGCAGCTATTCTGGCCTGTAAAGCCGGTAAACACGTTTACTTAGAAAAGCCAGCCAGCCATAACCCGAACGAAGGCGAACTGGTAATGGCAGCAGCTAAAAAATATAATAAAATATTGCAGATGGGGAACCAACGCCGTTCCTGGCCCAATGTAATTGCCGGCATCAATGAAATAAAAGCTGGCGCTATTGGCCGCCCTTATTTTGCCAAAACCTGGTACACCAATAACCGCGAATCTATTGGCATTGGTAAACCTACTGCGGTACCCGAATGGTTAAACTATGATTTATGGCAGGGTCCGGCACCTCGCCGGACTTATAAAGATAACGTGGTGCATTACAACTGGCATTGGTTCTGGAATTGGGGAACCGGCGAAGCTTTGAATAATGGCACGCACATGGTGGATTTAGCCCGCTGGGGCTTAGGCGTTGAATATCCCACCCGGGTTACCTCATCCGGAGGAAGGTACCACTTCCGGGATGATTGGGAAACGCCGGATACGCAGGTAATCAATTTAGAGTTTAAGAATAATACGGCTATCTCCTGGGAAGGCCGCAGCTGCAATGGCAAGCCTATTGAAGGTTCTTCGGTAGGGGTTATATTTTATGGCGAAAACGGTTCTTTATTTATTGGCGGTGGCAATGCCTATACCATTTATAATTTAAAAAATGAGGTGGTAAAAGATGTGAAGAGCGATAATGCGGCAATTGACCCGCGTAATTTAACCAATCCTTCGCAGGCTTTAGATGCCTTGCATATCCAGAATTTTTTTGATGCTATCCGGGTAGGAGGGAAATTAAATTCTGATATTGTAAGTGGCCACCAAAGTACCTTGCTGGTGCAATTAGGTAACATCTCGCAACGAACAGGCAGAACTTTAAACATAGACCCAACCAATGGCCATATCCTAAATGATAACGATGCCCTGAAATACTGGAGCCGCGAATATCAGAAAGGCTGGGAACCCAAAGTTTAAATTTAAAAAAATAAAAAATCACTAGTGCATTAAGGTTTAAAGGTAAATAAGCTTTTAAGCCCGATGCTTTAAACTTCTGGTAACAAGTAATTGATAATTCAATTATTGATTGCCCAATCGTATTTGTAAGGAAAATCAATAATACGCAAGTAATCAAAAGATATAGGTATGAACAATACGGTTACAATAAAAGATGAAAGCAGTTCAGTTGGGGTAAGTTCTTTATCAAAGCGCAATACCACTATTTCGATTTTGATTATCGGGTTGCTGTTCTTTATTTTTGGATTTGTCTCCTGGGTAAATGCCATCCTGATTCCTTACTTTAAGATTGCCTGCGAGCTGACAAACTTCCAGTCTTATTTAGTAACGTTCGCCTTTTATATTTCCTATTTTGTTATGTCGGTGCCGGCGTCTTTTTTGCTCAAACGATTGGGTTTTAAAAAAGGCATGATGGCCGGCTTCTGGACTATGGCTACCGGAGCCTTTATTTTTATACCAGCCGCCTCTACCCGAACGTACGAAATATTTTTATTGGGTTTATTTACCTTGGGAGCCGGTTTAGCTATTCTGCAAACGGCGGCAAACCCGTACATTACCATTCTTGGCCCGAAAGAACGCGCTGCCCAGCGTATCAGTATTATGGGTATTTGTAATAAGGCGGCTGGCATTTTAGCGCCTATTATTTTTGCTGCTGTTATTTTAAAAGCTACCGATACAGACCTTTTTGCGCAGTTGGGCACCATGAGCGAAAGTCAGAAAGATGCTGCTTTAGATGAGTTAATTAGCCGGGTAATTCTTCCGTATAGTGTATTAGGCTGTGTGTTACTGGCTCTGGGTTTAATGGTGCGTTTTTCGCCGTTGCCTGAAATTAATACCGAAGAAGAAACGGCCGAGGTAGCTACCGCCAACTCCGGAAAGACTAGTATTTTTCAGTTCCCGCACTTAATATTAGGGGCAATCAGTATCTTTTTGCACGTAGGCACTCAGGTTATCGCCATAGATACCATCATCGGGTATGCTGGCACCATGAACATCCCGTTAATGGAAGCAAAGGTATTTCCGTCTTATACCTTGTTTGCTACCATTTGCGGGTACATTCTGGGCATTATTTGTATACCGCGGTTTATCAGCCAGGTAAATGCTTTTCGGGTTTGCACCTTGCTGGGTACCATTTTAACGCTGCTCGTTATTTTCGCAAAAGGCCAGGTTTCTTTTCTGGGGCACCAGGCAGATATTTCTATCTGGTTTATGGTTTTGCTGGGTTTGGCAAACTCGCTGGTATGGGCGGGTATCTGGCCCCTGGCATTAGATGGCTTAGGCAAGTTTACGAAGCTGGGAGCTTCCATCATGATTATGGGCTTATGCGGAAACGCGATTATGCCGCTTTTCTACGGTTATTTCGCCGATCTTTTAAATGAACGCGCCGCTTACTGGGTGCTATTTCCATGCTATCTCTATCTGGTGTTTTATGCGATGTACGGGCATAAAATCAGACGCTGGAGTATTTAGCGAAAATTTAGTTTTCTAATATGGGAAACAGGGTAGTGGTGAAAGTAAAATTTTTAAAAATAGAGGCGAAACGAAAGTTAAAGTTATATAAGGTGCAGTATTATTTAAAAAACATTATCCCGCTTCTAATAATATTTCTGGCTCCTGACCTGAATGGGCAGACTCTAAAGAAGGCTGAACGGCAGGCTATTTGGGAGCAAATAGCGCCTTATTTTTCACCACCTGATCTTTATAAAAATGATTTTGGGGGCTACCGTTCCCCATTAAATTTTTATGATGGTAGCCCCGTAAAAACCAAGCAGGATTGGACTACGCGCCGGCAAGAAATTTTAAAAAAATGGCACGGATTAATGGGGGAGTGGCCGGCCTTCATTGAAAACCAGAAAATAGAAATACTGGAAACCATCCGCAAGGAAGGCTATACCCAGCACCGCATCCGCTTCAACTGGACCCCCACCGAAAAAACAACGGGTTACCTGTCAGTGCCCGATGGCAAAGGGAAAAAGCCGGCCGTTATTACCGTATTTTACGAACCGGAAACCGCTATTGGCGTAGGTGGTGCGCCCTTTCGGGACTTTGCCTTACAATTAACCCGAAGAGGCTTTGTAACGCTTTCTATCGGTACTACGGATGCTACCAAAGCTCAAACTTATTCCATTTATTATCCTTCCATTGAAAATGCAACTGTTCAGCCACTTTCGATGCTGGGCTATGCGGCGGCCAATGCCTGGTATGTAGTAGCCGCGCTGCCCGAAGTAGATGCCAAGCGCATTGGTATTATGGGGCATTCGTTTGGGGGTAAGTGGGCCATGTTCGCTTCCTGCCTGTTCGACAAATTTGCCTGTGCCGTCTGGTCCGATCCGGGAATTGTGTTTGATGAAAAGAGGGAAAATGTTAATTACTGGGAACCCTGGTATTTAGGTTACCATCCTAAACCTTGGCGGAAAAGCGGAGTTATTTCGGTGGATAATCCGGCCAAAGGTTTGTACCCGCAAATGGTCAGAGAAGGATTTGATTTACACGAACTACATGCTTTAATGGCTCCGCGCCCGTTCCTGGTATCGGGTGGGTCCGAAGACCCTGTGGAACGGTGGGTGCCCCTAAATCATACGGTTAAGGTTAATAAATTATTGGGTCAAGATAGCCGGGTGGCGATGACTAACCGGCCGGCGCACTCACCTAATGCCGATTCTAACGAAAAGGCCTACTTATTTCTCGAATATTTCCTGAAGTAAATCGATTTAATAATGTCTTGTTCCGAGCGCATTATGCTTACTAATTTATATTTATGCTTTATTTAAAAAACAGGCGAATAGTTCGTTTCTCATCATTTTTCATTTTCCTGTTTATTCTTTCCTGTTCCACAATAACTACTGGCCCGGGTTCAATACATTCCAATTTATCGGCTATAAAAACACCCATTGAGCAGCAATTTATTCTGGATTCCACCAAGGTAGGGGTAAGTACCATTATAGATAAACTTAATGTGCCTTGGGAAATAACCTGGGGACCCGATAACTGGATTTGGTATACCGAACAAAGTGGCACCGTTAGTAAAGTAAACCCAACTACCGGCGAAAAAAAGCTACTATTAACTATTCCGGAAGTATATCGCTACCGCACGCTGGGCTTGTTGTGTATGGCTTTGCATCCTAATTTTAAAAAACAACCTTTTGTTTTCTTGAATTACACTTTTAAGCAAGATACAAAATTAACCTCCCGGTGGGTGCGGTACACCTATAGCAACGATATACTAAGCAACCCGTTGATTTTAATGGAAGTACCTGCCGATGTGGGGCATAATGGTTCGCGCATGGCTTTTGCCCCCGATGGCAAATTAATGCTGGCTACCGGCGATGCCGATGTGAACAATAATGAGCAAAATGGAGGTAATGCACAGAAAGATAATGTGTTAAGCGGTAAAATATTGCGGATTAACATAGATGGAACCGTGCCCCGAGATAACCCTATTCCGGGCAATCCGGTTTGGGCGAAAGGCTTCCGGGTTCCCCAGGGTATGGTATATGCGGCTAACGGAAATTTATACACCGCCGAGCATGGCGATGCCACGGATGATGAAATTAACCTAATTACTAAAAGCGGTAACTATGGCTACCCGAACGTGGCAGGTAAATGCAACCTCCCTCACGAAAAAACTTTTTGTGACCAGCATGCCGTAATTGAACCTCTAATGGCCTGGACGCCCACTATCGCCCCGGCAGGTATTGATTATTACAACGCTACTGCAATTCCGGAGTGGCAGAATTCTCTATTGCTTACTACGCTAAAAGAAACCGATTTTCGGGTACTGAAATTGAATAAAGCCGGCAACACCATAGTTTCAGAACAAATTTACCTGGATAAAGAATTTGGGCGCTTACGTGATGTATGCGTAGCCCCTAACGGGGATATTTATATTTCTACCAGCAACCGGGACTGGAACCCGGCTAAAGGTTTCCCGCAGGAAAATGATGACCGGATTATTCGCTTATTCAAAATAAAAGAAAACGATACGTATGCATCAAATTTTAAAGATATAGCATCTACTGAAACTAAACCCAATGAAATATTGCCCAATGCCGGGGCACAGGTTTATACCAAATACTGTGTTTCCTGCCACAAAGAAGATGGCAATGGGGTTGCCGGCACCTTTCCGCCTTTAACGGAAGCGGAGCAAGTTACGGGAGATAAACAGAGGTTAATTTCTATTGTATTACAGGGTTTAGCCGGCCCGATAATAGTTAAAGGCAAAGAATACAACCAGCAGATGCCGGCTTTCCATTTCTTAAGCGATCCCGAGATTGCCGATGTACTTACCTACGTCCGGGCTGAATTTGGCAAAGGAGCCAGTTCCATCTCTAGAGAAGAGGTAGAAAAAGCCAGGTTGGGAAAAGCAAATTAGAATACTAAACGAAAATTTTTAAATTTTAAAATTTCCGGATTCATTGTTATTACTGAAAAGCTACGAATTTATAATCTGATAAATTAATGGATAACAGAGTTACGCAGGAACCAGTTACGGTTTCGCCCCAAACAGGAGAGTCCGGAGTTTTTACCTCCCTTAAAAAAGTCTTATTATCCTTAGGTCCGGGTATAATTACGGCGGCTTTGGTTTTTGGGCCAAGTAAAATGACCATTACTTCTAAATTAGGGGCGGTTTATGGCTATTCGTTGCTTTGGATAATTGCCGTAGCTATATTTTTCATGACGGTTTTTACGGTTATGGGAGCGCGCATTGGCGTTGCGGCTAAGCAATCCTTATTGGCTACTATCCGGTTAAAATGGGGAAAAGCAGCGGCCATTTTTATTGGTTTCGGGATATTTTTAGTAGCCACCTCTTTTCAAGCCGGAAACTCCATAGGCGTAGGTATTGCTATTGCAGAAGCTAATGGTACTTCACCGGTTATTTGGATTATTGTTTTTAATGTTATTGGCATTGCCTTACTATTTTTCCAGTCCTTCTACAAAGTATTAGAAAAACTGATGATCTTCCTGATTGGATTGATGCTTTTTTCTTTTATCACCACCTTGTTTTTAGCTGATCCGGACTGGAGTGCGGTAGCTGTTGGTTTTGTACCATCCATTCCGGAAGGATCCTTGGGTTTAGTGATAGCCTTTACGGCTTCTGCTTTTTCCATTGTAGGCGCTTTATACCAATCGTACCTGGTGCAGGAGCGCATCAAGCAAAATCCGGAAATTAAAGAAACCAGCCGCAACAGTATAACCGGCATTTTTATTCTCGGCCTCATGAGTGCTATTGTATTGATTTGTGCGGCAGCAGTTTTAAATCCCCAAGGCATTAAAGTTACCAGTGCCTCCGATATGGCAAAGGCGCTGGAACCTCTATTTGGAAGCTATGCTTCTACTTTATTTTTAACCGGATTATTTGGGGCTGCCTTCTCTTCCTTAGTAGGAAATGCCTCTTTAGGAGGTACTTTATTAGGCGATGCCTTGGGCTATGGAAGCCAGTTAACTTCCAAAATGGTGCGCTTTTTAATTGCTTTAGTAATGATTATTGGAGCCTGCATCGCCATTGCTTTCGGTAAATTGCCTCTGGAGTTAATTGTATTTGCCCAAAGTGTTACCATTTTTTTAGTGCCTTTTATTGGATTAGCCATGTATGTGATCGGGAATGATGTTAAAATTATGGGTTCCCATGTAAACTCCACTCCCGTGAAAATAATGGGTGCTTTTGGCTTGCTGATTTTATTTGTTTTGGCTGCAAGTAATGTAAATGAGTTATTTTTAAAATAATTGAAATTTAGATATGAGTGAATTAGAATTATTAGAGCAAGAGTTATTAAAACCTTCAGAGGCTTTAATTTCTGATTTATATGATATAGAAGGCGATATTATATTGCTGGGGGTAGGTGGAAAAATGGGGCCGAGTATGGCTCGTTTAGCCAAGCAAGCCGTTGACCAGGCCGGATTAAAAAAGCGAATTATCGGTGTTTCCCGCTTTTCTGATCCGGAAACCCAGGCCGAATTAGAAGCAGAGGGCATCGAAACTTTTGCGGCGGATTTGTTAAACGAAAGCCATTTAGCTGCCCTACCAGATGCAGCCAATGTAATTTATTTGGCAGGTACTAAATTTGGTACTACGGGTAAAGAAGCTTTTACCTGGGCCATGAATGCGTATTTGCCGGGCCGTGTTGCCGAACGGTATAAAAACTCCCGGATTGTAGCTTTCTCTACCGGTAATGTTTATCCGTTTGTACCGGTAACTTCTGGTGGCCCATCCGAAGACCAGGCAGCGGCACCGGTGGGAGAGTATGGTCAATCATGTTTAGGCCGGGAGCGTATTTTTCAATACTTCTCCGATAAATATCAGATTCCGACTTTAATCTATCGTCTAAATTATGCCGTTGATTTTAAATATGGCGTGTTGCTGGAAATAGCGAAATCAGTGAACGAAGGCCGACCAATAGATTTGACTACCGGAAATGTAAACGTTATCTGGCAGGGAGATGCCAATGAAATAGCTATTCGGGCTTTAAAACACTGCGACGTACCGGCTAAAATTTTAAATGTTACCGGGCCTGAAACTGTTTCCGTGAAGTGGCTGGCTGAACAATTTGGTTTATTATTGGGCAAAGAGCCAAACTTTATGGGGGAAGTGCAGCAAACTGCTTTGTTAAGCAACGCTTCGGAGGCGCATCGCTTATTTGGTTACCCCAGAGTAACCTTACGGCAAATAATGGATATTACGGTTACCTGGTTACAGGGCGGCGGTAAAATATCCAACAAACCAACTCATTTCCAGGAACGAAACGGCAAGTTTTAATACATGAAATCAAACACCTTAAAACCCGAAATTAAAGCTTTACTGCACGAAGGAACGGTTATTCCCGCGCATCCTTTGGCCTTAAATGCAGCCCGGCAGTTAGATGAGCAGCGCCAGCGCGGCTTAACCCGGTACTATATGGCGGCTGGTGCCGGAGGAGTAGCAGTTGGCGTGCATTCAACTCAATTTGAAATCCGGAACCCGGAAGTTAATTTGTATGAAACCGTATTAAAACTGGCCGCCGAAGAAATAGAAGAAGCGCAGTTAACTCGTCCGTTTATAAAAGTTGCCGGTATTGTTGGCCCTACCGCGCAAGCTACGGAAGAAGCCGAGATAGCTTTGAAGTACGGTTATGATTTGGGCTTATTAAGCATGGGTGGCTTACAAAGCTGGACCGAAGATGAAATATTGGACCGGGTAAAAGCCGTAGCTGACATTATTCCTGTTTTTGGCTTTTACCTGCAGCCCAGCGTAGGTGGCCGCATCTTTACTTATGACTTCTGGTTTAAGTTTGCGCAGATACCCAATGTACAAGCTATTAAAGTGGCCGCTTTTAACCGCTACCAAACCCTAGATGTGGTGCGGGCAGTGTGCGCCTCGCCTCGTCGGGATGAAATTGCTTTATATACCGGGAACGATGATAATATTATTGCCGATTTACTAACAACTTATAGATTTGAAGTTGACGGAATTGTAAGACAAAAGGAATTTGTCGGCGGTTTGTTAGGCCATTGGGCCGTTTGGACAAAGAAAGCAGTTGAATTACTAGCTGAGGTAAAAAGTATGAAACAGGTAGGAAACGCATTTGGTTTCTCAGAATTGCTGACCCGCAATATCGAAGTTACGGATATGAACGCTGCTATTTTTGATCCGGCTCATGGTTTTCATGGCTGTATTCCGGGCATTCACGAAGTTCTGCGCCGCCAGGGTTTATTAGAAGGACGTTGGTGCCTCAATCCGGAAGAGGAATTATCGCCCGGGCAAATGGAGGAAATTGACCGCGTGTGTGCTGCTTATCCGCATCTGGTGGATGATGCTTTTGTGCGGGATCTCTTAGAAAGAGAAATGCTGACAAAATAAATGGTGATGTTTAGCGAATTTCTAGCTTGTTATTAAATTAAAAGGCGGAGGTTATGCGAACTGCTACTACTTTAACAAAGGTGTAAACGGTGTTTGATGTATGACTAAATTAATTTAAAAATTCTTCATGAATAACGAAAGCATAACGGAAGCTTTAAAAGTAGATATTTCTGCTACTCGTAGTGAGTTGGGTTTAAAGGCGGTAAAATTGGTTGCCAGCAAAATAATAGAATTATTAGACCAGCAGCAATTCGTGAATATCATTTTTGCCGCGGCCCCCTCTCAAAACGAATTTTTAGAAGAGCTATCTAAAAATGATGCAATTGCCTGGGAACGCATCAATGCCTTTCATATGGATGAATATGTAGGTCTGCCGGAAGATGCGCCCCAGCGTTTTGGTAATTTTTTAAAAAATCGTTTATTCGGTAAAGTCCCATTCCGTTCTGTAAATTACCTGAATGGATTAGCCGAAAATTTAAAAGAAGAGTGCGCCCGATATACTGCCTTATTAGAATCTCATCCAACGGATATTGTGTGCATGGGGATTGGTGAGAATACCCATATAGCCTTTAACGATCCGCACGTGGCCTATTTTAACGATCCGCAGCTAGTAAAAATAGTGGATTTAGACGAAGCTTGCCGGCAGCAGCAAGTAAACGATGGATGTTTTACTGCATTAAATGAAGTGCCAATCTATGCTTTAACGTTAACAGTGCCTGCTTTAATGCGCGCCAAATACGCATTTTGTATGGTTCCTGGACCAACTAAAGCGCAGGCCATTTACCATACCCTGCAAAGTGATATTCAGGAATTATACCCGTCAACCATACTGAGAAAACACCCGGAAGCTATTTTATTTATTGATAAAGAAAGCAGCGCATTGTTATAGCGGCTTAAAGACTTACTGAAAAGGAGTTTATTTTACTGGAACCCGCAGGCTTATACCTGCGGGTTTTTGGCTTTATACCTTTTTTAAATAAAGCAGAGTTTTTGAACAAACACAGAATAATTTTTAAATTTTTGAAAAAATGAAAGTACTCCTTGGAGCTTCCTGGCGGAAAAAGATTGGTATCTACATGTAGTTAGCGCAGGTCTAAATTTAAGATTCAATTTCACCGCTCCTTTATCCCTCCTAATTTTTAAAAAATTGTAAAATCAAAAGATGTTTTAACAAATGTTGCATTACCTAGGCAATGGTATTAAAAACTAAATGCTTCACTTCTGTTTTAATCGTTTTCAAAAGCTTATTTTTTTTATTAAAAAGTTTTAAAAGCTTGTTTTATTTTAAAAAAAAAGGTTCTTTTAAGAATAAATAAAAAACATGCTTTGCTATGCTCCTAAACCGAAATAGAAACATTTGGTTCACGTTGTTTTGTGCTATTATTCTTTCTTATAATGGACAGCGTGCGTTTGCTGCAATAAATAAAAACATAGGCTCGGTTGTGCAGGGCAATGACTCTTTAAGTTTTATTTCCCCGCTCCGTCTCCGGGGTTTTAGCCTGTTGCCAGCTCCGCAACAAGTAGAATTGGGCGCTAAGAATATTGTGGTAGATGGGTCGTGGGTAATAGATTCAAAAATAGGCAAAGAAGATATTGCCGTGCGGAGATTATTGGAAGGTGCCTCGGAGCTTCATGGATTGGATTTCGCGAAAAAAGGAGGAAAAAAGATTACGCTTGCCGTTAAACCCGGAACGGTAAAAGCCACGAATGATCCGGCGCTCAACGAACAAGCTTATTTGCTGGCGATCACCGCCAATAAGATCGAAATTACTGGTAACAGCCCAACCGGACTTTTTTACGGGGTTCAAAGCTTATTGCAATTACTCCGGCGGGATCAGGCCGGTCGGCTCATTGCTCCGGAAGCGGTGATTCGCGACTGGCCAGCGGTGCAATTGCGGTTTGTGCATTGGGATACGAAACATCACCAGAAACGCATGGAAACCATGAAGCGACTGATCGACTGGCACGCCTTCTTTAAGGTAAACATGGTTGCCCTGGAGATTGAAGATAAATACGAATTCCCACGGCATCCGATTATTGGTGCTCCTGGCGCCTACACCAAAGCAGAGTTACAGGAGCTAACCCGTTACGCGCTGGAGCGACACATTCAGATTGTTCCCAATATTCAGGCGCCAGCCCACATGGCACACGTCCTGAAACATAAAGAATTTGAGCATTTAAAGGCTGAGCCTGAATCTAATTACCAGGCCTGCATGTGCGACGACGAAGCTATTAACCTGATCTTCGATATGTACCAGGATATGATTGATGCCACACCCGGTGTCGACTATTTTCTGGCTTCTACGGATGAAGTTTATTATGCCGGTATCTGTGCCAAATGTAAGCGGCCTTATAATCCGGAAAACCGCAGTTTGGCCTGGGCTGAGTTTGCCGTAAAAGCCCACGATTGGCTAGCAAAACGTAATCGCCGGATGATTGCCTGGGTGGAGTATCCCTTGCTGCCGCAGGATATTTCGCGCCTGCCATCGGATATAATTAATGGCATAATGGGCGAAGACAAGGAATTTTTGGACAATCAGCGAAAAATAGGAATGCGGCAACTTGCCTACAGTTCTATCCAAGGGGGCGAACCGCTTTTCTCCGATTATTCCAGGTATCCAAATTATGTAAGCACCGTTCGCGACGGCATTAAGGCGGGCGCTAACCCCATCGGAAGTTTTGCTGCCGCCTGGGACGACAGCGGGTTGCACGAAGAAGTTTTTCATTTGGGTTGGGCTACTATTACGCAATATGCCTGGAACCCTTACGGACCGGCTTATGAACAAACCATGGCCGATTTTTTAGATGTGTTCTACGGGGCTAATAGTCCGGATATAGCCTCTGCCTATGCACTCCTGAATGAAGGCGCTCAATTTTTTAGAAGAGGATGGGATGAGGTAACCAGCACTGAGCGCCCTTCCAGTTACGGCAACAGTTTCGGCAAAGGAATTGGCACCGAACGAATGGATGATTTTCTCCGGCTCCCGGAAATACCGCTAGATAAAAATTTAAAATCCAATACTAAATATACCACCGACCACAGCAAGATTATTGCGCAGGCCGAAGAATTAGAATTAAAAAATGACGAGTTAATCAACAAGCTTGCCCGGTACATGACACAGGTTGACCGCAACCGTTATAGTCTGGAGGTGTACCTATCAATTGCTTACCTGGAGCGTTACTTTATTAAAACCGTACTTGCGTTTCGCGATGCCGAGCGCACCTTTGGGCGTGCTCAGTCGGCTTCGGCGGCCGGAAAACACGAAGAAGCAGTTGGGCTCCTGATAGAAGTCAGCAACAAGATCGGCGCTCTCGACAGTTGGGGTAAGGGGATGTGGGAAAACGTTACGGAGGTATGGGAAAAAAGCCGTTATGAAAAAAACCGTGACGTAAACGGACGTAAATTTGTGCATGTGCAGGACGATGTAAAAGATCATTTTGCTGACCGCCGGAAAGGCCTGGATTATATGATTGCCCCTTTTCAACGGACAAATTTGCCGGGCTGGCAGAATAAGCTGAACGAGAGAATAAAACAGTACGCGGAGGCAAACAAAGTTCCGGTGAAAGGACTGGCTGAAAAACGCCTGGAAGACTAACCCACTACATTCAAGTTAAAAAGGATATTGTTATCTATAGAAAAACTATTGGGCGGTAAATTATTGATGTGGACGAAACCCCGCAACGATTTACCGCCTTTTTTGTACCTTATTAATTCCTAAAATTTAAATAATAATTTAAAGCAGTAGCGCTCTTACTGGCTATAAAAAAGGGCTTTTTATGATTAAAGTTTCTTGTTTTTAAAAAGCTGCTGTTCCCAAAAGGATAATTTAAATCATTCATCTTTTGAAATGAAGCTCGATGGTATTGCCTCTTTATCAGGCGCTTTCAAAGCAAGAATTAAAAATTAATAAAGGTATAAATACATCATATTTTTTAAAAAGCCGGGTTTTAGGTTATGGTGGGTTTATTTTAATCAATAATGTAATCTCATTTTACTTCCATTCTGCGCCGTCCAATGTATAGGCCCAGGCAAGCCTTGTTAATTTTTATTATTTCCCTATCTGACCGCTATAAACTGGGTATTCCTTAATTTTTAAAATAATAATGATCAGGGGCAAGGAGAAGACTTTTTAGCAATGTCTTGTCGGGAGCATTGATTAAGCTCATTAGTGATTTAGATGAATATAATAACTCGGTAAAGGTTTGCCTATAAAAAAGCACTATCCGTAAGTACAGGCAGGACCTACCTGCTAATAATAGATTCTATTCCGGAAGCACAGTTGCTCTTATTCTTTTGCTCATACTAAAAATCACAAAAAAATGAATTAACAATCATTCGTGTATGCCTTTTGCGTTAATTAATTGAGAATAAATGTAGATTGTAACTAAAACAAAGGAATTTTAAGATTCTATGTTAATTTAAGATTAAATAATTTTAAAATTAAGTTTAAGTTAAAAATAAAAGTAAATGAATTGAAATATGTTGATACATTTTGCGAAACAGGTGAAATCTGATAGCTTGGAAGGAATAATTGAGTAGAATCTGGTTTTTTGGGCTTAAAATTGATGTTTGTAGATAAATTATAGATGTTTTCTGGATATAAAAGGCTTGAAAGTAATTTCAGGTTAAAATACTTATTTATATAAAAGGAAAGGAAATTGCTTAATAAAAATAACGAAACGAATGTTTTTGGTTTTATTTTTATTAGTTTTGTTTAGTACACACAAAGGTTAAAGTAATAAAATATGCAACACCTCGGGCTGGATTTTCGGACTTTAAATGAAAAAGGTGCATTCCACACGGCAAAAGAGATAGCGCAGCAACCAGAGATATGGTTAAGCGTTTGGGAGATGATTCATAAAAACAGATCAGAAATCAATAAATTTCTGGATAAAGTCTTACCAAAAACAAAGCGGATTATATTAACAGGCGCCGGCACCAGTGCATTTATTGGCCGTTCCTTGTCAGGGGTATTCCAGCGAAATACTAAAATCATAACAGATGCCATATCCACCACTGACTTAGTATCTGATCCGAAAGATTACCTGGACCCGGAAACGCCTTTACTGATGATTTCCTTTGCCCGATCGGGAAACAGTCCGGAAAGTATAGCCGCGGTTGTGCTGGCAGATACCCTTTGCGATACCTGCTTTCATTTGATTATTACCTGCAATAGCGATGGCGAACTTGCTGGGTATGGCAGGGCTGATGAAGAGCGCCGATTCGTGATAACCTTACCCAGTGAAGCGAATGATAAGAGCCTTGCCATGACCAGCAGTTATACTGGAATGTTATTGGCCGGCATTCTTATTTCACAAATGCAAAACATTGAAGCTAACCGGGCTATGGTTGATATTTTAAGTAGTTACGGTAGCAAAATTATTAATGATTACAGTGCAGATTTTCGTCTGATTGCGGAAAAAGACTTTAAGCGCGCCGTTTTTCTGGGTTCCGGGCCTTTACAGGGTACAGCCACTGAATCGCATTTAAAACTTCAGGAGCTGACGGACGGCAAAATTATATGTAAAGATGATTCTTTTCTCGGTTTCCGACATGGTCCGAAAGCGGTTGTAGATAATACCACCTTGGTAGTATATATTTTTTCAAGCGACAGCTATGTTTTAAAATATGAAATTGACATGGTGGCCTCCATGAAAAAAGGAAACCAGCCACTGCTGGAGATTGGAATTATGGAAAAGCAAATCCCAGAGCTTCATCTGGATTATACTTTCTGCTATTCTGAAGAAAACCTGGGCGTACCTAAAGAATTTCTGTCGGTGTGCAGCGTGCTGCCTGCCCAATTAATTGCCTTTTTTAAATCTGTTCAATTGGGGCTCCGGCCAGATTCGCCCTCGGAAACAGGTGCTATTTCGCGGGTAGTGGAAGAGTTTCCGATCTATGAACTAACAGATAATCATATCTAAGCCGGATTGGAAACCGGAGCATCAACGATAGCGGAATGATACAAAGTGCAGATTGAAAGTGCGACATATGAGTACAGAAAGTCAGAAAAATGACCTGCTTACAATTCCTGACAAAAATAACCAGTACATTTTTGTTATCGAAAGTGCGTATTCGCTGCACATTTCCATGAGGCTTTACAATATTTTTTCGCGCCGCCGGATTCCTGTCCTGGATTTTCAAACCAGCAGATTGAACGGTGGTGAGCGACTACGTGCGCTTATTATTATTGAAGAAACAAAAGAAAACGTGTTAAAATTACAAAGTCAGCTTTTGCGGCAGGTGGAGGTAATAACAGTAAATCTTTTCGAACCGGTACCAGAAAGAATAGGATATTAAATTTAAAAAAAAGCCTTTTCTGAAGCACTCTCCGAAGATCTCTAGGTGAGTTCGGCACCTTAATAATGTCCTTTAAAAGGCTACAAAATAGTTCATGGAACAGGAATTTGTTTATGCCTGGTGTTATATAAAATAGAATATAATTTGTATGCTAAAAAAAATCTACGGTTGTTTTGCTTTCTTACTCTTATGGACTGAGTTATCGCAAGCACAAATATTACCAGAGGCTATTTTGGGGCAACTAAATTCCAGGGATTTCAGTGTAAATGTTGCTCTCACTTCTTCTGCTAAAACAATCCTTGCTAATAGCTCTTTTGCAGATTCGGAGGAAACCATAAAAATATCCAACCTTCGGCCGCGGCTGTTCGTGCGGGCTGATGAAGACCAGGTTGGGAGCGGACTCACTTTATCGGCATTGCGGTTAAAAATCAAAGATCCAGCCTATCAAAATTGGATTAATTATACCGGAGGAATTAGCGGCTGGGAAAGTTTGCCCGCAATGGCGATGCAGTATTTACTGAACGGGGATAAAAAGATGGCGCAATTAGTAGGGGAATACATCGCCAATACTCCTTATAATTTTGGGGAGCATACTTCTGCTGCCGCCATGGTTTATAATAGTGCCATTGCGTTTGACTGGGTCAGAATGGCCTTGCCGAAGGAGATGGCATTAAAGATATGTGCCCGGTTGGTCGAAGGGGCGGAACATCTTAAAGGTGGAGTAGTAACTCCCTCCATCAACCATAACTATACCTTTGTATCCATGTACGGGGTGGCTATGGCAGCGATGGCCATTCATGGGGAAAGCGAAGCATATAATAAGCAAGCCGCAGAATACCTAGGCCTGTTAAACCATCTGCTGTTGGATGAACACATGCTATTCGAAACCATAAAAGCTAAACAGGGAACCTGGGGAGAGGGCAATCATTATACTCCGTTTGTAGTATTTTACCCGTTGCTGATGACCTTGAACGGATTAACAACCGCTACCAGCCGGGATTATTTTAAAATAATACAAGAAAACTACAATGATTTTCTGGTTCCGATGTCAAAATTCATTATCGCCAACTTCCGGCCGGATCTTACCCTGGAGCGGATTGGCGATGTAACGACGCGGGTTGTTCCGCACAAATCCTTCCTGCGCCCGTTTATAGATTTAATGGCCCTGAAAATCAACGATCAGACGCTGCAAGGGCAAATACATTCCTTCTCAAAGCAATTGTCGGCTTATTACGGGCCAGATTTGGTGGCGGAACCGTATTATTGGATGATGTTAGTTAATTACAATGCTGAAATTCCTGACAAGCCGGCCTATACTACTTTACCAACTGCGATGCGCCTGGGAGAGAATTCCTATGAGCATATTATGTTCAGAAGCGATTGGAGCGAAAATGGTACTTTAATTTCCTTTTTAAGCGGTGATCATTATACCGACCATCAGCACTTCGATAAAGGACATTTTCTCATTTATAAAAAAGGCGCATTAGTGGTGGATGGCGGCGGTTATTCCAAGATGTATAGTGATAGCTGGTCTAATTACTCTATTCGGACCTTGGCGCACAACAATGTTCTGGTTTATGATCCTAAGGAGATTCCCGGCAAGGAAGTAAACAAAACGGAAATTTATCTCGATGGTGGACAGCGAATAATCCGGGGCGCGCAAGCCCTTACAAGCTGGAAAGAATTTAATGAGAAGGCTGATGCGCTCGGGCTGCATACGGCGAGTGTACTGGCCTTTGATGCCGATACGGAATTGAACCGTTATAATTATGTGAAAAGCAACCTGACAAACGCGTATGGCGAAAAGGTAACGTGGATGGACCGGCAATTGCTTTATCTGCCCCAAGCCGACTTTCTGGTGGTGAAAGACCGCGTGATCACACCCCGGCCGCTGGATAATTATTGGTTATTGCACTTTGAAGAACGACCTACCATCGACGGGAAAATACCGGAAACAGGCGTAAAAGATTACCAAAATGCCTCCATAGTTCATTCGCAACGCTCCGGAACGTTAGCACTGGAAGGCCAGTCTGTGCCTTATTCCGGTAGTTTATTTGTTAAAACCTTGATGCCCACCAAAAGAGCCATTTCTATAATTGGCGGGCCGGGCTATGAATATTATAACCGTTTTGCAAAGAAGAATTTTCCACCCGAAAAGCCATTCCTCCAAAATCGGGAGTCGGGTAATTGGCGCATGGAAGTAAGCCCGGTAAAACCCGGAACCAGTACAGCGTTTTTGCATGCTTTTCAAATCTCGGATTCTAGTAAAAAAGAGATGATCGCTACTGAATACCTGCGGACACCGGATGGCAAACTGGAAGGAGCGTTGTTCCGGTCAGAACAAAATCCTTATTTGGTCATGTTTAGCAGCAGTCTCGATGCCAAAGGCCATGAGCAGCAAACAGTAAATTTTCCTCTGAAATATAAGGTAAAGGCAAAAACACCGGTAAACCATGTACTAGCTGAATTAGCGCCCAATAAAAAAGTAAAGCTTATTATAAACAACAAAAACAAAGGCACTTTCCAAACTTCCTCCGCAGGCGTTCTATATTTTAACGATGAATCTGACGGAGTAAGAAGGATTCGGATATTGGCAGATTAATAAGGTTCGGTTTGGGGCTATTCGTAGCAGAATTTAAAAAGTTGGTTTTTCCATATAATTGAAGGCTTAATTAACGTAATTTCGAGCTAAGCCATTCTTCTTCATCTCCGTCATTCTGTAGAATTCGAAGAATCTAACCGGTTACTTACTGGTTAGATTCTTCCAGAATGACTGTATTTGATAGTAAGTAAAGTAAAATATACTGCTATTTGTTCCGCTAAAAGCTTACGTCGAACTCACGTTAATTAGTTTTATTGTCGCTACTTAAAAGTCGCAACGCAATTTTTTAAAAATTTAATTTATTTAGCTCTAACAATGTGCTTTACGGATTCAGTAAAATGGCAATTTTAATACTATAGCTTCCTGTATGATTCTTAAAAAAAAATATGATGTCGTAGTTGTTGGTGAGCTGAATGTGGATCTAATTGCCAATGGACTCTCCAAATTTCCGGAGGTCGGAAAAGAAATTATTGCGAATCAATTTGTTACCACCTTAGGTAGTAGTTCCGCCATTTTCGCCAGTAATTTGAGTGCTTTTGGAACGAAGGTAACCTTTACAGGTAAAGTTGGAAATGACAATTACGGTGATTTTATCGTTGCCGCTTTAAAGGCGAGAAGGGTAGATGTAAATAATATTGTTCGCACCGGTAAACCAGATACTGGTGTTACCATAGTTCTTAATTATGATGAAGACCGGGCAATGGTAACGTATCAGGGGGCGATGGCAGCATTTAACCTCGGGGATATTCCGGATAATGTATTAGAACAGGCCAGGCACCTTCATTTAAGTTCTGTTTTTCTGCAAGAAAGCCTGAAAAAAGATATCGTGTTACTTTTTAAAAAAGCAAAGCAATTGGGGCTTACTACTTCACTTGATCCGCAATGGGATCCGGCGGAAAAATGGGATATTGACTGGGAAAAACTTTTAGGCTACGTTGATATTTTTATGCCAAACCAGGCCGAACTTAACGCTATAACAAATACCACAACAATTCCGGCGGCAATTGATGTACTTAAAGATTTTTCTAATATACTGGTGGTAAAAAATGGCAGAGAAGGGGCTATTCTTTGGACAGATAATAATTTAATTCATCAGCCGGCATTTTTTAATAACTCAGTCGTAGATAGTATTGGGGCGGGGGATAGTTTTAATGCGGGCTTTATTCATGCGTTTCTGCAGGGAAGGACTTTAAAGGAATGTATGGAGTTTGGTGCCCTAATGGGAGCTATAAATACAACCAGTTCGGGGGGGACGATGGCATTTGAGAATATGAGTAAGGTAAAAGAAATCGCGAAATCTTCTTTTGACTATACTTTTTAAGGTGTAGGTTACTGGTTAGTTTTAAGTTAGCTGTTTCGCATTTTTAAATTTTTTAATTATAAGTACCTGTAAATAAGTTTTGAGATGAAGGCATCGGCAAGGGCGTCCTTTTTTTAAAATTTTAAATTTTAAACAGCTTCCTGATCTAATCCCACCAAAAAGAAACAATCCGGAAGAATTTTATCGATTGATTAAATTCTTCCGGATTGTTGGCAATAAAGGATAATGGTATTTTTATTCTTGTTTACCTCATATGTTCTATAGAGAAATAACATTCAAGATTTAAACATATTCTTTCAGGTTCTGAACCGAAATTAGTTTTTCCATAACTAACTCGGTTACTTTCTCTGTTGCCTTTGGAAATACTTTTCTTAAATCTATTTCATCCGTATCTCTCAGGAGGGCCTGCAGGCTTTTCATAAACATATTTTTTATTTCGGTAGCCAAATTAACCTTGCAGATGCCTCTGGAAATGGCGGCCTGTACTTGATCTTCGGGGATACCGGAACTGCCGTGCAAAACCAGAATAGCATCAGTTTTTGCGTGAATCTCTGATAACAGTGGTAATTGAAGTTTCGGCACTTCTTTGTAAAATCCGTGGGCAGACCCAATAGCAACTGCCAGGGCATCTACACCGGTCTCTTCCACAAATAAGCTGGCTTCCTCCGGGCTGGTGAACATTTGTTGAACATGAGACTGGCCTAATTTAGCAACATAACCAAGCTCTCCTTCAACGGTAGCACCGTATTCGCCTGCAATTTTCACGGCTTCTGCCGTTAATTTTATGTTGTCTTTAATAGGCAATTCACTGCCATCAAACATAACGGAATCAAAGCCGGCGTCCAGGCATTTGCGAACAAGTTCCAGGGAGTCGCCGTGGTCCAGATGCAGCCATCCTTCAACGCCAAATGCTTCCAAGGCGCTCCTACCCATATTAACGGCTGTTTGCAGGCCCATGTATTCGATGGAACTTCTGGTTAGTTGTAAAATTAATGGTTGTTGCAAGGACGCAGCCGCCCGCAATACGCCATGAAGCGTTTCCAGGTTGTAAAAATTAGTAGCAAGTAAGCCTTTTTTTTGGTCGGTAAGTACTTGCATTTTTTGCTTTAAGGTCATTGTAAAGTAGAGAAATTTAAAATTTTACCAATTTTATTTAGCGTTTTAGTAGCTGAGAGGTAGAATCGGCTTTATACTTCTTTCAATTTTATTGCTTTTGACTCTTTAGTCTCTTCCACTTTAGTCTCTTCCGCAGCCATTAAAAGTGCCGAGATTATGGCCAGTACCATGCCGGTAATAATTACCGGATGGGGTATAAAGGCATAAATAGTTAATGAGAGGATCACTGTCAGTACTGGGGAAAGGGCAGTAGTCATGGGGGCTACAATTATTGCCTTGCCAAACCTAAAGGCATACACCAGGCAAAGAGCACCAAAAGCATTTAATATCTGAACTACCGCTGCCAGGTAAGGTCCCTTTATTCCCAGATTAATATGCTGCGAGAAATCAGTCATGTATAAGGCAAACGGAATAAGTAAAACCGAGCCCAGGGCCATATAAAAGAAAATGCTCTCGGCTTTCATGGTTTCGTTGGCAAAGCGCAAAACGTAACCCTGAACTCCCCAGGCCAGCAAGGGTATAGCCGTTAAAACCATCCATAAATAACCCTTAACCGTGCTGTCGCCGGGAGGTTGATAGGAGAGCAACAGAACCGCGATAAGGGCCGCAACTATGCCCAGCCATCCCAAGCGCCCTGTTTTTTCTTTTAATATAATTACCGCCAATAAAATGGTAATAACCGGAGTTAAGGAAAGTAATGGAAAAACAAGGTAGGCCGGTGCTATTTTCAGGGTAAAGAAAAGAACCAATTGGCCGCCTGCACCCATAATCCCGGCACCGGTGCCCAGTAAAATAGAACGCTTGTCATGCTCGAGTTGCCAGCGGTTTATGGCCAAGGCAAAAATTGCCGCCAGAATCATGGTTAAGGCCCATACCACATAGCCCAGGGTGGCCGGAAAACCATTTTTTTCAGGTATCTCGATAAGCGCACCCCACACGCCCATAAAAATTACATGGATAACTACAAAACTGATCCAATTTTTTCCTTTGTTCATCTTAAAAATTTAACTCTTTATAAATTCATCAAACCAGTTCAGCACGCGGCTGTATAAATCATATCTGCTTTTCGGTTGCAAATCGGGCCGCCAGCCATGCCCTTCTTCGAGATACTGGACGAAAGATGCGGTTACTCCTAATTTTTTTAAGGCGACGTACATTTCTTCCGCCTGAGTTACCGGAACCTCATTGTCTTTAGTGCCATGCAGGAACAGCGTAGGAGTTTTAACATTTTTTACATGCCGCAACGGCGACCATTGCCAAAGCAGGGGAAAATTATTATAAACACTCCCGTTAAATTCCGATTCCATGAGTGAATGGTACAAAGAGGTGCCCGCGAAACTGATGAGGTTGCTGATACCGCCATCGACAACAGCTGCTTTGAAGCGATTGGTTTGCGTGATGATCCAGTTGGTCATATAGCCGCCGTAGCTCTGGCCGGTTACTCCCAAATTTCCCTCGTCAATCCAGGAATTAGTAGCAACAGCATAATCTAGTCCGAGCATCAGGTCTTTATAATCGCCGCCACCCCAGTTCAGGACAGTGCCTCTTGAGAATGCCTGGCCATAGCCGCTACTACCTCTGGGGTTCATGAAAAGCACCCCATATCCGTGCGCCGCTAGCAACTGCATGAACGGATCAAAAGAATAGCCGAACATATTGTGCGGACCGCCGTGAATAACCAGGATTAAAGGGTACTTTTTTGAATCCTGTAAAGAGCAAGGCGGCATGAGCCAGCCTTGTACCGGAGTTCCGTCGAAGCTATTAAACCAGAATTCCTTAACCTCCTGCAGGGCCCACTTATCCAGCAAATCTTTGTTTTCATCTGTTATTTGAATGGGGGAAGGCTCGCTGGTTTTTTTCAGGAAAATTTCAGACGGATGGGTAATGTCTGTTAAAATATAGGCCAGAGCATCTCCATCGGCAGTTAAGGAATATTCTTGCACCTGGGAATTACCCGCCAGGATTTTTTCAATTTCACCGGTGCTTATAGAGGCCCGGTACAGCGATGTGGAGCCTTGGTTGCCAGCGGTAAAGTAAACCCAATCGCCAAGGGGATGCCATTGGATATTTTCTATTCTTCGGTCTAAGGTTTGGGTTAAACATTGCGGCGATCCGCTCGTTGCTGGTACGATATATAATTGTGTATCGTCCGCCGGGCTGTCGTTTGTGCTAATGGCGCTTGTCGTGGCCAGGTACGCAATATACTTCCCGTCCGGCGACCAGGCAGGTTGAAAGGCGGTACCCGCATGGTTTGTAAGTTTTTCTATTTTTTTTGTCTGGATACTAACGGTCCATAAATCGCAATTTTGATTATTATCCGGATCAGCGGTATGATTGCTGATAAACACTATTTGGGTGCTGTCCGGAGACCACGATATAGAATGTTCGTTATAATCCCCCGGAGTTATGATTTGCGGTTCGCCGCCCTTAACAGGAATAATCCAAATATGGCTCGTATACGCATCCGCGAAAAATGGCCGGCCCCATCCGCCTTTTGTTTTGTAAAGCAGCCGGTTTACCACCATAATCTGGTTATCCTGGGCTTCCGGCACAGTAGGAGGAACGGTACTTACATAGGCGATATACTGTCCATCCGGCGACCAGCAGAAATCTGTTTGGGTTAGGTGATTAATAAAATAAGATGATTCATACACTTCTGTTAGGAAACGGGTTGTATGATCCTGTAAACTATAAATCCATATTCCGGAGCTTCCGTTTTGGGATGCGTGATAAGCAATAGATAAACCATCCGGCGACCATACTGGGGAAGATCCTTGGGTTAAAATCTCTGATTTGTTATCGGAAGTAGATGTTAATACAATATAATCTTGTCTGGTGTTGTGGTTTAAATCGCTTACAGTTTTTACATAAACGATTTTACTGCCATCAGGAGAAATCTTGATACCACTTAGAGTGCGAATTTCAAATATGTCATTAATATGAAAAATAAGGTTACCCGTCTCTTTATTTTCCGTTTCTCTCATGATTTAATTGGTAATTCACTGAAGCTATTCTAATGAATGACCTTTTTTTTAATATTAAAATATTTAGTGGATACACTAGGCCAAGGTTTATAAGTAAATACAAAGATTTAATCAGCTTTCTTTTCTTACAAACTTTCTTTCAGATTATGTACTAATTGGTTGGTGCTTATTTTTCACAACCTTACGTAAGGTTGCGAAATAAATCTTTTATTTACAAAAAAATTAAAGAATAATTTTCTGTCCTTTTTATTTCTTACATCACGTTTTTATTGCAATATTTTTATACAAACCCGTATGAACTTCCTGATATATATTATTGCCTGCTTTATTTGTTTTTCGTAAATCTTGTTTTTTTTTAAATATATAAGTAGTTAATATTTAAATACTTGTTTTATGGTGTCTGCGTCGTCTAGACCAGCTTTGTATTGCTGAGTGAGGTGTGCAAGTGGTTAAAGTCATTTGGTTGAATAGAATGAATGACTAGAACGACGTGGTGCGGATAGGGATTAAGTAAATAACTAAAGACAAATAATGTTCTAAGCTACTTTCTCTTTGTTGTAGCCTCTAGTTAGGCTTGCTAAATTAAAATGCTAAAAAGATTCTAGGTGCCTGTGCTTTAGTTAGTTTAATTAATTGACCATCAGTAGTTAATTTATTTTGCCAGAATGCTTCATAATCTTTTTACTCCATTATACTCCTTAATCAACTTGTTATTACTTAGAATAGGCTTGTCTGCTCGCTACATAAAGCATATTAAATAATCTGCTTTTTTAAAAAATTATTTTAAACAGATAGACCAATTTGAAATAAGAGATCAGAGCTAACGTGCTTGGCAGGTTTTTTATGGTTTTAGTTGGTAAATGAATATGTTGATATATAAAAACAACAACATACAATGAATAATCGAGTTTGGGTTTAGGTGTATTAAGGGTTTGTTTCATTTTATTAACTAGTAAGTTCCATTACCTTTATTAATTTGAAGATTTTGGGTTTCAAAACATTAATAATTTAAAAAAAAATATTTTTTTTGTTATGATTTGTTGTTAAAAACAATTTTATTTAGGCAACGAAAGCTAATATTCTTCTCTACAACTCAAAAAAGCAATTATGAAATTAAAAACTTCTACAAAAATGTGTTGGTCAGAACCACCTGGCAAGGCTCTTCTGGTATTTTGGATAAGTTGTATTCTTATCCTCGGAGTGCAATCGAATACTTTTGCGCAGCAAAAAACGGTTACTGGCACTGTGAAAGATGAAAGGTCTGCTCCAATACCAGGAGTAACAGTACTAGTAAAAGGAGCTTCTAAAGGAACTACTACTGATGTAAGTGGTAAATTTAACTTGCAGGTTTCTCCGGACGAGGTTCTGGTTTTTTCAATCATCGGGTATGTTTCCAGAGAAGTCCCTGTAGGAAACCGGACAACAATTGATGTTAACATGTCGGAAGACATGCAAAATCTTTCGGAGGTGGTGATCGTTGGGTTTGGAGCAGAAAAGAAAGTAAACGTTATTGGTTCTATCGAAACAATCTCCACAAAAGAAATTAAGGCCTCGCCTGTTGGTTCCGTGTCCAATGCTTTGGCCGGACGGTTGCCGGGTCTGGTGGTGCAACAGCCGCAAGGGGAACCGGGCGCTGACGCAGCGCAATTGTTAATTCGTGGTAGAGGTACCTTGGGTAATAGTGCACCCTTAATTATAATTGACGGCACCGAAGGAAGGGACATTAATGCTTTAAATGCCAATGATATTGAGAGTATCAGCGTTCTTAAAGATGCTTCCGCTGCTATTTATGGCGCCCGGGCGGCCAACGGTGTAATTCTGGTTACTACTAAAAAAGGTGCCCAGGGCAAGCCCCGAATAGATTATTCCATGTATCAAGGTTTATCAAAACCTACCTGGTTACCCAAAATGACGGATGCCGCTACTTACGCCCAAATGGTGCGGGAGATGCAAACCTACGACGGGGTTGCGGAAGCCAACTTGCGGTATAAGCCGGAAGATGTCGAAAAATACAGATCGGGCGAATACCCCTGGACCCATCCGAATACTAACTGGAATGACGTTACCTTGCGGAATTTTGCCAATACCTCTAACCATAACCTTTCTATTAGTGGTGGTACCGATAGAGTTACCTACTACGGTGGTATCGGCTATTTTCATTCCGATGGTATTTATAAACGGGATGCGAATGATTTTAAGCGGTTTAACATCAAAGTGAACGTTGATTTTAACGTTAATAAGTACTTAACGGTAGGAGTAGCATTAAACGAAATCCAGGAAAACCGGATGTCCTCGTCCATGGACCGAGAAACAATTTTCAATGTTGTTAACCAAGGCCGACCTACTGATTTTGCTTACTGGCCCAATGGTCAGCTAGCTACTGGTTCTTTTGGGTTAGGATATCATCCGGCCGTTATTTCCACGCTGGATTATGGTTTTAACGACCGGAAAAACTTAATGAGTTACAACACGCTCAATGCTTCTTTAAAGATCCCGGGTGTGGAAGGACTGGCTCTGACAACTTACTATTCTTATGACGTGGACTTTAACAAAGGGAAGCTTTTTACCCAGCCTCTGGAAGGGTATACCTTTAATCGGGCCGCGTATTTGGCCGCTGGCAATACTGGCAAGGAAGACGGCTCCGCGTTTTTGACCAAGATTTCAAACAATGCTCCCCGGACATTGGAAAATACGAATGGCAACGCTACCCGCAAGCTCTATCATTTGCAGTTGGATTACGCGAAGACCTTTAATGAGGCGCATAACCTGAGTGCCTTTGTGGCCTATGAGCAATTTAAAAACGAAACCAATAGTACATCGGCGTTCCGTACCGGTTTTGTCAGCAGCGCGCTGCCTTACCTATTTGCTGGTGGCAACCAAAATAAAGATAATTATGAAACCGTAGGGATTGATACCCGGGTTAATTACTTCGGAAGACTAAGTTATAATTATAAAGAAAAATACCTGTTGCAATTTACTCTACGCCGCGATGGTTCCGTGCGTTTTTCGGAAGAAAGTGGACGTTGGGGAACCTTCCCGAGTGCATTGGCCGGCTGGGTAATTTCCAAGGAAGGATTCATGCAGGATAAATTTGTTAATTTTTTAAAACTGAAGGCATCGTGGGGAAGAATGGGTAATGACCAGGTAGACCCTTTCCAGTACCTGGCTAGCTATTCGTTTGGCACGGGCGGCGTTTATGGCACCGGTTTAAATTATAGTAACAGTCTTTTTCAGAACGTAACCCCGAACCCCAATATTACCTGGGAAATTGCCAACATGACCAATGTTGGTTTTGAGTCGGCGTTCTTTAATGATTTCTTTTTAAATGCCGATTTCTTTTATCAGCGCCGAAGCCGGATTCTAGTGGCACGGAATGCTTCGGTGCCAGACTTTACCGGTATCTCTCTTCCGAACGAAAACTTTGGTATCGTGGATAGCAAAGGTTTAGAAGTGGAATTAGGATACCAAAAAGGTAAATCGGATGTAACCTACGGGATAACCGGCAACTTTACATTTGCCCGCAACAAGATAGTGGAGTTCGACGAGCCCAAGCAGGTAGTAGAATGGCAGAGAAGAACCGGACATCCCATCGGCGCCATACTGCTTCATAAATCCGCGGGTATTTTTAAAAATGTAGATCAAGTAAATTCAATGCCGCATGTGACCGGAGCCATACCCGGAGACGTGATTATTGAAGATGTGAACGGAGATGGTCAAATCACCGCCGATGACCGCATATTATTTGATCAGACGAGCGTTCCCGAAATAACCTATGCCGCATCGCTTAATGTAGGCTATAAAGCCTTTCGTTTAAGTGCTTTGATTACCGGAGTTGGAACGGCCTGGCGGCAAATGCTAGGTTCCCAGCAAGGTTTGCAAGGAAATTACTACCAGTATCAGGCCGACGGACGCTGGACACCTGATAACCCGAATGCTACCAAACCCAGAACCCCGAATGGCTGGCAGCCTTATTGGAGAAATAATAGCTTCCGGACCGATATGGAGTATCAGAATATGGAATTTGCCCGGCTAAAAAATGTGGAGCTGAGTTATACCTTGCCTAAAAAATTCCAGAACACCCTTAAAATGGCTAATGCCGAGATTTATTTATCCGGCCAAAATTTATTCCTCCTGTATGCCTCGCAAGGTATCTGGGATCCGGAATTCAGCGGCAACCGGGATAACTACCCAATCATGAAGGTTTATACCATAGGTGCCCGGGTTTCTTTTTAAAAAATCTACATTTTACAGTTAAAGTTTGAATTCGCTCTTATGAAATATTCAAAAATATTTATAGCAGTAGTCGGCTCCCTCGTGTTTGGGATGTCTTCCTGCCACGACATCCTCGATATAACGCCGGTAGATAGGTATACCGATGCGGTTCTCTGGGAAGATATTAACTTATCTAAGGCTTATTTGCTGGATACCTACCGGGGTACCGGTATTGGTTACCGGCAGTATATGGTTACCGGGGTATCGGATGAGTCACAAATTAAATTCCGGGAGAACTTTTACGTGAGAGGTGACATCTCGCCCGATAATGCCGCCCCTTGGGGATTATCAAGCTACCTTCCGGGCTGGAACGACCATTACAAAAATATCCAAAAGCTGAACAAATTTCTCGACAATGTAGGACGGGCGGTGGAAGCTGCTTCCGCCGATAATAAGCCTTCGGTACAGGCTCAGGTAGATGTTTTGCGGGGCGAGGCCTTGTTTTTACGGGCGTATGCCTATTCGGAGCTTGCTCGCATCTACGGCGGTGTTCCCTTGCTGGCCAAAGAAAGCCAGATAAATCAGGATTTCCAGTCGATAACGCGGGCCTCTTTTGAGGAAACGATAAACTTTATTGTAAAAGATTGCGATGATGCGGCTGCCCTCTTGCTGGAAAAAAGCAGAACCGAGATGGGTAAAGCAACCAAAGCGGCGGCGCTGGCTTTAAAGTCTCGGATTTTGTTGTTTGCCGCCAGTGATTTAACGGCCGATGGCACTGCTGGTAGCAAGTTTGTTGGTTATACCAACCCAAATAGACAGGTGCTCTGGAAGGCGGCCCAATTGGCTGCTAAAGCAGTAATGGATTTGCCTGAAGTTGGTCTGGAAAGTTTTGGCGCCCCTGACAAAGAGCAGGTAAGTAATAGGATGGCTGCCTTTTTTGAAAAAAGAGATTTGGCAAGCCCTGAAGTGATCTGGGGCAAAATGTATTCGACTATTGACGGCGATATAAATTCGATGAATGGACAGAATGCGCCGAGCGGCACCGGATTTGCCACTTCCACCAATCCATCGCAAAAGTTGGTTGATACTTATCAGATGGAAGACGGCAGTAATTTCTATGAGCATTTCGCAGTGGATAACGACGTGTATAGAAACATTTCCGGTAAGTATAAAAATGAAAATATTTACAAAAACCGAGATCCCCGGTTCTACGCCACCATACTCTACGATAGCGCTCTTTGGAACGGAAGAAGTGTTGATATCCGTACCCGGGTAACCATTGAAAATGGGGTGGAAACCAAACGGGTTTTTGGCTATGATACCGAAAACAGTACTTACAATGCGCACAATGCCACCGTAACGGGCTATAGCCTTCGGAAATTGCTGATTGCAAATTTAACTGATCCGCTAAACCGGAATAATAATGCTTATATCGAATTCCGATACCCGGAGATTCTGTTAAATTATGCAGAAGCCAGCATCGCATTAGGGGAAATTTCGGAAGCAGCTACCTATATAAACATGATTCGCAATCGTGCGGGTATGCCTGATTTTACCGGAGACATAACCCAGGCCTTGCGTTATGAAAGACAGATTGAGCTGGCTTTTGAAAACCAACGTTGGTATGACATGAGAAGGTGGAAAATCTTGGTTCCGGAACTTACCAATGTTTATGGAATTAAGATTGATGAAGTAACAAATAACGGCGTTATTTCAACTACCTGGAAACGATTTGTTACCCAGACCCGGGTAGCCGTTGACCGAATGCTATGGATTCCGATCCCACGCATAGAAATAAACAAAGCCCCTCAACTGGAACAGAATCCGGGTTATAATTAATATTCTTTAAGTGCTAAATAATTGCCAAATGGTATTCAGAAGAATACCGTTTGGCAATACACTTAAATTTATAAATATGCTATTTTTTAAATTTTTAGTGTGCAGGACTTCCTATAGCAGAAGCATAATCTAGTTATGCATTGAAAAATGGATATTTCTACCTGGAAAAGGACCTGGGATATCCAGAATAGCGGAAGATTATGCCCTTTGCCAAGTGTGAGATTGTGAAACTAAAAAGACCGAAAATAAAGGAAACGTTTTCCATCAATTACGGATTATACAGAAAAGGTAACCAGTCGTCGGTTAATACAGCGGGCGAAATATTTAAAAAGCCAGATTCTAAATCCGGCTTACCTATTTATCAATAGAACAACCATGAACAGAAGAGAGGCTATCCGGAATATAATCGTTTTTACGGGCGGGGTAACCTTCTTGCCTGCTTACGCAGGATCGGAAGGAAGAGCATCTGTGGCCCTTAACAACATCAATATTTCGGCGCAACAGGAAAAACTTCTAGCCATTATTGCTGCTACTCTCATCCCAAAAACCGATACACCAGGTGCCGACGAAACAGGCGCCCATCTGTTTGTCCTGAAAATGGTAGACGATTGCTACGAGAAAGCGGATCAGGATAAATTTGTAGGGGGGCTGGATCAATTGGAGCAGGCTGCTCAAAAACGTTTTGGAAAATCAATGCTAAAATGTTCGGTGGCTGATCGTCAAAAGTTGTTGCAGGAGGTAGAAAATAAAGATGGATTCGCGCCGGAAGTTTATGCCTTTTACCAGATTATGAAGCAACGCACCATTCAGGGGTATATGACCTCCCGGTATGTGTTGGACAACATCAAGCATTATACCATTATTCCTGCTGTTAAATACGACGGGTACCACCGGATTGAAAATTAAATTGAGAGAATGGAAGAATTAAAATACGATTCGGCGAAGAATCGGACGTTTGACGCCATCGTGATCGGTTCTGGTATGAGCGGGGGCTGGGCGGCTAAGGAGTTTACCGAAAAAGGATTAAAAACCCTGGTGCTGGAGCGAGGTCGGGACGTTAAACATATAAAAGATTACCCAACGGCAAACAAATTGCCCTACGAATTTGAGCACCGGGGAGAAATACCGCTGGAGGAGAAAAAAAAGGATCCGATTATCAGCAGTTGTTATGCCTATGGGGAAGATACCAAACATTTTTTTGTGCGAGACAGCGAGCATCCGTATGTACAGGAAAAGCCATTCGACTGGATCCGCGGCTATCAGGTTGGCGGTAAATCGCTGATGTGGGCCAAGGCTACCCAACGTTGGAGTAACTTCGATTATGAGGGTCCGGCCAGGGATGGCTTTGCCGTAGACTGGCCCATCCGGGAAAAGGATATGGCCCCTTGGTACAGCCATGTGGAGCGGTTTGTGGGTATTGCCGGTAACCGCGACGGATTAAAACAATTGCCGGACGGCGAATTTCTTCCGGCTTTTCCCTTGAACGTAGTAGAAGATTATTTTAAAAATAAGTTAACGGAACTCTATGAGCACCGCCATGTAATCAGCGAACGGGTGGCACATTTAACTAAGCCAAACCCCATCCATCACGAACAGGGGAGGGGGCAATGCCTTACCCGTAATCTTTGCGCGCGGGGTTGCCCGCTCGGTGGGTATTTCAGCAGTAATTCCTCTACCATTCCTTGGGCAGCCAAGACCGGTAACATGACCTTACGGCCTTTTTCCGTTGTGCATTCTATTATTTACAACAACGACAAGGGCAAAGCAACCGGCGTGCGCGTGATTGATGCCAATACCAAAGAGATGATTGAATATTATGCCAAGGTAATTTTTGTAAACGCCGGCGCTTTAAATTCTAATTTGGTATTGCTTAATTCTACCTCGCATCGCTTCCCCAACGGGATTGGTAATGATAATGGCCTGATGGGTAAATTTGTGGCTTTCCATAATTACAGCGCGCGCATTAGCGCCACCCTGGAAAAAGGATTTGAAGAATATAATCCGGTGGGCACCAACCCCGCCGGGGGAGGTTACATGCCGCGTTTCAGAAATCTTTTTAAGCAGGAAACCGACTTCCTACGGGGCTATTCTGCAGGGGTGTCCGCCTACCGCAGCTCATCTTCTAGTTTATCAGGTGTAGGGCCGGATTTAAAGGAACAATTGTTAAATCCCAAACTCGGGCCCTGGAAAATTGGGTCGCACATGATGGGGGAAACTATCCCCAAAGAAACCAATCGGGTAAGCCTCGACCGCACCACGACTGACGCCTGGGGAATTCCATTATTAAAGATCTCGGTCGCTTACGACGACAATGATGAGAAGATGAAGCAGGATTATTTCGAACAATTCTCAAATATGTTTACGCGAGCCGGTTTTACTAATATCCAGATACAAAGTTCTTCGCCAAATCCGGGTAACGATATTCATGAAATGGGTGGGGTTAGAATGGGAAATGACCCTAAAACCTCTTTGTTGAATAAATGGAACCAGCTCCATTTGTGTAAAAATGTGTACGTAACAGATGGTGCGGCTATGACCTCTACCTCTACGCAAAATCCGTCCCTTACTTATATGGCCCTTACCGCGCGAGCAGTAGACCATGCCGTAAATCAATTAAAACGAGGCGATTTATAAATGTAAGCTAGGTTTATTGAAGCATGAATTAGTAAAAACTTAAATTAACTACAGCGTGAGTTTCAGCATTCTAAGGTTGGTAGCATTCTAAAAAGATTTTTATGATTTTAAAACAGTTTCTAAGAAAAGAATTTAATTTAGTATGTTTGAAACCATTATTCCCAATAGTTTATAGTCATTTTTGAGCCCTATGAAGAGTAACGAAACAAAGTCCACGGTCAGCAGACGGATGATAATACTAAGTCAGCTGGAAAAGAACGGGGAGGTCAATATCAATGACCTTAGTTCATCGCTCGGGGTGAGTACCGTAACTATTCGGAATGACCTGGAGCAACTGGAAAAGAAAAATATGCTGTTGCGCGCCAGGGGTGGGGCCATGAAGATTTCGCAGGATCACGTTAGTCTTGATTTTCCGTTGTCGGATAAACAGAAAAAACACCTGCTTGAAAAAAAGGAGATTGGCAAGAAAGCCACGGAGCTGATAGAAGAGCGCAATACCATTATTCTGGATTCCGGATCCACCACTTTTGAAATTGCCAAGAACCTAGGGAAATTTGAAGAATTAACCGTTATTACTAACGCCATTAATGTGGCCAATTACCTGGCGGAGCAAAGAAATATCACCGTAATCGTACCGGGCGGCACGCTTCGTAATAATTCTCTTTCTTTGGTAGGTAATCTGGCGGAAAAAGGGTTCAAGAACTATTTTTGCGATAAACTCTTCCTGGGCGTAGATGGATTTGATATCAGTTATGGTTTATCCACGCCCAACGTGGAAGAAGCTCACCTGAACCAGATCATGATAGAAATGTCACAAAAAGTGATTGTGGTGGCCGATTCCAGCAAATTCGGGCGGCGGGGCTTTGCCTTTATTGCCCCCATCAACCGCATCCATGCCCTGATTACGGATAGCGGTATCCCGCTGGAAGTGAAAAATAAACTCATAGGCATGGGGATAGAAGTGCTAATCGCATAAGTGCCTCGGATTTTCTTTTAATACAAGCTATTGTACCTGCTAAGTTACTACATATGTTCAGGTGCAACCGGCGAGGTAAAATGTAACTATTCTGTTTCCGGTTCAAAAACAGAGTCGATTTTGATTCCGGTATAGCAGTTTATAGGTATTTGAAACATACCTGTTTATAACATTGTGTTACTTCTGGTTCTGCTTTTCTGTTTTTTTTAAATTTTTATTATTTAGAAAGAGTAGATGCTCTGTTATGCATCCGGGTGTAGGATGCTGGCGATCTATTGCCCTATTTTTTTGACCGGAAAATACCTGAGCTTATAAAATCATTAAACTTAAATACTTCCTGCATTGTGCAATCAGGAAAGTACAACCACCTTAATAAACCTTAATAGCTATGAAAAAAAATCGCAGGGAATTCCTGAAAATAACCGGTTTTGCAGGTATAAGCGTTGCGGGGGCTAGTATCTTGCCCGGCTTTGCTAACGAAAAAAATAAAGGGAATATCCCTGATAGGGAAATAGATGAAAAAGATCAAAGCATCATTGGGTTATACGGTGCCTGGGCAAATTCTTTAAACGCAAACAAATTGCCTCCCTTTTCTTTTAGAAACCAAAAATGGCCGGATCTGGAAAAATGGCGAAAAGCGGCGAAAGACCGGGTAGTGGAACGATTAGCTATTCCGGACATAGGCGGTTTACCCAAAGTAACAATAAAGAAGCAGTACAACTATGACGGCTTACATATAGAAGAACTTAGTTGGCAATTACCTTATGGCCGCCCAACAGAAGCGATTTTATTAAAGCCGCAGAACGCGAAAGGCCAGCTGCCCGGTATTCTGGCTTTACACGATCATGCCGCCAACAAATATTTTGGTTGTCATAAAATCACCCGGACTTCGGATAAGCAACATTCGTTGATGAAATACCACCAGGAACACTACTATAGCGGTATTGCCTGGGCGAATGAAATAGCCAAACGCGGGTATGTGGTTTTGGTTGCTGATGCCTTTGCGTTTGCCAGCCGCCGGGTAATGCTACAGGATGTGCCCACCCGACAGCGAAATGGTTTAACGGATCCCGGCCTGGAAAATTCGGAAGGTATTGCAAGTTATAACACTTGGGCCGCCGATCACGAGCATATAATGGCTAAATCTTTATTTTGCGCCGGCACCACCTGGCCCGGAGTATTTTATGCCGAAGACCAAAAAGCGCTGGACGTTTTGTGTGCCCGGGCAGATGTGGATGCAGATAAAGTAGGCTGTGGAGGACTTTCGGGTGGAGGCCTTAGAACCGTTTTTTTGGCTGGCCTTGATCCAAGAATCAAGTGTGCAGTTGATGTTGGCTTTATGAGTACCTGGAAAGATTTTCTCCTTAATAGATCCTATACCCATACCTGGATGACGTATGTTCCTTTACTCCCAAATGAGTTAGATTTTCCGGATATATTAAGTTTAAGGGCGCCACTACCAATCCTGGTTTTAAATGATAGTGATGACCAATTGTATACTTTGCCCGAAATGAACCAAGCCGAAAAAGTGTTAGCGGAGGTATATAAAAAAGCCGGAGCGGAAGATCGTTTTAAGTGCTCTTATTACCCGGGACCCCATAAGTTTGATGACAAAATGCAGCAGGAAGCTTTTAATTGGTTTGACCAATGGTTAAAAGCCTGATTTTAAATAAGCAGCCAGAGAGAATTTTTAAAATTTTAGCCATCATGTGTCTGCTTTCAAGACAATAGAAAAGTAAATCAAAAATTTAATGGAAATAAAAATTTTTAAAAATCCGATGGAGTTGGGCAAATCTGCGGGCAGAGCAGCGGCTGACTTAATTCGGCAAACGATAGCTGATCAGGGTTACGCGAATGTAATATTAGCCACCGGTACGAGCCAGTTCGAAACTCTAAATCAGCTTATTGCTGAAAAGGATATTGATTGGACTAAAGTAACCATGTTCCATTTGGATGAATATATTGGCTTACCCATTACGGCCAAAGCCAGTTTTCGGAGATATTTAAAAGAACGTTTCCTGGACAAGGTTCCGGCCTTAAAAGCAACCTACCTGGTAAACGGAGAAAATAATCCAGAAGCAGAATGTGAACGTTTAGGTATTGCCATTAATTTGCATCCGATTGATGTGGCCTTGGTTGGAATAGGAGAGAATGGCCATTTAGCCTTTAATGATCCCCCTGCTGATTTTGATACGGAGCAGCCCTACATTATTGTGGAATTAGATGAGCAATGTCGTCGGCAGCAATTTAATGAGGGGTGGTTTGATACTTTGGAAGATGTGCCCAATAAAGCTATCAGTATGTCGGTGAAGCAAATTATGAAAGCGAAGCATATTATCTGCTCGGTACCGGATAGCCGCAAAGCAACCGCCGTACGCAACTGTTTAGAAGAAGCCGTTGACAACCAGTACCCTGCCAGTATTTTGCAACTGCATTCTAACTGCAGCTATTATTTAGACGAAGCATCCGCTTCCTTGCTATCAGCGGATGTGCAAGAAAATTTAAAAAACTGAGTGGTTTATATGCTGTTCTAAATAGTTTATAAGGGTTGAGCCGCTTAAATTTATTGGGTTCATAACCCAAAGCTCACAGGTTCGAGTCTTGTTCCCGCTACTTAAAATTTAGAAGGCCTTTCTACTTTAGAAAGGCCTTTTAGATATTCTTTCAGAACCGCATTTCTGTCAAATTGAATCGTACCATTGGTTCAAGTTTAGCCTTGCCCAGCAAGGCTCCGGATAGGTGGCAAATCCCTAAGTGGCTGTTTTTACCAAGGGCAACTGGTTGGTTCCGGAAAGTATTCTTCGCTTATAAATTTTCCGGTTGGTCCATCCGGACCAGTTAAGGCATATTTTGTAATCCGGGCACCGGCTTCCTGCACAGTACTGGTGCCTTGGTAATTGGTAAAGTCGGTTTTGGTATATCCCGGGCAAACCATATTTATTTTAAACAAAGTATCGCGCAGTTCATAAGCCAGATTAATGGTATACATGTTCAGGGCAGCTTTGCTGGATTGGTATACGGCCAGTTTGTAGTTGTAACCGCTACTGGCTGGGTCGGCGGCTAAAGTAAGCGAGGCCATGGCGGTACTTACATTTACAATGCGGGGTACCGGCGATTTTTTTAAAAATTCTATAAACGCCTGGGTTACCCGCGCTATCCCGAACACATTGGTTTCGTACACGTTCCTGAACTGGTCCATGGTAGCATCCAAGGCCGATTGCGGAAACCCGCCCGAAATGCCCGCATTATTAATTAATACATCCAGAACTTCTGTTTTTTTGCTTATTACTCTTGCCGCAGCATCTACAGATGCCTGATCGGTAACATCTAACTGCACGGCTTCTAGGTTATGTAGGCCATCTGCTTTAAGTTTTGCTACGGCCGCTTGGCCGCTTTCCAGGTTGCGGCTGCCTACATAAACAAAGAAACCTTTTTGGGTAAGTTGTTTGGCTACTTCCAAGCCAATGCCTTTGTTGGCGCCGGTAATTAATGCTGTTTTCATGTAACAAATTATTTAAATTACAACAGCAAAAGTAGCGGTCAAGAAACCGGGCGAGGCGGACAAATCATGAGAATAGCTGGATTAATCGTGGTGCTCGGCTAAGTATGTGCTGATGCTTTTGCCGGTGTACTTTTTAAATAACCGTGAAAAATAATCGGGGTCGTTGAAGCCCAGTTCGTAGGCAAGTTCTTTCACCGAAAAATTGGAATACTGCAGTTTACGCTGCGCTTCCAGCATGAGCCGGTTTGTCATCCATTCTTTGGGCGATACACCCGCAAATTCTTTAACAACCCCATACAGGCTGCTGGTAGTCATGTTTAATTTTTCAGCAATGGAGTGTACATCGTGCTGCTCCGTCAGGTGCGTTTCTACGGCTAGTTTAAAGGCGATGTATTTGTTCAGCTTCGGATTGGCTACTATTACTTGGTTGCTTTGTTCAAAATAAGCGCTGTTAAACTCAGTTAAAAGGGTGTTTAGGTGGGCTAAAACAATTTCTGTTTTGGGTGGCTTGCCTTTGGTATGCAGCAACTGGAACAAATTAGAAAAAACAGACTTTACCCGTTCTTTAGCCTCCGGATCGAAGGTGATGGTGTTGGTATTGAGCGGGTTTAACAAAAACGGAAAAGAATTTGGCAAGAGCGCCAGCGTACTTTCATCAAACCCTACTTTATAGTTCGGGTAATGATGCACTTGGGTCGGGTTACAGAAGATTTGATTGGGTAAACCAAAAATTAACTGGCTGCCGGCAATGGTAATATCCTGTAAATCTATTTTATACGTTTCGGAGCCTTCTTCCAGAAATACAAAATAGTAAAAAGATAGCTTATGCGGCTGCAGCAACTTTTCCAGAATATCCGGTGGTACGGCAACTTGGCAATTTTCGTTCACCGTAAGCTCCAACCGGGGGTGATGCTTCATCCGGTTAATAATTCCTGCGAGTTCTTGCATTTATCTTTTAGTACTTTATACAAATATAAAGCCCCAGAAGTTTTTTGCTTCCGGGGCTTATTTAATTTTAAAATATGCGCTTATTAATAAGATCTACAGGCAAGTAAGTTTATGTGTTACTAAATTATGGCATCGCAGTACCAGTTTTCTAAATCAAATTTTATTTCTTTTTGGGCCGGAATTAAATGCTGAATGGCTTCGGTAACCGGATAAGCATATTTCTCGGCATTGTATTTTTTTATAGGCGTGGCAAAGGTAGAATAAGTTTTAAAATTTTCGTCGGTGTCGGTGCTCTCGGGCGATAAAGGAACTAAGCGCGGATAGCCCAAGGCCGTATCCACTGTTTTACAAAATGCATCCGCTTCTTCCTTCATGTTAAAAATTACGTACTGAATCATGCCTGCCATGGTCTTACCAATTTATTGTACTTTGTATGCTACTTAATTCCGGCTTCGTGTTGCGTAGAAGCTCTTGTTTTTAAATTAAAAAATTACTGCGTTTTTAATGCGCCATATACATTTATCGCCCGAATTAGAAAAGGTAACCCAAGCTTTATGTATTCTGACAAAAACAAAGCCAAACCAGATTGAAATTTTTTAAATTTTATTAACCACCAGAGTAAAAAAAACAGCGAAGTAGTGGATAGGTTTAGCCCAAAAACGAATTAGAGCGTCAAAATTTGCATTACTTTATTTCATATTGCCGTTGGTGCAGCGGAAAACCAGAGAAAATTGGTATATTTTGAATCTGAAATAAAACCACTGCCAGTTCAGGTTGTAAATAAAAACTTATGAAAAATACTTCTTTAAATCGCAGAAAGTTTGTAAAAGATACTTTAGCCGGAGCCGCTGGTATAGCCGGGTTAACTACGTTGCCGTTAGATTTACTGGCCGCTCCAAATAAAATTATTGTTTCGGAAGAATCTACAACTTCAGGAGAAGTGCGGCCATCTTTGCCTCCTAAAATTAAGTTTGCGGTAATCGGGCTTAACCACGGGCACATTTACTCGCAGGTGGAGGCGGTAATTAGAGGCGGGGGGCAGTTAATTTCGTTTTACGCGAAAGAAGATGATTTAGCCGCCGCATTTACTAAAAAGTACCCCCAGGTAAAAAAGGCCCGTTCCGAAAAAGAAATCCTAGAGGATAAAGCTATTCAACTGGTGGTAAGCGCTTCTATTCCGGATGAGCGGGCGCCACTGGGTGTTCGGGTAATGCGCCACGGCAAAGATTTTATGGTAGATAAACCAGGTATAACCTCATTGGAGCAACTGGCGGAAGTGCGCCGGGTACAAAAAGAAACCAAGCGGATTTATTCGATTATGTACAGCGAACGTTTGGAGAACAAGGCTACCGTAAAAGCCGGCGAATTGGTAAAAGCGGGCGCAATTGGCAAAGTTATTCAGACCATTGGTTTGGGACCACACCGCATGAACCCAAAAACCCGCCCCGATTGGTTTTTCGACCGGCAGCGTTTTGGTGGTATAATCTGCGACATTGCCTCGCATCAGTTTGATCAATATTTATATTTTACAGGGTCTACGCAAGCCGATGTGGTGGCCGCTCAGGTGGGTAACGTTAATCATCCGCAGTACCCGAAGTTCGAAGATTTTGGCGATGCCATGCTGCGCGGAAACAAAGGTATGGGCTACATCCGCGTAGACTGGTTTACGCCCGATGGGCTAAAAACCTGGGGCGATGGCCGGCTTACTATTCTGGGTACCGAAGGTTTCATTGAAATCCGGAAAAACATTGATATTGGTGGTAGGGAAGGTGGTAACCACTTGTTTCTGACGGATCAAAAAGAAATGCGTTACGTGGACTGCAGCAAAGAGCCTTTGCCTTACGGCGAACAATTAGTAAACGATATTGTAAACCGCACCGAAACCGCCATGACCCAGGAGCACTGCTTTTTAGCCACCGAATTAGCGCTTAAAGCCCAACAGCAAGCAAAATCAATCAGCATCTAAAATTTTAATTTTTTAAAATTTTCAAATTACATAAAAGTAGCCCGGCCGATGATCTGCGTTTTGGAAGATTTTAATAATCTGTAAAATAGAAAATTTTAAAAAAGTTTAGCAACCAATCGCCCTGGTTGGTGTCTTCACAAACCAGTTCTATCTCCAAGCTGGGCTGCTTGCGAGTAAAATATGCAGTAAAGGTAACGCAGGCTTGTAATCTAAATTAAAAAAAGAGAAGGGCTTAACCTGGTTAATAGGTTAAGCCCTTCTCTTTGTATGGGTAGCACTTGGATTAGGTTGGAATCAAATGTTATTAATCTACCCGGAATTTGTTAATGCCTAGTTGCACGTATCCTTTGCTGAGTTTATTGGCCTGATCGAACAATTTAAGCGCCTGCTGAAAATCAGCGTCGGTTTCGTGGAAGATAGGATAGAGGCCTTCGGGTCCGTATACACTGCGGGCAATGTAGGCTTTAATGTTGTTCTTTAGTAAGTTCTTCGAACGTTTAAATTCCTTATCATTATAGGTGATTTTTAAACTTTTAGCTTCTTTGTTAATTTCATCCAGCATTTTATCTGTCACCTCAAAAGTAGCTTTAAATTTTTCGAAAGGTATTTTCTGTAGTTCAGCTTTATGATCCTGGTAGTAATTAATGGCAAACTCCCGCACCAGGTTTTTACTGTATAGCTCGTTCAGGTAATTGGTAAGTTCCATGGTATCGCGGGCCACAAAAACATCCGGCATAATACCGCCGCCACCATAAACTATCCGGCCGTGCGCCGTTTTATATTTTAAAGAATCATTAAATTTAATGCTATCCGGGTGGAAAAATTCGCCGTGCTGAAAACGGTTTAAGATATCCATTTCGTAATCTTCGGAGCCTTCTGTATACGGTTTTTGGATAGAGCGGCCGCTGGGGGTATAATACCGCGAAATAGTTAAGCGCAGCTCCGAGCCATCGTTTAACGGAATAGGCATTTGCACCAAACCTTTACCAAACGAACGGCGGCCCACAATCAAAGCCCGGTCATTGTCCTGGAGCGCCCCCGACACAATCTCCGAAGCCGAGGCGCTGCCTTCGTCTATTAATACGATTACCGGTCCTTCTTCAAATTCGCCGCGTACGTGGGCGTAGGTTTCGTTGTCGTACTTGGTGCCTTTGCCATCGGTATACACAATTTTTTTATTCCCCGAAATAAACTCGTCGGCCATGCGGGTAGCGCGATCCATGTAGCCGCCCGGGTTGCCCCGTAAATCCAGAATCAGGCGGTCCATGCCTTTCTTCTTGAGCTTTACTAAAGTAGATTTAAATTCGTCGTAAGTATTGGCGGCAAAGCGGGACACTTTAATATAACCCGTATGATTATCGACCATATAGCCGGTTTCTACCGAAACGGTAGGTATTTTATTGCGGGTAACCACAAAATCCATAGGTTTTTTCTCGTTCCGGCGCATAATGGTCAGGTTTACTTTGGTGCCTTTGCTTCCGCGTAGTTTTTCAAACACGCCTTGCGTGGTAATGCCTACTCCAGCAATATTTTTCTTATCAACCTGAATTATTTTATCGCCGGCTTGCAAACCCACCGCTTCGGAAGGGCCGCCGCTCAGGGGAGCCACAATAAAAACCGTATCTTTAAAAATATTAAATTCTACCCCAATGCCATCAAAGTCGCCTTCCAGGTAAGAACGGGCTACATCCATTTCTTTGGCCGGAATATAAGCCGTATGCGGGTCTAATTTCTCCAGCATTTTATTAATGGCAAAGTCGGATAACTCTTCTATGTTTACCGTATCTACATAATCCCGATCAATGTAAGAAAGAATATCGCGGTACTTTAAGTAACTTTTAGCGGTGCTCTGCGGATTATTACTGGAAGCCTGGAAAACATTAGCGCCAATTAAAATGCCAACGGCCATAGCTAAACCCAAAAACAAAGGTAGTTTTACCTGAAAAGGGGTATTTTTAAATTTTTCGCTCATAATTACTAAATGTATTGCCGTCAAAAATCCGCGAAGACTAATGGCGGGTAAATGTAACCCAATATATAATATTTCTAATTACAATGCTAGTGGTAATTTACTCCTTCGGCATACAAAGATCTTTAAAATAGAGTTGCATTTTTAGAGGTACTGCGCCGAAGGTAAAACCTTAAAAATAAATAGATTAATTTAGTAAACTGTTTATAACCTGATTGATCCGTATAGTTTAGGTTATTAGTATCCGTTTCTACGGAAATTTACTATTACCTAGTTGATCGTTTGCTGCAAAATATTTTAAAATTTTAAAAATTTGCTTGTGAGCAGTTTGGGTTAACTTTAATTATTTAAGTGAGCGGTAATAAAAACCAGACATGCATACAAGATTAACCGCTGTAAAAATGTTGCGTTTTCAAAAAATCCTCATTTTAAAATCTTAAACTTGCTCTTCTTAAAGCAAATTATTTTCGGTACGTTTTTAATTTAGAATTATGGCACGTGTGGTGGCAATTGATTACGGCAATAAACGGGTTGGTTTAGCGGCAACCGATCCGTTAAAATTAATCGCTAACCCTCTAGAAACGGTGCACGCCCAAGAAGTTATCACGTACCTGAAAGCATACGTGCAGCGCGAAGAAGTAGAAGCTTTTGTAGTAGGAATGCCGAAAAAACTAGATAACACGCCTACCGATGTAACAAGTGCCGTTATTGGCTTTGTACGCAAATTGCAAAAAGAAATACCCACCATACCCGTGCATACCATCGACGAGCGGTTTACTTCCCGGATGGCCTCCCGGGCCATGCTGGCCGGGGGCTTGAAAAAGAAAGACCGGCAAAACAAAGCCACCGTAGATAAGGTAAGCGCTGCTATTATTCTGCAATCTTTTTTAGAGGCTAATCCTTAAATGCTACTGGGGCCATTGCCGGTAGAACGAAATTCTAAACTCTTTTCACTGATTTTACCGTGTTTAAACAGGTAATATTTTTTTATTCTGGTCGTTTTTTTTGAGCAGGCTTTATTTGCTGTAAGGCTACTTAAAGATTTCTTCTTAATTTTGCCGCAATATTCTTGTTTGATTAAGGAAGCGGTTTAGCAAGAAGAAAGATGGAAAAATGCTTACAGCTTCCTTAAAGTCAACCTGGTTTTACCGTAAATAGACTTAGTTAATTTTTATGATATACCCAATTACCGCTTATGGCGATCCGGTTTTGCGCACCAAGGCTACTGATATACCGCAGGATTATCCGGATTTAAAAAAACTGGTTGCCGATATGTACGAAACCATGTACCACGCGCATGGCGTAGGCTTAGCCGCCCCCCAAATTGGCAAAAGCCTGCGGTTGTTTGTAATTGATTCAGCCCCTTTTGAAGAAGACGAGGAAAAGAAAAAATTAGCCGTAAAGCAAGCTTTTATTAACCCGCAAATAATAGAAGAAACCGGCGACGAATGGGCTTTTGAAGAAGGCTGCCTGAGCATTCCTGGCGTGCGGGAAGATGTATTCCGCCCCGAAAAAGTGTTAATCCAGTATTTTGATGAAGATTGGAACCAGCACGAAAAAACTTTTGACGGATTAGTTGCCCGGATTATTCAGCACGAGTACGATCACATTGAAGGCGTATTATTTACTGATCATTTATCTGGGTTCCGCAAACGCTTAATTAAAAGCAAACTTACCAAAATTAGCAAAGGCGACGTAGATGCCGATTACGTAATGCGGTTTTACGGAAATAAAAGATAATTTAAAAAGTTCAGCTAACCTTAAGTTGGCACTAGCTTAAAACAAAGAACTCCGGCCGGTTTAACTTGCCGGAGTTCTTTGTTTAAAGCCCGCCAGAAAATCAGATTTTTAAAATTTCCATTTCTAGGAAAAAACAGGTGGAATTAGTTGCTATAAAAACTATTGTACAAAGGGACTAATCTGTAATTCCCAAATTATTTGAACATCTAACATCTAGTTGCCCGCATTATTAACCGACTTTAAGATGGGCTGTAATCTTTTATCGCTTAAACAATACCGGTGGCCTTCTACCAGCAAGTGCATTACTAAGTGTTCCACGGCAATGGGCGAGCCGTAGGCTACTTCATCAATGTTGCAATATTGAATCTGGCTGCCATCGATAATGGTAACTACCCCGGGGCCAAAAACTTCTACTAAACTGCCTTCTTTAATAATTACCCCGGTTTCTTCGCCCAAGCCAATACCAATATAGTCGGGCCATTTGGCAATGGCTACGGCTAAACGGCCAAACCGGCCACGTTCCGTAAAATGGGAATCGATGTATACTTTTTGCACAAACGATAGGCCGGAACAGGTTTTAGTTTCACCTTTAACCAAAGAGTTAGAGCCGTAACCTTCGTAAATCATGCGGTTAGATATGGCGCTAGCCCCAGCGCTGGTGCCGGCAATTACAATTTCCTCTTGCTGATACCGTTGCTGCATTAATTGCTGCACCTGGGTATCCAACAAAAAGCGGTTAATCCGGCGTTGGTCGCCGCCCGTAAAAAAGAAAATATCGGCTTGCTTTATCCGCTCTAAATACTCAGGTTTATCGGCTTCATTTTGTTCATCAATGTGCATTACCCGGGCATTTGTTAAACCCAACTCTACAAAGGCTTCCTGGTAAGCATCGCCTGATTCCTGCGGCGAAGGAGCCGCTGTAGTTATTACTTCCACCACCGAGTCAGGGTGGCAATAATCTGCCCGGATAAGTTGAAGCAAGCCATCATCATCGCCGCCCCCGAGAGCAATAAGCGTACCTTTGGGTTTTGTCATGGGTTGTATTTAAAACATATTATTGTGCATACTCCCTCCCGGGCCGGTAGGTTTTTTAAATTCAACCTGGCAAAAGTATAGTGCCACTAATTTTATAAAAATGTGCTGAAATTGTGTAATGCTTAGCCCTTACTTGCTGCGTAATTTTGCATAGTTACTAAAAGATAAACCAGTATTTCAGGTAGATGATTGCTGGTAAGTTTAACATGCCTAAATAAATTGATATGAACGCAACTGCCACTCTCGCCCCCGATGCTATTACCGCTACTTACCCGGTTGATGGCATGACTTGCGCCGCTTGTGCTGCCAGCGTAGAGTCTATGCTGCAAGCGCAACCGGGTGTGGTATCGGCCGCCGTGTCTTATGCCAATCGTTCGGTAGCAGTATCCATAGAGCCCGGTAAAACTAATTTTACTCAATTGCAAAAAGCGGTACGCCAGATTGGTTATGATTTACTGGCAAATCCCGAAACAGCCGAAGAATTAGAAAAGCAGCATTACGCCCGTTTAAAGAAAAGAACGTGGGGTGCTTTTATCTGCGCGCTGCCGGTAATTGTAATCAGCATGTTTTTTCACGAAGGTTTCCCCGGATCAAATTGGCTATTATTGGCGCTTACCACGCCGGTGGTAATGTGGTTCGGCCGCGACTTTTTTGTGAGCGGTTTTAAAAAAGCGCGCCATGGCACTGCTAACATGGATACGCTGGTGGCTCTTAGTACCGGCGTAGCCTTTGTGTTTAGCGCTTTTAACACCATTTATCCGCAGTTTATGCGCCAACAGGGTTTGGAACCCCAGGTGTATTTTGAGTCTGCTGCGGCAGTAATCGCTTTTATTTTACTCGGTAAATTGCTCGAAGAACGGGCGCGCCGGGGTACATCGGCTGCTCTAAAAAAATTAATTGGGCTGCAACCCAAAAAGGTAAAAATACTGCAAGCCGATTTAACCGAAATTGAAATTCCAATTGAAGAAGTGCAGGCCGGCGACCGCATCCGCATAAGGCCGGGCGAGAAAATACCCGTGGACGGCGTAGTAAAAGAAGGCGAATCGTTCGTGGATGAAAGTATGCTTACGGGAGAACCGCTTGCTTTGCCCAAAAAAGCAAACGATCGGGTATTTACGGGCACGCTTAACCAAAAAGGTAGCCTGGAAATTGTGGCGCAAAAAACCGGCTCCGAAACCATGCTGGCGCAAATTATCCAAACCGTGCAAAAAGCCCAGGCTAGTAAGCCACCGGTTCAAAAACTAGCTGATCAAATCTCCGCGGTATTTGTACCCGTGGTGTTGGTGCTGGCGCTTTTAAGTTTTGGCATCTGGTATTTTTTTGGGCCAAACAATAGTTTAACCTTTGCTTTGCAGGCTTTTGTTACGGTATTAATTATAGCTTGTCCTTGTGCTTTGGGCTTGGCAACTCCTACCGCCATTATGGTGGCCGTGGGCAAAGGCGCCGAAAATGGAGTTTTAGTGAAAGATGCGCAAAGCTTAGAAACGGCCCACCAGGTAAACGCGGTAGTTCTGGATAAAACCGGTACCTTAACCAAGGGTAAGCCCGAAGCAGAAGCTTTTATCTGGTTAGTTCGTGCTAATCAGGTAGAGATAAAAGAAGCGGTATTAGCTATAGAAAGCCGTTCGGAGCATCCTCTGGCCGAAGCTATTACACGTAAATTAAACCAGGAAGAAGTAGAAAAGGTTGAACTTACCCAATTTACCAGCATTACCGGGCAAGGTGTGCAGGCCAAAGTAAAAGACCATTTATTTCGGATTGGTAACCGCGCGTTTTTACTTGATTCCGGAGTAATTATCTCGGCAGAAGCGGCGCAAATAGCCGAAAAGCAAACAAAATTAGCTAAAACCTTGGTTTACGTTGCGGCTGATCAGGAGCTAGTAGCCCTAATTCCGGTAACAGACCCCATAAAAGAAACTTCGGCTCAGGCAGTTCAGGAATTACAGCACTTAGGTCTGCAAGTGTACTTACTTACCGGCGATAACGCGCAAACGGCCGAGGCAATTGCCCGTCAAACCAACATCAGTAACGTAGCAGCTGGAATTTTACCCACTGGTAAAGCCGATTACGTAAAACAATTACAGCAGAAGAACTTAGTTGTAGCCATGGTGGGCGATGGCATAAATGATTCACCGGCTTTGGCCCAGGCAGATTTAGGTATTGCCATGGGGCATGGTACCGATGTGGCTATGGAAACGGCAGGTTTAACTTTAATGCAATCTGACCTGCGATACATTGCCAAATCTATTAAACTTTCCCGGGCTACCGTTCGCACGATTCGGCAAAATTTGTTCTGGGCCTTTATTTATAACTTAATTGGCATACCTATCGCCGCAGGGGTATTGTATCCGGTAAATGGATATTTATTAAACCCAATGCTGGCGGGCGCAGCCATGGCTTTAAGTTCGGTATCGGTTGTGGCAAATAGTTTGCGTTTACGACAAAAAACACTTTAATCAGTGGTAGTAAAAAAGTAAAAATTTAAAAATAGTACATTAGATGCCCTAACGAAAGAGGCGGAGTTTTCTCCGCCTCTTTTATTTTTTAATTCTGTGCTATCATTCGAAACAGGTAAGCGTTCTCCCCACCTTTTAAGTAACAAACATAATGGAAATATTCTGACCGCATTAATTTCGAAATGGATGTAGTTTAGTATTAGCAAACAGTTGATTATAGTAGGATAATCTAGTGTTTAGCGTCTAGTGTCTAATATCCAATATCCAGCATCTGGTTACTACTTCACCAGTGCTTTGTTAATTGGCGTAGGACTGTTAAATAAATCACTATTTAAATTTTGGCTCACTACAATATCGGTCATGCTCATTTTGGCATCGCCGCGGTTCGAGGCAATTTTAAACTTTCCGTATTTCTGGTAATCAGCCCATGGCCGGGTAAATGTCGGCTTTTCGTCGGTAGCATTCCGGAAAAAAGACCATTCTGTTACCAAGCCGGATTTTTTATCAACTCCAAGAATATAGCGGTTATTTGGTGTTACGCCTACATCTTTAAAAGTAAGCTCTATTAAATCAACATCAGCCCCGGTCTGGGTTTTTCCTTCTCCTTTATATTTTAATGTAACCCCATTGTCGCGGAGCTTAAAAGGCATGAGTAGCCAGTAGGAGTTGTTCGCCCAAATAGCGTATTGTTTATCCAGTATTTTTTGCTTTTGAGCTTCGTCGGTGAGCACTTTGCCTTTGCTGTAAACAGTGCCTTCTTTGGTTTTTAAATCCGACACTACTACCAACGTGTCTTTTTCATACCGGAATTTGTTTTCAAATTTATCCCAGATATGATACTGCCCCAGCCAACTCCAGGCAATGTAGCGGGTATTGTTCCAGTTTTTGGTGCCGCCCATGTTTTTAATTACTTTATCGGCTAGGGCAAGGGCTTGCTCATCCGAAGTATTTGCCGTGTTTTGGGCCAGCAAAATGCCGGGTAAAAAAGTAAATAAAGCAACTAAAAGTCGGGTAATCGTTTTTCGAAACATTCTTTTGCAGCAGGTAAAACTAAGCTTTCTTTCAACTGATTAAAGATAAAAAACAGAATTTAAAAAATTAGAATTTAGCCAGGTTTCTCTTGTTATTTCGGGCAGTATTTACACCGGTAAATTCTACTGGTTTTGCTTCAGGCCAGACTCCCTCTTTTTGGTATCCGTAAATCGTAATAAGTACAAAAAATTAACCTGTCTGGGGTGCCTTGCGTAAGCGTGCTTGAAATAGCCCCGTATAAAACACGTGAAGCAGGCGCTAAAAGCAACATTAATTGGTGTTTGTTGCCAACTATTTCCGGTACAAGGGAGCTATATATAAACCAAAAACAGAAATTTTTAAAAAAATGGCAAAATATACTTTTAAAGATGTACTCTCTATTGGCAAACATGCTGTGTCGGAGTTCATGGAAAATAACTCTTTTCGTTTGGCCGCAGCTTTATCCTATAATACCATATTTGCTTTGCCGCCGCTGTTATTAATTATTATTACGGCCGCCAGTACTTTTCTGGGCGATGTAGACTGGTCTAGTAAATTAGGGTTGCAAATTCAAGGGATGATTGGGAGAGACAGCGCCATTGAAGTGCAAAAAATGATTGATAATATCAACCGCAACGATGCCAAAGGCATTATGGGAGCTGTCGGCATCGGGGCGCTTATTTTTACCGCTACTACTTTTTTTATAACCTTGCAAGATGCGCTTAATACCATCTGGAACATAAAGGCTAAGCCCAAAAACAACATTGTAAAAGTAGTAAAAGACCGGTTTTTATCTTTCGGTTTGATCCTGAGTATCTCCATCCTGATGTTAATTTCATTTATAATAAGTGCTGCTTTAACGGCCATGATGGATATTTTAAAACAAATTTTCCCGGATGTAGCGGTTGTTTTCATGCAAATTATTGATTTTGCTTTTTCTACCGGGTTTATTACCTGTTTATTTGCCCTTACTTTTAAATACCTGCCCGATGCCATTATCCGCTGGAAAGATGTTTGGGTAGGCTCTTTTTTAACGGCGCTGCTGTTTGTTATTGGTAAATACCTGATCGGCTTTTATCTGGGTAATAGCGATGTAGCCTCGGCTTATGGAGCGGCTGGTTCGGTTATCATTATTTTAGTTTGGATTTATTATTCTTCGCTAATTATCTTTTTTGGCGCGGAGTTTACCCAGGAATACGCCGATCGGTTTGGGGAAAGAGTACGTCCGAAATCGCATGCTGTAGAGGTGCGTTTGCAAGAAGTTACCCACGACGAAAGCCAGGATAAGGAGGCTGGCCGCCCGCCCGCCCAGGGCAGGTTCCGTAAAGAATAAAATAACTAAGTGTACATAAATTAAAAAGCCAACCCGGTCAAGTACCGGGTTGGCTTTTTAATTTTAGTGGTTTATAAGCCAGTAAATGACTATTCAAGCGCTCCCGCATCTGAAATGTATTCCATTTGTGCGAGGGCTTGTTTCGTTAAAAATAAGCAAGGTTGCGATTCTTAAAACGGCTCTTCTTTTAAAACTTAGCGCAATAAGTTAAAAATTTTATATAATAAAATAAATATATAACAATTTTAGACTAATTGGCATGATTATTCCTGCTATATACCCAAGTGCTTCCACTTTAAAACATTTATTAAAACAAAAGTTTCGACTACTTAAAAGCCTTTTTACACACATACTTAGCCTGGTTTACTAATATCTATTTCATTTTAGCCTATGTTATACAAAATTCTACTTCATGTAATAAACAAAACCTTTTTCTTACAGAGGTTCGTTGGCTTGTTGTTTTTCCTCCTAACTCTATTACCGTCCGTTCAAGCACAGACTGTGGATGCCAATTTTAAACCATCCGTTTACAGTAATTACGAGATGGATGGCCAAGTTTTAGCCAGCGCTTTGCAGCCCGAAGATAGAAACCTGATTATTTCGGGTGATTTTACCAAGATAGATGGCTCTATCCGCAAATCTTTGGCGCGTTTAAAGTCGGATGGTAGTCTGGACCTTAATTTTAATCCCGGAAACAGTGTAGATGCCAGTATTACGGCCATAGCGGTGCAGCCCGATGGCAAAATAATTATTGGTGGTATGTTTACTTCCTACGATGGTAAACCTCAGAATAAATTAGCCCGCTTAAATAAAAACGGTACCCTGGACGAAACTTTTCATACGGGTAAAGCATCGGCTAACAATTTCTCGATTGGTACCGGAGGTAATAACTACATTAACGCTATTGAGCTACAAGCCGATGGTAAAATAATAGTAGGTGGCTATTTCACCACTACTTCCGGATTTTACTTAAGTAAAATTGCCCGTTTAAATCCGGATGGTACCATTGATACTTCGTTTAACCCGGGCTTTGGCGTTAATAATACCGTAAACACGGTAGCGGTTCAACCTGATGGTAAGATAATTATTGGTGGTTCTTTTACCGCTGTAAACAATATCAGCCGGGTACGGATTGCCCGCTTGAACACCGATGGCAGCCTGGATACCAGCTTTGATGCCGGTATGGAAGTAAGCTCCGATGCAACTACAAAACTAGATAAGGTGCTGTTACAGCCCGATGGCAAAGTGCTGATAGCCGGCGATTTTGTTTCGGTAAAAGGACACCCGCAACGTTATTTTGCCCGCCTGAACAGTGATGGCAGCTTAGATGCCTCATTTAATAATGGGGGCGGTGCCGATGGCGTTGTTAGTTATTTATTGTTACAGCCCGATGGGAAAGTGGTTCTGGCCGGTGATTTTGAAAATATCAATGAAGTATCTAGCCAGCACATTGCCCGCTTAAATGCCGATGGTACCCTGGATAACACCTTTGTGCCGGGATCTGGTGCGGATGGCAAAATTGTAACGTTAGCTCTTTTCCCGGATGGCAACATTGTAGCTGCCGGTAGCTTTACTTCTTATTCTGATGTGGAGTGCCAGAACATTGTGCAAATAACACCGGTCGGAAAGCTTAATACGGCTTACAATATTGCTAAAGGTAATAGAAGTAAAGTAAAAGCTATCCAGATTCAATCGGATGGTAAAATCTTAATTGGCGGCAGCTTTTCGGCCGTAACTACCATCTCCCGCAACCATGTGGCGCGTCTGAACCCGAGTGGTACATTAGACAAAAATTTTAATGCTGGTGCAGGGCCCGATGATTTTGTGAATGCGCTTGGATTACAATCTGACGGGAAAGTAGTAATTGGCGGTAGTTTTACTACTGTAAACGGAATTAATCATAGCTATATAGCGCGGTATAACGCCAGTGGTACCTTAGATAGTAAATTTAATGCCGAAACCAATGCGGCAGTAGAAGCAGTAGTGATTCAAAAAGATGGCCGTATTTTAATTGCCGGTAGCTTTACGCAGGTAAACGGCCAGGCTAGAACCCGGATTGCGCGTTTAAATGCTGATGGTACCCTGGACGAAAGCTTTAACCTGGCTACTGGTATTAATAATACAGTATCAGCCATGCTCGTGAATGCCGATGGTAAAATCGTAATTGGCGGAGCCTTTACTAAAGTTAATAATTTTAATCGTAAGTATTTAGCCCGTTTAAATTCTGATGGTAAATTGGATAACAATTATTATCCGGGAACTGGCTTGGATGGTGCCGTTGAAGCGCTGGTTCAACAACCCGATGGTAAGCTAATTTTTGCGGGTTTATTTACGTCCGTAAATGGAGAAGTTAAAAAGAATATCGCCCGTTTGAATACAGATGGTTCACTGGATGCTTCTTTTAATACCAATTCCAATAATGCTATCTACACCGTATTGCTGCGGGAAGACGGTCGTATTATGATTGGCGGTATATTTACACAAATTGATGGCAAAGTCCGGAACCGGGTGGCTCGTTTAAAAATAGATGGTAGTTTAGATCCTACATTTGATCCCCGTATTGGAAGTAATGCGGGCACCAACCGGGAAGTAAATACGCTGGCTTTAATGCCGGATCAGCGCTTGCTTTTAGGAGGTTACTTTACTATGATCACGGGTAAAGGACGTACCCGGATTGCTATGCTCTCCGCTAAAGCTCCCCAGATCATAAAGTTATCACCCGTAGCAGATGTAACTGATCAAAGAACTTCAGTACCGGTTTCTGCTACGGCATCTTCTGGTTTACCTGTTACCATCGAAGTAGTGTCTGGTCCGGCCGTGCTGGAAGGAAATAATTTAAAAATTACCGGTACCGGCGAAGTTAAAATTAAAGCAACGCAGCCAGGCAACGAAGATTATGCTGCGGCTCCTCCGGTAGAATTAACTTTCTGCGTTACTCCAGTGCAGCCAACAATTACCGTAAACGGCAACGTTCTTACCTCCAGCAGTGATACGAATAACCAATGGTATTTTAATGGTGAACCCATTGCAGATGCAACAGACAAAACGTACACTGCCACTCAAGCTGGTGATTATTCCGTGCGGGTAGGAACAAATAGCTGCCTTTCGGTAGCGTCAGGGGGGCAAAACATCAGTAAGGAAACTATAGAAGCAGGAAAACCAAAGCCGGAGACTCCGGTGGTTGCCCTATCTGCTTATCCAAATCCGGCTACTACGCAGTTGTTCGTTAAAGGTACTGGTGTTGGACCTGGCTTAGTTACCGTTTACTTGTATGATGCTGCTGGCCGCAAGGTATGGCAGGAACAAGTGGAAAGTACCACGCCTGATTTAGATCTAAGCTTCTCGATAGCTAAGCTGCCCCGCGGTTATATGATCTTGCGCGTAATTACACCCAATGGCGTTATTCAACAACACCAGGTATTACAATAATCATTTCTAATAACCGCTAAAAAGCAACAGCGCGTCTAAGTATTTGGGCGCGCTGTCGCTTTTTTATAAAACAGTATCAACTTTCGCCAGCTACCACCTGCTGGGTCCTAATAAGCGGAAGTGTTCCACTTCCGGCCAGTTGAAAACTGGCAATCATCGATAACTTCCTTCATACTGGGTTAAATTTGGAGCAGATAGAGTAATGGAATTTTTAAGTTGATGGCTCTTAGGAAAACACCGGATAACGGTTACAATTAAATCAGATAATAAAGGCGAAACGGGTACAAAATTATAAAAAGCCAGCGCGCACTTTTGTGGTTTTTAAAAAATATGCTGTTCTGGTTTGGCGCCGGTAAGTTTATGGCTTTAAGGTAATTATTTTATGGTGCTTGCAACCAAACTCTGCAAAGGTGGGTCAGTTTAGTGTACCGATTCCGTTCTCTTAAAATGATAAAACCACGTGTAGCTTTATCCCAGGGTTTTTTAAGCTTGTTGTACATGCTTTTTTATTATTTCTGTTTTTTTAGTACGCTGGCTGCTATTGGCCAATTGTATTTACCGGCGGGTCGGCTCGCTTTTAACCGCTTATTACCGCTCATCAGTTAATAAGTTTTGCCCCAATCAGGAAATTACTAAACTAAATCACTATGCAAGAACAAGATACCCTGCGTTTGTTATGTAGCCGGCCGGCGGCATACCTGATTTTTTTAATTTTTTCCTGGTTAATAGCTGGTTGTACAGAACCTTGCGAAGGAACGTATACCTATACTGTATACGAACCAGTTTATCAAACGCGGGCCGAATTGGCTGCTGCTATACAATCAGAGCCGGCTAAAGCTTTGCGTAAAACCGGTAAAATTTATGCCGTAGACCAGTACATTTTAGTAAACGAACTTAACGAAGGCATACATGTAATTGATAACAGTAATCCCCGTAATCCGCAAAATATAGGCTTTATTGCCATTCCGGGTAATGTAGATATGGCCGTGCGCAGTAATGTATTATACGCCGATGCCGGTACCGACTTGCTGGTTCTGGATATAACTATTCCGAAAGCAATAAAAGTAATCAAGCACCTGGAAAATGTGTTTCAGCCTGCATCCTTAATGGCTGCTAATGGGGCATTTATAAACGCTGATCCTAGCAAAGGCATTGTAGTAGCTTACAAAGAGCGGCTAGTAACCGAGCAACGATCCTGCGACGAAATGATACCTAACCGTCGTCCGGTCGCTTGGTGGGAGTGGAACTCGGCAAATCCGAATAGTAATTTTGTAAGCAATGATGCGGGTAAAGCAAATAGTGGTGGCGCAACGGGTAAAGCAGGTTCCATGGCCCGGTTTACATTATACGGTAATTTCTTATACACCGTAGGTCCCAGCCAGATGCAGGTTTTTAATGTGGCAAATCCAACTAATCCGCAAAAAGGTGAACCGGTATATCTGGGCGGCGGCATCGAAACTATTTTTCCGTACCAAAATAAATTGTTTATAGGTTCTAATGCTGGTATGCTTATTTATAGTCTTGCCAATCCGGCTGCACCCACGCACATTGGTGGTTACTCGCACCTGCGGGCTTGCGACCCAGTGGTAGTAGAGGGAAATTACGCTTACGTTACTTTACGAACCAATCCCAATAGTTTTTGCGGCGGAAATGCCAACCAATTAGATGTAGTGGATATTAGCAATGCCGCTTTGCCCCAGGTACGTAAAACTTATCCGATGCAAAACCCGCATGGTTTAGGAATTGATAAAAGTACGTTGTTTATCTGCGAGGGAAATTACGGGTTAAAAGTTTTTAATGCTGCCAATCCCGATGCTATTGCTGATAATTTGCTGGCGCATAAAAAAGATTTGCATGCTTTTGATGTAATACCTTTGGGTAAAAACCTACTGGTAATTGGCGAAGATGGCTTTCGGCAGTACGATTATTCTAACCCCAAAAGTTTACAGTTCCTGAGTAAAATTCCGGTTTCGCCGAACTAAACTTGAAAGGAAAATTACTTATTATTAAAAAAACAGGATCGTAATTTTTTTAATAACAGAAACCCTATTTGAAGCCTGTAAAGGCATATTTTTTAAAATATATTTAATTGCAATATAGTTTTGTTGTAAAAAATTTACAAATCTTATTTTTTTATTGAAAAATAGAGATATATTTGTTCTGGGTAAATGAGGTAGGAATTTAAAATTAGAAGATAAAATTTACCAGATAATTTCTTAATTAATTCTTCTGAAGAAGATTTTTATACCGACTTTGCTTTACTTGTTCACTGTTCAATGAAAACGCCTGGTACGTATACCAGGCGTTTCTTTTTTTAAGCTATTTTTAAAAAAATTAAGCTACTTGCTCTTCTTTGGTGGCTAACTGACCGCAGGCCGCATCAATATCTTTACCCCGGCTTCGGCGCACGTTTACTTGTACGCCCCGGTCAGCCAGATAATACACAAACTTAGATAAATGGTCGTCGTCGGTGTTTTTAAACAAGGCCGCTGCAATGGGGTTATATTCAATAATGTTTACTTTACACGGAATTACTTTGGTAAACCGGTATAGTTCTTCGGCATCCTGCAGGGTATCATTAAAATTTTCGAAAACAATGTATTCGTAGGTAACTTTGCGGCCAGTAACCTGGTGGTAATACTTTAGAGCGTCGGTTAATGCTTCTAACGAATTGGTTTCGTTAATGGGCATAATCTCGTTCCGTTTTTTATCGTTGGCGGCGTGCAGCGATAAAGCCAGGTTGGCTTTAATATTATCGTCGGCCATTTTCTTTATCATTTTGGCAATACCGGCGGTACTTACGGTAATGCGGCGGGCCGCCATATTTAAACCGTCGGCTGAAGAGGTAATCCGGTCAATGGCTTTCATTACGTTGGCGTAATTTAAAAGCGGTTCGCCCATACCCATAAAAACAATATTGGTTAACGGAATACCCGATGCTTCCAGGCTTTGCTGGTTTATAAGTACTACCTGGTCGTAAATTTCGGCGGCATCTAAGTTACGCTTCCGTTCCATGTAGCCGGTAGCACAAAATTTACAAGTTAAGGAACAACCTACCTGACTGGAAACACAAGCTGTTTTACGTTCTTCGTGCGGAATTAGCACACCTTCTACCAAATTGCCATCAAACAACTGAAAAGCCGATTTAATGGTGCCATCGGTACTATGTTGCTGCTTGGCCACCGAAACGGTATTTATGGTAAAGCTAGCGTTCAGTTTTTCGCGCAGGGGCAACGAAATATTATTCATTTGGTCGAACGAACGAGCCGCGTGTTTCCAAAGCCATTCGTATACCTGTTTGGCCCGGAAAGGTTTCTCGCCATTTTCGGTGAACCAAACTTTTAGTTCATCCAGCGTAAGTTTGCGAATATCAGTTTTCTTGCTCGTCGTTATCATAATGCAAAGTTATAAAATATATCAGGTAATGTTTGCTGGCAACCAAAAGTTGGTTGATAACCAAAAAGCTGAATTAAACACTAATTACCTGGTACAAGGGCAAAACAAAAGCAGACGGCCAATAGTTGCAGGGTAGTTTTTGTTTTTAGTTTTAATAAATTTTAAAAAATTACTTCGCAGAAATGCCTGCTTCCACTTTGGAGCGTATCTCAGCCGGCACCGACATTACTTTACGGCTATCATAACTAAAACAGAGCATGCCCGTTTTGGCGTGGGCGATCACTTTTTGGTTTTGGTTGGTAACCTGGTAAAGCAAATCAAACCCGTATTTGTTAAAGTCAGCGGGAGAAATTTGTATAGTCAGGATATCGCCTAAAAACCCTTCTCCTTTATATTCTATGGCTACATCGGCCATAATTAATGAACTGCCGCCTAATTGTAATTCGGTGTAGCCCAGGGATTGCAGATATTGTAAACGGGCATCGTGCAGAATGCTTAATAAGGCGTCGTTGCTTAAATGGCCGCCGTAGTTTATGTCGGAAACGCGTACTTTTATTTCCGTAGAAAAAGCAAAATGTAAGGGTAAGTCTATTTTTATCCGGGCCATAGAGTTGCAGGTTAGAGGTTGCAAGTTACAGGTTTTAAACTGCAAGTTTTATATTCATAAATAAGCCTGGCTTGCGGCTTTTCTTTTTTCTAATACTATTCGGTTACAAGTAAGAAATCCCTTGATTGATAATCTTTTTCAACGTTTCATGTTAACCTGCAACCTGCAACCTGTAACTTGCAACCTCTAACCTAAATCGCATGAAAACGGAAATCCGGCAAACCAAAGATGGTTCGGCCACCTTATATGTACCCGAACTGAATGAGCATTACCACTCCGTAAACGGCGCTTTGCAAGAGTCGCTGCATGTTTTTATCCGGGCCGGATTAGAATTTGCCTGGCAAAACCAGCCCGAAATTAACATTCTGGAAGTGGGCTTTGGTACGGGCTTAAACGCTTTGCTTACTTTGCAACAAACCTTACTTTTAAAAAAAAATATATTTTACCATACCCTAGAAAAATATCCGCTAACGCTGGAGCTGATTAACCAGATGCATTTTGAGCAATTTATCTTAAACCCGGAACTGTTAGATTATTTGGGGCCGCTGCATCGTGCTCCCTGGAATGAAGCCGTAAACCTAACACCGGAGTTTACTTTGTTAAAATCGGAGGCAGATTTGCAGACCTACCTTTTTCCGATGGAGCATTACCATTTAATTTATTTTGATGCCTTTGCCCCCGAAAAGCAGCCGGAACTCTGGACCGATGCTATTTTTTTAAATTTATATAATGCGCTAAAAATAAACGGTTGCTTGGTGAGCTACTGCGCCAAAGGCAGCTTTAAACGCAGCTTAAAAGCGGCTGGCTTTACCGTAGAAGCATTGCCCGGGCCGCCCGGTAAACGCGAAATGACCCGCGCCCTAAAAAGATAACCCAACGTACATTTTTGGATGGATGATAACCTGAATTTTTGTTGTTCGTTTACTAACAGGTAAAAACAAATTTAAAAAAAGTAGACTAAATCAAAGATAAACTTATGGCAAAGAAGAAAGGCAAAAAAGGTAAAAGCAAAAAGAATAAGAAAAAGAAAAACAAGCTTAATGTTGCGGATATGGTAGCGGATGTGGTGGCCAATTTAGCCCGCAAGAGTACGAAAAAGCTGCTAAAATCTTTTGGCAAAAAAGCGGGTAACCTGGTGCCCCAAGTTAACCCGGCTAATTTACTGGCCGCTGCTCTAGAAAATACCGGAAATAAAGAAATTAAAGACAACTCCAATAACAACGAAGTTAAACAAGGCATAGCCGCCCTGACCGATGCAGATGAAAAATAATCGTGCGGACAGGAGCTGAAAAAGTAAAAATTTAAAAAATAGTTATGCTGGAGGCGGATTCCGGTTGGTAATTTACAAAAAACGGGCTTTTAGTTCGGGAGTAGGTAGCATACAGCTTTCTTGCTTGCCGAACCAGCGGTACCGGTTTTGGGCAATACCTTTATAAATAAAATCGCGCAAAAATGTGGGTAATATGATAAAGCTGTACGCTAAAGGCCATAAACCATCTAACCGGGACAGTATTTTTAAAGCCGCCGCCGAGCGCACGTATACTTTTCCGTTTTCCACCAGAACTACCGTACTCAGCGAGAAATCAGAATAATGAACTTGTTGCAGAACTTCCTTACCAGCTTCGGATTGTAAGGCTGTAAATTTAAAATAACCCCGGCGATCATTCTTAATTACAAATTGAACAAAGCTGTTGCAAAGGTTGCAAACTCCATCGAACAGGATAATAGGCGGATTAAATACTTGCATTGTTTAAAAACATAAAACTTATTATAATTACAAATTTTGCTGCTATTTGGTTATTACTGAGTATAATATTACAGCTTAGATTAACCAAAATTATATTCTGCTCGTATCTTAGGTTCATTAGGGTTACCTTTTATAAATTAATAGTATTAAGAGTTGGATTACCTGTAAGTACAAATTTTTTTTGGGAATACTTAACCTTAAACAATCCCAAACGTATAGCAGGCAACTAATAATATTATATTAAATACTAAAAATTGTAACATTAGTTAAAGTAAAACTATGAAAAAGACCTATTTAAGCATCTTAGCAGCCGCATTTGTAGCAACAACCACGTTTACGTCATGCTCCAGCACGAATACCGACACTGGTACTTCAACCGGTACTTCTACCACTGACGATGCTACCGGCACTACTTCTGGTACCACCAGCGGCACCACCGATGGCACCACTTCCGGTACTACTACCTCTGGTACTACCGATGGTACTACCACCAGCGGCACTACTTCTGGCACTACTACCGGTACTACCGATGGCACTACTACCAGCGGTACCACTTCTGGTACAACCACTATGGGTACTACTGCTGGAACTACTAGCGGTACTACTAGCGGCACCACTTCTGGTACTACCAGTGGCACTACTGCCGGTACAACAACAGGTACTACCACTACTGGTACTACTGCAGGCACTACCAGTGGTTCAACAACCTCAGGTGGTACAACTGCTGGAGGTTCAACAACCGGCAACTAGTATTTAGATATATTCGCGAAAGCGTTAAAAGGCAATTACCATTTTGGTTTTTGCCTTTTTTTATTTCTCAGCTTCTGCTGGTACCAATATTATTCAGCACAGTGCTTCCATGGCGTACATTTTACTTTATTTTAAAAAAGTTTTTAGCGTAGACTATCGGGCATTGGCCCTCATGCGCATTGGCGTTGGGTTTGTATTATTAGTAGATCTGGCGATACGGGCTTCGGACTTGGAGGCTTTTTATTCCAACATGGGGGTTTTGCCGCTGCATGTACTTTTTAAGTATGTGTGGGACCCTTATTTAATTTCCATTCATACCTTAAGCGGCTTGTGGCAAATACAGGCTCTTCTTTTTTTAATAGCGGCTTTCTTTGCTTTTTGTCTTTTACTGGGGTATCGTACCCGGCTGGTTACTATTGTTTGCTGGTTTATGCTTTTATCGCTGCAAAACCGCAATACGTTAATCGGGCAGGGGGGCGACGATTTGCTCCGGATGCTTTTATTCTGGGCCATATTTTTGCCTTGGGGACGCCACTACAGCCTGGATGCTAAAAAAAGTACGGCATATCCAAAACCGGTTTCGCATTTTAGTGCCGCTTCGGCAGGTTTTGTTATCCAGATCATGCTGGTTTATATCTGTACAGCTTTACTTAAAGATTCGCCGGAGTGGCATACTACCGGTACTGCCTTGTATAATGCGCTGAGCCTCGATCAAGTTTTATTTCCCGGTGGTAAACTGATTTATCCGTACCCGGTTTTATTAAAATATTTAACCCTAGGTACATATTATACCGAGTTTTACCTGCCGTTTCTTTTATTAATACCCGTTTTTAACTCTTTTTTCCGGTTAGTAGTGGTGGGTGTATTAGCTGGTTTTCATTTAGGCATTAGTTTAACGCTTTTTGTAGGCTTATTTTATTTAATTAACTGGGTTTCTATTTTGGGTTTATTGCCCCCTGTAGCCATGGATTGGTTCGAGGCCAAGCTGTTGCCTTATTTTGAAAACCTGGGCTACCGGTTAAGGCGCTACACTGCCAACGTACCAAAGTTGTTTGAGCTACGCTTTACCTGGCATTTATCGCCGGCTCGCTGGGAAGCATTAAGTGCCATTAAAGAAGGATTTGTAATTGCCGTACTGGGTTATGTTATCTGGTGGAATTTATCAAATGTACCGCAAATTAATCACCCAATTCCGGTGGCTGCCCGTTGGCTGGGTATGTTATTGCGGGTAGACCAACACTGGGGCATGTTTGCGCCGCAAGTTTTTAAAGACGATGGGTGGTACATTCTGGAAGGTTTAACTACCAAAAACAAACGCATCGACCTGAACCGGCAAGGCCAACCCGTTACCGAGAAAAAACCGAAATCGGTGGTAGCTTTATTTAAAAACGACCGCTGGCGCAAATACAGCGAAAATTACTTGTTTGTAAATAACGCCTTTATGCGACCTTATTTTTGCAATTATCGTCTCCGGATATGGAACGAATCGCATGCGCCCGCGGATCAGATTAAAGAATTACAGGTAGTTTACATGCTGGAACGTACCTTGCCTAATTATCAACCCATAATACCCCAGCGGCAGGTACTTTGTGTTTGCGGTACCCCATAATTTTTTAAATTTTTCTGTTTTTAAGAGCAACCAATTAACCTGAGTTCGGGATAAGCTATTCTTCTCTATCCCAAAACGGCCTATAGGAAGGTAAGCTATTGGGTTTAGTGGTATTATTTGTGGTTTGTACAACTAAAAACTTACGTGCAATTCACGTTGTTTTAGCTATAAAATGGCGTTATACGTATATTCTGGGTGAAGGCAATTTTATTTTATAACCCTTAAAATTTAAAAATTATGCCCAGAGGAGACAAATCGGCGTACACCGATAAACAAAAGCGGCAAGCTGCGCACATAGAAGAAAGCTACGAAAAACAAGGCCTCAGCGAAGAAGAAGCAGAAAAGCGGGCTTGGCCACTGTAAACAAACAAGACCCCGGCGGTAAAAAAAGTGGCTCCGGCCGGAGCGCAGCCAAAACATAACCTTAGGCGGAGTATTAAAAATCTAAAAAATTAAAAAAGCGCTGGTAATTGTAAAATAAGTAAACTACCGGCGCTTTTTTTAGGTGCTTACATAGCCCAGTCTTCGGGTAGTTTTCTTTTTTTGTTTGTTTCCCGGAAACCTTGCGCTACTGCGGCTGTTACTAAACCCCCTAAAAAGTACCAGATTACCGTCATGGCTTTGGTTTGCAGCGTTCGTCCGCTGGGTTCTGTACCTAAGCCCATTGGGCCCGGCAATACTACACCACCTACGCCAGCCAGCGTACCCAATAACACTCCTTTCACCCACGGTTGCTGCCCATTGGCGCCAAAAGAATAATACAACGTGTTTGATACCAGATCGCCCACAATAGACCATTTAAACAATTCTTCGCTTTCGGGCGGTTGTTCATCCATTTTGTATAATCCTTTGGCAATAGCCCGCATACCCAAAACATCCATGCGCGGCGCATTGGGTATAAAACGACGGGCGGTTTCATGCACCAGGGTCACGGCAACCGCTCCTGCTAAGCCACTCGCCAACGCTTGCCAAATGCTGTTTTGCTGATTTCGGGTGTGTTTCTTTTTTTGTCTTTTCAGGTAATTTTTCATAGTTCTTTTTAATTTAAATAAGCAGCTTTTTACTTGCCAATAATTAAGTCAGGAAGCACTGATTTTAAAAAAAAAACATTTCCGCCGAACTTATTTGCAATATGCCTTACAACGAACAAAGGCAAATCACCACTAGTGGTTTTAAGTAATGCGTATATAATTAATACCAAGGTTATTATATTGTTACAGCTTGGTTGCACCAACAACTGGCATTGCCTAACTGGTTATTTTGTCTTTTAAAAAATTATAATTTAATCAGGATATTAACTTTAAGGCTTTTGGTTGCGGATAATAACACTTACGTTACCGCTGCGCTCCAGGTAAGCTTCCTGCACTTCTTCTATCTTGGTTGTTTTACCATTTAAGCGCAACATCTCGTGCAGGTCATGAATGGTAATTTTTTGTTTCCGCATGTTTTTTTCTTGTACCTGCCCATCTTTAACCAACAATATTTTTTGTCCTTTAATTAATATGCCAAACCGATGGTGTTTTTGCGCTACCAATGCCAATACCCAATGCAGCGCAACCAAGGCTACGCTGGTAATTATGGTTGGTACAAAAGGGGCGTTACCGGTTACAGCCCTACTAAGCACCGAGCCCAGAATAATACTCATTACAATATCAAAAGCTGCGTTTTTACTAAAAATGCGTCGGTCGCCGATGCGAATTAACACCAGCGCTAAAAAAAACACCAGACTTCCGCGAATGCACATTTGCCACCAGTTAATGGCATTGGAATCCGGCCCGATCAGATGACGGAATGTTTCCTCCATTAATCAACAATACGGTTTGCTGCCTTAATGAACGAAGCGGATTTTTTTAAGTTTTTTTAATTAAAACTACTCTGCTGAGCAGGCAACCCATTTTACGTAGAAGGTTATTTTTTAAAATATTACGAATAAAATGGGCAGCAGTAATTTGAGCATAACACCGCAGCTCTATCAGTTTAAAAAAAATGCCTGATGCAACGCACATCAGGCATTTTTTTAATTTTTACTAAATTTCGGTATTAATATTCCCGCGACATATGCGCTACATTCCGGAAACTCATCCGGGAACGTCTGGACAGATAACCGGCTCCTAACAATAATAAAGCTCCGCCAACTACTTTTTGAGTAGTGCTCAGGCCTTTTACTTTGTTGGCGGCCGTAGTGCCAAATTGTTTTAATTGATCGGGTACCTGATTTAAATTGATATTTTTGAAGTAAGAAGCAGCAGTACCTAAAATGTTATTTACGTTGTCTTGCGACTGATTCTGATTATTTGCATTATTTTCCATAGTTGTAGAATTTTAAAATTTTGCACTTTATTTATTCTGGTTAATGGCCTTAAAAAGATAAAACCGTATAATAACCAGATTTATATTATCGGAGAAACAACTAATTTGGTTACACGGTAAACTAATTTTATTTAAAAAAGCTCCTATAAAGAGGTAATTCTAAGTTATTAATTCTCCGGTCGGCGCCCGATTAATCTGGTTATAACTTAAGCTTAGCATTACAAAACAATTACTAAATTGCAGGCTAATTTGTAAGGACCTGCTCTCTATGACCTACACCGAATTTGTAAAAAATATTTCGTTCCGGTTCTTGAAACCCAGCACCAAACAACCCCTTGGCTTTGGTACTTTAAAACGCACTTTGCCTAAGCTGGGGCTTTCGTTGGATGTGCTAAATACAAAACTGCCGGAAAGACACGCGGAATTTAAAAATAAATTAAAAACGGTATGCAAAATTCCGCGGATGTCTACGTTTGCCGTTGGCGCCATGATTAACCGCGGCGTTTCGGAAATGAAGCCGGGCGAAGTTTTTGTAAATGTAGGTGTCTGGAATGGCTTTACTTTTTTATCGGGAGTAGCGCATAACCCTACCAAAACCTGCATTGGCGTCGATAATTTTTCGCAGTTTGGTGGCCCGCGCGAAGCTTTTTTAAAACGCTTTAACGCCCTGAAAAGTACTAATCACCATTTCTTTGATATGGATTATATCGAGTACTTTAACCGCCTGCATACCGCTAAAATCGGGTTTTACATTTACGACGGCGACCATAAATACGAAGACCAGATCAAAGGCCTGCAAATTGCCGAACCGCATTTTTCAGATAACTGCATTATTCTGGTAGACGATACCAACTGGCCAGATCCGCGCCAGGCTACTTACGATTTTATGCAGAATAGTGCTTACCAGTACGAAGTTTTGCTGGATGAAAAAACCTACCGCAACGGCCACATTACGTACCACAATGGCATTATCTTGTTCCGGCGGGTTGGTAAAAAATAAGGTTGTCTTATACCAATTCCATTTCCATTTCCATCTGAATATCGGCTCGTCTATACCCATTGGGAGCGCAGGGTACTTGTTTAAAGCCCATTTTCTGGTATACGTGCAAGGCTTGCTCCAGCGACCGGTGGCTAAGTAAAACTAACTTTTTAGCGCCGAGTTCCCGGGCTTTGCTAATGGCTGCCGTTACCAATTGCTGGCCTATTTTTAGGCCTTGCATTGCGGCGGTTACGGCCATTTTACCTAATTCAAATTCAGTTTCGTTTATTTTTAACAAGGCGCAAGTTCCTACGGTTTGGCCGTTGTAGCGGGCCATTAATATAGCGCCGCCTTTTGCCAAAATGTAACTTTCCGGATTATCCAGTATTTGGTTATCTACTTCTTCCAGTTCAAAATATTTGGTAATCCATTCGTGGTTTAAAGTCCGGAAGGCTTCCGCATCCGCCGGCGTATAGGCCTCTATTTGTAACATAAAAAAAGAAATTTTAAAAATTAATTATCAAGTTTATACTTCGAACAAATCGGCCATTACGGCATCGGTATCCAACTTGCGATCGTTGGTAGGGCTATCGAAAACAATAATGGCGTGGTTTTTATCAAATAAAGTCATGCCTTCGGCTTTGTCCTGGCCCGACGTTAGTCCGGAACCGTTCGGAACATCAAATAAACGAATTAAATCTTTGCGGTGGGTAATGGTTTGGCCGGTTTGCCGCAAAGCTTGTGGCCAGCGGTACAGTGCAATGGTACCGTCCAAGTCCATCGATGGGCCTGCTAAAATTAACAAATCATCACCGTCTAGATCCAACTCCCGGATACCCATGCCTTCCAGGTGTAAAAAATGTTTCAGGTAAAGTTCGCCTTTGGGCCCAATGGGCTTTAATTTAAAAAAGCCATCAGGGATATCTTGCACGGCTACTTCCAGTATAATGGCCCAGCCCCGTAATACCGGCCCACGCAAACCAATAAATATACGATCGCCGTGAACGGCTAAACCTTCAATATCAAAACCATTGTCTTTTCCCGGAATTTTTAAAAAATCCTGCACGTGGAGGTCGTTGCTTAAGGCTTCCAGCAACTGGTTGGTGCCAGCGTTATTGCCTGCTAACTGCGCCGCCGATAACATAAAGTTTGGCTCGTATGGATGCGTTACGTGTTTCACTAAACTTATTTCGCCGGTTTCTTTGTTGCGGCTTAACGGAATACGAGACAGTAAATAGCGGTTAGGATCGGTTTTTAGTTTGGCTAAGCGCTTAATCTGGTCTTCGGGTTCTTGGTTCTTTTTGGGTTTTCGGCGAGCCAAGCTGTGCGATCCTATCAGCCACAGGTAATGTTCTTCCAGGGCAATGCCTTCAATATCAATTTCACTATCAGAACCGGCGGGCAATTTTAAATATTGACTTAAGTCGAAGGAGTGGTGTTCGCCAAAAGTAAGTTCATCAATTCTTTTTAGCCGTTCCAGGGTGCATCGTTCGTCGCAACTTACCCATAAATAATCGCCGGTTCTTAAAATAGTAGATAATCCATCGCGCACATGTTTGCCATCGGCGTTAATGCTGAACTCTGGATTAAATTTTAACTTTATGGTACTTTTTCTCATAATTATAAGGCGTCGTGGGTTTATTAAGTGCCTGATGACAATAAGCGAATAATAGGAACGTAACCAGTGCTAAGCTATTTTGTTCCGCGTAGAATTAATACAGGTAAAAAGAAAAAATTTAAAAAATTAAGTAGGTGCTTACTTTTAAGAGGCTATTTGTTTGTGCAAAAGGAGGGGCTATAAACCAAAAAGCCTGTCCGGGAACAGGCTTTTTTATAATTTTTACCAAAAACAGAAGCAAAAGAATTTAGAGTAGTAATATCCAAGTACCGCGCTTCCCTGATCTGATAAGGAGCTGTATCCGGATGCCAAAAAACGGGAAACACGGCTTAGGATTCCTTTCTGCCTTCAAAGCTAGAACCTTCGGCATCCAGTGTAATGGCGTTTACTTTTTTGTTGGGGTCTCGTCTAAATTTTAAAATAGCCCGCCCGGCGGCATCAAAACTATCTGTTTCTTTTAGAGGCGTTAGTTCTGCTTCTTCCTCTCCGGTGTTGGCCATTAGTTTCCCATCTTTTACCGCAACAGTTAAATATTCAAAAGGCAGGCCTTCAAATTTGTACTTGCCAACGTATTGGTTAAGGTCCACGGGATCATCAACGGATATTATAATAGACGAAGGGGCTATACGCACCGCCGGAGCTGCCGCGTAAACAGCCGAAAACGAAACTAAAAATGCGGTACTTGCAAAAAGCTTTTTCATAAAACAGATAAATGCAGTTAGTTATTACTGATTTAGCTAATATAAAAAATAGAATTAGTAAATTGTTAAAATCAACTTTCTTTTTATGGATAAAATTGTAAATTTTAAAAATTTACTAAATCAAAAGTGCTAAAGTTGGTTTGCTATAGATTAAACCTGCTGGTACAATTTAACTGGTAAGAGTAGGCTTGTATTTTCTCTGAAGCATCTAAGCGATCACCATTAGTTCTGCTACTAGGTAAATAGACTTTCTGGAAATTAAAAAATTTAAAAAAACAGTTTATTCATTATCAAAGCACTTTACAACACAAGCAAGGTAAGGAAATAAGCAATACTTCATAGAAATTCGGCAGACTGTTACACCTTCTTATTAAGGGTTTTATTGAGCTTGTTAAATATTTATTCGCAAATATTGAATAACGTGCTTATTCCTGTTTATACTTAGTCCTATTATGAAAAAACTTTTTACCCTGCTAAGTTTCTGTATGGTAATAACCAGCATGAGCCAAGCTCAAACTACAATCGACAGTTTAAATGTTAAAAAACTAAACGAAGTTACTGTAACTGGTCGCAAATCTGATTTAGAGCGTTTGCCCAAATTAAAAGGCACATTTCTTTTTTCCGGTAAAAAAACGGAGGTTATTAATTTAGGGGGCTTAAACGCCAATATTACTGAAAAAACGCCCCGCCAATTATTTGCGAAAGTACCAGGCGTGTTTGTGTACGATATGGATGGCTCGGGTAATCAAATAAATATTTCCACGAGGGGTCTAGACCCGCACCGGGGTTGGGAATTTAATATTCGCCAAAACGGCATTATTACCAATTCTGATATGTATGGGTATCCGGCATCGCATTATAGTTTACCTATGGAAGCTGTGGAACGTATTGAATTGGTACGGGGTACCGGCGCTTTGCAATACGGCGCACAGTTTGGAGGCCTGCTGCACTACGTAACCAAACAGCCCGATTCTACTCGCGTGTTAGGCCTGGAGAGTGTAAATGCGGCGGGTTTGTTCGGTTTGCTGAGCACGTATAATGCCATCAGTGGTACTAAAGGTAAATTTAGTTATTATGCTTATTACAGTAAAAGGGTATCTAACGGCTACCGCGATAATAGCCGCACCGATTACGATGCCCAAGGATTTTTGCTTCGCTACCAGCCCGGTAAAGCTTTAAGCTTAACCGCTGAACTGGGCCGTTCTAATTATATTTATCAGATTCCGGGCCCGCTTACCGATAGCATGTTTCAGGCAAATCCGCGCCAATCTACCCGCAGCCGCAATTATTTTAACCCCGATATTTATGTGCCCTCTATTACCGTTGATTATACCTTATCCGAAAGAACAAAAATTAAATGGGTTACTTCGGCAGTATTGGGAACCCGTAACAGCGTGCAGTTTGATAAACCAGCCAACGTTGCCGATGTAATTGATCTGGCTACGCTGGCTTATGCGTCTCGGCAAGTAGATATCGACCATTTTAACAGCTATACCTCAGAGTTACGGGTGTCGCATAATTACCAGATCGGGTCTGTTTCTTCTACGCTGGTAAGCGGCTTCCAAATAATGCGCAACAATTTACACCGGCAACAATTAGGCAAAGGCACCACCGGCAGCGATTTTGATTTAACTTTAACGCAGCCCGAATGGGGTCGGGATATGCATTTTAAAACTCGGAATGTAGCATTTTTTGCCGAAAACCGATTTCAACTTAGCCCCGCATTTTCGCTTAGCCCAGGTATCCGGGTAGAGCGTGGTCAATCTGATTTAGGAGGAAAAATTACGTATTACCAAAACGAAGAATTGCCCACCGTAATCAAACACCATTTTCCGCTTCTGGGTATAAACGCCGATTACCAACTCGGAACCAGTCAAAACTTTTATGCGGGATTTTCGCAAGCTTACCGTCCGGTAATTTTCAAAGATATAATACCGGCTACTACCTACGAACGGATTGATAAAGACCTGGAAGATGCCAAGGGCTATAATGCCGAGATTGGTTTCCGGGGAGAAAAATCGGGTTTAAAATGGGATGTTAGCTGGTTCCAGTTACGGTACAATAATCGCTTAGGCAGTTTAAATGAAACGGATGAAGCCGGTAATTTTTACTTGTACCGCACTAATATCGGCAATTCTTTAACTAACGGGGCCGAGCTTTTTGTGGAATACACGCATCCTTTTTCTTCGTATAGCCAGCTAACCTTTTTCACTTCTACCGCCTACATGCATGCCCGTTACCTGGATGCGCAGGTGCGGCAAGGCAACGAAAATATTTCAGTCAGAAATAACCACGTAGAAAGTACACCGTCCTGGATTAGTCGTAATGGGGTAACTTATAACTTTAAGCTTTTTAGTATTTCCGGATTATACAGTTATACCGCCAAAAGCTACGCTGATGCGCTGAATACCCGTAAACCTTCGGCCAATGGAGCGGTTGGCTTAGTGCCAGCCTATGGTATTTTTGATTTAAATGCCTCGTACCGGGTTTCGCGACAAGTTAAATTAAGAGTAAATATTAATAACCTGCTCGATAAGCAATATTTTACAAAGCGCCCTACATTTTATCCTGGTCCGGGTATTTGGCCTTCGAATGGGCGTAGTGTTAATGCTTCTATTGCTATTTCTATCTAAAATATTCCGGCCAGTTAAAACATAAAAAGGTAACCTACGGGCTACCTTTTTATGTTTTAAAATTAAATTTTTAAAAAATTTAATTTTTGCTGAATTACGAAATTAACTATTCTTAAATTTTAAATATGAATCGGCCGGTTTTCTGTAGCTGCCAAGCAAGCTTCTTTCATGGCTTCGGTGTAAGTAGGGTGGGCGTGGCTCATGCGGGCTACATCTTCGGCCGAGGCCCGGAACTCCATTGCTACTACCGCTTCGGCAATTAAATCGGCAATCCGGGGGCCAATCATGTGAACGCCTAAAATTTCGTCGGTTTCTTTATCCGCCAGTACTTTCACAAAACCATCGGTATCCATAGAAGCCTTGGCGCGGCCAGAAGCTTTAAACGGAAACGAACCGGATTTGTAAGCGCGGCCTTGTTCTTTTAATTGTTCTTCGGTAAAGCCCACGCCAGCCACTTCCGGCCAGGTATACACTACTCCCGGAATCAAATTATAGTTAATGTGCGGCTTCTGTCCTACGAGTTGTTCAGCTACCAATACGCCTTCTTCTTCGGCTTTATGGGCCAGCATGGCACCCCGGATAACATCACCAATGGCGTAAATGCCCGGCACATTGGTTTGTAAATGATCATCCACGGCAATCATACCCCGTTCGCCCATCTGCACGCCGGCATTTTCCAGCCCTAATCCTTCGGTGTAAGGTTTGCGGCCAATCGATACCAAACAGTAATCGCCTTCAAACGTTACGGTTTCGCCTTTCGGATTTTGAGCTGTTACAGTTACGCCCTCGCCGTTGTTGGTAGCGCCAGTTACTTTGTGCTGGAAGAAAAACTCGAAGCCTAAGGTTTTCTTTAAAATACGTTGTAGTTCTTTGCCCAACGATTTATCCATGGTCGGAATAATGCTGTCGAGGAACTCAATCACGGTGATTTTGGCGCCTAAGCGTGCGTAAACCGAACCTAGTTCCAGGCCAATTACGCCACCACCAATAATTACCATGTGCTTGGGTACTTCTTTCAGTTCCAAGGCTTCGGTAGAAGTAATAATCCGCTGTTTATCTACCGGAATAAACGGTAAAACGGTTGGCTTAGAACCCGTAGCAATAATGGTATTGGTGGTTTCAATTTCCTGCGAGGTACCATCCTGCGCGGTAATTTTAATGCGGTTTTTATCTACGAAAGAGCCCAAGCCGAAATATGTATCGATTTTGTTCTTTTTCATCAGGTAGGTAATGCCATCGTTGTTCGATTTTACTACTTCGCCTTTGCGCTTGATCATTTGCTCCAGATTCACCTGCAGGTTATCCAGTTCAATGCCGTGCGTTTTAAACGTGTGCGCCGCATTGTGGTAATGCTCCGAAGAATCGAGTAAAGCTTTAGAAGGGATACAACCTACGTTTAAGCAAGTACCACCCAGTACGTTATATTTTTCAATGATCGCGGTTTTCAGGCCCACCTGGGCGCACCGGATGGCCGCTACGTAGCCGCCCGGACCAGAACCAATCACTACAACATCGTATTTCATTGTATTTAATTAGAAATTATGAATTAGAAATTAGAAATTAAGCATTCGATTTCATGGATATTAGAATGCTACTTATAATTCGTCTGATTTCTATACCATCTTCATAAATGGATTCAAACGCATTTTCAGGCAGGTAGTGACTATCTTTTAACAGGCGTAACCAGTAAGCCGTTTCTCTTGCCTCTTTTGCTGCAATATTTAATTTATGAACGAAATCAGCTTTAGAACTTGCAGCTATTGCTTCTTCAACATTAGCCCCAATGGATGTTCCGCTACGTAACAATTGCTTAGAAAGAATAAACTCTTTCTGTTCCAAGGTTAAATACTTGTAAAGCTTAATAATCCGAAGGGCGAAGGCATAGCTCTTATCACAAATTACATTCTCCTTCTTGCCTTCCGCCACAATTTCTAATTTCTAATTTCTAATTCATAATTTTACTACACGCCTATTAATAACCGCATTGGGTCTTCCAGCAATTCTTTTACGCGTACCAGGAAGCTTACTGATTCACGACCGTCGATGATGCGGTGGTCGTACGATAAGGCGACGTACATCATGGGGCGAATAACTACCTGGTCGTTGATGGCGATAGGGCGGTTAACGATGTTGTGCATACCCAGAATAGCCGATTGCGGCGCATTGATAATCGGAGTAGACATCATGGAACCGAACACGCCCCCGTTGGTAATTGTGAAGGTACCACCAGTCATTTCCTCAATCGAAATTTTATTTTCGCGGGCTTTCTTAGCTAAACGCACTACTTCTTTTTCAATGCCATCCAGCGATAAACTTTCGGCATTCCGAATTACCGGCACTACCAATCCTTTTGGCGCTGATACAGCTATAGATATATCGCAGAAATCATTAAATACAATTTCGTTTTCTTCCAGTTGCGCGTTTACGGCAGGCCATTCCTGTAAGGCCACGGTACAAGCCTTCACGAAGAACGACATAAAGCCCAGGTTTACTTCAAATTTCTCCTTGAACTTATCTTTGTACTTCGCCCGGATGTCCATAATCGGTTTCATGTCTACTTCGTTAAAAGTAGTAAGCATGGCCGTTTCATTTTTCACGGCTACCAAGCGGCGCGCTACCGTTTTCCGTAAGCTCGACATCCGTTCGCGGCGCTGGTTGCGGTTCCCCGAAGTGGCCGGAGCAGCAGCGGGTTGCGAAGTTGCTGGCTTAGAAGCTGGAGCCGCCGATTGTGCTGGTGCTGCCGGAGCAGCAGGTTTTGCCTGGGTGCCTATAGCATCTTCTTTTGTTATGCGGCCATCCCGACCGGAGCCCACTACATCGGTAGCATTAATGCCTTTTTCAGCTAGTATTTTACCAGCAGCCGGCGAAGGAGTACCACTCGCGTAGGTTTGAGCGCCACCACTGGTTGCGGCCGCTGCTTGTGCAGGCTGCGATGCTGTGGTTGGGGTATTGGCCGGAGCCGCAGGAGCGCCAGATACCGCACCCGTAGTACTTTCGATGGTGCATATAACGGAACCTACTGGTACGGTTTCTCCTTCCGGAGCAATAATATGTAAGGTGCCGGCAACTTCGGCGGGTAATTCAAAAGTAGCTTTATCGGATTCCAGCTCGCAAATAACTTCGTCCAGGGCTACTACTTCGCCATCTTTTTTGAGCCATTTTGATATGGTTACTTCCGTAATGGATTCGCCAACTGTCGGAATTTTAATTTCTTTAGTGCTGCCAGCAGCGGTAGCGGCCGCATTACCTACCTGCGGATTATTATTCGTTGACACTGGATTGTAAGAGCTTTCGGCAACTGGCGCTTTTTCGGCAGCCGGGGTACTCTGCGGATCCGTGATGGTTTTAGCCTCGGCAGGTTGCGGTTCCGTTACGGCACCTCCATAACCAGAGCCACTGCCTTTACTTTCGGCATTTCCGCCACCGGCAGTAGTACCGGTTCCGTTGCTGCTACCGCCATCCTCAATGCTGCAGAGCACGGTACCAATTGGAATGGTTTCGCCTTCGGCTACTATAATGCGCAATATACCGGCTCCTTCGGCTGGGAGCTCAAAGGTAGCTTTATCCGACTCCAGTTCACAAATAACTTCGTCCATTGCTACCTGGTCGCCGTCTTTCTTAAGCCATTTGGCAATAGTTACTTCGGTTATCGACTCGCCCACCACGGGCACTTTTACTTCCAATGACATAGTTTTCTTTTAAATTAGAAATTAGAAATTAGAAATTATGAATGGATTATGAATTAGAAAAGTCATCCTATTTAAAGCAAACAATTTCTAATTCATAATTTCTAATTCATAATTTAAATCGCGAATGCTTTTTCGATGAGTTCGCGTTGTTCTTTGTTATGGATTTTAAGGTAACCGGTAGCCGGCGATGAACTGGCTTTTCGGGCAACCACGTCTTGTAAAATGTTTTTGAAACGTAAAGCCCGTAAAATATAAGCCCAGTAACCCATGTTAGATGGCTCTTCCTGCGCCCAGTATACCTTCGGATTATTGTATTTACTTAATTCTGCTTCCAGTTGCAGGTGCGGGAACGGATGCAATTGCTCCAAGCGAATGATAGCCACATCTTTCCGGTTGTTTTTCTGCTGTTCATCAAATAAATCGTAATAAAATTTACCGGAACATAGAATTACTTTAGTTACCGCACTGGCTTCGGCATACGAATCGCCAATTACTTCCCGGAAAGAGCCGGAAGTAAACTCAGCTATCGGTGAAACTGCTAACGGATGCCGCAGCATTGACTTTGGCGACATGTTTACTAGCGGTTTCCGGAACGGTAATGCCAATTGGCGGCGCAACACGTGGAAGAAGTTAGCCGGGAAAGTAATATTGGTTACAAAAATATTGTATTCGGCGGCTAGCTGTAAAAACCTTTCCGGACGGGCATTGGAGTGCTCCGGCCCCTGGCCTTCGTAACCGTGCGGTAATAACATCACTACGCCGTTCATCCGTTGCCATTTCGACTCGGAAGGCGTAATAAACTGATCGATCATTACCTGGGCACCATTGGCAAAATCACCGAACTGCGCTTCCCAAATAGCTAAAGCATTGGGGTTAGCCATGGCGTAGCCAAATTCAAAACCTAAAGCACCATATTCCGAAAGCAAGGAGTTGTAAATACGCATTTTCTCCTGGCTTTCGTCTATGTAATTTAAGCTGTTATAGCCCTGGTTGGTTTCGGCGTCGTGGAGAACGGCATGACGGTGCGAGAATGTCCCGCGCTGCACATCTTGTCCGCCTAAACGCACAATTTTATTCTCGAGTAACAACGAGCCGTAGGCCAGTAATTCACCCGCGGCCCAGTTTAAGGTTTTGGTATTGAAAAACATGTCCTGCCGTTCTTTTAGCAGTTTTTCAATTTGCTTTAAAGGCTTAAATCCTTCCGGAATGGTAGAAAGTGCTTTACCTACTTTTTCTACTACTTCCTGGCTAATGCTGGTATCCGGCGATTTATCAAAATCTTCGGGCTTAGAGCGGCGTAATACTTGCCATTCTTTTTCCAGCACCTGGTAGTTGTAAGGCAAAGGCTTTTGTTTTACTAAATTCAGACGGTCTTGCAGCAAATCACGGAACTCTTTGTCCATGTTTTCGGCCAGTTGCGCGTCTACTTCGCCCCGGTTAATTAATACTTTATTATAAATTTCCCGTGGATTCGGGTGTTTTGAAATCAGATTATATAATTGCGGCTGCGTAAATTTAGGCTCATCGCTTTCGTTGTGGCCATGACGACGGTAGCAAACCATATCCACGAAAATATCGGCCTGGAAACGCTGGCGGTATTCGGTAGCCACCTGTACGGCGTAAACTACCGCTTCCGGATCGTCGCCGTTTACGTGCAACACGGGCGCATCAATAATTTTAGCTACATCGGTAGAGTAAATGGAAGAGCGGGCATCCTCAAAATCAGTAGTAAAACCAACCTGATTGTTGATTACAAAGTGAATGGTACCACCGGTTTTATAACCTTCCAGTTGCGACATCTGCGTTACTTCGTACACAATGCCTTGGCCCGCCAGAGCGGCATCGCCGTGAATTAGAATCGGGAGGATTTTTTTGTAATCGTTCTTGTACATGCTATCAATTTTAGCCCGTACAAAACCTTCTACTACCGGGTTAACGGCCTCTAAGTGCGAGGGGTTAGGCGCCAGTTTTAAATTTACTTTTTTACCTGAAGCTGTAGTTACCTCGCTGGAATAACCCATGTGGTATTTTACGTCGCCATCGCCCATGGTTAAATCGGGTACAGCCGTTCCTTCAAACTCGCTGAAGATTTGTTCGTAGGTTTTTCCCAGAGTGTTTGCCAGCACGTTTAAACGACCGCGGTGGGCCATCCCGATCATTACTTCTTCTACTCCCAGTTCCGAAGCTTTGTCGATAATAGCATCCAGGGCCGGAATGGTAGTTTCGCCGCCTTCCAGCGAGAAACGTTTTTGGCCTAAAAATTTGGTATGTAAGAAGTTTTCAAAAACAACGGCTTCGTTTAATTTTTTCAGAATCCGCTTTTTGTATTCCAGAGGTGGGTTAAAATTTAAAAATTCTTTCTCGATTTTATCCCGGAACCAATCCAGTACTTCCGGATCGCGGATGTACATGTATTCAAAACCAATAGTTTCAGTATAAATTTTATTAAGCGCCGTAATAATGTCGCGCAGCGAAGAAGCACCAATGCCAATAGCTTCGCCGGCTTGGAAAACAATATCCAGATCGGCGTCGGATAAACCAAAATCTTTTAAATCCAAAAGCGCTTTCCGGTCTTTGCGCGGACGTACCGGGTTTGTTTTAGAAAGTAAGTGGGCCCGGCTGCGGTAAGCCTGAATCAGGTTCCGTACTTTTAATTCCCGGTCAATGTCGGAAGTAGAAGTAGCGGGTGCAGAAGCGGTTTTACTGGAACCATTAGCCGAAGGGGCGGAGTGTCCATTTTCTGACGTATATTTAACGGAGAAATCGTACCCCTCAAAAAACTTACGCCAGCCAAAATCTACAGATTCTGGGTCTTGTTGATAGGCTTTATACAGCTCATCAATGTACGATGCGTCTGCATTAGCAATATACGAGAAACTACTCATGAATACTGGTTATTATTAAACGGTTTTCAAATGTAAATACTTTAGTAAAATTTAAAAAATTCGTATTCGCATAAGCAAATATAACTGTAAAACAATTAAATACGCGCATAAGTGCAGTTTTGATCTTGCGGGCAACTGGTGCTAATTACGATGTATTTTAAAAATTGTGTTTGCAACAGTTACGGGTTTATACGAATTAAAACAATCAAGATGAATGCTTTACCGGTAAAATTTGATGATTTTTTTCTAACAAACAACAGGTTTCGGGTAAATTCATCAGGTTGTTTTTTGAATAATTTCTAACAAAAAATTAGTTGAATTTTAATTAACTGTCTGGCATTACTCATAAAATGCCTATAGTTAGCCGTCTTTTAATTCCAAAACAAAATTTATCTTACGAAAAAATAAATTTTAAATCGTATGAAAAGGGAATATTTTCAAATTCTGTTTTTAATAAGTGCTTTTTATTTATTCGGCTGCAGTAAAAATCAAAATGAACAGACCGCTGACCAGCAAGCAACTACCTTGGGTTCCGAGACGACACAGGCAACTCCTATTCACAAACGTTTAGGTAAGTATGTGCAGGTAAAACTTACTTCCGATTTAAACGGATTATCTGCCAAAGAAAAGCAAATGCTGCCTTTGCTGATAGAAGTAGCTCAAATAATGGATGACCTTTTTTGGTACGAAGCCTATGGCAACCGCGACTCTTTATTAGCCGCCGTTGAAGATGGGGCTACCCGCAAGTTTGTAGAAGTAAACTATGGCCCCTGGGACCGGTTAGAAAACAATGAACCATTTATACCGGGTGTAGGACCTAAACCCGAAACAGCCAACTTCTACCCAAAGGATATGACCAAAGCTGAATTCGAAAAGGCAGACTTAAAAGATAAAAAAAGCCAGTATACTTTTTTGCGCCGTGATGCGCAGGGCAAGCTAATAACGGTGCCGTACCATGTGCAGTTTAAACCCCAAATTGAAAAAGCCGCATCGTTGCTGCGCCAAGCCGCCGGTTTAGCCGAAGATGCCGGTTTAAAAAAATACCTGACTTTACGCGCCGAAGCCTTGCTCACCGATAACTACCAACCCAGCGACTTAGCCTGGATGGATATGAAAACCAACAATATTGATTTTGTAGTGGGCCCCATTGAAGTATACGAAGATAAACTGTATAACTACAAAGCCGCACACGAAGCCTATGTGCTGGTAAAAGACCAGGCTTGGAGTAAACGGTTGGCAAAATACGCGGCTTTTTTACCGGAGCTGCAAAAAGGGTTACCCGTACCAGCTAAATACAAAACCGAAACTCCCGGCACCGACTCGGATTTAAATGCGTACGATGTAATTTATTACGCCGGCGATTGCAATGCGGGCAGTAAAACCATTGCCATAAATTTGCCAAACGATGAAGAAGTGCAATTGAAAAAAGGTACCCGCCGCTTGCAATTAAAAAATGCCATGCAGGCCAAATTTGATAAAATTATGGTGCCCATTACCAAAACCTTAATTGCTCCGGATCAGCAACAACTCGTTAATTTCGATGCTTTTTTTGCCACTACCATGTTCCACGAAGTAGCTCATGGCTTAGGAATTAAAAACACCATAAATAAAAAAGGAACGGTGCGCGATGCGTTAAAAGAACAGGGATCAGCGCTGGAAGAGGGGAAAGCAGATATCCTGGGTTTGTACATGATCACCCAGCTCCATAAGAAAGGCCAGATAGAAGGCGATCTAAAAAGTTATTTTACAACATTTCTGGCGGGTATTTTCCGGTCGGTACGGTTTGGGGCGGCTAGTGCTCACGGCCAGGCCAATATGGTGCGGTTTAACTTCTTCGAGCAAAATGGCGCTTTTGTACGCGATGCAGCTACCGGCACCTACCGGGTAGATTTTGAAAAAATGGAACAAGCCATGAACAAGTTATCCGAGAAAATTCTGACGCTACAAGGTGATGGCGATTATGCGGGAGTAAAACAATTGCTCACCGAGCAAGGCCAAATAAGCCCGGAACTACAAAACGACTTAAACCGCCTCGCGCAGGCAGAAATACCCGTTGATGTAGTGTTTGAGCAAGGTAAAGAAGTTCTAGGGCTTTAAGTTAAGTCTTACAGGAGGTCTGGTATCCTGTATTATTAATTATCAAAAAAGACTATTTTAATTTATTATCCGTTCTAATTGAGCCGGATTAAAGCTGATTTTTTAAATTTTTTGTATTGGGGTAAGCCATTGTCTTAAACTTACCCCAATACAATTTTCTTTTTACGGATAAAAAGCAGAAACAACTCTGTTGGCCGTAACTTTCCCCGATGCACCAAAGTAAATGTACCATTAAGCTGTTCGCTTTTTGATAGCTTTCCGGTAGCCTTACTTAGTGCAAACGATCCATTTACCTATGACATCATCCAAATTGGCGCTTTCAATTGATTCACAGCTATTACTCCATAATTTGCCCGGGCGTTATCTTATTTTAAATAAAGATTTAACTATTGCCGAAGTTAGTAATGCCTACTTAAAAGCTACCTTAACCAAGCGAAAGGAAATAGTAAATAAGTACCTATTTGATGTTTTTCCTGATAACCCGGACGCACCGGAAGCAAACGCTGTACGTAATTTACGGGCATCGCTGGAGCAGGTAATTCAACAAAAAAAAGCGCAGAAAATGCCTGTGCAACGTTACGATATTCAGTTACCGGCAGAACGTGGGGGTGGTTTTGAGAAGCGTTTCTGGCTAGTAAAAAATCAGCCGATAAAAGATGCCAACGGGGACTTACTATACATTATTCACCAGGTAAAAGACATTACCCGCTATTATATTGAAAAGCAAGCCCAACGCCGCAACGAAGAATTGCTGCAAGTGGCCATGCAAATGATTAATGACGTTATCTGGGATTGGGATTTACTAAATAACCAGATAAAATGGAGTGATGGCTTTAATATTAAATTTGGTTTTAGCCAGCAAGAAACAGACCCCACCGTAAAATCCTGGTATTCCCGCATTCACCCGGAAGATCTAGGGCGCGTTAAGCAAAGCATCTTCAACGTTATTCAACACAACTTAGACGTTTGGAGCGATACGTACCGGTTTAAACGCAAAGATGCCTCTTACGCCGACATCTTGGACCGAGGCTTTGTGCTCCGGGATGCAAATCAAAAGCCTTACCGCATGATTGGGGCTATGGTGGATATCAGCGATGTTAAGCAGGTCGAGCAAGAGTTACGGCAAAGTGCGCTTCGGTTTCAAGGTTTAATGGAAACCCTGCCCTCAATGATTTGGACAGCATTGCCTACTGGCGAAGTAAATTATTACAATGAGCGTTGGTCGGAGTATTTAGGAGTGCCGGTGAACCAATTATTAACGCAGGGCTGGGCGAGTTACATCCACCCGGATGATTTAGCAACTACGCATCGGCACTGGCAGCATGCCATAACTACCGGTACCAATTTAGAAATGGAAAACCGGTGGCGATCTGCTAATAGCCAGAAGTATCGCTGGTTTTTAGTCCGGGCTGTACCTATTCGCGACGAAAATAATGATATTACTCTTTGGATAGGTTCTCATACCGATATTGAAGTTCATAAAAGTTACCAGGAAGAACTAAAACGCCAGGACAAAAAATTACAACGGATATTAAGTCTGGCCCCAGCCCATTTCTGTTTAGTAAAGGGACCCGATTTAATCATTGACTTTGCTACACCCGGTATCCAGCGCTTATTTGGTAATCGTGCCTGTGTGGGTTTACCCATTGCCGTGGCCTGGCCCGAAATAGAAGAGCAAGGTTTAACCCGCCTGATGGAGCAAGTATATACCAATGCCGAACCCTTGGCTTTTGAAGAAATAAAGGTGCTGGTTGATCGTAATAATAACGGGCAGTTGCAAGAAGGATATTTTAATATTACTTACCAGCCGTTCCGCGAAGGCCAGGACACCGTAGAAGGAGTATTAATTATGGCGCTGGAAGTTACCAACCAGGTACTAGCCAAACGCCAGACTGAATTATTAACGGAACAACTGCGGGCCGAAAAAGAACGTTTTCAGTTTTTAACCGAAGCTATTCCGCAGTTTATCTGGACTACAGACTCGCAAGGCTATCACGAATACTTTAATCAGCGCTGGATTGATTATACCGGCTACGATGTAGAAGCCAGCAAAGGCACCGAAATGTGGCGCAATTTGTTGCACCCGGATGATCGGGAGCGTGTGCAGGCCCGCTGGCAACATTCGCTGCAAACCGGCGACTTTTACGAAGTAGAATACCGTTTTAAAAGTAAAACCGGCACTTACCGGTGGTTTTTGGGCCAGGCCATTCCCATGCGCGATCAGCAAGGCAACATTACCCAGTGGTTTGGCTCCTGCACCGATATAGAAGAGAAAAAACTAGCCGAAGCAGAATTATTGCAGATAAATCAGGAACTCCGCAAAACCAACGAAGACCTGGATAGCTTTGTTTACACCGCTTCGCACGATTTAAAATTGCCTATTATCAGCATGTCGCGTATCTTTAGCGAGTTAACCGAAACGGCGCAGTTTAATACCCCCGATGCCGAGATTCTGGTTTCCATGTTTCACAAATCACTAGATCAGATTCATACTACCATCCGCGATTTAGCCGACATTGTGGAAGTACAGAAAAACATTGAGTCGAGCCGGGAAAATACTTCGTTTGCCGCTATCACCGACGAAGTAAAGCTCAGCATTCAGGATATAATTAAAGAATCACAAGCCCAGATTATCACGGATTTTAGTGCGGCACCTTCTATCTACTTTTCGCGGGTTAATTTAAAAAGCATTATTTACAATTTATTGAGCAATGCCATTAAGTACCGTTCGCCGCATCGGGTGCCTGTTGTATATATAAAAACCACCCTGGAAAATGATTTTACGCTCTTAACGATACAAGATAATGGTTTAGGTATTAATTTAGACCGGCATAAAGGCAAACTTTTTCAGATGTTCAAGCGCTTTCATAATCATGTAAGTGGCTCGGGCATTGGGCTATACATCATAAACAGAATTGTGCAGAATAACGGTGGGCATATTGAAGTCGCTAGCGAAGTAGATACCGGCACTACCTTTAAAGTGTACTTAAAAGATCAAATTGACCCTCCTGCAACCGTATGAGAAAAATAATACCCCTTAAATTAATAATGTTGGTAGACGACGATGATACTACCAATTACCTGAACCATCGTTTATTAACCAAACTAAATGCTGCTGAAGAAATAAAAGTAATTACCGACGGCGAAAAAGCTTTTGAGTACTTAAGCCTGGCCTGCGATCAGGAAAACAATGCCACGCATCCTTGCCCGGATTTAATATTAATGGATATTAAAATGCCGGTAATGGATGGTTTTGAGTTCCTGGAAATGTACCAGCAATCCAATCTGGCTTTAAAAAATAAGGTAACTATTTTAATGCTTACCTCTTCTGCCAGTTTCTACGATTTAGAACGCTTAAAAAAGTACGAAGCGGTAAAAAAACATTATTCCAAAGCCCTCACCGAATCGGATGTAAAAGAAATACTGGAAGAATATTTTCCAGATCACATTACCCGGCAGTAGCGCGCCCGGTGTTTTACCCAAGTAGCAAAAAGGTGAATACCTCCAATCTTATCTGCTTACATTCTAAACCAGTACTGGTTTATGGATATACAATATAGTGCTTATTTACAGGTTGTTGGCCGGGCCGTAGCGGTATATTTATTTATTATTCTGGCCATCCGGTTTTTCGGTAAAAAAGAACTTACGCAATTATCCGTTATTGATCTGGTATTTATATTATTAATCAGTAATGCGGTGCAAAACGCCATGGTGGGTCCGGATGTTACTTTAACCGGCGGTTTAGTGGCGGCAGCTACTTTGTTTTTAGTAAACTATATTTTAAAATTAACCATTTACCGCTCGCGCCTGTGGAGCAGATTAATTCAGGGAGAGCCGGTAATGCTTATTTATAAAGGTGAATTAAAAGAACAGAACCTGCAGAAAGTACGCCTTTCTGTAACCGAACTGGAAGTAGCTGCCCGGGAACACGGCATTAAAGACCTAAGCGAAGTTGACTTAGCAATATTGGAAATAGATGGTAATATTAGCATGCTCACGCATAATTTTCAGAACCAGCATAAAACACACCGGGCTAAGATAAATTCAACCCAAGCTAAAGAATTTGTTAGTTCGAAAGCGTAATGGTTTCCGGATTTTTTAAAATTTAAAAATTTACCAAGGCCGTTTACTGATTTGTTATTTTTAAGCAAAATCTTTACTGCCTTAACCAGACACAAGCAAATTGATTTTAGAAGATGATGAGAAAACTTGTTTTTATATTAATTGGCTCGCTGTTTTTAGGAAGTTGCCGCGAAAACAACCGGAAACCAACCGACTCTACCGAAAACAGCGCTTTAAACACCGAAGCCATTCAACCAGCGCTTACCAGCTTTACCGCAGATGATATTTTAAAGCATACCAAAGTTTTAGCTTCGGATGCCTACGAAGGCCGGGCGCCCGGTACCAAAGGCGAAGATTCTACCATTGCTTACTTAACCCGCCAGTTTAAGCAATTAGGTTTAGCGCCGGGCAATCCAGATGGCACCTACATTCAGGATGTGCCCCTTTATGGTTTTACCTCACAACCTACGGCTTCTTTTACCGCCAACAACAAAAAAATCAGCCTGCGTTTTCGCGATGACTACGTAGCTTTTTCGCACCAATACAAACCGCAAGTTACGGTTACCAACTCCGATATGGTGTTTGTGGGTTACGGCATTGTGGCTCCTGAGTACGGCTGGGACGATTACAAAGGCGTAGATGTAAAAGGTAAAACGATTGTAATGCTGGTAAACGATCCGCCTATTCCGGTAGGTAACGATACCACTAAACTGGATAGCACGATGTTTGGCGGCCGGGCTATGACGTATTATGGCCGCTGGACTTATAAATACGAAATCGCCTCGGAAAAAGGAGCGGCCGCCGCCATTATCATTCACGAAACGGGGCCGGCCGGTTACCCTTACGAAGTAGTTTCGGGCAGCAACAGCCGCGAAAACGTAGATATTCAAACTCCCGACAAAAATGCCAGCCAGGTAGCCGTAAAAAGCTGGATTACCACCGATAAAGCCAAAGAATTGTTTGCCGCTTCGGGTCAGGATTTTGCTAAACTTAAAAAAATGGCGATCCAGAAAGATTTTAAACCGTTTACCTTGCCCGCTAAAGCTAATTTTGATTTAAAAATGACCTTGCGCGAGTTAAAAAGTCGCAACGTAATTGCCAAACTGGAAGGCAGTGATCCAAAATTAAAAAACGAATACGTAGTGTATACTGCTCACTGGGACCACCTGGGCAAAGACCCCAAACTAACCGGCGACCAGATTTATAACGGTGCGCTAGATAATGCCACCGGCACTGCCGGTTTGCTGGAACTGGCCGAAGCTTACAAAAAATTACCCACGCCGCCCAAACGCTCCATCTTATTTTTGGCGGTAACTGCCGAAGAAAAAGGTTTGCTGGGCTCTAAATATTACGCGGCTAATCCTTTGTACCCGCTCAACAAAACGCTAGCCGATATTAACATGGACGTACTAAATGCCTACGGACGTACCAAAGACGTTATTATTATTGGATACGGCAACTCTACTTTGGATGATATTCTGGCCCGGGCAGCTCAAACCCAGAACCGCCGGATTGTACCGGAAGCTACCCCCGAAAAAGGCTCGTTCTACCGGTCTGATCATTTTGAATTTGCCAAGCAAGGGGTGCCGGCTTTGTACGCTGAATCCGGGGAAGAAGCGGTAGACAAACCGCAGGATTACTTCCGGAAAAAAGCGGAGGCTTACACCACCAACGATTACCACAAAGTATCCGACGATATTAAAACCGACTGGGATTTTGCAGGAGCCGTAGAGGATTTGCAGTTGTACTTTATGGTGGGTTACGACGTGGCCCAAGGTGATAAATACCCCGAATGGAAACCCGGCACGGAGTTTAAAGCCAAGCGAGAGGCCATGTTAAAAGTGCAGTAAATATGTAAAAGAGTCTAAATTTTTAAATTTTAGGCCTTTTTGCTTTTTAAAGTCTACGAAATCCAGCTACTATTAATAAAAGGTAATATTGTTAAGATTGACCAGATAATCCGGGGCAAGGGTTACTTTTTCAGAAATAAAGTATTAAGATCAAAATTTGGTATTAAGAACTTTAAATAAACCATTATGAAAAATTTAGCAAAGATCACGGTATTAGCTTTTACGGCTCTTTCTTTTACATTTGCTTCGTGCAACTCTAAACCCGCCGAAACTACCGAGAATGCTGTAGAAGGAGCAGCAGATGCTGCGGGTGCTGAGTTAGATTCAGCTACTACTCCTACCGAGGGTGACACTGCCGTAGTACAAGATCAGCCGGTACAAGATGGAGTAGTAGATTCTACGGCTACCAAATAAGCTAAACTAATTTTATACAAAAGCCTTGTTCTTTTTAAAGAGCAAGGCTTTTTTGTTTGTTTTTAGTACTGCTCAAATTAAATTCTAATTTCTAAAAAAACAAAATACTAAAACGTAGCTGTTTGCTGAATAGCTATATGGGGTAATTTATTGATGAAGGTTAATTTTTAAAAAATTTTAAATTTCCGGGGAATAAGAGTGCCGGTTTAACCCGTTTTTTGCTTATCTTTTAGATAACTTACCCGTACTAGTTTAACACATACAGAATTCTGACTAGGGTACGTTTTATAACATATACCTTTCACTAAAATTTTAACAGCCATGGTTTTACTTCGCAACAGTTTCGCCGCTTTTATTTTTTTAGTTCTTACTTCTTTCACGCTCTTCCACCACGGTTGGGCCGATTACGACCAAACCAAAGTGCTCGATTACACGGGTACCATCGAAGAGTTTACGTATGAAAATCCGCACGCTTTAGCTAAAGTAAAACAACACGATAAAGTCTGGACGGTTTATCTGGCTCCAACCAGCCGCATGGAAAGCCGGGGTGTTCCTAAAGCAAAACTGGCCAAAGGAAATACGGTGCGGGTAGTAGGTTATCCGCATAAAGAAGTAGCCGACGAAATGCGGGCCGAGCGCATTTTTGTGGACGGTAAGAAATTTGAATTGCGTTAGGCATTGACAGGATCATATACGGAGTGGCTGACCTGGTTAGAAAAATCTAGCTGGGCGGCCACTATCCGGCAATCGAACTGGTTATACCAATGGCTGGAAATTGGCCATATTACAGGCATTGCCTTGTTGGTAGGGGCGGCTTTTTTGTTTGACTTACGCTTGCTGGGCAATTCCCGCTTTTTACCCGTTACGGGCTTGGTACGCTATTTATTGCCTTGGTCGCGGCGTGGCTTAATTTTAGTAGTGCCCACGGGTATTTTATTGTTTATTACCAACGCCGCAGCCTTAGGCCACGATCCTACCTTTTGGTTAAAAATGGGTTTATTAATACTGGCAGGCCTCAATGCCACCATTTTTCACACCATAACTTTTACCACAGTTGTACGCTGGGATGTTAATCGTTCCACGCCCCCGAAAGCGAAACTCGCCGCTGGTTTCTCTTTGGTACTCTGGACCGCCATTATTGCCTGCGGGCGTTTGTTAGCGTACTAAAATTTTAAAAATTTTTAATTTTTTATGCTCTTCCCGGTACTAAAACTAAGGTGCCAATGGCTATTTGGTGGTTGTCAGGTTAGAAGGACTCAGCGATGTTAAAACTTATTCTACTCCCGGTAGTATTAACATCATTCTGTTTAAGCAACGCTGTATTATGAACAACACCCGCATTGAGCACGATTTTCTCGGGGAAAAAGAAATTCCCGCCGACGTTTATTATGGAGTACAAACCCTGCGCGCCCTCGAAAATTTTAATATTACCGGCCAGCGCATTTCGCAGGAACCCTTTTTTGTGCAGGCGCTGGCTTACGTAAAAAAAGGAGCCGCCATGGCTAACCGCGATCTAGGCGTACTGGATCCAACCATTGCCGAGTACATTATTAAAGCCTGCGATTTATTGATAGCCGGTAAATATCTAGACCAATTTCCTTCCGATATGATTCAGGGAGGCGCCGGCACTTCGGTAAACATGAATGCCAACGAAGTTATTGCCAACGTAGCCCTGGAACTAATGGGGCACGCTAAGGGCGAATATCAATACTGTCACCCAAACAACCACGTTAACTTTTCGCAATCTACCAACGATGCCTATCCCACCGCTTTCCGGATTGCTATTCTGAATAAACTCACCGCCTACACCCAGGCTTTAACGGCTTTATCGGCGGCGTTTGAGGCCAAAGGCGTAGAATTTAAAAATGTTTTAAAAATGGGCCGCACGCAGTTACAAGATGCGGTTCCCATGTCGATGGGCGATGAGTTCCGGGGTTTTGCCAATACCCTGGCCGAAGAAGTAGGTCGCCTGGAAGATGCCAAGCAGTTAATGGCCGAAATTAACATGGGCGCCACCGCTATTGGTACGGCCGTAAACGCTCCTGAAGGTTACCCCAAACTGGTAACCAAATACTTAGCCGAAATAACCGGTTTGCCGCTTTACCTGGCCCCCGACTTAATCGAAGCTACATCTGATACCGGTGCTTACGTGCAGCTTTCCGGCGTTTTAAAACGGACGGCGGTTAAAATTTCAAAAATCTGTAACGATTTGCGTTTATTATCTTCCGGGCCGCGAACGGGCTTGTTCGAGATTAGTTTGCCGCAAATGCAGCCGGGTTCATCTATTATGCCGGGCAAAGTAAACCCGGTAATTCCGGAGGTGGTAAACCAAACGGCCTATTACGTTATTGGCGCCGACCTAACCATTACCCTGGCCGCCGAAGCAGGCCAGTTGCAGTTAAACGTTATGGAGCCGGTTATTTCTTTTGCACTGTTTACTTCTATCAGTTACATGACCAATGCTTGTTACACGCTCCGTGAAAAATGCGTGCTGGGCATTGTGGCCAATAGCGCCCGCACCCAGGATATGGTTATGCACAGCGTAAGCATTGTTACCTTACTCAACCCCATTATCGGCTACGAGGCGGCGGCCGCTACCGCTAAAGAAGCTTTGCAAACCGGTAAATCGGTGCAACAGATTGTAGTGAACGAAAAGCAATTAATAACCCAGCAAAAGTGGGATGAACTTTATTCTTTCGAAAATTTAATAAAACCCAAGTTTATGCAGAGTTAAGCACTATTCGCTCATTTTGAATTACAATAACCCGTCTGATTTTTAAGAATTAAACGGGTTTTAGTTTATATGTGTTAAGAAAATACTTACCAACTACCCTCACTTTAAACCGTACAATTACCAGGGCATTACTAGTAAAAAACTACCTGAAAAATAAAATCAACAGGCCGGGATACTAACTAATTTGCTGCTGAAAAATTCCGGATTCATCATTAATATTTAAAAGTATGCTTAAACATGTCGCTTTTCTGCTGCTTACTTTATTGGGGTTTATGGTATCGTGTAAAGAAGTTAAAAAGCTACTCACCTTTGAAATTGAAAATAGCCAGACCATTACTCTGGATACAGGTTTACCTTTAAATAGTAGCGTAGTTTCGTTGCCGATGGATGTAACTACCAACTCCGAAGACGAATTTAAAAGCAATAACACCCAGGCCGAGTTTGTAAAAGACGTTACTTTAAAAAGTTTTAAACTTACTATTACCAACCCGCCCACCGAAAATTTTAGTTTTTTAAAAAACGCCTACGTGTACATTGCCTTACCCGATAACACCAACGAAGTATTACTGGCTTACCGCGAAAACATTCCGGATGATATTGGCAACACCATGGAACTGATTTCTACTAACGAAAAACTGGATAAGTACGTAAAATCGCCTTCGTTTAAAGTACGCACCAAAACTACCTTCGACAAATCCATCACCAGCCCCATTACTTTACGCGCCGACATGAAGTTTAGCGTCATGGCCGACCCTTTGTAGTAACTTTCCGGTAAGTTGTTTTGTTCTTAGTTAAGAGGCCGAATTTTAGGAGGGATTTTTTCTTTAATACCATGAAAAATAAGTTTTTCCGGTTAGGCAATCCGGATTACAGGCCGGTTAAAAAAAGTTTATCCGTATATTTGCCAGCCAAAATAGAAATTAATTATGCATATATCCGAAACAAATAAGTTACAGAAAATTATTATTGTGGGGGATCGGGTATTAATTAAGCCAAAATCTCCGAAAGACCAGACTAAAAGTGGCTTGTTTTTACCGCCGGGCGTGCAGGAAAAAGAAAAAGTACAGGAAGGTTACGTCATGAAAGTTGGGCCCGGCTATCCGATTCCGGCCGATTATACTTTCGAAGAGGAATCGTGGAACCAAAACGATCCGGAAGAAGATGTGCGCTATATTCCGTTGCAAGCCAAAGAAGGCGATTTAGCCATTTACCTGCAACGCGATGCCATTGAAATTAACTACCAGCAGGAGCGTTATTTTATTGTGCCGCAAGCAGCCGTGCTGATGCTCATCCGGGAAGAAGATTTAGATTAAAAAACTAATGAACTAATAGTTAAGAAGCGGCTTTAATCGGCCGCTTTTTTTATGGTTGCAGGTTCCGGTAGAAGGCACTACGCAAAGTTCTTGTGAAGCCACTTGGCGAGCACCAGCAAAGCCCACAGCTCGGTACTGTAATCGTGGCGGCCCTGGCGCAAAGCCCGGATCATGGTTTGGGTTTCCGGAAATTTTAAAAATTTAAAAATAAGATGCTGCGGATTCTGCAAATCGGCAAAAAGCCATTGGTTAGAGGCTTGTTTTAGCCATTGGCCTAAGGGCATGGCAAAGCCTTCTTTGGGGCGTTGGGTAAGCTGCTGACCGTGATGCTGCTCCAGAATACGTTTTAAAATCCACTTCGAGCCGTTTTTAAATAACAACTCAGCTGGTAAGCTTTGGGTAAAAGCTTGTAACTCATTATCCAGGTACGGTGTCCGGACTTCCAGGGAATGCGCCATGCTGGTTTTATCTGTCATTGCCAGAATATCTGAAATTAAATACTGGTGTAAATCGTGGTCTAAGCTCCACCGCAAATACCCGGTTGTTGCGCCGGGTTGCGCGCTAGGTTGCAGCAAAAACTGATAATCGGGAAGCAATAATTGCTGCAGGTGCCGGTCCATGGCCGTAAAATTTAAAAAAGTTTGCTCCGGCTGATGCGGCTTTATTTTGTAAGCTAACTTTCTTAAAAGTAAAAATTGTTTGCGCAACGGATGCTTTACCCCCGTAACGAGCAAAGGGGCGCCGGGCTTTAACAAAGGCAAGATAAAACGAGCTAAAGAACGATGCTGCAGAAAATAGTAAAAGGCCCGGTGCCGGTTATACCCACCAAAAAGCTCGTCGGCGCCGGCTCCCGAAAGCGCCACTTTAATTTTGCCTTTAACCTGTTCTGATAGATAATACGTAAGCAAAGCCGCGCCATCAGCAATGGGTTGATCAAGGGTAGTAATTAACTCGTCGAGGTAATGTAAAATAGAGGCATCTATTTCAAAGGAATAATGATCGGCTCTAAATTGTTTAGCCGCTACCCGCGAAAACCGGTAATCTTCGGAGCCAAAAACGCTCTCTGTGGCTTTGTTGCTAATGGTAAAAGACGGAAAATGCGTATAACCCAGTTGCTGCACCAAAGCCAGAATTAAAGTAGAATCAATGCCACCGCTTAAAAACAAACCCACGGGTACATCGGCCTGTAAGTTTTTTTCTACAGCCTGCAGCAATAAATCTTCGGTTTTTTTAATAATTTCTGTTTCTGGGTAGGTATTGGTAAGCAGCGTGCTCCCGGGTAAATAAGAGCAAATTTTTAGATGCTGGTTTGCATACGTCAGCACCTGCCCCTCTTCCAGTTCCAGAATATTTTTGTAAAAAGTTTGCGGTTTTAAGGCATGGCGGTAATGCAAGTAGGAGAGAAGCTGTGCCTCGTTTAGCTCTTTGGCTACTAAACCCGATGTCAGCAAACTGTTTATTTCAGAAGATATAAGCAAGTACTCCGGGGAGTGTACGTAATACAAGCGCTTTACTCCAAAACGGTCGCGGGCGGCCAATAGTTGTTGGGTTTGCGTATCGTAAAAAACAAAAGCAAACATGCCGTTTAATTTTTCTAAACCCGCTTGCCCGTAAGTTATTAATACTGCCAGCAGTACTTCTGTATCGGAGTTAGTCCGGAAAAGATAGCCGGTAGTTTGCAGTTCTTGCCGAAGCGTTTGATAGTTATACAGCTCACCGTTGTACAAAAGCAAATAACGCCTATCCGCAGAGAAAAAAGGTTGGTTTGCTGCCGACGACAGATCAATTATTTTTAAGCGATTGTGGCCAAAGTAAATTTTGCCCGCTCCGTAATTATCGGTAAAGTACGCCGTAGCATCTGGGCCTCGATGCTTATTGGCTTGCGTAAGCGATAGAATGGCTGAATCCGGCGCTTTGCCCGTTTTACTGATAATAAGATTAATGCCGCACAAACTCTTCTGGCTAAATTTTTAAAAAATTTACTTTCCGGAAATTCTTTGCCCCGTATTACGGAATAAACTAAAACAAAGGCTTTTTGTTTTGTGGAATATTGCCGCTGTAACGGCGGGTAATTTACAAGCGGTTTTCGGGGTCGTCGGGGATGGCTGGCCAGTGCGCCTGGTAAAATTTACAAAAATGCGTGAGCGGGCACTGGTCGCACTTGGGCTTGCGGGCTACGCAAATATAGCGGCCATGTAAAATTAGCCAATGGTGGGCTTTCGGAACCAGCTCTCTGGGAATATTTTGCATGAGCTGCTTTTCCACTTCCAGAGGCGTATGCGCGTTTTGCGTAACCAAACCTAAACGTTTCGATACCCGGAATACATGGGTATCTACAGCCATGGCGGGCTGGTTATAAATTACCGAGGCAATTACATTAGCGGTTTTGCGGCCTACGCCGGGTAGTTTTTGCAGTTCTTCTACGCTACTGGGTACTTCGGCGTTAAACTGCTCTACCAGCATTTTGCCCAAACCAGCCAGGTGTTTGGCTTTGTTATTTGGGTACGAAATGCTTTTAATAAACGGGAAAATATCTTCGGGAGTAGCGGCGGCCAGGTGCTGCGGCGTTGGGAATTGCGCGTACAAAGCCGGGGTTACCATATTTACGCGCTTATCGGTGCATTGGGCACTAAGTACCACTGCCAGAATTAATTCGTAAGCGTTGCCGTAATCCAGCTCGGTTTCAGCTTCGGGAAAGTTTTGGGTGAAATACTCGATTAAGTGTTGGTACCGTTCTTTTTTGCGCATAAAAAAAGTTTGCAGCGTTTTACTGCTGCAAACTTAAGTTTTTTGAATAAGTTAAAATAGAATTGATCGTTTTTTCGCTGGGTACTTTCAGTTCTGTGTTTAACTTTTCCTGCAAAATCAATAACTCTGCACAATGCTCAGCCAATTCATGATTCTGGGCAAGGGTTTGTTCAAATAGTTGTTTCTCACCCAATGCCAATTCATCGTAAATGTATTGGATGAGATCATTGTGAGTAGAGGTTTTTATCATAATCTATACTAGGGTTTGTCATCTTCTTCCGAAGATTAATCAAAGCATAGCGCATACGGCCTAAGGCTGTATTAATGCTTACCCCCGTAGTTTCGGCAATTTCCTGAAAGCTCATATCGGCGTAATGCCGCATAATCAAAACTTCTTTTTGTGCTTCAGGCAACTGCTGGATCAATTCGCGAAGCCGCTTGTGCGTATCTTCTTTGATCTGCAGGGATTCGATTGATTCTTCGGCAAATGCCAGCGTGTTAAAAACATTACTGCCATCTTCCATTTCTATGGTGGGGTTACGTTTTTCTTTCCGGAAAAAGTCGATTGCCAGGTTGTGGGCAATGCGGCAAATCCAAGAAGAAAATTTACCCTCCTCGTTATACCGGCCGCTTTTCATGGTGTGGATGGCTTTAATAAAAGTATCCTGCAACAAATCTTCGGCGGTATAAGTATCCTTTACGATTAATAAAATCGTGGTAAAAACTTTGTTCTTGTGTCTTTTAACTAAAAGTTCGAAAGCGTTTTCATTACCTGCAATATATAGCGATACCAGTTCAGAATCGCTAAGTTGGATTGTGTTCATACAAAAGCTACATAAAATTAACGTAGAGCTTTATATCATATTGTACAGATTAAAAACTTTTAAGGATATATTAAGGAGGTGTTTATGTAAATATATAGAAGTATTTTTAGAATTGCAAAGTGTAAACCTAAGTAGATGTTATTTTTTTGAAATTTTTTTTATAAAGCTCTGCAAAAACCATCCCATATTAGAAAAATTGAGTAATTACCCCTGCTTTTCTGTGCAAAGTTAAAGAATATAGATTAACCTACCCGGTTTTTAGTAAGGTAAAATTTACATCTGAGCGCTTTTTTAGAATAAAGTTTGCTTTACTTAACCAGATTTGAATTACGCTTGAAATTTTTATAAAAAGTGTCTGGTAAGTTGTTTTCAATCAGGGAAGTAAAGCCAGAATAATAGCGTGAATTTTAAAGCAAGGGCTTTAATTGTAACCTTTTGGTTTTTTGTGCTTCCGGAAGATAGCAAAAGCCTGTTTTTTCGAAATCAAGTAAACCTAAAGCAGCCAAAATTTAAAAATTAACTGCCAGTTTTTGCTGCGGTAAATCCCACTTCACTCATTTATTATTTACTCTTCGGGGGTTAGCGCATTTAAAAATTGGCTAAAAAGCTCACGTACTTTTTGCATTTGTTCCCCGTTCAGGTAATAGCAAACGCAGGCTCCGTTTACTTCGCCGGTAATCAGGCCAGCCAATTTTAATTCTTTTAGATGCTGCGAAACCGTAGACTGCGATAAAGGAAGCTCTTCCACAATGTCGCCGCAAATGCAAATCTGCTTTTGGTGGAGCATACGTAAAATAGCAATCCGGGCCGGATGCGCCAATGCTTTTGCATAGGCAGCCAGCGTAACTTCGTTTTGCCCGAATGCAGCCGCTTTAGACGTAGACATGATTGTTTTTTATGAACCGTAATTTTTAGAAAGGTAGCAAGTAATTTAATGAAGTAAAAAGGCGCAAGTATGTAGATATTAGCTGGTAGAGTTTTATTTTTTTTAATTTTGATTTTCAGCAAATATTAAAACAATCTTACGAACTAGAGTGTCAAATCAATTTTGGGTAGTTGCTTAAATAAAAATACGTTAACTAACAAAATCGGGTCGTTTAAGTTGCCGGCGAAATAAGCCAGATTTTAAAAAATTTAAAAAATCAACTTAAGATATCTTGCTGGGTAAGTTTCCTGAACCTGGTTTTGTTTACCCATCATAAACCAGAACCCACATGAATCAAAATCTTCCGGGGTTCTTTACCTTTGCAGGAATTAGTACAGCATATGATACGCTTCGAAGAACTTGCGGGCCTGACTTCAGGCACATTATTGCAATTAAAACAAGAATACGGCATTCAGCATTTATTAACGGATAGCCGGCGACTGGCCCACCCGGTTAGTTCTTTGTTTTTTGCCATAAAAGGCCCGTTTAACGATGGACACCGGTATATTTTTAATTTATACCAAAGAGGCGTGCGGCAATTTGTATTGGAAGATTACCTGGCTATTCCGGAAATTAACCACAATACTACCCTGCAGCAGCTTTTCCCGGAAGCTAATTTTTTACAGGTAAGCAACAGTTTAGCGGCTTTGCAGCGACTAACCGCCTATTACCGGCAGCAATTTAGCTTGCCGGTTTTTGCCATTACCGGGAGCAACGGTAAAACCATTGTAAAAGAATGGCTGAGCCAGTTATTAAGCCCCGACGAGCGCGTCGTGAAAAGCCCACGGAGTTATAATTCGCAAATTGGCGTGCCGCTATCGGTGTGGCAAATAAACCAGAACCACACGCTGGGAATTTTCGAAGCCGGGATTTCGCGCCCCTCCGAAATGGAAAAACTCGAAAAAATAATCCAGCCTACTTGGGGTATATTCACCAACATTGGCCAGGCTCACGCCGAAGGTTTTGTTTCGCGGGAGCAGAAAATTGAGGAAAAATTAAAATTATTTAAAAACGTTAAGCAACTGTTTTACTGCCGCGATCATGCTGCTATCCACGCGGCGGTTACGGCTGCGCAAATTCCGGCTTTTACCTGGTCGCGCAAGCAAACTGCAGATGTACGTATACTTACGGGTTCGGTGCGGGGCAACCAATATACCCTGGAATTTGCGTATCAGAATCAAAACGGGTTAGTTGTATTGCCTTTTACCGATGAGGCATCTATCGAAAATGGTTTGCACTGCCTGGCGGTTTTACTGAGCCGGCAAGTGCCCGTATCCGAAATTCAGCAGCGGTTTTTAAAGCTATCGCCGGTAGCTATGCGCCTGGAAATGAAAGAGGCCATAAACGGCTGCTATTTAATTGATGATTCGTATAATAATGATTTAAGCGGCTTAAGCATTGCCTTAAACTTTCTGCAAAACCAAACCCGCACCAAAAAGAAAACCCTGATTTTATCGGATTTGCTCGAAGCCGGTTTGCCCGAAGCTGTTTTGTATCAACAAGTAGCCGAGTTAGTCCGGATTCACCGCATTGATCGGTTGGTGGGCATTGGCCCGGTTATTAGCCAGCACCAGCCGCTGTTTCATTTACCCCAGGAATTTTATTCAAGCACTGCTGAATTTTTAAAAAATTTTAAAAACGAGAGTTTTCGTAACGAAACCATTTTGTTAAAAGGCGCCCGGGTATTTGAGTTTGAAAAAATAGTAGCAGCCTTTCAACAGAAAATTCATGGTACGGTGCTGGAAGTAAACCTGGATGCGTTGGTACATAATTTAAATTTTTACCGGGCCCGGCTTGCTCCCAAAACTAAATTAATGGTAATGGTAAAAGCTTTTGCCTATGGTAGCGGCTCCTACGAAATTGCGAATCTGCTGCAGTACCACCGGGTAGATTATTTAACGGTAGCCTATACCGACGAGGGAATTTTACTACGGGAACACGGCATTAGTTTGCCCATTATGGTCATGAACCCTTCTGCCGAGTCTTTTGGTAAATTGCAGCAATATCAGCTAGAGCCCGAAATTTATTCTTTAGAAATTTTAGAAGCCTGCATCCAGGCTTTACCGGACGATGAGAGCTATCATCAAAAAATTCATTTAAAGCTGGATACCGGTATGCACCGCTTAGGTTTTACCGAAAACGATTTAGAAGCATTATTTACGCGATTAGCCGCTGTACCGCAACTGCGGGTAGTAAGTATGTTCAGCCATTTAGCCGGTGCCGACGAAGCCCTGCATAACGATTTCTCGCAATTGCAGATTAGCCGTTTCCGGGCCATGACTGGCCAAATAGAACAACGATTGGGTTATGCCATAATTAAACATATTTTAAATTCGGCGGGCATTGTGCGTTTCCCGGAACACCAACTGGATATGGTTCGGTTGGGAATTGGTTTGTACGGGGTAGAGGCAACTGGCTCAGAACAAGATGCACTGCGGATGGTGAGCCAGCTTAAAACCACGGTATCGCAGGTAAAAGTAGTAGCTGCCGGCGAAACAGTGGGCTATAGCCGTCGGGGAATTGCCCGTGAACCTAAACAAATTGCCACCATTGCCATTGGCTACGCGGATGGCTACGATCGCCGGTTTGGGAACGGCGTAGGGCAGGTATTTATTAACGGCCAGCAAGTACCTACCATTGGTAATATTTGCATGGATATGTGCATGCTAGATGTAACCGGCCTTTCGGTAAAAGCAGGCGATAGCGTAGAAATATTCGGGAAAAACAGTACCCTTACCGATATGGCGCAACGCATTGGTACTATTCCGTACGAGCTGCTTACCAATATCAGCAGCCGGGTAAAGCGGGTATTTTATTCAGAGTAAAATTTTAAAAACGGCGCATGCAGGATAGCTTTCGTTAGCTTTTTAAGAACGGCAACAGGTTTAAAATAGAAAAGCAGCTAATAGATTCATTAGCTGCTTTTCTATTTAATTTTTTAAATTTTTAATCTTTTTTCACGCAGTTCGGTACTTTTTTACCGTTCTTGTTTTTCATGCCTTCTTGTTCGTAGCCGTTCCAGCACGGATCTTTCTTTTCGGAAGTTTTCTTTTTCGTGGCCATAGCATTGCTGGTTTTGTTTATTTGGCTGTACGTAACTATGGCGGAGGAAGCTGCGATTATCCGGAAAAATATTAATTTTTAAAAAATGCATTTCTAAAGACAATGCAAATATTGTTAGTGGGGCTTACCCAAACCGAAGCATTTATAACAGTAAAATCAATAATAAAACAATGATAACAACAGCCCCCGTAGAAAGATAAATGCCTCCACCCCGGCGGGCTTCTTTTTTTAATTCGGTTAACTCCGCCCGTAAATCTTTTCGGTCTGCTTTTGTTAATTTTGATTTATCCAGCGCCTTAATTTCATCTAACCGGGCCTGAATTTCCAGTAGCCGCTGCTCCTGTTGCGCCGAAATGTTTTTCTTGTTGGGGATGTAAATGTCATTGGCCATACCGGCTCCGGCAGAAGCTAAAAAGATTATTACGCTAAAAACAAGCGGGCGAATTAAATTTTTCATAGAGGATAGGCTTTTAAAAAAATAAAACTTTACGTTTAACAAGCATTATAAATAATAACAGGTTATTAAACTTTTATTTCGGCTAAAAGTTACGCCCCACCGGCCAGGTTTGGGTTGGTTTGGAACTTACTCCAGGCTGTTTTAAAGTTGTAAATTTTAAAAAAATTAAAATTTAATGAACGGTAAAATAACCCATAATCCAACAGTTTTGTAACTGTAATAACTTAAAGCCGGTACTTATGGTTAATAAATTACCTTGTGTTTATTTTAAAATTATGAAAGCGCTTAATCTCCTTGTTTCTATATTCGCTTTTTAAAGCTGTATCAACGTAACCAGTTCGGCTGCTGATTTGCTGGTTATTAATTACCTAAACCATTGCTGCTCATGAAACAAATTCTTTTTTTATCTTTTCTTCTCCTTATTGTTCTGTCAGGTTGCGGTATGCAGGAACGCGAAAAATTAGTGAAAAATAAAGAAAAAGAACTGGCCCGGAAAGAGCAGGAGTTAATAACCCGCGAAGAAGCCTTGCGGCTGAAAGAAGAATCTCTGGCAAAAAAGCAACAAAAATTGGATAGCACGCAACTCGATTCGGCGTTTTATAACCCAAGCATCACCGGTTCATGGAACGTACGTATGGTTTGCGTTGAAACTAATTGTACCGGATCGGCCATTGGCGATACAAAAAACGAAATCTGGGATATTTCTTACCAAAACGACCGGGTAATAGCCAAAGCCATGACCGACAATACAGTAGTAAGAACTTACGAAGGTACTTACAATAATAATCTACTGGAATTAAGAGACAATATTGAGGTTTCGCCGAACACCCCGGCTACCGAAATAGTTGTACGATTAACGCTGCTTAATAACACGCTGGAAGGGCAAAGGCAAATTATACGTTCCGGCGACTGCCGCATTGTGTACTCCATGCAGTTAGACAAGGGTAATAACGTTATTCTTTTAAATTAAGGTTATGGTATTATTAAGCGAGCTTAACTTTGACTTGCCCCTGCGTAATCCGGTAATTATATTTTCGCTGGTACTGTTTATTATTCTTTTTGCGCCGATAGTATTCAATAAAATAAAGGTTCCGCCAATTATCGGGCTTATTCTGGCGGGTATTATTATTGGCCCTTACGGTTTAAATTTACTGCTCCGCGATAGCAGCATTGTATTATTTGGTACTGTTGGGCTGTTGTACATCATGTTCACGGCCGGTTTAGAGATAGACCTGGAAGAGTTTAAGAAAAACCAGGTAAAAAGCCTGGTGTTCGGTATTTTTACCTTTATTGTGCCCATTACTTTAGGTACCGCGGCGGCTTTTTATTTGTTAGAGTTTAATATTGCTTCTTCGGTTTTATTGGCCAGTATGTTTGCCTCGCATACTTTGCTGGCTTATCCCATTACCAGCCGCTACGGTATTAACCGCATCCGCTCGGTTACCCTCACTATTGGGGGCACCATTATTACCGATATTCTGGCTTTATTGGTTCTGGCGGCCATTGTGGGCATGTACAAAGGCGATATAAGCAGTGCTTTCTGGATCCGGTTAGCTGTTTCGTCGATTGTTTTTGCGGCGATCGTTATTTTTGTTTTTCCATTGATTGCCCGTTGGTTTTTTAAAAAATTCGACGACAATATCTCGCAGTATATTTTTGTATTAGCCATTGTATTTCTGGGGTCGTTTCTGGCCGAAGTGGCTGGTTTGGAAGCGATTATCGGGGCTTTTCTTTCGGGGCTGGCCATTAACCGGTTTATTCCGCATTCTTCGCCTTTAATGAACCGCATTGAATTTGTGGGTAATGCCTTATTTATTCCGTTCTTTTTGATTGGCGTAGGCATGTTGGTTGATTTTAGCGTGCTGTTTAAAGGCATCGGGGCGCTTAAAGTAGCTGCCGTTATGATTGTGATGGCCGTTATTGGTAAGTTTCTGGCAGCCTGGCTTACCCAAAAAACTTTTCGCTTATCCCAGGACGAACGGCAAATGATTTTTGGGTTGAGCAATGCCCGGGTGGGGGCAACCCTGGCCGTGGTGTTGGTGGGGTACAACGTAATCTTGGGTGAAACGCCATCTGGGGTGCCCATTCGTTTACTTAACGAAGATGTTTTGAACGGTACTATTTTAATGATTTTGGTTACCTGCACCATTAGCTCGTTTACTGTAGAGAAAGTTTCTGCCAAAATGGCTTTGCTGGAGAATGAAGCAGCCGAAACCCCCGAAGGCGACCCCGATGAAAGAATTTTAATTTCTTTGGCTTACCCCGAAACCGTTAATGATTTAGTGGACCTGGCTTTTTTAATTAAACCGCACAAAAGCAAAGCGCCGGTGTACGCCCTGCACGTGCGCGACGAACAAGATACCTCGGAAAGCAAACAATCGGCGGGAAAAAAAATGATGGAAAAAGTAATTAAGCACGCCGCCGCCACCGACAACCATATTGTGCCCTTAACCCGGTTTGATGTAAACATTAGCAATGGCATTATTTACACCATTAAAGAACACAACATCACCGACGTAATCATTGGCTTGCACCATTTAGCCCACGAGGGCAATGCATTTTTTGGGCCTTTAACCGAAAGAATTCTGGAAAAAACCAGCGAGTCTATTTTTATTTATAAGGTAGCGCAGCCGGTTAACACTTTAAAACGCATTGTTACGGCTGTACCGCCTAAAGCCGAGTTTGAGTTAGGTTTTCAGCAATGGTTTGATCGGGTAAAAACCATTGCCCGCGAAACCGGTTTGCCCTTGTTTATTTATGCCACCGCAGCAACTGCAAAAGAACTGCAGCAACTAAACGAAAACAACAAAACCCCGCTCACCATTGTGTTTGAGCCTTTCGAGAACTGGGAAGAATTTTTAATTTTTAGCCGCGAAGTAAAACAAGACGATTTATTTATTATTATCTCGTCGCGCAAAGGCTATTTATCTTATAACTCCGAAACCGAAAAATTGCCGAAGTACCTAACCAAATACTTTGTCCGGAATAGTTATATCATTCTGTACCCGCAACAAACCGAAGACACCGCCGATCCAAATTTAAAACCTCTGGAAGAAAATGTAGAACTAATAGATAAAGCGGGCGATTCCGTAAAAAGTATTTTTAACCCCGACGAGGACAATTCTAAAAACAAAGCTTAAGAGATAGGCAAAAATTTTAAAAATTTAAAATTTGGCAAATTGCTTAGGTAAGGCTGGCTAAATCAAAGCTTTACTTAAATTAAATTTTATTTTCAGCTTTAAATTCAGGTAAAAGTAAATGATTTAGCGTCATATTTTGGAATAACCCGGAACACAATGTATCTTGCATCTGTTTATAATAAGTCTAAATAAGGAAGTATAGGTGCAGAAACGCGAAAAAAGTGTCCGGGATTTAAAAATTGGCGAAAGCGGTACTATTTGCTGCCTCAGCGATCCGGAAATGTCTTTAAAACTGCTGGAAATGGGTTGCATACCCGGTACTCCGGTTAAATTAAACAGCAAAGCTCCCCTCGGTGATCCTATTACTATCATTGTAAACGATTATACCCTTTCTTTACGTTTAGACGAAGCCGCCACCATCAAGCTTAAATAGTTTCGTCTATGGCCGAATTGATTCATCCGGAAGAGAAAATAGAAGTAAGTACTAGTGTTAATAAGCCGATTACCAAAATCGCGCTGATAGGGAATCCAAACTCCGGGAAATCATCTTTATTTAACCAGTTAACCGGTTTAAACCAGAAAGTAGGTAATTTTCCGGGCGTTACCGTTGATAAAAAAACCGGTATTTGCCAGCTTAATTCGCATCAAAAAGTCAGGATTATTGATTTGCCGGGTACGTACAGTTTGTACCCTAAATCGCTCGATGAAAAAGTAATTATTGATTTGCTGTATAACCAGCAGTCGGATTTGTACCCGGATTTAGTAATTGTTACCGCCGATGCTTCTAATTTAAAGCGCAACCTGCTTTTGTTTACCCAACTCGTAGATTTAAAAATTCCGGCGGTGTTGGCCTTAAACATGATGGATGTTGCTACCAAAGAAGGTGTAAAAATTAATCTGGAGCAGTTGCAGCAAGATTTAGGCGTGCCCATTGTGCCTGTAAATGCCCGCAATGGCAGCGGTATTGCCGCCTTGAAAATTGTAATCTCGCAGCAACTGCAAGCCCCCAAACGATCGTTTTTTAAAATTCCGGAAAATTTAGAAGGCTTGGTGCAGCAGATACGCCAGTATTTCGATCTGGAAACTGATTACCTGGCCTGGCATTTTGCCCACCAATATCAAAATTTAAAATTTTTATCGGAGACAGATAAAGGTTTTATTTCGAATCTGCTCCAGCAATATGAGTTTACGTCCAACACTTTACAAGCCAACGAAACCATTACGCGCTACACGCAGATTAACGAGTTACTGCTCGACTCGGTACGCGTAGAAAAAGCCGATAATAACGAAAAATTCAGCAACCGTTTAGATCAGATTTTAACCCATAAAGTGTGGGGTTACCTGATCTTTTTTACGGTGTTGTTTATGATGTTTCAGGCCATTTTTGCCTGGGCTACCTACCCGATGGATTTGATTGATGCTGGTGTGACCGGTGTTAATGCATTTATTCAGGAAAGGTTTGATGGACCATTAATTAGTTTGCTAACCGAAGGTGTTATTGCCGGGTTGGGTGGTATTTTAATTTTTATTCCGCAGATTGCTATTTTGTTTGCCTTTATTGCCATTCTGGAAGAAACCGGCTACATGGCCCGGGTTACTTTTATGATGGATAAAATCATGCGCAAATTTGGCCTGAACGGGAAAAGTATTGTGCCGCTTATTTCGGGCGTAGCCTGTGCGGTGCCCGCGGTAATGGCTGCCCGCAACATTGATAACTGGAAAGACCGGATGATTACCATTTTCGTGACACCGCTCATGAGTTGCTCCGCCCGGATTCCGGTTTACACGGTTTTAATTGCCTTGGTAGTGCCCGAAAAATATTACCTGGGCTTTCTAAACCTGCAAGGTATGGTGCTGATGGGCTTGTACTTACTGGGTTTTGTAGCGGCGGTACTTTCGGCGTGGGTCATGAAAATAATTTTAAAAACCCGGGAGCGCAGCTATTTTATCATGGAGTTTCCGGTTTATAAAATGCCCCGTTGGAAAAACGTGGGACTTACTATTATCGAAAAAGTAAAAGCTTTTGTATTTGAAGCCGGTAAGGTAATTATTGCTATATCGGTGATTTTGTGGGTGATGGCTTCTTACGGACCGGGCGAACGCATGGCCCAGGTCGAACAAACCGTGCAGCAACAAGCCCGGCAAAACAACTGGACCCAAGAAGAAACTAACATCCGCTTGTCCTCCGAGAAATTAGAATCTTCGTACGCCGGCGTATTTGGGCACGCGATAGAACCGGTAATCCGGCCTTTAGGTTTCGACTGGAAAATTGGTATTGCCCTGCTCACTTCTTTTGCTGCCCGCGAAGTTTTTGTAGGCACCATGTCCACGATTTATAGCGTAGGTGATTCCGAGAATATCAAAACCATTAAAGAAAAATTAATGACCGAAAAAGACGATGCTGGTAATCCGTTCTTTACCCCAGCACGGGCTTTTTCGCTGCTGATTTTTTACGTATTTGCCATGCAATGCATGAGTACCTTGGCCGTAGTTTACCGCGAAACTAAATCATGGCGTTGGCCGGTAATGCAGTTAATTTACATGAGTGGTTTAGCTTACGTGTGTTCGTTTATCGTGTACCAGATTTTTAAATAAACTAGTAATTGCTTGAAAAGCTTTTCTTTATAATCATACGCTGAACTTATACTAACCCAAACAATAAAAAGCAAAAGCCTTCTGCTTATCAGAAGGCTTTTGCTTTTTATTGTTTTATCTTGATTGCGTGGAGCTTTTGCAAGCCTTCGTGCCTTGGTGCTATCTAATTTGATTAGTAATAAGTTTGCCTTATTGCTACAAGCTTTTTCCTAACGCACGTTTTCCTTTTTCTCTGGCGCAAGTTTTCCATTCAACTTGGGCCTAGCGGCCATGTGAAGTCTCTGACTTTACTCCGGCTTTAGGCAGAACTCGCATTGGCTGTAATAAGTTGATAAAAGTGAGTTTTAGAAGTTTCATATTTTTTAAAAATTTAATATTCTACCTTCCTTACGTGGAGCCTTCTAGCTTGGTGGCTTCAAATTTTGCCTCATGGCTGGTGTTAAACCCCTCTCCCTGCGGAACCTCCCCTAAAAACAGGGGAGGAGATGGCGCTATTTCTTTATTACTGCCTATTCTCGGAATTTTGCTTTGCAGTACGGAACCGTAGCAGGTGCGAGAAAGCCAAACTAGAATCAGTTATTTTTCACTACGGCTTTTCTGACTTCAGCCTTTGGGAGTAGATCAAGTTTGTACTTAGGTTTTGGTAATCGTTTTGGAGAAAGGCTAATTCTAAACCAAAAACAAAAACTGTATTTTCTAATACTTGCAACTAAGTAGCTACAAGCAAAGATACCAGTATAGCCAGCGAGGACCTTCTAAGGTTTCGGTTCTGCACAGCAGAATTCCGCAGACGGAGTCGAGGAAAGGAAGCTTAGACCGTCCGAACTGGTTAAACGAGGCCTGCCGGCCATGAGGCAAACTCAGCCGGTTCAAATACGATGGAACCAGAGCCTGGAGGCTTGAAAAGACTCCAAGTAATCAGGATAATCAAGACAAACCAATAAAACACAAAAAAGCCTTCTGTTTAACAGAAGGCTTTTTTGTGTTTTATCAAAAATTTAAAAATTTTAGTTAGAAGCAGAAGCTTTTTTGAGTGAAGTTAAGTATTCCACCAGGTTTACCAGTTCTTTCTCAGACATGGTTTGTTGCAGGTTAGAGGGCATTAACGAGGTATCCATTTGCTTTTTAGAAGTTATATCGGCTAGGGCATAACTGGTAATGGAGCCACCTGGTTGGCGCAAGTCTAACTTGTCTTCGGTTTGGCTGGCAATAATACCTACTACCTGGCTACCATCTTTTAATTTTAACTGATACCCTTCGTAACCAAAACTAATACCGGCATCTGGGTGCAGAATAGATTTGTAAAGCGCCTCTTTTGGTAATTTATTGCCAATTTCGGATAGTTCCGGACCAAAGGCAGTACCTTCGCCGTTTACTTTATGGCAAACCAAACATGATTGTGAAAACACCGCCTTGCCATTTACCGGGTCGCCGTTTAAAGCCGCTAACTGGTCGATGGGAGGCAGGGGGTTACCTTCGCGAGAAGGCGTTTTTAAATATTGGGCCGCTTCGGTCCGGATGTTTTCGCGCCAGGAGTTTAGTAAAACACTACCCGCCGCTTGCTGCATTTCCGGGCTAAGCTTATTGTTTTTAACAATATTAAGCAACCGGGCTTCGCCGGAACCACCCCTGCCAATTTTCTTTAATGCCATTTTTCGAACTTCCGGGGTGCGGTTGCCGTTTAGGGCAACATCTTCGAGCAGTTCCTGCGCTTTTTTGTCTTCGTAGCGGCCCATGGCCGTAATCATGGCTAAAGCGGTTTCTTCTTTCCCGTTTAAAACACGCATAATCTGGTCGGGTCCGGTGCGTAATAAGATTTTAGAAGCTTCTACGCCAGTTTCAGATTCGGGCTGGGTGGTGGCTAGGCGTACTAATTCGGCATTCTGGTCTTTTACATCAAAGCGTTTTACCAGTTGCACAAATTGGTGCTGGCCTTTTACAGTTTGCAAGGCCCGTTTTAAAGCGGTTTGTACCTGCGGATCGGAACCATATTTTTTAGCATCAATGTGATTTAAAGCCAACGAAGTAATCTGCGCTTGTTGCGGGTTATTGCCGTTTAGTAAACCAATTAAAATTTGTTGCTTCGCGTCATCTTCAGGGTAAAAATCGAAAGCCCGGAAATAGCGGGGACGTTCTTTTTCGTTCACCGAAGCCTGAACAATTACCGTAGGCAACATTTTTAAAGCTTCCGGGGTGCGGGCGCGCCAGATAATATCGCGGTTGGCTTTGTTACTTAAATCGCGGTTGCCTTGTTTTTGCCAGTTAGCAAAGAAAGTATCCCACTGCAGATCAGCGCCAATGCCCAATGCTTCCAGGTACCAACGGTCTTGTCCATCGTACTGGTTCGCCAGGGTAGTCCATATTTGAGCCGCTTCCGGCGATTTATTAAACCTTAAGTTTACGGCTACTTCGCGGCGTACCTGCGGCGATGGATCTTTAGCTAATTTAGTTAAAATGGGAATGGTGTTCATCTTCAGCTCTTCGGCAGCGCGTATACCGGCCATGCGGATGTTGGCATCGGAGTCGTTAACGGCGGCATCAATATATTTTTTGCCTTTTTTATCCAGCTTGCTCAACAACCAAAAGGCCCGGGCACGGAATCGGGGATTACTATCGGAATTAAACATTTTAGCCAGTACTTTCTCCGACTTTTTACCCCAGCCTTGGAGTTTTTCGTAGGCTAAGTAGCGGGTAGCCAAATTCGGGCTTTTTAAAGCTTCAGCGGCACCGGCTGGATTAGATAAATCAAATTTAGGTACGGTGTACGCGGTACCCGGAGGCGCTAACCGGAAGATACGGCCTTTTTCCAGATCACCTACCTGGTGGCCACCCACGCCCGGATCGTACCAATCCGATACAAACAAAGATCCATCCGGGGCAATGGTTACATCCGAAGGCCGGAACCACTTATCTTCTTTGGTTTTTAAAATATTTACAATTTCAGCTTTATAACCGGCGCCATCGTTTTGCACCGGGTAGGCACGTACCACGTTTGGTCCGGCATCCGAGTGAATCATCTGACCCTGGAACTGGCTAGGCAATAAATTACCTTCGTACAGCACCATACCGGTAGGAGAGCCCGCTCCGGTTTGCAACAGATTCGGAACTACGCCCGGATCATTCAGGTGCCAGTGGCGCAACGGAATTTCTTCTTCCATGTTGGTGCGCGGCGATTGCCAACTGGCGCCGGTCATTTGGTCCTGGTAGCCATAATTGCCATAAGGCATCACGTAATTAATGCGTACACCCCGGTTTCCATCGTCGTCGTTATCGGATTGCCACAGTGTACCGTAGGAGTCAACGGCTACTTCGTAATTATTCCGGAAGTTATGACCCAGTACCTCAATGTTAGAACCATCCATGTCGCAGCGGAATACCATACCCTGGCGGTAAGGCTTGCCGTTGTTGGCAATTTCATTCCCTTCGCGATCTTTTAGGGGGTTGCCGTCTTTATCTTTTATTTGCTGGCCTTCGTTACCAAAGTTAAAATACAATTTGCCATCAGGGCCAAAGGTAAAAGCATGCACGGCATGGTCGTGTTGCTCGCCGCCGATACCGGTAAACAGTAACTCTTTTTTATCAGCTTTATCATCGCCGTCGGTATCGGTAAATACAAATACGTTGGGCGATACCGATACAATTACCTTGTTGCCCAGCACCGCAATACCTAAAGCCGAGTTTACATCATTGCCCTGGTAAAATACTTTTTCTTTATCGGCTTTGCCGTCGCCGTCAGTATCTTCCAGAATTAAAATGCGCTCGCCTTCTTCCTGGGTTTTATTTTTAGGATTGAGCTTAGGCCGGTAATTTACGCCTTCGCACACCCACACCCGGCCTTTAGCGTCAATGTCCATATTAGTGGGGTTGCGCAGCGATGGTTCCTGGGCAAACGTTTTTACTTCCAAACCATTGGCTACTTCAAAGCCTTTGGTAAGATCGTCGTCGGCGGGTCGTATTTTGTAAATATTGGTGCTAAATGCAGCACTTATGCATAGCAAGCCACCAACGAGCAAGCGGTTTTTGGTGCTTCCCAGCGAAACCCGTTTACTTAACTGCCCAGACCGTTGTGCGGCAGATTTCCCTTTTTTACTCATTACTAAAAATTAAAAAATAAAAAATTAAGCTACACTAAAGTCGTCGGAAGTAACGTAGGCATTAATTAACGCTTTTTCGCCTTCTTTGCCCGGAGTCGCGTTGCCGTGCTCCATGCCCATTACCCCTTTGTAGCCTTTTTTGTAAATGTGCTCAAATACTTTTTTGTAATTTATTTCGCCGGTAGTAGGCTCGTTGCGGCCAGGCTCATCGCCAATCTGGATGTAGGCAATTTCGTCCCAGCATTGATCCATGTTGTAAATTAAGCGTCCTTCGTTTTTCTGCATGTGATAAGCGTCGTACAGGATTTTGCAAGCCGGGCTTTTTACCCCTTTGCAAATCATGTAGGTTTGGTCGGAGGTGCGTAAAAATAAATTTGGCGAATCGCTGAGCGGCTCCAGTACCATTACCAGATTGTGCGGTTCCAGAATTTCGGCCCCGCGTTGCAAAGCTTCAATTACATTACCCGTTTGAATACCAATCGGAATGTTACGGTGAAAATCGCCGGGTACTACGGTCATCCATTTGGCGTTTACGCGTTTAGCGGTTTCTACGGCTTTTTTGCAGCCATTCAAGAAAATATCAATGTGTTCTTTTTTGCCGGCGGCTAAGGTGTTTTGGCCATTTCCGCCTTTATCTACCACAAATACGCCCATGGTCATACCCAGCTTAGCCAAAGTGTCGCCAATTTTAGTTTGCTCGGCGGGTGGGCGACCCATCATACCGTTATCTTCCAGAGCCATGAAACCATTATCGGCCATAAACTTAAGCTGATCCACCACATCATCGCCGGCACTATTTTTAAACATGCCAAAGTGTGGGGCATAATTAAGCTTAAATTTGCGTTTGGGAGCCACTGCCGATGCAGCAGCCTGTAGTTCCGGACTAAGCGAAGCCGAACCCAGCGCCACAGCAGCACTGGCAGCTAAGCCTTTTTGAAAGAAATTTCTACGGTTCATAAGAAAGGTGTATTTGCTATTAAAAGAGTAAATAATTCGGTTTTAAGAATCTAAAATAGAATATTAATTTAAAATATTTCAAGTGAGCGAACCGTTATCTTAGGTTTTTTACATATTAGCTAAGGCTAAGCCTTATTTGTTGCAGGAAGTGTAGTATAAACACCTAATTAGTATTAATTGTACAATAAGATGGTAGTCTTACTTTATTATTCGCTTGCTTCTGTTTGCGCTTGTCCGCATCCGTCAGAATTAAGATGTTCGCTATTTCGGAAACTATAATTTTTTTAAAAGTTTCGGTTTTATATTTTTTTAATTTTCTACTAGTTTTAGAAGCAAAGTGCCGTATTTTCGAGGCTGGGAACTAGGGAGCATACTTTAGTGCTACTGGTACTTAAAATTTGATTAAATCAGCAAAACAAGATAAAAGCTTACTGTACATGATGAACCGAAAACTTAGAATGGGCATGATTGGTGGGGGCAAAGATGCCTTTATTGGCGCTGTACACCGCATGGCCGCTGCTTTAGATGGTGAAATTGAGTTTGTTTGCGGCGCTTTCAGCAGCAACGCAGAAAAATCAAAAGCTTCCGGCGAGGCTTTGCGTTTACCACCGGATCGGGTGTATGCCAATTTTGAGGAAATGATCCTGAAAGAAAAAGAGCTGCCCGAGGGCGAACGCATGGATTTTGTTTCGATTGTAACGCCTAACCACATGCACTTTCCGCCGGCTAAAATGGCGTTAGAAAATGGTTTCCATGTAGTGTGCGATAAGCCGGTTACTTTAAACTTGCAGGAAGCTTTAGATTTAAAAAAAGTAATTGACGAAACCGGTTTGTTGTTTTGCCTCACGCATAATTATACCGGCTACCCTATGGTAAAAGAAGCCCGGGCTATGGTACAAAGTGGTAAACTGGGTAAAATCCGGAAGGTAATTGTGGAATATCCGCAAGGTTGGCTGGCCCAATTGCTGGAAGCTACCGGTAATAAGCAAGCCGATTGGCGCACCGACCCGGCCCGTTCTGGTGCTGCCGGTTGCATGGGCGATATTGGTACTCACGCCGAAAATTTAGCCGAATACATTACCGGTTTAAAAATTACGGAGCTTTGCGCTGACTTAACCACTTTTGTAGAAGGCCGCAAATTAGAAGACGATGGTAACGTGTTGTTGCGGTTTGATAACGGCGCCAAAGGCGTATTACACGCCAGCCAGATTGCCAACGGCGAGGAAAATGATTTAAATATCAGGGTTTACGGCGAGTTTGGCGGCTTGCAGTGGTGGCAAATGGACCCCAATACGCTTATCTATAAAACCAACGAAGAAGGTGCTCGTCGCCTGCGGCCGGGAGTAGGGCAGCAATCCGAAGCTACCAAAGCCCACATCCGGGTACCGGCTGGTCATCCCGAGGCATTTCTGGAAGCTTTTGCCAATTTATACCGCAATTTCGCCATTACTTTACGCGCCCGCATGAACGGCGAAGAACCTAATCCGATTTACACCGATTTTCCGGGCATTGAAGAGGGTATTCGCGGCTTAGCGTTTATTGATACTTGCCTGGCTTCCGCCCACTCCGACCAGAAATGGACGAAGTTTGTGATTTAGACCATAAACAAACCATGGTCGATAATCTAATAGGAAGGTGGTTATCGACTAAATTACTTAATAACATTTGTATACTATGGTTTACGGATCATTGACTAAATAAAATATTGTTTAACCCCTCCGTGGACTGTCGTCCATGGACTATCGACTAATTATTCATGAAAGGACCCGGAATATTTTTAGCGCAGTTTTTGGGCGACGAAGCCCCTTTTAATTCTTATGAAAGTATTTGTAAATGGGCCGCCGGTTTAGGTTATAAAGGTGTACAAATTCCTACCTGGGCCAGCAGCATCGTAGATTTAAAACAATTAGCCGAAAGCAAAACCTACGCCGATGAGTTTAAAGGTATAGCCCAAGCCGCCGGCGTAGAAATTACCGAATTATCGACGCACTTACAAGGGCAATTAGTAGCCGTTCACCCGGCTTACGATGCCATGTTTGATGGTTTTGCTCCGGCCGAATACCACAATAACCCCAAAGCCCGTACCGAATGGGCCGTACAACAATTGAAATACGCCGCTAAAGCTAGCCAGAACTTAGGCTTAACGGCCCACGCTACTTTCTCGGGGGCTTTGCTATGGCATACGGTTTACCCTTGGCCGCAGCGCCCGGCTGGTTTAGTAGAAACTGGTTTTAAAGAATTGGCTAATCGCTGGTTACCGATCTTAAATGCTTTTGATGAAGTAGGGGTAGATGTATGTTACGAAATTCACCCGGGCGAAGACTTGCATGATGGCGTAACTTTTGAACGTTTCTTAGCCGCTACCGGTAACCACAAACGAGTAAACTTACTCTACGATCCGAGCCACTTTGTGCTGCAACAATTAGATTATTTACAGTACATCGATATCTATCACGAGCATATTAAAATGTTCCACGTAAAAGATGCCGAGTTTAACCCTACGGGCCGTTCCGGGGTGTACGGTGGCTACCAGGATTGGATTGATCGTCCGGGACGTTTCCGTTCATTAGGCGATGGCCAGGTAGACTTTATGGGTATCTTCAGTAAACTGGCGCAGTACAACTACGAAGGCTGGGCCGTGTTGGAGTGGGAGTGCGCCATTAAACATCCAGAGGATGGTGCTGCGGAGGGTGCGCCGTTTATTCAGCAACATATTATTCGCCGCACCGAACGAGCTTTTGACGATTTTGCCGGCACTGGCTCCGACGAAGCGTACAACCGCAAAGTTCTGGGATTAGATTAAGTTCTTCTATCCTTAAAAATTTAAAACCCTACCGGATACTTGTTTTACACGAGTATCCGGTAAGGTTTTATTATTTACCAGATAAATAGGCAACCTGGTGTTATTAACTACGGGCTTTTTGCTCCGGTTTAATACTAAAAGGTTAGCCTTTATAACATCTGGGTTTATTTATTACGGTAAGAATTTTTAAAATTTAAAAATTTTCAAATCCGAAGGAGAGTGCCCTTATCGGTTACCTCGTCCTGGCAGGTATATCTGAAAGGCAAAGCCCAATGATAAACCAGTCTGCGCATTTCCTACATCTATATCAGCATGGCTGCGGGTTAAGTTTAACGTACCTTCTAACGATACATTAGATGCTACAAAGTGAGCGTAGCCGGCACGCACCCCATAAACTGCCGAAACAACCGGATCGATATCATCATTTTTATAAGTGGTGCCCCCAATACCGGCTAGTGCTTCCCCAAACCATCTGTGAGTAGGCGTTGCCCCCTCTGGGAAATAATACCGGGCAAAAGGAGTTAAACCATAAATAAACGTATTACCGCCCCCTTTAACGCTGTTAAAACCTAGCTGTATCTGGGCGCCGAGAACCGCATTATCGCTAACAAAATAGCCGGCCCGGGGCTGTACTGAGAAATTAAAAGTTTTAGATTTAAAATTCTGGCCAATCGATCCAAGATCGGCACCAACTAACCAATTACCGCGTTGAATGGAGGAAAAAGCCGTTGCTGAAGTGTTTTGTGGCTGAGGTATGTTTTGTGCGGAAAGTTCACCGGAAAACAAAAGCAACCAAAATAAGAATAGTGAAAAAGTGCGTTTCATAGTTTTACGTTAAATAAATTGTTCTTTCATTTATTCCTATAAAACGACAATATAAGTAGTAGGTTTTAACAAGGTACAGATTCTATTATCTGTATAAACCTTAGATTTAAAATTAGAGGCTTGTAAATAACTATAAATAAGCGGTTTGTTGTGGCTAAGCCTATCTGAAAAATTATTCCGGAAAATAGCGGTAAAAAGTAGTTACGCAATCTGCAGGCCGCTTTAATTAAACTTACAGGAGCCGTAAGGCATGATTTAAAAATAAAAAACCGCTTCAGAAGCTAAAAATTTAACTTGCTGAAGCGGTTTTTTTAAGAACTAAACTAAATCTTACTCGGGTATAAAGCTAATTGTTTTAAGGTAAGCTCTACCACCCGGCTGCACTGGTTTTACAACCAGATAGATGTCTTGTAACTGACCATTCGTGGCGTTTTTAGGTACTGGCACGCTAGCTGTAACTTTTTGCCGGTTGTCGGCAAAGTCAACGGTAGTTTGCCCAATTACGGCGCCGTTTGCCTGGCCACTGCGTAACTCCACCTGGTATTTACCCGGACGTCCGCTGCCAAAACCAGCTAATTCAATGCGGCTAATGCCGGTTAAATCCAGTTGTGCGCCTTTAATGTAGCCTTCGGTAGTAGGCAGAGTTAAGTAACGGGCACCCGCCGAATCTTTAGGAGCAAAGCCTTTTACTTCCTGGAAATCCGATACGTCCATAGTCGTATTGCGCAGGTAAATAGCCTGTGAACCAGAAAGCGGTTGAATACCCGCTCCACCGGCATCGGTGTACGTAGCCATTAACCGGAATACGTTATTGCGCTTTTTCTCTTCATTTACAGTAGGCACAATTTTACCAGTAGCTGGCAAGCTAGCTTTAGCATTGTCGGCATTGGCTAACGATAAAATAAACGTAACAATTTGCCGGGCATCACCTTCTTTCATGGTTAAGTGGGCTGGCATTACGTTTTCGCCCCAAACACCGCCACCACCTTTAATGATCTTGCTAATCAGGTAATCGTGGGCACGGGTATCTTTTTGGTAACGTTTAGCCACATCAGTAAAGGCTGGTCCAATGGATTTTTCGGTAATGCTATGGCAAGCCTTACAGTCAGAATTCATCATCAGGTTCTTGCCCAAAATAGCTTCCGAAATAACCTGGTGACCGGTAGAAGCTGCCGCCATATCGCGGCCCTGAATGTAGTCGGTAGAAACAAACAAGTTTTTAGGATCAACTTTGGCTCCTTCGTCGATTACTTTAACCTGGTAATTAACCGGCTTATTTGGGAAGTAGAAAGATTTATTGCCCTGAATGGTAATATTAACCACGGGCTGCTCATTACCGGCATAAACAGTTACCACATTGCTGCTGCTTGCTGCTTTTTTATCGTCTAGCACTTGCACTTGTACTTTGTAGTCGCCGGCTTTATTTAAAGTGTATTTTAACTGCGGTTCTTTGGTTTCCTTTTTAATGTCGCCAATGCTCCACACGTACGTTAAATTATCTTTTTCCGGGTCGGTGGCTTTTACGCTGGCCGTAAAGGTAAATGGTAAATTGCCGTTCAGGTTGTCGATATCTATTGTAGATACTTTTGGCGGGCGATTACCAGCTAGGTAATCTACGCGGGAAATTCCGGCATCCGGGTTTTTTGCGAACCAGCCTTTGCCGTATTCCAGAATGTACAAACGGCCATCCGGACCTACTTCCATGTCAATAGCGGCTGCTAGTTTAGCGTTTTGCATGAAAGGCTCCATTTTGTCGTAGTTCATATCCTTATCCAGGGTTACTACTTTTATCCAGTCGCGAATCCACTCGTAGATAAACAGCTTACCGTTGTAATAATCCGGGTAACGGGTTTCTTTCGGGAACATATCAGTGTAATAAACTGGCCCGGCCATAGCGTTACGGCCGCCAGTACCCACTTGCGGGAATTCCGGCGACTCTGCATATGGGTACCAGATAAAGGCTGGGGTGGTTGGCGGCAATTCGGTTAAACCAGTATTATTGCGCGAATTATTAATTGGTTTGGCCGGATTAAATGCTTCGCCGCTTTTGCCGGTAGCATAGTCATAAGCCCGGTAAGGATAGTTATTACCGATAAATAATGGCCAGCCAAAATTACCGGCTTTCTTGGCTTGGTTTATTTCGTCGTAACCGCGGGGGCCACGGGTGGCCATGCTGTCTTCACGGGCATCGGGTCCAACTTCGCCCCAGTACAAAATGCTGTTTTTCTGGTCTACGGTAATGCGGTACGGGTTACGATGGCCCATGGTGTAAATTTCCGGGCGGGTTTTAGCAGTGCCTTTCGGAAATAAGTTGCCTTCCGGAATTTCGTAAGAACCATCTGGCTTTACGCGAATGCGTAGGATTTTACCCCGCAAATCGTTGGTATTACCCGAAGACCGGCGTACATCGTACTGTAAATGGCCGGGACGGTCGTCCAGAGGCGCATAACCGTGGCTTACGTATTTCTGGCCAGGCTCATCAAAAGGAGTAGAGTTATCGCCGGTAGATAAGTATAATAATTTATCGGGGCCGAAGGCAATAGAACCACCGGTATGGCAGCAGATTTCGCGCTGTGAATAAAGCTGTAAAATCATTTTTTCTGATTTACGATCCAGGGAATCGCCCCGGAAAGTAAACCGCGACAACCGGTTTACTGATGTATCGGCTGGGCTATAGTAAAGGTAGATGTAATTATTATTTTTAAAATCCGGATCAGCGGCAATACCTAAAATTCCTTCTTCAGCATTTACTCCTTTAGTATTCGTCCGGAAATAGACGTTAAGGGCACCCACTTGCTTTACTTTTTGCTCTTTCTGGCTGTAAAGCATTAACTCTCCCCGGCGCTGGGCTACTAAAATATCCAGATTAGGCAGAATGGCCATTTCGGTAGGTTCATTAAAGTTACCCTGGTCGAGTAATACTTTTACAAAACGGTCATCTTCGGGTACGTTCTGCGTTTTAGCTTTGGTGTAATCCAGTGGTTTGTTTTCGCCAATAGCGTATTTAAGACCTCCTAATACGTGTTTTAAATACTGCGGATCATCGTACGATTCGTCGGTGTGGCCTAAACCGGTATAGAAGGCTCGGCCGCCATCGTACTCGTGGTACCAGGCAATGGGATGGTTTTTACCGTTTTTACCACCTTCGTAAGTGCTTTCATCCAGGTTCATCAGCACCTTAATATCCGGATTAATTTTTTTGTAGCTGTACCACTCATCCCAACGTTTCCATTTTTTTGGTAAGTGTTTGGTAGAGCCGTGTTTACGATTAGTTACCTGAATAACGGCATTTTGTTGCTTGGGGTGATTTAAAAAGTAAGCGCCAACCAAGCGGCCATACCAGCCCCAATCGTATTCCGTGTCGGCAGCGGCATGGATACCCATAAAACCGCCACCCGCCTGAATATAGCGTTCAAAAGCAGCTTCTTGGTAGTTGTTTAACACGTTGCCGGTAGTGCTTAAGAAAACTACAGCGGCATATTGTTTTAAATTGTTGTCGTTAAAAGCCGTGGAATCAGTAGTAGTGTCCGCGTCCATGTTATTTTCGCGGGCTAGTTTAAGAAGGGCAAGCTGGCCTTTAGCAATAGAAGCATGATGATAGCCCGCTGTTTTACTAAAAATCAGGATTTTTGGCTTGACTAACAGCTTGCTGAAAGTAAACAATCCAACGATTACCATCGCAAAGATACTTCCGGCTATAAGCCGCCAGGAATTTTTAATTTTCATTACGTTTATTTATTCGATTAAGGATTTGTTTGTTTTAAGTAATTCGATTTATTTACGGGAGGCTACCAACTGCTAAATTATACTGCGTTTCTAAAATTATTATTTATTTTAAAATAAATCGTTGTAGAAAAATGATAAAATATTTTTCTTACTATACAAACGAGATAGTTGGCTATAAAGTCTATCCCAAATACAATTCAGAAGGTTAGATGCTTAGCCTTATTGTAGCTTAAAGATAAGTAGAAAATAATCAATTTAGGCTCTAATTAAACAAAAATCAACGATTTGGTTGTTTTGTTTTAAATGTGTTATTAAAGTAAATTAATTATTGTATTTTTTACAAAATTAGTAAAATTCAATCTAGATTAAGGAAAATTATTTCGTTGTTTCGTTTTAAATTCTTTATTTTTAGTCAAATTTCATTTACACGATTATCTCTTAAAAAAAGTTTTAATGAAAATTAGTCTTAAAAAAGTAAAATTAATAGCTATTGCCGTTTTAGCTGTATCAGCCTCATATGCGGGTGTTATTCAGGTACAAAAGACTGCGGCCAAACAAGATAACACCTTAACCAGCGCCGAAAAAAAGGCTGGTTATACCTTACTTTTTGATGGTAAAACCATTAATCAGTGGCGTGGTTTCCGGAAGGATAATGTTCCGGCTGGTTGGACCGTGGAAGATGGTGCCATTACTTTAACGGGTAAAGGTGCCGGCGACCTGATTACCAAAAATCAATATGAAAATTACGAATTACTGCTGGACTGGAAAATTTCGGAAGGCGGTAACAGCGGTATAATATATAACGTGTCGGAAGACCCGCAGTATGGCGCTACTTACCATACCGGTCCGGAAATGCAGGTTTTAGATAACGAAAAACACCCCGATGCGAAACAAGGTAAAAATGGCAACCGCCAGGCGGGTGCCAACTACGATATGATTCCGTTATCTACCCCGGCAGTAAATCCTGTAGGCCAATGGAACCACGTAAAATTGGTAGTAAATAAAGGCCACGTAGAGCATTGGTTAAACGGTAAAAAAGTGGTGGAGTACCAATTGGGTAGCCCCGAGTGGGAAGCATTGGTAAAAGAAAGCAAATTTGCCTCTATGCCGGGTTACGGTAAAATTAAAAAGGGCCATATTGCCCTGCAAGATCATGGTGATAAGGTGTGGTACAAAAACATTAAAATCCGGCAGTTGTAAAAGCTGTTAATGAGAGGAGGTTATTTTATTTAGATAAAATGCCTCCTTTTATAATTTTCAAGAACATCTATATTTAAAAAACTTCTAAACTTAAATAATAATGAACGAGAACATTAACAGATCCGCTCTGTTTTACGGGAGCTGCTTTGCGCTAATCACCACAGGCTTTACTTTTTCAATCCGGGCCGGAATTTTACCACAGTTAGGAGAACAGTTTGGTTTATCCGCTGAACAATTAGGTTTTATCAACTCCATGTGGTTTTTAGGTTTTCCCCTTTCAATGGTTATAGGTGGGTTAGTTTACCACACGGTTGGGCCTAAAATTATTATGACTGTAGCATTAATTGGCCACGTATTGGGTATTCTGTTAACCATTTACGCTGGAGGATATACCGGTTTACTTATTTCTACCTTATTAATCGGGATTGCCAACGGATGTACGGAAGCAGCTTGTAATCCAATGATTGCGGATATGTACTCAGGCATAACTCTAAATAAAATGCTAAACCGGTTCCACATGTGGTTCCCTGGTGGAATATTAATTGGCTCACTTATATCAAAATTCATGACTGATTTAGGTACTTCATGGCAAGCCCAAGTGTGGGTTATCCTGTTGCCTGCAGTTATTTATGCCTTTTTATTCTTCGGAAAAACTTTCCCAAAACCAAAAGTGGAAGGTGCTACCTCCATTGGCCAAAACTTAAAGGCTATGTTAAGTCCGTTATACATCTTTTTGATTGTTTGTATGGCATTAACAGCTATTACCGAGTTTGGTCCTGGCCAGTGGGTAGGTATTATTTTGAGCAGCAGCGGTGCCGATCCAATGTTAATTTTAGCACTTACAGCTGGATTAGTAGCTGTGGGCCGCTTCTTTGCCGGACCAGTAGTAGCTAGCTTAGGTCAAACTGGGGTGCTTTTATTTGGCGCAATCTTTTCGGCCATTGGTATTTATTTGTTTAGTACCGTTACGGGTTCTACCGCTTACTTAGCTGCGGTTATTTTTGCATTGGGTTATTGCTACTTCTGGCCAGTAATGGTAGGTTCTGTGGCGCAACGAGTGCCGTTGAGCAGTGCCTTGGGTATGTCTATTATTGGAGCCGTAGGTATGTTTTCTTCTTCTATCTTCCAACCGATTATTGGTAGCTGGATTGATAGTTCCCGAGCTAAATTTACCGCGCAAGGATTAACTGAAAATGCGTTGGAGTTAGCTACGGGCCAGGACACTTTACAAAAAATGATTGCTTTCCCAGCTATCTTAATTGTATTATTTACTATCCTGTTCTTCTGGCAAAGAAATACCAAAAAAACAAAGGAAATGCAGATGGCAGGTCACTATTAATTAATAAGCTTAAATTGTATTCTAGTACAAATTATTTGCTAAACAAAAGTCCTTGCTAATATCTTTTGGCAAGGACTTTTTTAATTTATTTCTCCCGGAGAGAAAGTAAAAACAAGGTTTGGTTTGCTTCATTAACAAGCAACACGCATTATTCCATTTAAGCACCCGGTACTTTCTCGAAGGGGTTACCGGGCGGTACCAGAATAACTTTTTCCCGTTCCACTACTACTTCGCCGGGGGCAGCGCCTTTGCGTTTTCGCACGTATTTTTTGGGAGTATATAAGACCGGACAGAGTGAGTCGGTTTTGCGTTTAGAATAGTAAGCAGCCAGTTGGGCTGCTTTATAAATTACAGGTTCCGGAAAAGTTTTACCAGCCTGGTATTTTATTACCACGTGCGAGCCACTTACATCTTTGGCGTGGAGCCATAAATCTTCTTTATAAGTAAACTGTTGCGTAAGTACATCGTTGTTTTTGGCGCTTTTGCCTACCCATATCTGAAAACCACTGGTTTGAAATACCCGGAAAGGCTTTTCGCCCGTTGAGTCCGGCGGGGCTACGGCATCTAGGTTAATTTTTAAAAAAGCCTTTAATGTTTTGTAATCCGCAATAGCCGTAAGCTCCTGCAACAAAATTTCTGTTTCCAGCAGTTCTTCTTCTTTTTGACTTAAACGTTCCTGTAACTGGGCAAGCTCAATTTGCTGATTTTTGCTTTTTTTATACAGTCGTTCGGCAAACTTCTGCGGGCTTTCCGTTGCTTTTAATTTAAAAAGGCGCTCCTGATCCTGGTAGAAATCAAACAAGAGTACCTCCTCCGCCCGTTGTGGTATATTACTTAAGTTGGCCATAATCACATCCGCCGTTTGGGAGTAAGATGCCTCGGATTGCAGGGCTTTTAACCGACTCTGAATGTGGCGGATCATTTGCTCGGCCTGCTGTTTTTTTCGAAGTAATTTTTGATGGACTTGTTTGTAGTTTTTCTCAAAGCCAGATTCTGCCAAATAAGCCGGCACAAATTCTTTTAAAGTAATTACTGGGGAAGCAAACTCTTTTTTTATCTGGCCAAGGGGTAGCAGCGACAAGCGGGTTTGATTATTTACCTTAACAATATAATACGCCGGCGGATTTTCTAAAATTTGTTTCACTTCTTGAATCAAATTCCATTTTTGTTCCGGCGAAGCCTCATTGTATCCCCAATTTTTCAAATAAATTCCGGGTAAATCGCCGAAAGTAGGGTAGAGCTTATCGGGCGCTGACTGGTTTATTATAAATTCATTCTTATCGGGTTGCCATTGCCGGTGCATTTGCTGCAGGTTTAGCTCTAAATCTCTCGGAAATTTTTTATGGAATAAGCTTATTGCTTGCTCCTGCTCAAAATAAACAATGTTTGCCCGGTTACCGAATAATTTAAAAAGCAAGGCTTTTTGGTTGCTTAATTCCAGATAAAAGCTTCGTTCGTTTTGGTGTTGTATAATATCCAGCACTGTTTCCCCAATTACTTCCGGAAATAAATTAACGGAGTTGCTCCGGGCCCGGTTAAAATAATCGGGAAAGTACAAAGAGGAGAAATTAGCCGTTAATATGGCTTTAATTACAAAAGAACTACTTTGGTCAGCCCGGTCGAAAGAAAAAATAAGTTCATCTTTATCCTGGCTAAAACAAGCCGATATACGGGAATTTACCAGTTCTGATTTTAAAGCGGTAGTTAACTGGCGTAGAAAATAGTAGTTATTATGCACGGTACAACTTACGAAATAGCTTTTTCAAACGTTTCTGCGAATTAAACCCGCAAGTTATAACAGAATTTCGGGCAATGGTTTAGAAACTAAAAGTCTGAAAAACTAAAATTTTGAAAATTTAGTTTTTCAGACTCTCATAAGTGCCGGTTAGTTAAACAATGATGCTATTTGCGTTAACCTAATGTTTCACGGTTAGCCTTAACTACCTGAAATTTTAAAATTTCTGATTTTCTATGAGGTAAGTAAAAGCCTAAGCTTCCATTTTTTTAATTTAAGGCTACCTTCAGGCCATCGTAGGCTAACTTAATAAAGTCGGGTAATTCGGCTTCAACTTCGTGGTGTAGGCCTAGTAAATGACTTATATGGGTTAAATAAGCTTTTTTTGGTTTTAGCTCCTGTAATAAATCAATGGCCTCACTTAAAGAAAAATGCGAAATGTGCGGTTCGTGCCGTAGGGCATTTAACACGATGATTTCGGAACCTTGAATAATTTCTTTTGATTCGTCAGAAATAAAGTTGGCATCGGTAATGTAAGATAAATTACCCACCCGGAACCCCAGGATAGGTAATTTATGGTGCATAATGCGGATAGGCTGAAAAAGAATTCCTTCGGCTTCAAAGGCGTTTTCCGAAATGGGATACAGCTCTACACGCGGTACCCCCGGGTACGAAGCATTATGGAAAATATAAGCAAACTCGTTTTTTATTTGCGATAAAACCCGGGGCTCGCCGTATAAGGGCATATCGCGGTTTTGAAGAAAATTGTAGGCCCGGATATCGTCGAGGCCAGAGGTATGATCTTTGTGCTCGTGGGTATAAATAAGGGCATCTAACCTTTTTATGCGTTCCCGCAGCACCTGTTGCCTAAAATCCGGGCCTGAATCAATAATAATACTTTTGCCCCCTATTTGCAGGTGAGCCGAAGTACGTAAACGTTTGTCGCGGTAGTCTACCGATTGGCAAACTTCGCATTCACAACCAATAACAGGTACACCCTGCGACGTACCGGTACCTAAAAAAGTTAACATTAATGGGAGTGCTCTGTCCGACAAATTTCTTGGTATAATAATCGGGTTTTTTCACTTAAACAGGATTCATCCAGGGCCATGTTTTTTAAAATATCAAACAAGCAGTTAATCTTACCTTCTATCGGGTAATATTTATTAACAATAGCCACTTTAGAATCTTTAATCAGGCAAAATCCCGATTTGAAATTTCCTTTTTCGTAGCGCAAAACATAGTTCGCTTCCGTAAAGATTTCTTCGAGCTTACCTAAAAAATGACGTGTATATTTTAACTCCATCCAGTTGGGTTACACTACGTATTGTTTAACAGTTTGCACCAGCATATCAAAATCGAGCGGTTTAGGTAAGTAAGCATTAATGCCTGCTTCTTTAAACTGCTCCATGGTATAATTATTGGCGTTGCCGGTAACCGCAATAATCGGAATGCTGGCAATATCTTTATTATCGCTGTTACGGATTTCTTTGGTACATTCCATGCCGTTTTTTTTAGGAATGTTTAAATCCATTAAAATGGCATCAATCTTCTGGTTTTGAACCTGGTTGATTACCTCGGTGCCATTTTTAGCAGTTAAAATTTTATAATTTTGAAGTTCCAGAATTTTTTTTGTCAGGTTTAGAATTACAGAACTATCTTCTGCAATTAATATGGTTTTATTTTCTTCCATTTGATTTTATATAAATTTGTTTCGATAATTTTTTTTATAAAATTCAAAGCGGTCTTCTAACAACTGAAAATCCTGCTCTACGGTACTTACATTCTTTTGCTTAATATCGTGCTCAATTTTTTTAACAACTTCGGCAAATTGGTTTAAACCCAAGGTAAATCCCGTACCCTTCATTTGATGCAAAGTACTTAAAATATTAGCGTATTGTTTCGCTTCCACTTCTTTTTTCGCTTCTGCAATTAAAGGTTCCGCTTCTTCCTCAAATTCAATGTATAACTGCAGGGCAAAATCTTTGTCGCCTACGTCAATCAAACTCTGAACTACCTTTTCATCAATAAAAGGTTCATCTTCCGCAATGGCTTTTTCTGTTGTGGCTTCTTCATTATTTTGTTCCTCCGCTATTGGTGTTGCGGCGGTTGGTTCGGCTGGTTCAGTAGCTTCTATAACCGGTGGCGCGGGCGATTCAAGTTCTTCCGTAATAACTTCGGCTGCTTCCCAATCTTTACTGGGTTCCGGTTGCCGCCGCCATTTTAAAATCATGTTGTATAAGTCGCCGGCTTTAATCGGCTTCGACACATAATCGTCCATGCCCTGCGACATAAATTTCTCGGCGTCATCTTTCATGGAATAAGCCGTCATGGCAACAATGGGTGGGCATTTATCACCCAGTTGTTCTTTTATCCGGCCGGTTGCTTCAATGCCATCCATTTCGGGCATTTGAATATCCATGAAAATTACCTGGTACGGGTTTTTAGTAGCTTGTTCAATGGCTTCAAAACCGTTAGAAGCCAGTTCGGTACGGCATCCCATTTTGGCAAGTAGTTTTTGGGCTACCTTTTGGTTGATGCTGTTATCGTCTACTAATAAAATGTACGGCTCGTCTTTAAATACTTCGGTATCCAAAGGTTTTTCTTTGTTTTTCTTCCGGTTATCCAGTATTTCCTGGTGGTTGTGCGCTTCCCGGCACCGAATGGTAAACCAGAAAGTACTGCCTTGGCCATAAACCGATTCTACGCCAATCTCACCGCCTAAAAGTTCGCTTAATTGTTTAGAAATTGCTAATCCCAGACCGGTTCCCCCAAAAGTTTTAGTGGAGGTGTTATCTAACTGCGTAAAATTAGTAAAAAGTAATTTTTTATCGGCATCCGTAATGCCTATGCCACTATCTTTTATCCGGAACATAATGTTATAGAATTCCCCGTCGGAGAAAATGCTATTTACATTAATCGTAACCTTACCGGCATTAGTAAACTTAATGGCGTTGGAAGTTAAGTTAGATAAAATCTGCAGCAAGCGGGTTTCGTCGGTAACAATAAACCGGGGCGTGTGCGGCGAAATAGAATAGCTAAAGTCCAGATCTTTTAGGTTGGCCCGGTTAGCAAAGAGCGAATGGATTTTTTCCAGGGAATAATGTAAATCAATGCTGGTTTCGCTCAGTTGCAATTTGCCCGCCTGTATTTTCGATAAATCCAGAATATCGTTTAGGATAGCTAATAAAGCATCGGAAGATTTCCGGAGCGTATCAATGTATTCTACCTGTTCTTCGGAGGTATCGGTGCTATGCAGTAAATCAATCATGCCGATGATACCGTTCATAGGCGTTCTTAATTCGTGGCTCATATTCGCCAGGAACAAGGTTTTGGCATGTGCAGAATCTTCGGCAACTTCTTTGGCGCGGATTAATTCTAACTGGGTTTGCTTCAGTTCGGTCATGTCCCGGCCTACCCCTTCAATTCCTAAATACTGACCTTCTTTATCTTTTAATAGGTGGGCATTTAAAAGAAAAGGAATAATAGTACCCGATTTACTTACCAGGTTGGTTTCGAAGTTACGAACCGTTCCTTCTTTTTTTAAGGTATAAACTAAATTAAGGAGCTCTTCGGGGTAAGCATAAAAGCTGGTAGCCGGTTTGCCAATTACTTCGTCTGGCGCGTAGCCCAACATATCCCGCACCGATGGGCTCATCAGAACCACCTTGTTTTCGTCGTCGGTGCGGTAGTATAAATCCTGGAAAGATTCGAAAATACTCCGGAATTTTTCTTCTTCTTTAGCCAGGGCCATTTGCGAAAGTTTTTTCTCGGTAATATCTAAGGCGATACCGGATACTTCTTCAAAAGAGCCGTCTTCGAGGTAAATTGGGTTTAAGTAAACTTCCCGCCAAATGGTGGAACCATCCAGTAAAGGCAAGTTCATTTCAAATTGCTGCGGAACTCCTTTTAATGCGCTCTCGTAATATTCGTTCCATTCTTCGGCCGGGGTTGGGCTTAGGTCATCGTTTTTTATGTCGCGTAAACTTAATTCTGATTGCGGCATAAAACCATACTGCTTTAAAAAGGCCGTAGCATAGTTTTGGTTAAACGAGGTAAGGCAGGAATTTTTATCGATGGACCAGATCTGGTGCGAGCCACTTTCGAAAATAGCTTTTAAGCGGGCGTTCTGATTATTAATCTGAACTTCGTTCCGCTTTCTTTCAATGGCTAAGGCTACCTGGTTCGAGATAAAGTGCAGGATTTCAATGTCGGATTGAACGTAAACATCCGGCTTTTTATAATCTTGCACCGCAATAATACCAATAATGCGTTCTCCCACCGAAAGCGGAGAGCAAAGCATTACTTCGGGCATTTTGCCTACTAATTGCAGCAAACCCTTTTGTTCCAGTTCTATAATATCGTCGCGGAGCAAATACGCCGGTTTACCCGTATTGATAATGTACTCCGCCATACCGTTAGAGAAAGGCCGTTCTACCACCTTTTCTTCTTCGGTTTTATACTGATCGACGTAATAAACAAATTGTAACTTAGTTTTTTCGTCGTCGCAGAGGGCAATAAAAATGTTATTGGTTTCAATTATTTTACTAAGCTCGCGGTGAATGGCGCCATAAAGCGATTGTAAATCTTTACTGCTAATGGCCAGGTTTGCAATGCTATAGTAAACTTTTTGTAGACGCTCGGCTTTAATCCGGTCGGTAATGTCGTGCAGAATGGCCCGCGATAAAACCGGTTTGCCGTTTTGCCAGGTGCAGCTAATACTACCAATTAAATGCACTGGCTTATTAGTTTTTGTTAAAAAAACCGTTTCTATTTTGTTAACGTGCTCGCCTTTGTACAAATTTCGAAGCTGGTAAATAAGCTTAGCTTTGTAATACGGGTGCACAATGTCGTTCAGGGTTAAACGCTCAATATCAAAATCATCGTAGCCTAGTTTTTCTTTCCAGGCTTTGTTTACAAAAATAAACTTATTATCGATGGAGATATTCTGAATTAAGTCGTGGGCATTATCAAAAATATCCTGGAGGCGGCTTTTATTGTCTTTCAGCGCTTCCATGGCAATCTTTTTATCGGTTACATCGCGCCCTAAATGCGTTACGCCAATAATGTTGCCTTCGCGGTCAAAGTCGAACATGCGCTGCCAACGCAAGGTTTTCACCATCCCGGATTTAGTTTCGATATCGCGTTCGTTGTAACTGGTGATGATTTTGGAGCGAATCATATCGAAATAATTCTGCCGCCGTTCTTCGCGCTCCGATTCGGGTACAAAAGAGTCGAAAAAGTTAACTCCGATAACTTCTTCGCGGTTATAATTGGTGTATTCTAAAAAATAATTGTTTACGAAAGTAATGGTGCCTTCCACATCCAGGCTCAGGTAGGCCATTTCTATTTTGCCCAGAAAATCGCGGAAGTGTTTTACCGATTCGTATAAAATTTCCTCACGTCGCTGCGAGAGCACTTCTGATTTAGTAGCCGTAACATTCCGGATAATAATTTGCCGGCAGCGTTGGTTGTTTATATGCGTAACCGATACAGTAATTTCCAGGTCCAGTTCTACGCCATCGGCCCGCATTATTTTCCAGTCTACTTTTTCAGTTTGGCCAGGAGCTAATTCTTTATCCGCAATAGCGTAGGCGTTCATTTGCCGAGCCTGGTGTTCGCCGGAAAATACCCCGGTATTTTGCGTAGGCAAAAATTTCCACAGAGGCGCCCCCAGTAACTCTTTTTTAGAAGTGTTAAATAAAGCCGCCGCCTGGGAATTACACTCTATAATGGTTTTATTTTTAAGCAGTAAAACGGCATCCGGAACGTTCTCAAAAAGAGTAAGATACTTTTCTTCTACTTCTTTTAATTTAGTTTCCGGATTGGCCGCATCCCAGATAGAATTATTTTTAAAATTTTGCTCCGGTGCCGCGGATTTCTTCAGGGAATCCTCTGAACCGCCGTCTAATTTTAAAATTTTAAATTCCTGGCCATCTAAAAACAACGCCGAAACCTGATAAGTATAATTCCGGGTTTGGTTAGTCGTAGATTTTAAATGTAAAGAGCCGTTTACCGCAGAAAAACCTGGTACTACATTCCAGGTACTGGCCAGTTCGGGAGTACTATCCGCAAACAGCTCTAACACGTTCCTGTTATCCCGGAAAAAAGAATTGGGATCTGAAAGTAAACCTGCATTTTCGTTTTGCGCCTGAATTATTCCGTTGGGTAAACAAACAAAAATAATGGTTTCGGGAGCGGTTAATGCGGTAGCTATTGCCAACACCTGTTCGGCAAGGGCAACGGTGTCAGCTAAAGGGGTAATTTGATTATCTTTGGTCGGCATGAGCAACAAAAAATAAGCCTGTGTTTTATTCGCAACGTAGTTAGAGCAAATAAGGTGCTTCGAAATAAATAATAATTTAGGAAAATAAATTTAACTTTCTAGGCGGTACCATTAATATTAGTGTATTACGTGCATAAAACTTAGAAATGTATTGTACTTAGCTAAGATTGATGAAAAAAATTTTTTTGGCAGTAACCACCGACCTGAATTATGACCAACGCATGCAACGCATTTGTACTACGCTGGCACAAGCGGATTATCAGGTTTTACTAATGGGCCGTACCTGGCCGGAGTCGCTGCCACTGCTGCCGCGAACGTATAAACAACATCGTTTAAATTGCTTTTTTAACAAGGGTAAGTTGTTTTATTTAGAATACTCTATCCGGCTGTTTTGTTACCTGTTGTTTAAAGCTTTCGACGCGTTTGTAGCTATAGATTTAGATACAGCCGTGCCGCTTTATGTAAAAGCAAGGCTTAGTAAGAAAGCCTTTGTATACGATGCGCACGAATATTTTACCGAAGTAGTAGAGGTAGTTAACCGGCCAATAATTCAAAAAACTTGGTTAGCCATCGAACGGTTTATTTTATCCCGCACCCGTTTTGCTTACACCGTAAATGATTCGCTGGCCCGTTTGTTTTACAACCGTTACCAGGTACCGTTTGCCGTAATTCGTAATTGCCCCATTCTGGAGCCTGATTTAACTTTACCCGCTCCTAACTCCCGCGATTACTTACTTTACCAGGGAGCGCTGAACGAAGGCCGGGGATTAGAGCAATTACTACAGGCAATGGTATTGGTAGATAAAAAGCTGGTACTCTGCGGGAAGGGCGATAAATACGACTATTTAAAAAAGTTAAGCAAAGACCTGGGGCTGCAGGATAAAGTTATTTTTAAAAATTACGTGCGGCCAGAAGAGTTAAAGCAAATTACCCGGAATGCTTTTTTAGGTATAAATTTGCTGGAAAACTGGGGATTGAACTATTATTACTCTTTAGGAAATAAGTTTTTTGATTATTTGCACGCCGGGGTTCCGCAATTAGTGGTTGACTTTCCGGAATACCAGCAATTAAATAACCAGTGGGAGGTAGCCAAAATAGTTATTCTTGACCCCGAAACCATTGCCACGGCGATAAATCAGTTAATTCACGATGCGGCTTATTACGATAAACTGGTACAAAATTGTTTAATAGCCCGACAGCACTGGAATTGGCAAAACGAAGAAAAAAAGCTTTTAGATTTTTATAAAACCATATGGGGCCCAGCACCGAAAATTTAAAAAAAAACATTTTAATTGTTCTGGTTGGCCCCACGGCAGTAGGTAAAACAGAATTAAGCATCCGGTTAGCCCAGCATTTGCAAACGGTAATCATTTCGGCCGATTCCCGGCAGTTTTACCGCGAAATGAATATCGGAACGGCTAAACCTACACCGGCCGAAATGCAAGGGGTGACGCATTATTTTATTGATTCGCATGCGATAACCCAGGAGTATAATGCCGGCGCCTACGAGCAAGATGTACTGGCATTATTAGATACCTTATTTGAAGAACATCGCTGTGTAATCCTTACGGGAGGTTCGGGGTTGTATGTACGGGCAATTACCGACGGCATGGACGAAATGCCGGAAGTGCCGGCACACATTCGGGAAGAACTCAACCAGCAAAAACAAGTCCACGGGTTAGCGCCTTTATTGCAGCAACTACAGCAACTGGATCCGGTTTATTACAACCAGGTAGACCGGGCAAATTCCCAACGGGTTATCCGGGCTTTAGAAGTCTCATTAGCTACTGGCCAGCCCTACTCTGCCTTTCGAACGAAGCAACCCGTAGACCGGCCTTTTAAAATTTTAAAAATCGGGTTAACCCGCGAACGGGCCGAGTTATACCACCGCATTGATACCCGCGTAGACCACATGCTAGCCGCCGGTTTGTTGCAGGAAGTAGAACAGTTAAAACCGTATCAAGGGCATAATGCTTTACAAACTGTAGGTTACCAGGAGATTTTTTCTTATTTAAACGGGGAGTACGATTGGGAAGAAGCCATACGCTTATTAAAGCGAAACAGTAGGCGTTACGCCAAACGCCAGCTTACCTGGTTTACCAAAAACAACGATTATACCTGGTTCCACCCGCAGGCTTGGGATGCTATTCTGGCTTATATCGAGCAGGAGTTGAATGGTTGAAAAGTTGGAAGGTTTAAAAGTTGGTAATACTTCAAATTCAATTCTGTGTTGGTGCTTCTGGAAGTAATTTTTAAACTTCTGTTAAAATACATTCAAAATATTTAACTTATAGAATTTCAGAAAATTAACGTTTCAACTTTCCAACTTATCAACCTTCCAACTTTTAAACTTCCCAACCTTTCAACTAACAAATTACACACTTAAAATCTCGACCATGCGCACGAAGCGTTGGTTTATTATTTTTTTCTTGGTGATGGTGTCTTTAAAAGGCGTGTATACCAAACGATTGTTTACAAAGCCAGCCATCACGTCTTTTTTGCCATTAAGTAAGCCTTCCACGCAGGCAATGCCTATCTGGCTGGCCAATAACCGGTCTGCGGCGGTAGGAGGTCCACCCCGTTGTACGTGACCCAGAATAGTAACCCGGGCATCCATTTGCGGAATAGCTTCTTTTACGCGGGCAGCAATTTCGGTGGCATTGCCTTCTTCGTCGCCTTCGGCCACCACAATAATAAACGAGGTTTTTGAGCGGCTCCAGCCATTTTGTAACGTAGAAATTACATCCGGAATCGTGGTTTTGGTTTCCGGAATCAGCACTATTTCGGCCCCGCCGCCAATGGCGCAGGGCATGGCTATATAACCCGAGTCGCGGCCCATTACCTCCACAAAAAATACCCGCTCGTGGCTATCGGCCGTATCCCGGATTTTATCAATGGCATCCAGGGCGGTATTTACCGCGGTGTCGTAGCCGATGGTATAATCGGTGCCGTATAAATCGTTATCAATGGTGCCGGGCGCTCCTACAATCGGAATTCCAAATTCTTCGTGAAATAAGGTAGCACCGGTAAATGTACCATTCCCACCAATGGTCACTAAACCTTCAATTTCAAATTTTTGAAGTTGTTCGTAGGCCTCCTGACGGCCTTCTTTTGTCATGAATGTCTGGCTGCGGGCCGATTTTAGAATGGTACCGCCTTTTTGAATGGTATTACTAACCGAGGCAGAATCCATTTTAATTATTTCGCCTTTAATCAGGCCATTATATCCTTTACGAATACCGTAAACCTCTACCCCGTAGTAAATAGCCGTTCGGACAACTGCCCGGATACAAGCGTTCATACCAGGTGAATCGCCCCCGGAAGTTAGTACTGCAATACGTTTCATGGCTAATCTTGTTAAGGCGGCAAATTAACTAATTTAGTTTGTGAAAGCGTGTAAATGCCCAATAGTTTTTAAGTAAAATTTAACCAGATTTTACTTAGTTTATTGTAAATCAGTAAAATATAAGTAAAATTTTTAAAAATTTACTTTCTTGAAAATTAGTGCAAAAAGCTGCTACCAACTCCGGGTACTTGCGTATAGCTTTACAGGCCGCACCCAGGTGCGTCTGTTTTTAACTTAAAAAAATTAAGATGAAGCAGATAATTCCTGTCGGTTTTTCGTTAAATTAGTAATAGTGTAATTAAGCCCTGATCCCAAACCTATATTGTAAGATATGTTTAGCTTTTTTGAAAGTGAGGAAATTAAACGAGTGAAGAGTCACATTTTAAACCTGGGGGCTCTGGCTAAAATCGATGGCCACGTTGATTCGGCGGAGATGAACTATATTATTGCCATTGGCAAAAAAAATGGTTTAAGGCAAGAAGAAGTACGTTCTTTACTGGCCAACGCACAATCCATTAGCTTTGAGATGCCCCACAACGATTCCGAACGGTTTGATCAAATATACGATTTGGTAGAAATGATGCTCGCCGATGGGATTGTGGATGACAACGAGATGGATTTCTGCGTAGAGATGGCCGAAAAACTAGGTTTTAAAAAAGCGATTGTGGGCGTGTTGGTCCGCAATATTTCTTTGGGCGTAAAAGACGGCCAATCGCGCGAACACATTAAACAAGAGTCCCAGGCATTTCTGGATTCCTGATAATTTAATTTTTTTAAAAATTTTACTTTGCCGGATTTTTTCTGTGTTGTTGTAGAATGGCTTAGGCGGTAAGTTTTATAAGGGCCAGAAAATAGGCACCATGGTTAAAATAATTACCACCAGCACCAAAGTTAAACCAGAACCTACGCGTATAAAATCGTTGAATTTGTATTTGCCGGGCCCGTAAACCAAAATACAAGAAGGCTCGAAGGGCGTAACCAAAGATACCGAAGCCGCCAGCATAATAGCAATGGCAAAAGACCGCGGATTGGCCCCCAAGGTAATAGCGGTTTGTAGCGCCACCGGCACAATTACTAAAGCCGCGGCCGCATTCGACATGGGTTGCGTAAGAAATACCGTTAAAAATACAAAGCCCGCCAAAATACCCAGCTTACCAAAAGGCTCCAGGAGTGATACAATATTTTCGGCCAGATAAGCCGCCGCCCCGGAACGTTCCATCGCCGTACCAAACGCCGTCATGCCTCCAATTAAAATAAGTAAGCGCCAGTCAATAGCGCTGTAAGCTTTATCGGTGTTAATGCATTTAAGCAAAATACTAATAACTGCCGCGGTTAAAAAACTAATGGATAAGGGTAATAAATTAAGCGAACCTACCAGAATAGCCAGAATAAAACAGCTAATGGTAATGAGCCCTTTTTGTTTTTTAAATAAAACCGGGGTAAAAGCATCCAGAACGGCTAAGTGTTGATTAGAACTTAAATAACTGAGGCGCTGCGCCGAGCCTTGCACCAACAATAAATCGCCGAGTTTTAATCGCACCGCGCCAATTTTAGTGCGAATTGGTTCACCTTGCCGCGAAATAGCCAGCACCACCAAACCATACCGCCGCTGAAAATCAACTTCTTTAATAGATTGCCGAATCATATCGGAGTGAGCGGTAATCAGGATTTCGGCCAACCGGATTTCATCGCTTTGCAAAGCTTCCTCCAAAATCACATCGGCCATAATTTCTACGCCTTTGGTTTCTTTTATTTTTATCAAATCATCTTTTTCGCCTTCTACCAGAATAATATCGTTGGCCCGAATGCGGGTGCGATGGTCGGGTAAAAACTTTTCTTTGTTCCGGATGATGTTTAAAATTTTAAATTTTTGCTTTGCCAGGTCCGATGAATAAGCAATTTGGCCTACCAACGGCGATTCTTCCATTACCACTACTTCGGTAATGTATTTCTGGATTTTATATTCCTCGGTTAAACCATGATCCTGGTGGTCGGGCAGCATTTTCTTCCCGATGGTCATCATGTAAGTAATGCCAACCACAAAAATTACGATTCCAATGGGGGTAATCTCGAATAAACCAACCGGGTTTAAACCTACTTTATCAATATAACCACTTACGGCCACGTTGGTAGATGTGCCAATTAAAGTGCAGGTGCCGCCCAAGATGGAAGCATAGGCGAGGGGCATGAGTAATTTAGAACTGCTGGTTTTTATTTGCCGCGATAACGAAACCAGCGGACTTACAAACATGGCCGTTACAGTGGTATTGTTCATAAAAGCCGAAATGCCGCCCGCAATTACCATTACCAGAAAAAGCATAAAGCCCGCGTTTTTGCCTGCTATCCGTACCAGCTTTACAATAACAAAGTCCAAAATACCAGTTTCTTCCAAAGCGGCGCTTAATACAAATACCGAAGCAATAATTACAATAAAATCGCTGCTAAAGCCGGCAAAAGCTTCTTCGGGCGTGATAATGCGAGTCGCACACAGAATGATCAGCATGATCAGTGTAACGATATCTACGGAGATTTTTTCGGTAGCAAACAGAATAATGGCAATCAGGAGTAAACCCAACACAATAACTATTTCCATAGAATAGAAGCCAAGGGGAAAGTTTCGGACAAATTAAGGTAAACCCGGTAAATTTTAAATTATTTAAAATTTACCGGGTAAAAGGCGGCCCACCCTACCGAGTGAAACCTACCCTTTTACTGGAAATTTAGAAGATAGTTGGTGGATTACTTAAAATACTAGCAATAGATGTGAAATTTAAAAATTACCCGTTGCTGGTTAGGCATAGTGAGTTAAAAAGCAGAGTAAAACAACAGTGCTGCCGGCAAACCACTAATACTAGGCAGGAGTATTTTAAAATTTTAATCCGGAAAGACTTCGTTGATAGATTGAATAATGATTTGGCAGGCTTCTTTAATTTCTTCTTCCGAGATAGTTAAGGGTGGGGCCAACCGCATGGAATTATCGCAGAATAAAAACCAATCGGTGAGCACTCCGTTTTCGATAGCCCGGTCGATGATAGGTTTTAAAACCGCAAAAGATTCGAACTCTGCGGCCATTAATAAACCACAGTTGCGGATAGATTTTATGCGGGGATGAACCAGTAATTGCCGGAATAAATTAGCTTTTGCGGGTACTTGCGCGATTAAATCACTGTTTTGTAGAATCTGTAAAGTAGCTAATGAAGCGGCGCAAGAAACCGGATGTCCGCCAAAAGTAGTAATATGCCCCAGCAAAGGATCATTTTTTAAACTACCCATTACTTCCTGCGAAGCGATAAAAGCCCCAATGGGCATACCGCCACCCATGCCTTTCGCGCAAACCAGAATATCTGGCTTTATTCCAAACTGCTCGAAAGCCCAAAAAGTACCGGTTCGCCCAAAACCAGCCTGAATTTCGTCGAGAATCAGTAAGGTGCCGGTTTGGTTACAACGTTCGCGCAAGGCCGGTAAATAGCCCGGTTCCGGTATTCGCACACCAGCTTCGCCCTGCACTGTTTCCAGAATAACGGCGGCGGTGCGCGTAGTGATATTTTCTAAACCCGGAAAGCTGTTATGCTGAATCTGGCGCACGTCGGGCAATAATGGCCGAAACGCATTTTTAAAATTTTCGGAGCCATTAAGCGATAAAGAACCGTGGGTAGAGCCATGATACGCGTTATTAAACGAAATAAGTTCGGTGCGGCCGGTATACCGTTTCGCTAATTTTAAAGCGCCTTCCACGGCTTCGGAACCCGAATTAACCAAGTACACGTTGTTTAAATGCGCTGGTAAAGTTTCCACTAGTTTGGCCGCTAATTGTACCTGCGGGCCTTGTACTACTTCGCCATAAACCATTAAGTGCAGGTATTTATCGAGTTGTTGTTGGATGGCCGCAATTACTTCGGGGTGCCGGTGGCCTACGTTACTCACGCCAATGCCGGAAATTAAATCCAAATAACGTTCGCCGTTAGGCCCGTACATGTAAACGCCTTCGGCTCGTTCTACTTCTAATAATAAAGGAAAATCGGTGGTTTGAGCCTGGTACTGTAAAAATAATTGCCTTTGTGAAAGCATGTTGTCAATAGTTTTTAGTCCATGGTCTACGGACTACGTTCATTTTTTAAATTTTTTAAATTTCATGAGCATTTAACTAAACAAGAAATGCCCATTACGCAAGTGTACGGCAAAGAACATAAAAAAGCCCGGCTTCTACTAAAAGCCGGGCTAGTAATCAAAACAGAAAATAGGTATTTTAAGTTATCTTGAACCCATCGGGCGATGATTATCTAATTTTTTGAGTAGTACGCGGGTAAACTCCCGCTCGCTCCGGTACAGAGTAGCGAGTTGCTTCACCGAAATTACCTTCAGAAATTTGTCGACGTATTGTTTTTCTACGTTCAATTCGTTTTGGCGCACGTTGTGCATCTCGGTAATGGCTTCGCGTAATTGCGTATCCGACATGGTTTCCAGGTTTGCTTCTTTCATAAGCCGGGGCTTTACCCGGGCCTGGCGGCGTTCGGCTTCGTAGGCGTTGTATACGGGCCAGAACTTTTGCGCTTGCTCGGTAGTTAGCTGTAACTTGTCGGTGAGGTAAGCAATTTTGGCATTTTTAATTTTTTCCATCCGCTCCTGGCGTTGTTGGTCGGTTTGTTCTTTAAAACCCCGACTGGGCTGCGCCTGGGTAAGTGCGCTGGTAAAAATCAGGAACATCAGAAAAGCAAAATTTTTAAATTTCATTACTTTAGTTAATATATTTCTTCTAACTGTTGATCATCCACGGTTTCCAGAATATCCCCGGACGTTACATGTATAAAATCCGCTGATACATCTGTATCGGCTAAGTTTAAGTCGGCTAACTCGCTGCTATTTATATTATCCTGGGTTAAAAAATACTCCAGCGCTTCTTGTTGGTTAATACCCGACAGTCTTGCGCTAGAATTTTCCTGGTTTAAACCTGGCGAAAAATAGAAAGCTGCCACAAAACTTACTAAAATTAAAAAACTAGCTACACTGGTACGGTAAGCATAGGAAATGCCGCTCCACCAGGAATTAGCCGGCGTTTGTTGCGGGCCAGCTACCCGGTTCATTACTACTTGCGGCAGTTTCTGGAAATAATCATCCGGCACCCGGTACAGGTTTGCTTTCGGAATATCCTCCAGGTTAAAATTTTGTTTCATGCTTTTTAGATGATAGAAATGCCCAAAGGTTTAAGAGTTAGTCAGAAAATCTTCGATTTTTTTTACGGCGTGGTGGTACGATGCTTTTAGAGCCCCCACCGAGGTACCCAAAATTTCAGCTATTTCTTCGTATTTCAGTTCGTCGTAGTAGCGCATGTTAAACACCAGGCGTTGCTTGTCGGGTAGTTTTAACAAAGCTTTTTGCAGTTTTAATTGAATTTGGTCGGCATCCGGACCGGCATTGGCGTCTATCTTCTGAGATAACTCTTCTGAGATATCGTTGATGGGCAAAAAGAACCGGCGCTTTTTAGATTTTAAAAAACTGAGACATTCGTTGGTGGCGATGCGGTAAATCCAGGTGTAGAGTTGGGCATCCTGGCGGAAGTCGGGGAGGTGCTTCCAGATTTTAATAAAAACTTCTTGGGTTAAATCATCGGCTTCGTCGTGGTCAATTACCATTTTCCGGACGTGCCAATACACTTTTTGCTGGTACTTGCGCACCAGCTGGTTAAAAGCCCAATTGCGGGAATCGGGATTTTTAAATTTTTCTACTATTTCCTGATCTTCCAAAGAGGTTGTTATCTGTTGTTTGTTATTCGTTGTTCGAATAAAGCTATTACCCGAATAACGAATAACGCACAACAAACAACGAAACTACTTACGGGCCATTACGGTTTGCACGGCGTTTACTATGGCCGCTTCGTTTAAGCCGTACTTTTCCATTAGCTGGTCGGGCGTAGCACTTTCGCCAAAGGAGTCGTTTACACCTACCATTTCTATTGGTAACGGTATTTTCCGGGCCAATAATTGCGCGATGCTGTCGCCTAAACCACCATTTAATTGGTGCTCTTCGGCAGTTACTACGCAGCGGGTTTTACTCACCGATGCTAAGACAGCTTCTTCGTCTAAAGGTTTAATGGTGTGGATATTTATTATTTCGGCATCGATGCCTTGCTCGGCTAACAATTTACCCGCCAAAATAGCTTTCCAAACCAAGTGGCCGGTCGCAAAAATACTTACATCGGCGCCTTCGTTTAAAATAACAGCCTTACCAATTTCAAATTTCTGATCGGCAGGCGTAAAGTTGGGTACTACCGGGCGACCAAAACGCAGGTAAACCGGACCATCGTACTCGGCAATAGCAATAGTGGCGGCTTTGGTTTGATTAAAATCGCAAGGATTAATTACGGTCATGTGGGGTAACATGCGCATCATGCCCACGTCTTCCAGAATCTGGTGGGTGGCGCCATCTTCGCCTAAAGTTAAACCGGCGTGCGACGCGCAGATTTTTACGTTTTTACCGGAGTAAGCCACCGATTGCCGGATTTGATCGTACACCCGCCCAGTCGAAAAGTTAGCAAAAGTACCGGTAAACGGAATTTTACCGCCTATGGTCATACCGGCGGCTAAACCAATCATGTTGGCTTCGGCGATACCTACCTGGAAGAAACGCTCCGGAAAATCTTTTTTAAAAGCGTCCATTTTTAAAGAACCCGTTAAATCGGCGCAAAGCGCTACCACGTTGGGGTTGGTTTTGCCTAATTCGTGTAATCCGGCACCGAAACCGGAGCGGGTGTCTTTAGATTCGGTGTAAGGAAAGTCTTTCATTATTATTTAGCGAAATAGTTTTATGGTTGTGGTTGCGGCAGATCTTATTTCAAAATTTTGTACATCGGTAAACTTACTGGCATTGGCCGTTTTGGTGCGATAAACCAAGCGGTATTGGCCGGGTTGTAAAGGTAAATTAGTGCGGCTGTTGCTCTCGGGTAAATTGTAAATCCAACGCTGGGTGCCATCTTTTTCCAGCACGTACAAGCTGCCAAAGCCTTGTAGTTCTGTGGGAATATTTAATAAACCCGGCGGCGGAAAAGTAATAGTATTGGTCTGGCCTTGCTTAATTTCCACGTTGTTGAGGTAGATGCGGGGCAAAGTCAGTAGTTCTAAATCGTAAGTGCCAGCCAGTAGTTTTTGCCGGCTGCCGAAACGTAAGGCTATTAAGGTATTTTTAGAATTATTCTCCCGCACAATGGCCTCGGTTACGCCAAATGGCGATACGGCATCTTGCCGCAAATACAAAGTGCCCTGCGGCGTTTTAGCCGAAAATACATTGTGCTCGCCGGGTTTAATATCTAAATTTTTTAAAACCACGGGTGGTACCGTATTTACCACTAAATCGTAGCTCAGCAAAGCATCAATATCCAGCACATCGGTTTTGCCCGCTGCCGATAAATAATGTACGTAGTTGTACTCCGGTTCTTCGGTTACGTTATTAACAAACGTTAAATTTACGTTGCTCTCCACGGGTTTGCCTTGTTCGTCTTTTAACTCCACGGATACCGTAGTTTTGCTCAGGGCCATTTTTACCACATTATCCAGCACCTGCCGGAAAGAACTAATATCGGCGGCATTAAAGTACTGCCCCATACAAGCCAACTCGGGTACAAATTGCTTTTCGATGCCAATACCAATCACAAATGGTTTTAAAAATATCCGTTTTTTCTGTAGCGCTTTTGCCGTAGCACATGGGTCACCGCCGCAGGATTCTAGGCCATCGGTAATCAAAATCAAAACGTTTCGCGCATTTTTATCCACCGGAAAATCTTTGGCCGCTTGTTCCAGGGAATACGTGATGGGCGTATTGCCGCGCGGTACAATTTGCTTCAGCCGGGTTTTAATTTGCTCTTCGTTGCCTTCTTTAAAAGCTACTTCCAACCGGGAGTCGGTACAGTTGTTCTTTTCTCTATCAAACTGATGGCCGTATACCCGCAAGGCAAGTTCCAGGTTTTCGTATTGCGCCAGCGAATCCACTAATTTAGAAAGTAACACTTTGGCAACTTTCATGCGGTCGCTGCTTTCCCATTTGGCCAGCATGCTGCCTGAGCCGTCGAGCAAGAACAAGATGCGGGTTTTCTTTACCGGTTCGATTTTTTTAAGGGCAGTCTGGGCATAGCTCCCGGAGTAAACCGCCAGGAGTAAGCCAATGAGTAGTCCTATTTTAACCGTTACTTTCAACCGGAAAAAGCAAATTTTTAAAATTTTTAATAAATCAGAACCTAAAAGCCGAGCCAGGCAACTCGTAAACAACAGAAGAAATTAAAATTCACTCGGAAGAAACTTCCTGATCTGCCGTATAAAAGAAGCTTCTTCTGAGTGAATCAATTTTTATGAATCAATAATCGTCTTGCGCTTCTTTTAACTGCAACAAAGCTTCTTGTAATTGCGCATCGTTCGGCGCTACGCCATGCCATTTGTGCGAACCCATCATAAAGTCAACGCCAAATCCCATTTGGGTATTCATTAAAATAATGATCGGTTGACCCTGACCAGTTAATGATTTGGCTTCTTCCAATACCGGCAGTAATTCGTCGAAATTATTTCCATCGGTACAGTTTAAAACTTTCCAGCCGAAAGATTCCCACTTGGCCCGCAAGTTACCCAGGTTCATAATGGCATCGGTCGGGCCGTCAATTTGCTGGCCGTTGTAATCTACGGTGGCAATTAAGTTATCTACTTTGTGGTGCGGGGCGTACATGGCAGCTTCCCAAATCTGACCTTCGTCTAATTCACCGTCGCCCATGAGTACGTAAACCAGTTTATCGTCGCCGTTTAACTTTTTAGCTTGCGCGGCGCCAATCGCTACCGATAAACCTTGGCCCAAAGAGCCGGAAGCAATCCGGATGCCGGGTAAATGCTCGTGCGTAGCCGGGTGGCCTTGCAGCCGCGAATTTAATTTCCGGAAAGTAGCTAGCTCGCTTACTTCAAAATAACCCGACCGGGCTAAAACGCTGTACCAAACCGGCGAAATATGACCGTTGGATAAAAAGAAAATATCTTCGTTGGCGCCGCTCATGTTAAATTTTGGATCGTGATCCATTATTTTAAAATAAAGCGATACAAAAAACTCGGTACAACCCAAAGAGCCGCCCGGGTGCCCGGAATTTACCGCGTGCACCATCCGTAAAATATCCCGACGCACCTGCGCCGCAATGGTGGTTAATTCTACTTTATTCTTGTTAAATGGGTTCATTATAAGAGTTAAGAGTTGAAAGTTATGAGTTGTTGGTTTGAAGGTTGAAAAGTTAAAAGGTTGAAAAGTTAGAAGGTTAAAAGTTGGTAAAGCTTATTTGAATGCGATTTACTCTCTCTAAGGTGTTTACCAACTCATAACTTATAACTCTTAACTTTTAACTAGCCAACAAGTTGGCTCGCGTGGTCTTTGGTATCTACTTTGGTGATGATGTCTTGAATGATGCCTTTTTCGTCGATGATGAAGGTATAACGCATGGTGCCCATGTATTTGCGGCCGTACATGCTTTTTTCCTGCCATACGCCGTAAGCTTCTACCATTTTCTTGTCGATATCGGATAGAAGCGTGAAAGGCAATTCAAATTTTTTAATAAACTTCTGGTGCGACTTTTCACTGTCTACGCTCACGCCAATTACTTCATAACCTTTCTGGCGCAGGTCGTAATAATTGTCGCGGAGGTTGCAGGCCTGGGCGGTGCAGCCGGGGGTATCGTCTTTGGGGTAAAAGTAAATAACCAGTTTGCGGCCCTGATAATCGGATAGTTTATGCACAATGCCGTCCTGATCAGGAATGGCAAAATCCGGGGCTTCGTCGCCGATTTGTAAATTCATAGTTTTTGGATAAAATACTTATTGTATTTTTTACAATAATACAGATATAATTACTTCTTTTATAAGGAAATGATAAATTTTTAAATTTTTGTTTTAAAGATAGTTTCGTGACCCACTGCGTCTTTCACCCACACCGTTAGATCGCCTTTTAAGGGTACCGATTTATCTAATTTTTCGGAGTACAGCATGGCCGCTTTGTGTTCGTACTTTAATAACAAAAACTGCCCGTTAATCTCGGCCCGGTAAGAAGCTAAGCCCGATAAATCATCGCCCACTTTAAAGCGCACCATGGCCGGAGATTTAGAAATCAAACGCACGGTAGGCGGTTTGGTATCGTTCATGATGGTGTACTTGCCCAAATTTCGGGTAGTAAAAGTAAACTGATCGTCTTTCCAGACGCCGTTAATGAAAGCCCGGCTTTTGCCCCAACCCAGCCAAACCGCTCCGGCGGTGGTTTTATCAGTTATTGGCACTTCGGGCTTTATCGTTACTCGTAATGGTTGAAACAGGGGAGTAGTAACATCGTTTATCGTCCAGACACCATTCTCGTAGTTCGAGCGTAAATATAGGGTATCGAACAAAGTAAAAGGGTAAAATTGCAGCGCTAAGTTATTATCGGCGTAAGAATAATCGGTATTATTGGGTATGGCCTGCCGGAAATTAAATTTTTGAGTAGTGCCGTTGTAAATAATGGAATCAGGTAAACCACCGCGCAAATCATACAAATACACCGACGTAGATTGCACCGTGTAGCTCGGAATTAAATCGTAGCGCTTGTTCCGGATAAACAAATTAATGTTTTTGGGCGTGCTACCCGTATCCGCTGCCGAAATTTTTAAAATATCTTCGGCTACTTCTACATTAATTTTTTTCTTTTTAACAAGATCCGCAAATGTATGATTGCTTACGGGTTGTTCTCCTTGAATAACAAATTGCAGCGTGGTTGTATTGTTGTAAGAATCTTTAAACAACATGGTAATGGGGTAACTGGCGCCCGGGTTAATTTTTAATTTCCCTTTGTGCGCGCCGGTATTATACAGAGGCAAGGTGTTGCCATCGTCGATGTAGCATTTCTGGAAGCTTTTACCGGTTAATTTTAAATTTTCGTAGTTTACGTGCCACGATACCATGCGCTGGTAATCAAACGGAATGTTATCAAGTAGATGGGTGTAATGCGGTTTGCCACCTACTAAAACATCTACCTGCTGCACGCCGTTTTTATTCCAGGCGCCGGTGTACCGGTCGAAGGCGTTAAATTCTAAACCTAATAAGCCATTCGCCCGAATAGTATCTTTTAAAGTATACGCATTGGGCCCGGTTTTTAAAACGGCAAATTCCTGGCGGCCAAACAATTGATTAATGCGGGCATCAATACTCATGGTTTTTAAAGCCACGGCTTGTACTTCGGGCGCTACATCGTCCTGAATTTCTTTAAAGCCGTATTTTAACGGGTTTTGCAGGTTATTTTTGGCATCGCGTACTTCGAAGTGCAAATGCGGCCCCGCCGAACCTCCCGTATTGCCCGATTTCGCAATCACATCGCCGCGTTTAAAAACAAACTGATCTTTGGCCGGCGTTAGTTTTACATCGAAAGATTGCTTGGCGTATTGCATTTCCAGAACATACTGGGCAATGGCCGGGGCAAAACTTTCGAGGTGGGCGTAGGTGGTGGTTAAACCATTGGGGTGGGTAAGGTACAACATGTACCCGTAGCCATAACTCGAAACCTCGATTTTAGAAATGTACCCGTCGGCGGCAGCGTAAACCGGTAAGCCGGTTACCTGATCGGTTTTAATATCAATGCCCCCGTGAAAATGGTTGGGCCGGATTTCGCCCATGCTGCCGGATAAAAAATTCTGACGGCCCGGGTGAATCGGAAATAAAAAGTAACCTTCCGCTTCTTCGGGGTTTTGGGCAGAAGCACCCGAAAAAAACAAACTAGTAAAGGTACTGAAAAGAAAAAACTTACTTAATCTCAAAATCTAAAACTTTTTTGTCTTCTAAAAATCCTTCCAAGCGGTCGCCCACTTGCACCGGACCAACTCCTTTGGGGGTACCAGTAAAAATAATATCGCCCTTCTTTAAAAGAATAAACTGCGAAATATAACTGATTATATTTTCGAACGGATGCAACATAAAACTGGTATTGCCCTGTTGTTTTATTTCCTGATTTAAGCGCAAAGTAAAGTTTATGTTTTTTAAATCCGGGTAATCGGCTAAAGGTAAAAATTCAGATACGGGGGCGGAACCGTTAAACCCTTTGGCCAAATCCCAGGGTAAGCCTTTGCTTTTGGCTTTACTTTGCAAATCGCGGGCAGTAAAATCAATACCCAGACCAATGGCATCGAAATAATTTTTGGCAAATTGGGGCTGAATGTTTTTGCCTTCTTTGCTGATGCGCAAAATAATTTCCAGTTCGTGATGTATATCCTGCGTAAAATCCGGATAATAAAAAGGGTCGTTATTTTTGAGTAAGGCCGTGTCGGGTTTTAAAAAAATAACGGGTTCGTCGGGTACTTCGTTATGCAATTCAGCAATGTGGTCGGCGTAATTTCGGCCAATGCAAAGTATTTTCATGCGGCAAGTAGTTTTACTCAAAATTAGCTGAATAATTTTTTTAGAGAAGTTTCCGGCGAAAAAAACCGGATAGTTTTACTCTAAAATGCCGAGCGGCACTGAGAAAAAGTAAATTTGCGGGCTAAGAAAAAGCTAAAATAAAACCAGAACAAAGGCAGAACATTTCGGGCTTACCCCGACGTATAAAGCCAACTGGCATGTATTATGCTTATTTTAAAAAAACGGTTTATGTATTTGCGTTAGCAGATACATCGTTGTAACACCAAAAAAGATTACCTATAATTCGCTAAGTGTATGTTAAAAAAAATATTTCTTTACAGCAGTTTTTTACTGGTACTGGGTTGCGCTACCGTGCCAATTACCGGCCGTCGGCAACTATCTTTAGTGCCCTCCGCTGAAATGCAGCAAATGAGTTATGCATCGTACAAACAGGTGCTGGATACAGCAAAGGTTGTTAATAGTTCGCAGAATACCGCCATGGTAAAACGGGTGGGTGGCCGTATTCAAAGAGCCGTGGAGCAATACATGGCGCAGAATAATTTAAGTGATCAACTGGCCGGTTACGCCTGGGAATTTAATTTAATTCAGGATCCGCAGGTAAATGCCTGGTGTATGCCGGGTGGTAAAGTGGCTGTTTATACCGGCATTCTTCCGGTTACCCGCGACGAAACTGGTTTAGCCGTAGTTATGGGGCACGAAATTGCCCACGCCATTGCCAAGCACGGTGATGAGCGCATGAGTCAGGGGTTATTGCAGCAGTTGGGCGGCGCAACTTTGCAAGCGGCTATGGGCTCTAACCCGAGTTTAACCAATAACTTGTTTTTAACCGCTTACGGCGCCGGTTCGCAACTAGGTTTATTAGCTTATGGCCGGAAGCAGGAATCGGAAGCGGATGAGTTGGGATTGATTTTTATGGCGATGGCGGGTTATGATCCGCAGCAAGCCGTGCCTTTCTGGGAAAGAATGGCGGCCGGTAAAGGCGGACAAGCTCCACCGGAATTTTTATCTACCCACCCTTCTGACCAAACCCGGATTGCCGATATTCAAAGGCATTTACCGGATGCCATGAAGTATTATAAAAAACAATAACAGCTTACGTGTATAAATACAAAGCCTGGTTGCGTATAAACAACCAGGCTTTTTTAATTTTTAAAATTTATGAAAAAGAAATTGTTTTGGATTGCCGCACTTACGCTGGCCTTGGTGTTGAAATCAGATAAAGCGAAATAGTTGAAAGGTTGGAAAGTTGAAAAGTTTTGATCTAATACACTTTAAAATTTGAATTTATAAGTTTCTGATTCAATTATTTAAATCAATTTTTAGAAATCCAACTTTCTAAACTTTTCAACCTTCCAACTTTTAAACCTTTTAACTAACCTCACCCAATCTTAAAGCTGCCTTTAAAGCTGCGGAGTTTAATGCGGGTGAACACTTTTTTGGTTTGCAGCGGAAAATCGCCTTTCATGAGCCAATCGTAATAATGCGGATCTTTGGCAAAAATTTCTTCCACGGGTACGTTTTTATGCTTGCCAAAATTAAATACTTCCTGACCAGCCGCATTAAATAAAATCCTACCCGATAAATCGGCGGTGTTCTGAAAAGTAAACTTATGCAGCTTCGGAATATCGTTAGTTACGGGGTGTTCTTCTTTGCAATCGGGCGTGGTAACGGTTACATGTTCGTACCTATCCAGTTGCGCTTTTAAAATATCGTAAGTGGCAATAGTATCGGCTTCGGCGGTATGCGCGTGTTCCAGTGGTTTGTTGCAGTAAAACTTGTAAGCGGCCGATAAAGTACGCTGCTCCATCTGGTGGAAAATCCGGCAAACATCTACAATAGAGCGGTTGGTTATGTCAAAATCAATATCTACCCGTAAAAACTCTTCGGCCAGTACCGGAATATCAAATTTTATTAAATTATAACCCGCTAAATCGCAGCCTTTTAAAAAAGCATCTACTTGGTGTGCCACTTTGGCGAAAGTAGGGGCGTCTTTTACGTCGTCGTCGTAAATGTTATGAATTAAACTGGATTCCAGCGGAATAGGAATGGTTGGGTTAATCCGCATGGTACGAATTATTTCTTCGCCGGAAGGCATTATTTTTAACAGGCAAATTTCCACGATGCGGTCGCGGCAAATATCTACCCCGGTAGTTTCCAGATCAAAGAAAACAAGTGGTTTACGCAGGTTCAGTTTCATAGTCGGGTTATTGCTGGCAGATGTGGGTCGTAAGCGCTTGCAGGTCCAGGTTGTCGTAAGTACCCGAACTCATTAATAGTAAATTCTGGTTGGTCCAGTTAAGCGATTTTAAATAATCCGTTAATTGCTGGCTGTCGTTAAAAACCTGAATGTCTTGGTTGCCGAAGGCTTGCTTGATATCTTCGGGCAGCAAGGCAGGCATGCGTTTATGCTCCAGGGTTTTGGGGTTGAAATAAACAATAGGTACATCGGCCCGGCCAAAAGCGCCTTTGTATTGCGGTAAAAATTCTTTGTTTAAGCTGCTAAAAGTATGCAATTCCAGGCAGGCTACCAGTTTGCGGTTCGGGAACTGATTTTTCAAAGCCTCGGTGGTAGCCTTTACTTTAGATGGAGCGTGGGCAAAATCTTTATACACCCGGGCACTATGATTGCCGCCTAAAAATTCGAGCCGCCGCGCTGCTCCTTTAAATGTTTTTAAAGCTTCGTAAAAAGATTGCGGTTTAATGCCTAATTGTTTGCAAACTTCTTTGGCCGCTGAAATATTCCGTAAGTTGTGCTCCCCGAAAATCTGTAATGGAACATCGTCTTTTTTGGTTTGCAGGTAAGTTATGCCATTGTGTACCTGATGCTCGTGTACGGTGTAGCCAATGTATTTTACTACTTCGCTACGCGGCACGGCCACGTGCAGTACTTGTTCGTCGTCTTGGTTGTAAATAAGCGTACCAGCTTTAGGAGTCATTTCGGCAAAAATCCGGAACTGTTCGCGGTACATCTTCGGGTCCGGAAACACATTGATGTGATCCCAGCTAATGCCGCTGATTACCCCAATGTGGTGATGGTATAAATGAAACTTAGGTACCCGTTGAATTGGGGAAGCTAAATACTCGTCGCCCTCGATAATAATAATGGGCGCCTCTTCGGTTAACTTCACCATTAAATCAAAGCCTTCCAGTTGCGCGCCCACGGCATAGTCAAATAACCGGTTGTGGTATTTTAGTACGTGCAGGATAATGGCGGTAATAGAAGTTTTGCCGTGGCTGCCCCCAATAACAATACGTTGTTTGTTGATGGATTGCTGGTAAATAAACTCCGGGAAAGAATAAATTGGAATGTTTAATTCCTGGGCACGAAGCAATTCCGGGTTATCGGCGCGGGCGTGCATACCCAGAATAACGGCATCTAACTCGGGCGTAATTTTCTCGGGAAACCAGCCCATTTCGGCGGGTAATATTCGGGCTGCCTGCAAGCGGTCGTGGGCCGGATTAAAAATTTCGTCGTCGGAACCACTAATATCGAGTCCTTTCTGGTGAAGCGCCAGCGCGAGATTATGCATAATGCTGCCGCCTACAGCTATTAAATGAATGCGTTGCAATTGCGTTGTTTGCATGTAATCGGGGTAAGTCAGAAAACAAATGTACAAATTTTTTTCAGTCTCGCTTCTTTAGAAAAATCCGGGAAATAAGCGGTTGGTTTAAGATGAATTTTTAAAAAATTATTATTCGTTCAGTACCAGCCTCCAAAGCTTTGTGGACGAAAACGTTTATAAATTGTTAATAAGCCAATCGAGAACTTTGTTAGATTTGTGTATGGAGGAAAGTAAAGTAAAGTTTTCGCGCGATGGGAAAACCGCCCGTTGGAATGGAAATAGCAATGGCAAAAGTGGCTTTGCTGTTGGTTTAGGCAAAGTGCCGCCGCAATCTTTGGATTTAGAGGAAGCCGTATTGGGGGCTTTAATGCTCGAGAAAGACGCTTTAACCACGGTTATTGATATTTTAAAGCCCCAAAGCTTTTACAAAGATGCGCACCAGAAAATTTTTAAAGCTATTCTGGCGCTTTTTGATAAATCAGAACCGATTGATATTTTAACGGTAACGCAGCAATTGCGCGAAGACGGGGAACTGGAGTTTGTGGGTGGCCCGTACTACGTCATGAACTTAACTACCCGGATTAACTCGGCGGCCAACGTAGAATTTCACGCCCGGATTATTACCGAGAACTCCATTAAACGCGACTTAATTTCGATTTCCAGCGAAGTAGAAAAACGCGCTTTCGAAGATACCACCGACGTGTTTGACTTGCTCGATTACGCCGAAAAATCGTTGTTTGAAGTATCAGAAGCCAACATCCGCAAAAACTTCGACGATATGCGTTCTTTAATGCACAAAGCCATTAAGGAACTCGAAGAAAAGAAAAACCAGAAAGAAGGTTTAACCGGCGTACCCAGTGGCTTTACTGCTTTGGACCGGGTAACTTCGGGCTGGCAACCTTCGGATTTAGTAATTTTGGCCGCCCGCCCCGCGATGGGTAAAACGGCGTTCGTAGTATCGGCGATGCGTAATGCGGCCGTGGATTTTAGTAAACCGGTAGCTATTTTTTCCCTAGAGATGTCGTCTTTGCAGTTGGTAAACCGATTAATTTCGGCGGAAGCGGAGCTGGAAAGTGAAAAAATTAAAAAAGGGAACCTGGCTGATTACGAATGGGCGCAGCTCAATCATAAAATTTCCAAACTTTCCGAAGCGCCTATTTTTATCGACGATACCCCGGGTTTATCTATCCGGGAATTGCGTACCAAATGCCGCCGCTTAAAAGCCCAGCACGACATCCAGATGATTATCATTGACTACTTGCAGTTGATGACCGGGAACGAAGGCAAAGGCGGTGGTGGTAACCGGGAGCAGGAAATTGCTTCGATTTCGCGGGCTTTAAAAATGCTAGCCAAAGAACTAAGCGTACCAGTTATTGCACTCTCGCAGCTAAGCCGGGCCGTGGAAACCCGCGGCGGCGATAAAAAACCGCAGCTTTCCGACTTACGGGAATCCGGGTCTATTGAGCAGGACGCCGATATGGTAATTTTCTTGTACCGTCCTGAATATTACGGTATTACCGAAGATGAATTAGGTAACCCAACCCAAGGTGTGGGCGAAGTAATTATTGCCAAGCACCGGAATGGTTCTTTGGCTACAGTGCCGCTTAAATTTATCGGTAAGTTTACCAAGTTCGGTGATTTAGAAGGCGATTTTGGCGCGGATCCGTTTGGGGGCAATGCTTTACCACCGAGCAATTTTGATGATCCGTTTGGCGGCGGCAACGCCGTGCGCTTACCCAGCAAAATGAACGGCGACTCCTTACCAAAATCCAGCTTCGACACCGAAGAGCCACCATTCTAGGTTGTATGTTACAAGTTGCAGGTTGAAAATTTAAAATTTTAAAAATTGTTATTTAAAGGGCTATAGCTTTAAGAGTTAATTAGCTGAGAAAAAGCGCCGCTTTAATTAAAGTAAAACGCTTATCGTGCAAAAGCCTCCCGTGGGAGGCTTTTGTATTTTCTGCCCCAGAGTAAATATCTGAGGTCTCCCACAAAACAATTTTTTAAAAATTCTGAAATAAAAAGTCCTGATCGACAAGAAGAAAACGTTTGTTTTTGTTTAAAACGCAAAAAAACTAAGTTTTCCGGTTATCAAAATTTAAAATGGGCGTATACAGGAGGTATAAAATATCTGTTTCCATCTTAAAACAATAGTATGAAAAAATACCTTTTACTGTTATTTTATCTGTTTAGTGTTCCATTGCTTTATGCCCAAGATGCTGCGCCTATTTCGGGTCGGGTTACTGATGCCAAAACGGGCGAAGCTTTAATTGCGGTAAGCGTTTTAGTGAAAGGAACCACTTCTGGCGCTCAAACAGATGTAGACGGTAACTTTACCGTAAATGCCCCTGCCAATGCCACTCTCGTATTTAGCTACATTGGTTACCAGCAACAAGAAGTACCGGTTAATAACCGCACCACCATTAACGTTCAGTTAGCCACCGATGCTACCCAATTAAACGAAGTAGTAGTAGTGGGTTATGGTACCCAGCAAAAGCGCGATGTAACGGGCTCTATTGCCTCGGTAAAAAGCGAGGAAATTGTGCGGCAATCGTCGCAAAACCCGGTGAGCTCTTTACAGGGGCGGGTTGCTGGGGTGCAAATTACTAACTCCGGTGCGCCCGGAGCTTCGCCGCAAATCCGGATCCGGGGAGCTGGCTCGGCCCAAGGTGGGGTAGAGCCGCTATATGTAGTAGATGGTACTTTCGTATCGGATTTAAGTTTTTTAAACCCGGCCGATATTGAATCCATGGAAATCCTGAAAGATGCTTCCAGCGCTTCTATCTACGGTTTACGGGCCGCTAACGGGGTAGTGCTCGTTACCACCAAAAGAGGTAAAGCAGGTCAGGTTACTTTAAATTATAACGGCTTTGCCGGTATTCAAAAAGTGACTAACAAACTCGAAATGACGAACTCGCAGGATTATGCCACTTTAGTAAACGAAAAAACCGGTGCCAATACAGTGCCGCTTAATTTACCCACTACTGATTGGTACGACCAGGTTTTACGGACGGCGCAAATCCACAACCACCAGGCAACCGTTTCGGGCGGTTCAGAACGGGTAACCTTTAGCGTTAGCGGAGGTTATTTAAACCAGCAAGGTATTGTAAAAGGCAATGATTACGAAAGAATTACCGCCCGTTTACAAACCGATGTAAAATTGAGTAACCGCATTAAAGTAGGTTATAACGCCATTTTTAATAATTATAAGTCTAAAGATATTCCGGGTGATATTTTTTACCAGGCTTTTGTGGCCCCACCCGTGCTCCAGGTGCGGCGGGCTGATGGTAATTACGGCGATCCGGCCGATGTAGGTTTAGGTAACTTTTCTAACCCGCAAGCTTCTTTGGATTGGTTTAACCAAAAATCAAATGGCCAGCGGTTAACCAGTAACGTTTTCGGGGAATGGAATTTTTTTAAAAATTTTACTTTCCGGACTAGCCTGGGTTTAAACTATGGCATGAATGAGTACCGGAATTATTTATCCAAAGACTCTTTAACCACAACCCAAATTGCCCGCCGCAGCCGCTTAGAAAAATTCCGGAGCAAATTTACCAGTTGGCTTTGGGAAAATACCTTAACCTACCAGCGTACTTTTGGCGATCACGACGTGACTGCTTTATTAGGTACTTCGTCGCAGGAAGACCGTTCAGAAGTTTTTACCGGTTCGGTAAACGACGTGGTTTATGAAACCGAAGCGAATCTTTATTTAGGCCTAGGTGATCCGGAAACCTATAATATTGTAAATACCGGCGATCGGTCTACTTTTAATTCTTATTTTGGTAGGATTAACTACACGTTTAAAAACCGTTATCTATTAACGGCTACGTTGCGCTACGATGGTTCCTCTAAGTTCCCGAGGGGCGACCGGCGCGATTACTTTCCATCGGCGGGTTTAGGCTGGATTGTTTCGGAAGAATCTTTCATGAAAGAACAGCAAATCTTTGATTATTTTAAGCTTAGAGCCAGTTGGGGAAAATTAGGTAACAACAACATTCCGTCTAACATTTACACGCAAACCGTAAACCGCGATCCGCGTTATACCGCTTTCTACGGAGGCATACCTTACGTGGGGGCCAGTATTACTACCGTAGTGCCGCCCACCTTATTGTGGGAAGTAGTAAAAGAAACCGACTTAGGTGCTGAATTTGCTTTCCTGGATAACCGCTTAAACGTGGAAGCCGATTGGTACGATAAGAAAACAGAAAACGCCATTTTTGAAGTGCCAATTCTGGGTTCGCAAGGAACCTCCAGCAGTACTACTTTAGGCAACTACGCTACTTTCCGTAACCGGGGTTTTGAGTTTGCTGCCCGCTGGAACGACGAAGTAGGATCAGAATTCCGGTATAATGTAGGTTTCAATTTTTCCAGAAACAAAAACCAGGTAGTAAGTCTGGCTACGGGCAACTCGGTATTGTACAATGGTAACTTGCCGGTGGGCGGCTACCAAGTAACCATTTCGCGGGTAGGCGATCCGATTGGTTCTTATTACGGCTACGTAGTTGATGGTATTTTCCAGAACGAGCAAGAAGTAGCAGCCTCGGCACAAACCGGTGCTAAACCAGGTTCGTTCCGTTACCGCGATTTAAACGGTGATAATAAGATAGACGCTAATGATAAAACCATTATTGGTAATCCTAATCCTGGTTTTATTTATGGTATTACCACTGGTTTTTCGTACAAAAGCTTCGATTTACAACTAGATATTCAAGGGGTAGCTGATGTAGATTTATATAACGGTAACCGCAACGTGCGGTACGGAAACGAAAACTACTCACAGGATTTCTTCGAAAACCGTTGGCACGGACCAGGTACTTCCACCAATTATCCTTCCGCCGATTTAACCGGTACGAACTTAGATCCTAACAGTTTTTACGTGGAAAAAGGCGATTATGTCCGGATCCGGAACTTACAGTTAGGATATAATTTACCTGCCGGCTTAATGAAGCAATGGAAAGTGCAAGCCTTACGTATTTTCTTAAACTCCCAAAATCCGGTTACCATCTTTAAGTACAATGGTTTCTCGCCCGAAGTAGGTGGAACGCCGATTAGTGCCGGTATCGATCGCAACGTGTATCCGCTATCAGCTACCTATAACTTAGGTGTTAATGTTACTTTTTAATTATTAGGAAACCTGTTTATGAAAAATATATTTTATAATACAAAACGTAAATCATTTATTTTAATCAGTGCGCTTACCGTTGGAGGATTATATTCTTGTAAAGAATCTTTTCTGGATGTTCCCCCCGAAGGTCAAGCCGTTACGGAAACATTCTTCATCACGCAGGAGCACGCCTTGCAATCGGTTAATGCTATTTATGGCAATTTGCGCGAATGGAATGTAATAGCCTTTGCCCATTTGGCGGTAACTACCATTAGCTCCGACGATGCTGAGAAAGGCAGCGTACCCGGGGATGCTGGTTTCTTAGATTTATACGATAACTTAACTTTTACTTCCACCGAAGGTACTCTCAATGGGTATTGGTCGGGGCAGTACCAAGGCATTAACTTGTGTAACCAAACCCTGAATAAAATACCGGCCATTTCCATGGACGAAAATCTAAAAACCCGTCTGTTGGCCGAAGCTAGATTTATCCGGGCTTATCATTACTTTAATCTGGTGCGGACTTTTGGTGGCGTACCTTTAGTTACCAAAGAACCCGAAACAGCCGAAGAATTAAATCCGGTGCGTGCCTCCAAAGAAGAAGTTTATGCTTTTATCACGGAAGATTTAACCCAGGCTTCTCAGGTTTTGCCGGCCACCTACGATGCTGCAAACCGCGGCCGTGCTACCAAAGGCGCTGCCTTAGCTATGTTGGCCAAAGTAAAACTATACCAGGGTGCCTGGGCCGATGTCGTAAACCTGACAGAACAAGTGCAAGGTTTAGGCTATTCGTTAACACCGGATTTTAACCAGATATTTAGAATTTCCGGCGAAAACAACAGCGAGTCTATTTTTGAAATTCAATCGCAGACTTTAGCCGGAAATTGCGGTGCCGCCAATAGCCAGTGGGCCGAAGTACAAGGCGTAAGAGAGCAATTTGGCTGGGGATTCTCTATCCCGACCGAAGATCTAGAAAAAGCCTTTGAACCAGGCGATGTAAGAAAAGACGCTACCATTCTTTACCGGGGTGAGTTAACCCCCGAAGGAGACCAGATTAAAGCAACGGCTCCAAACCCGCGATACAACCAAAAAGCTTACGTGCCCAGCACCGTAACCCAGGATTGCGGTTATGGCCGAGACCAGAACGTACGGATACTTCGTTTAGCTGATGTTTTGTTAATGCACGCCGAAGCTGCCAACGAACTAGGTCAAACCGATAAAGCGCTAAATTCCTTAAACCAAGTGCGGCAAAGAGCCAAGTTAGATCCGGTAACCTTTACTACCAAAGAAGATTTAAGAGAAAAAATCTGGCATGAGCGCCGGGTAGAATTAGCCCTCGAAAACGGCGACCGCTTTTTTGATATAGTGCGTGAAGGCAAAGCTCAACAGGTTTTCCAAAACATCGGAAAAACTTTTGTGCCGGGTAAAAACGAGTTATTTCCGATTCCGCAAACCCAAATTACTTTAAGCGGCGGTACCCTTACTCAAAACCCAGGTTACTAGAATTCTAAAATTTTAAAAATTTAAAAAATCAGGAAGTCAATCTATTTGGCTTCCTGATTTTTATTCTAAAAGCCCTTATACCAGTAAAGAATGACTTACTCCCGCTTGCCTTATTTATACCTGTTATTCATAATTACCTTAATTTCCTGCAAGGCAAAGGAAGAAGAAGTTGTAACTCTGCCCGTGTTACCCCCGGTGGTAACTCCGACTACCCCGGATAAAGAAATACTGGACAAGGTACAACAAGCTACCCTGCAATATTTTTGGGAATACGCGCACCCGGTATCGGGCATGGCCCGCGAACGCACCGGTTCTGGTGATTTAGTTACCAGTGGCGGCACCGGGTTTGGCATTTCGGCTTTAATTGTAGGGGTAAACCGCGGTTGGATTAATCGTGCGGAAGCCGTAGATCGCCTCACTAAAATGTGCGAATTTTTAAAAAATGCTGACCGTTTTCATGGCGCTTGGAGCCATTGGTTGGATGGCAGTACCGGAAAAGCAATTGCTTTTAGCCCCAAAGATAACGGGGGCGATTTAGTAGAGACATCTTTTTTAATCAATGGCTTATTAACGGCCCGGGCTTACTTTAACGGGGCCGATGCGAAAGAAACAGAACTGCGCCAAAAGATTACCCAACTGTGGGAAACCGTAGAATGGGATTGGTACGCTTCGCGTGGCGACGGCCAATTATACTGGCACTGGAGTCCGGAATACAACTGGGAGATGAACCTGCCCATCCGGGGCTGGAACGAATGTTTGATTACCTACATCCTGGCTTTAAGTTCTCCTACGCACGCCATTTCGCCGGCCGTTTATCAAAATACTTTTCAAGGATCAGGTTTTGTCAACAGCCAGGTATATCAGGGTTATGCGTTAAATATCGGCACCAGTTATGGCGGACCTTTATTTTTCGCGCATTATTCATTTTTAGGATTAGACCCACGCCAGATGCAGGACCAGTACACCAACTATTGGCAGCACAATGTAAAGCATACGCTCATTAATCGCGCTTATTGTTTATACGAAGCGCCAAAGGCTTACGGTTATCAAGCTGGTCTATGGGGACTCACGGCTTCCGACGACCCAGAGGGGTACAAAGCACATCAGCCGATGGATGATAATGGTACTGTTTCCCCAACAGCGGCTATCAGTTCTATGCCTTACACACCCTATTATTCCATGCAGGTGCTGCGCTATATGTACACCACTTTAAATAACCAGGTTTATGGCAAATACGGCTTTTACGATGCTTATAACAAACCCCGGGGCTGGGTCGCCAAAGATTATCTGGCCATTGACCAGGGGCCAATTGTGATAATGATTGAAAATTACCGGAGCGGATTACTCTGGGATTTATTTCATCAAATACCCGAAATACAAACCGGTTTAACAAAAGCCAACATAAAGCAACCAAATTCCGAGACCGGCTTTTATCTGGCCATTCCGGAAATCAGATCCGGTGTATACGACTTGTTAAAACACCCCGACCAAAACCAATACCCGATAGATGTAGCAATACAAGCAGCCGGAAACTTTACTTTAACTTTAGAAAAAGAAGATGGCTCAATGGCGGAAACAATCTGGCAAACAGAACAAAAAGGCCCCGGTTTATACCCCGTTAATTTTGGCGAAAACGTACCGGCCGGAAAATATACTTTAAAACTCAGTAGTGCGGCCGGCGAGAAAATATTAGCCGTTTACCTGCACTAAATTTTAAAAATTTAAAAAATCAGTTTATGAAAAACGTTTTTCTAGTTCTAATCTGTTTTTTAACAATGCCGGGCTTGCTCCTGGCGCAAAAAAATAAATCTAAAAATACAACCAATATTTTCGACAGCTCCCGACCTAAAAACCTATCGGATGAGCAATTACTGGATATAGTGCAGAAACAAACTTTTGCTTATTTCTGGGATTTTGCGCACCCGGTAAGCGGCATGGCCCGCGAACGCAGCAATAAATCTTTTGATTACGGCGACGAAGTAGTAACCACCGGCGGAACGGGCTTCGGGTTAATGGCGATTATTGTGGCTGCCGAGCGGGGCTGGATTACGCGCCAGCAAGCCGCCGAACGTACTTTAAAAATAGTAAATTTTCTCTGGAAAGCCGATCAATTTCACGGCGTGTTTCCGCATTGGCTCGATGGGGCTACTGGCAAAGTAATTCGGTTTAGCCAGAAAGATGATGGGGGCGATTTAGTAGAAACGTCGTTTTTATTCCAAGGCCTCATTTGCGCCCGCCAGTACTTCACCCAAAATAACCCCACCGAAAGCCAACTGCGCAATAAAATTCTGTGGATGTGGGAAGGCGTAGAATGGAACTGGCACACGCAGGGCGGACAGAATGTGTTGTATTGGCACTGGAGCCCCAACCAGGGCTGGAGCATGAACCACCAGATCCGGGGCTGGAACGAATGTTTAATTACCTACGTGTTGGCGGCTTCGTCTCCTAAGTACCCCATCGATCCAAAAGTTTACCACCAGGGTTGGACGAGCAGTAATTTCTTCCGCAACGACCGGGAGTTTCTGGGTATTAAACTGCCACTCGGCTTTGATTACGGCGGGCCATTGTTCTTTACACATTATTCATTTCTGGGACTCAACCCGAAAGGATTAAAAGATCAATACGCCGATTACTGGCAGCAAAATTTAAATCATACCTTAATTAACCGGGCCTATTGCCTCGAGAACCCGAAAAAGTTTAAAGGCTACGGCCCCAACAGTTGGGGTTTAACCGCCAGCGACAACCATCAAGGCTACGGAGCGCATTCGCCTACCGAAGATTTAGGCGTAATAACGCCTACCGCTGCGCTTTCAGCTTTCCCGTACACGCCGGAGTATTCCATGCAGGCGCTCAAACATTTTTACAACGATTTAGGCGATAAAATCTGGAGCAAATACGGCTTTGTGGATGCTTTTAACGAAACCGAAAATTGGTACGCCAAATCGCACTTAGCTATTGATCAGGGCCCCATTATCGTGATGATTGAAAACTACCGCACCGGTTTAATCTGGAAATTATTTATGAGTTCGCCGGATGTGCAGCAAGGTCTGAAAAAGTTAGGTTTTCAAAGTCCGGAGTTGAAGTAAGATTAGAAAAAAAATAGCAGCACCTTATTTTTAACAGGACAAATAGCTAATTAAATGGATGTTTATGATAGTGATAAAAATATTTGAATTACAACAATTCTATGAAAGGTGGAATGAAAAACTTAATTCATATACAACTCAAAATCTTAATGATGTATTTGATAAGTTTTTCTCACTTTTTGTTATTTATAATAGAGTTTACAATGTAGTAGAAGTTATTCTCAATGAAGAAGGAAAGCTTGTTGAATTAAAAAGTCTCGGGCTAATCGATAAAAAAAGAAAAAAAGTTTTGGATAATCAAGCAGCAACTATATGCATTGCTTATTATTTGAAAGATTAAACTGAATTGATAATCAATGATTTGAAATTAGAGATAAACACTTTTAAGAGTATTATTAAAGAAGAAAAATTTTATATTGATTTATATTATGGAGAACCACAAAGAGCAAAAGATTTAGATTTATTATATGGCCTAAATTCTTTTGATGCTTTTGAACAACTTAAATCCTTACTAATTATTTTATATAATTTACGTTGTAATTTGTTCCATGGAGAGAAAGGTTATCATCCAAACCAAATAGAAATACTTCAGCCTGCAATCAATAGTTTGGTAATAATAAATTCAAGATTGATGAACAAACTAAATTCAGATTATTAAAATATTCATTGCCCAATATTGCATTTTTTGTTCATAAGTTAAATTTCCATGCTATCCCTTTAAGCAGCAAATAGTTTATATACATTTTTGTCTAAATCTCGAAATATAATCCAATTCATATAAGGTTTAAGCCTTAAAACGTTGGTAAATTATTAAATTAGTAAATTTTGGTATGTCCGTATTTTTAAAATTTAAAAAATATATCGCGCCTAAGTCTTTTTTTGCGGTGATAATAGCCCTAAGTTTTTGGGGAAACGGCTGTTCTTCGGGTAGTAAAGATTCAGTTACTAAAAGCCAGGCAACGCCCGAGCCGCCGTTCGAGCGTGTGGTGGTAGATAAAGATCCGCCGGTAGCTCCGTTGTCGCCGGAAGAAAGCATGAAAAAAGTACAGTTGCCGCCCGGTTATAGCTTGGAATTAGTGGCGAGTGAACCGATGGTGCAGGAGCCGGTAGCCATGGCCTGGGACGGAAACGGCCGCTTGTACGTGGCCGAAATGAATACGTACATGAAGGACGCTCTGGGCTCTGGGCAGTACGATCGTACCAGCCGTATCAAACGCCTGGAAGATACCGACGGCGACGGCAAAATGGATAAATATACCATCTTTATTGATAGTCTGCTTTTGCCCCGGGTAGTACTGCCAATTGGCGATCAGTTGCTGGTGCAGGAAACCAACGTGCAGCACATCTGGAGTTACCGCGACACCAATAATGATGGCAAAGCCGATGAAAAGAAAATGGTTTTCCGGAATGATGTACAAGACGTGCGGAACCTGGAACACCAAAATGGAGGCTTGCTCTGGAACCTCGACAACTGGATTTACCCCACCCGCGACAATTTGCGTTACAAGTACCAGAACGGAAAGTTAATCGCCGATACCCTGGTAGATAACATGATTGGCCAATGGGGACTTACCGCCGATAATTATGGACGTTTGTTTTACTCCGAAGCCGGACCAGGTTTACCCGCCGTGCAAATTCAACAAATGCCGGCGTATGGCGCGTTAAATTTTAAAGATCAATATACGCCTGAATTTGCGATTCCGTGGCCGATTATTGGTACGGTAGATGCGCAAGGCGGAAAAGAAGCCTTGCGGCCCGAAGATAATACGCTTAACCATTTTACCTCCGGTTGCGGCCAATCTATTTTCCGGGGCGATCGTTTACCCGCCGACATGCAAGGCGATTACTTTATCCCGGAACCGGTAGGCCGGGTAATTAAACGCGGTAAAGTATCGAACAAAGAGGGTAAGATTTACATCAAAGATGCCTACGAGAAAAAAGATTGGCTGGCTTCCGCCGATATGAATTTTCGACCGGTTAATACCAATACGGGTCCGGATGGTTGTTTTTATATTGTAGATATGTACCACGGCATTATTCAGGAAAGCGAGTGGTCGGGTCCTGGGTCTTACTTAGGTGGTGTAATTGCCGAAAAAGGCTTAGATAAAAACCGGGGCATGGGCCGCATTTACCGCGTGGTACACAAAGATTTTAAACCCGATACCAACCTGCCGAAAATGTTAAACGAACCGAGTAGCCAACTGGTAAAATACTTAAATCACCCGAACGGTTGGTGGCGCGATAATGCGCAGATTTCATTGATTGTGCGCAACGATCAATCGGTAGTACCGGCTTTAAAGAAAATGGCCTCGGCTAAAGAACAATCCAACCACCTGGCCCGCATTCATGCCCTGTGGACGTTAGAAGGTTTAAATGCGATAGATAAAGCCACATTGTTTCAGGCTTTGGCCGACGAAGAACCGCAGGTAAGAAAAGCTGCCGTTTGGATCAGTGAGAAATTCCTGGCGAAAAACGATCCGGAAGTAATTCAAAAATTAAGCACCCTGAAAGACGACCCCAGCGCTGATGTCCGGATTCAACTGGCCTTATCCCTGCGGACAAATAAAACTGAAGCGGCGCAAACTACGGTTAAAAATTTAATTGCGGCTAACCCGAACAACGAGTTAATGCAATATTCCTACACCACTTTTATGGAGTCGCAGAAATCCATAGCCGCCGAAAAAGCCAGGTCTAAAAACTTGAGCCCCGCAGACCGGCAATTAGTAGCCAAAGGCTCGGTAATTTTCAAACAACTTTGCTCCAGTTGCCACGGTCCGGATGGTAAAGGCCGGTCTTTGGGTGGCGGCCAAATGCCCGCTCCGCCATTAGCGGGTTCACCGCGGGTAAAAGGCGATAAAATTCTGCTGATTCAATTATTATTAAACGGCTTAAAAGGGCCGGTAGACGGCAAAACCTATCCGGACATTATGCCGGCCATGGGCCATAACGACGACGAATGGATTGCCTCGGTGCTGAGCTACGTGCGGAACAGTGGCGAAATCGGGAATAATGCCTCCGTCGTAACCGCCGAAGAAGTGAAAAAAGTGCGCGCCAACACCCCCAAAATTCCCGAAGGCATGACCCTGCAAATGCTCGAAATCTTTAAACTAGGCCGCAACGAAAACACCAACTGGGCGAAGTAGGAGTTGCAGGCTACAGGTTGCAAGTTGCAAGTTGCAAGTTGTAGGTTATGGGTTTTGAGTTGTAGGTTTTAGGTTGTTGGGAAAAGGCAAAGGTTTATTATCCCGAATCCAATTTTTAAATTTCAAAAAATGAATGTGTGGTAATTCAAGCTCCAAAGCTATTTCGCCCTGGTTAGTGTCTTCACTAACCAGCAAGTAGTCCGACTTAAAAGCATGGCTGGTTGGTGAAGACACCAACCAGGGCAAGGGAGCTAGCTAATTTATTTTTAAGATTCTAAACAGCACTAGACCTGAAAGGAGATGGTAATAGTTAAGTCTGTAGCACTTTGTAAAATTTAATAATTAATTATATCGAAAGTAATAGTAATTAAAAGCTGTAGCTAAGTGCAACCGACACCAGTTTGGCTATTGAGGGCCTTCTAAGGTTCCGGTGTGGCGCAAAGCCACATTCCGCAGACGGAGTCGAGGAAAGGAAGCTTAGACCGCCCGAAAGAGCCAAACGAGGCCCGCCGGCCACGAGGCAAAACTTGTATCCAGCAAGTTAGATAGCACCTAAGCCTGGAGACTTGAAAAGGCTCTAAGTAATAAAGGTAAAAGACTGAATTTTTAAAAAATTACTTTTCGCAGCTTGCTTAAGCCGATGCGGGTTCCGGCTAAAGCCGGAGTAAAGTCACAGACTTTACATTATAGGTAGGCCCAAGTTTAAAAACTTGCGCCAGTGAATAACAGTGAATCAAAGGAAAGCAAATTAGATAGTACTGTATCCGGGAACTTGACAAATGCTCCGAGTAAAATAGAGAAAAGTCAACCACCCCTGCCCCTCCTAATCCTAGGAGGGGAGCTTAGAGTTAAATCATTTTAAAAATTACAAATGCGTTGTCTTACTTCATCAATCAAATCTAACTTCTTAATCAAACCGGTAATTAAAGTTGGTTTAATCCTTCTCTTGTTACCAATAAAACTCCTGGCCCAACCCGCTACTTTCACGAATAAGTTCGGAATGGAGTTCGTGTTGATAAAGCCGGGCAGTATGGTAGTGGGTAAGTTTCAGCCGGGAGTAGGGGAGCCGCCTAAAGAGAAATTAAACCGCCCGACCTTGCCACCAAGCGCGTATAAAACAGCCGCCGAAATGTCGCAAAAAGCAGCAATGCCGGGCTTTACGGTTCAGCTAAATAAGCCTTATTACATCGGTAAGTTTGAAGTAACCCAAGAGCAATGGCAGAAAATAATGGGCAGTAACCCGGCTTTTTTTAAAAAAGATAAAGTAAAAGATGATGCCGCCAGGCACCCCGTCGAAAACATTACCTGGCAGGATGCTCAGGCATTCGTTAAAAAATTAAATGCTTTGGATAAGCAGCACACCTACCGCTTGCCCACCGAATTTGAATGGGAATACGCCGCACGAGCCGGAGCTGAAGAAGATATTGCCTGGTCCGATATTAACCAACTAGCGGTTTTAGGCGGTACCACCACCAGCCCGATTGGGCAGAAAAAGCCAAATGCCTGGGGAGTTTACGACATGCTCGGCAACGTGTGGGAGTGGGTGCAGGATTACTACAACGAGAAAATATTTGCCGACCCAGTACCTCCTAAGTCCGGAAAAGAACACGTTTTGAAAGGCGCCTCTTTTACCGGCGATGTTAAAAACGCCACGTACATGACCCATGCCGCCGGACCCGGCAATGGTTTTGACGTAGGAGTGCGGTTGGTAATGGAAAAACGTTGATGAGTTAAGAGTTATGAGTTAAAAGTTATGAGTTAAAAGTTATAAGTTAAAAGTTTGGAATTACTGAATGTTTGGACTAAGGATTAAGTGGGAGTATTGGCGTCTTACATTTAAAATTTTTAAAATATTAATTTATCTGACTTTCTCTGGCGCCAGTTTAGCGGAGCGTAACTGGTGTCTACATATAGTTGCCAGTTTGTAACTGGCGGAAGTTGCTGATAGATTTCCACAAAACATTCATTCTGATTCTATTCTGAAGCAATATTTTAAGTTTCTAAAACTGTACTAAATAAATCATGCAAATAAAAAGTATCCTAATCCTGGTTTTAACAACTTTTCTAATGCCGGATAGCTGGGCGCAAGTACCAGCGGGTTATAAGTCTATCTTTAACGGGAAAGACTTACAAGGCTGGCATATCAGTCGCACCACGCACCAGGGCACTACCCCTGATATACGGGTAGAAGAAGGCGCAATTGTAATCCGGCAGAATCCGTATGGGCAGGGCGGCGTGTTGCTCTCCGATAAAAAATTTAAAAATTTTGATTTGTACCTCGAAGCTAAGATTGATTCGTTTACCAATGGGGGCATTTTTATCCGTTCTTCCGAAAGCGGAATTGCCTACCAGATTGAGCTAGACGAAAGCGCTGGCAGCACCGGTAATTTGCTCGGCGAGCGTATGCCGGTTAGTCGCGGAGCAAAAACTGCCGGACGCGAAAAAGTATGGCGGGCCAATGACTGGAACTCGTTCCGGATCCGGATGGTAGGGGAGGTGCCGCATATTACTTTGTGGATTAATGGCGTGCAAATGTGGGACGTTACCCAACCTAAAAATGATTTTATTGCCGGCGCTACGCAGGGAATGATTGGGCTACAATCGCACTGGACCGCCTTGTATTCGTCTACGGTAGTTGGTTGGAATATTTTGGATTCCTGGGCACCGGGCGCTACCCACCGCTTCCGCAACATTGCCATTAAAGAACTGCCCGATAATCTAAAAGAATAAATCAGCAAATCCATACCATAAAAACAAAAGCCGCATAACCTCCGCCAGTTTAAAATCGGTATAAAGAATACCGGTTTAACCGGTATTTCTATTATTTAAATGTGCGGCTTATGAAACTGTCTTTTTCGTTTCTTCTATTATCCTGTATCCTTCTCGTTTTTTCTGCTGAAGCCCAGAAAAAGAAACCAACCACCGCTGCTAACCCGGAACAGGCCATGAATGCCTTTGTGCGCGATTTAATGGCCAAAATGACGCTGGAAGAAAAAATTGGCCAACTCAATTTAGTTTCGGTGGGTTTTGATGTAACCGGGCCGATTGTGAGCCAGAACGTAGAAGAAAATATCCGGAAAGGTTTAGTGGGCGGCGTTTTTAATACGTTTACCCCGGTCGCGGTGCGTAAACTGCAGGAACTGGCCGTTAAGCAAACCCGCTTGCACATTCCCCTTTTGTTTGGTTACGATGTGGTGCACGGCCATAAAACCATATTGCCCATTCCGCTGGGTTTAGCGGCTACCTGGGATATGGCAGCCATTGAGCGCAGTGCCCGCATAGCCGCCGAAGAATCCAGTGCCGACGGTTTAAACTGGGTATACTCGCCCATGGTAGATATTGCCCGCGATCCGCGCTGGGGCCGCATTGCCGAAGGTTCCGGCGAAGATACCTGGTACGGCGCACAAGTCGCCAAAGCCATGGTAAAAGGTTACCAGGAAAACGATTTAGCCCGCGATAATACCGTAATGGCCTGCGTGAAACATTTTGCTTTGTACGGTGCCGCCGAAGCAGGCCGCGATTATAACACCGTAGATATGAGTTTGCAACGCATGTTTCAGGAATATTTGCCGCCCTACAAAGCGGCCATTGATGCCGGCGTAGGTAGCGTTATGACTTCTTTTAACGAAATAAACGGCGTGCCCGCTACCGCAAACCCCTGGCTGTTAAATGACTTGCTCCGCAAACAATGGGGTTTTAAGGGCTTGGTAGTAACAGATTATACCGCCATTAACGAATTGGTAGCGCACGGCATTGGTAAAAACGAATACGAAGTGGGGCAACAAGCCCTAGCTGCTGGTTCTGATATGGATATGGTGGGCGAGGTGTACCTGAAAAACTTGGGCAAACTGGTAAAAGACGGTAAGCTAAGTACTGCGCAAATAGATGCGGCTTGTCAGCGGGTTTTAGAAGCTAAGTACAAGTTGGGTTTATTTACCGACCCGTATCGCTACGCCAATGAGAAACGCGCAAAAGCGACAATTTTAAAAAAGGCGTTTATCTCGGATGCCCGCGACATTGCCCGTAAGAGTATGGTTTTACTTAAAAACGAAAAGAACGTATTGCCCCTGAAAAAATCCGGCACTATTGCCCTGATTGGACCATTAGCCCGGAACCAGCGCGATATGATTGGTAACTGGAGCGCTGCCGGCGACTGGAAAAGAGCCGTTTCGGTAGAGCAAGGCATTAAAACTGTAACCGGCGGCAAAGTGAACATCGCCTATGCCAAAGGCGCTAACTTTACCGACGATACCTTACTTATCCGGCGGTTGAATGCCCACGGGGGCGAGTTGAAAATAGATAAACGAGCACCGGAGGAAATGATTCAGGAAGCCGTAAAAGTGGCCCTTACTGCCGATGTGGTAGTAGCCGTAGTGGGCGAATCGCAGGGCATGACCGGCGAAGCCGCGAGCCGCGCCGATATAGGTTTACCCGGTCGGCAACTCGATTTATTAAAAGCATTAAAACAAACCGGTAAACCCTTGGTAGTGGTTCTGATGAACGGTCGGCCATTAACTCTGCCCTGGGAACAAAATAATGCCGATGCTATTCTGGAAACCTGGTTTGCCGGCACCGAAGCCGGCAATGCCATTGCCGATGTTCTTTTTGGTGACTACAATCCTTCCGGAAAAATTACGGCTACTTTTCCGCAAGTAGTAGGGCAGGTGCCTATTTACTACAGCCATAAAACCACCGGGCGGCCTTACGGTGGGGAGCTATTGGATAAATACAAATCCCGGTACCTGGATGTATCTAACGAACCGTTGTTCCCCTTTGGTTTTGGCTTGAGTTATACCACTTTTAATTATTCCAAACCGCAACTAAATAAAACAACCTTTCGGCCCAATGAGCCTGTGGAGGTAAAAGTTGATGTTAAAAATACCGGCAATTTCGACGGGGAAGAAGTGGTGCAATTATACATTCAGGATTTGGTTGGCTCGGTAACCCGTCCGGTAAAAGAATTAAAAAACTTTCAGAAAATATTCCTCAAAAAAGGCGAAACCCGTACCGTTACTTTCAAAATTACCAGCGAAGATCTTAAGTTTTACAACAATCAACTGCAGTACGGGTATGAACCCGGCGATTTTAAAGTTTTTGTCGGCACCAACTCCCGCGACGTGCAGGAAGTTGGTTTTACCTTAACAGAGTAATATTTTCCGATTCTGACGTAAGCGGTGATAAAATGGGAAAAAGTTTATGATTACTGGTTAGTGAAATTAGAAGAAGACCAACCTAACAGTGAAGGAAAAGAAAGTTTCCATGTTTTTTTTGTGGGAAGCTTTCTTTCCCCCAGCCAGGTTTTAGGTAAGTAATCAGCCAAACACGTTTCCGTTCTATTTTAATCGAGATGATAAATTTCCTTTATGTTTTCTAATAGCTTTATAAAGTCAATGCGCAAGTCGATCAATTTTCCCGAATGGACATCAAAAACCCAGCCGTGAACCGTAAGATCACGATCCCGTCGAGCTCTTTGTACTTCGGCCGTTTTGAGGATATTGATACATTGTTCTTCAACATTCAGTTCTACTAATCTTTTATAGCGTAGTTCTTCGTCTTCAATCCCGTTTAATTCATCCTTATGCATTCGGTATACGTCCCGAATATTTCGCAACCAGGGATTTAATATCCCCAAATCTTCTGATTTCATAGCAGCTTGAACGCCTCCACAATAATAATGACCGCAAACCACTATATGGTCTACCTGCAGGTGTAACACGGCATAGTTCACCACGGACATGACCCCGAGATCTGTATTGGGAACCATATTCGCGATGTTTCTAAGCACAAATACTTCCCCCGGTGAAACCCCCATCAGTTCTTCGGCAGTTACCCGGCTATCGGAACAGCCAATGTAAAGGATACCGGGCTTTTGTCCTTTGGAGAGATCCCGGAAGTAATTGGGCTCGGTGCTAAGCTTTGTTTGCACCCATTTTTCATTGTTTTTAAAAATTTGTTTAATATCCATCTTATTAAATATTTTTTGAATAGAATGTTTTAACCCACTACATACTTAAAATTAGGTATCGATTTGCCCCTTATCACACCCGTATAGTTGGGGTCTATACGCTGGAAAAAACAGTACTGTTTTGAAGCAGTGTTGCTGCTGCGCTTGAACTTCGGCTAGTTGCCGTTTTATTTAATGGGGATCTTCGAGTAGCGTCATATGCAAAGATATTTTTGGTCGATAATACTTCAATAACCGGATTTTGTAGTACCAGCAATTCCATCTTTGCAAGATGGATCCCGAAACCTAATGCTACTGAATAGATTGCTGAAGGGTTTACTAAAGATTTTAATATTCTCTGTACAGAAATCTTTATCCTAAGACCTAATCAAATTAATAATTCACATTAACTACTTACTTTTCCTAAACCCACAATGTTTATCAAATTGTGTGCAAATAAAAAAGCACTTACCAGATTTCTCTGTGTAAGTGCTTGATACTGAAGTGGGCCCACCTGGAATCGAACCAGGCACCTACTGATTATGAGTCAGTTGCTCTAACCGAATGAGCTATAGGCCCGTCAAAAAGAGTTTTGCTACTTTTTGATTTTGGGAGTGCAATTTTACATATTTGCAGCGCATTTTCCAAATAGTATTAAAAAAAATCCCGTGGATTTATCGCGCATAAAAAATATTATTTTCGACCTGGGTGGCGTTATCATCAACCTGGCTTTTCAAAATTCAGTAGAGGCTTTGCGCTTATTAAGCATAGAGCAACGCGCCATTGATTTTACGCCCAAGGTGCAATCCGAGTTTTTTGACTTATACGAAACCGGACAAATAACTTCCGAAGCATTCCGGCAAGGATTACGCGACACCTACGGCATTGTGGGCGAAGACCAGGCCCTGGACGAAGCCTGGAATGCCATGCTGCTGGATATTCCGGCCGAACGGATTGAGCTGCTGCAAAAACTAAGTACGAAATACCGGTTATTTTTACTCAGTAATACCAATGCCATTCATGCCGAGCGGTTTAACAAAACCGTACAGGAAGTTTCGGGTTTGCCTAGCCTCGATAGTTTATTTGAAAAAACGTATTACTCGCATTTGGTAGGTTTGCGCAAACCGCACGCCCCTGTATTTGAACGGATTTTAAAAGAAAACAACCTGGTGGCCGACGAAACTTTATTTATCGACGATAGTATTCAGCACATTGAAGGTGCCCAGAAGGTGGGCCTGCAAACGCTGCACCTGCAGCCACCGCTTACGATCAACGAATTTTTCCGGAATGCACGCTAGCCCAACTATCAGGGAATACCTGTTTCATTTTGTTTTATTTTGCTTTGCTTTAATTACCACTACCATTGCGGGGGCCGAATGGATGGCCGCTAAACCTTTGCTGGTAGTTACCACCGATTGGCAAGTTATTCGGCTACTCACCAAACCGCAGGTTTTAAGCGGTTTATATTACTCGCTGCCGTTTTTAGGCGTATTAACAGCCCACGAATTCGGGCATTATTTTGTGGCGCGTTATTACCGCATCCGGGTTACGCTGCCGTACTACATTCCGTTTTGGTTTCCGTTGCTGCCCACCATTGGCACCATGGGCGCCGTAATAAAAATCCGGGACCGTATTTTTTCAAAAAAAGAATATTTTGATGTGGGCATTGCCGGGCCATTGGCAGGTTTTGTGGTGGCTATTCCGTTGCTTTGGTACGGTTTTACGCATTTACCCGCTCCCGAACATATTTTTACCATTCACCCGGAGTACAAAAAACTGGGCCTCGACTACGCCAAAACTGCTTATGCCAATCCGGAGGGTTCTATGGCTTTAGGCAAGAACCTGTTATTTTTATTTTTTGAAAAATTTGTGGCGCCAGACCCGGCTTTAGTACCCAACCGCTACGAACTAATGCACTACCCGTTTTTGTTTGCGGGGTTTTTATCATTGTTTTTTACCGCCATGAACCTGCTGCCCATCGGGCAATTAGATGGCGGGCATATTTTGTACGGCTTAATTGGCTATCGTAATTTTAACCGGCTTTCGCCTGTATTTTTTGTGGGCTTTATTTTTTACGCGGGTTTAGGCATTATCGGCCCACATACCCCCCCCGATGAACGCTATTGGCAATATTTGTTGTACGCGGGTTATTTGTTCGTAGTCTTCGAAAAAGTATTGCCCAGCCCCCGCATGGCTCTGGGCTTAGCCGCAATTGTTTTTTGCATACACCTGGGCCTGGCTTATCTGATTCCGGGAATAAAAGGCTACCCGGGCTGGTTGGTATTTGGCTTGCTTTTGTCGCGTTTATTAGGCGTGTTTCACCCGCCGGCGCCCAACGAAGCGCCTCTTTCTACGGGCCGCAAAGTTCTGGGCTGGATTACCGTAGTTATTTTTATTCTTAGTTTTAGTCCGGCCCCGTTTTTATACGAGTAGGTTACCGGCTGCTTCCCGGTTCTGCTGGTGCTCCTTTATTAACTTTGTATTTCTAATTTAGTATAAGGGTTTGGTAGGTCGTGAATGGTTTAAAACAGATAAGGGGGCATGAAGCGGTTTGTAATGTCGGATAGTCACGGGGGATATAAGGCTATTTTGCAGTGCCTGGAGCGGTGCAAATTTAACCCGGCGCAAGATCAACTGTTTTTTATCGGCGATGTGGTAGATGGCTGGTCAGAAACCAAGGCAAGTATTGCTTATTTATTAACTATCCCGAACTTAGTTTATTTACTGGGCAACCACGATCAATGGGCAATTAAATACTACACCGGCGAATTTTACGAGACAGATTCGGAATACGAAACAGAGCTGGATGCCTGGCTTTTTCAAGGCGGACTTGCTACGTTAAAATCGTACGGGGTGCAAACCGACATGCCGCCCGAGCATTTGCAGTTTTTGTTAAAAGCCAAACCGTACCACATTACCCCGGACAATATTTTGCTGGTGCATGCCGGTTTTGATCCGGAAACTCCCATCCAGAATACCAATACCGAATACTTAATCTGGAACCGCAATTTTATTCAGAAACAATACGCCGCTTACCATAAAAACAAAAGCCAATTGTTCGCGAAAGAGCTAGCTCCGGTGCCTCATTACAAAGAAGTGTACGTGGGGCATACCCCAACCATCAGTTTAAATAAAAAACAAACTTTGCCTTTAGTAATGGGTAATTTAATTTTGATGGATACCGGAGCGGCTTTTACGGGTTGCCTTTCTGTAATGGATATGGATACCAAGGAAGTTTGGCAATCCGATAAATTAATGCAACTATACCCGGACGAACTGGGAAGGAACGGAGCGAGCTGGAATGGTTTAAAAGGCGGAGGGAGTTGGTAGGCGAGAAATTCTGATTTTTAAAAATTTTGCATTTACCCCGCCCGCTTGTCAGGTACCGGCAAGCACATACAGATGAAAGTTGATAGATACGGGAAGTTTAACTTAGCAACCAGGCTTCGGCTTCTACGTCGTTCTTAAAAGTTTCTATTTGCAGGTAATCCTGAGCCAGATCGTAAAATTTTTGAAAAGAACGCTGGCCGTAAATGCCCGGCGCTAATACATGCGCGAAATGAACTACGCCTAACATATTGGCCTCCAGCACCCATTTGCCCCCCATAAATAAAGCGCCGTCGTCCCAGGGGCCAATGAGTTCTTTGTTGCTGTTCAGAATAGCCGGACACGGATTTTGCCGCAGAATACTTAAAATTTGGTTGGCACCCAGCATAATGGTTTCGAGCGACTGAATACCAATCCAGTTAACATAAATAAAAGAATTAGCAGCTTTTCGTTCTGCTTCAAAAAACAGATCACCGTTGGCTTTTTTTAATTCTTTTTTATCCATGTAGTGGTATGGTACGCAGCGTAAAAAACGGGCTATACTTATTGTTTAAAGATTTACCGTATCATCGGCAAGAAAATTCTTAATGGCTTTAATGGTTTGGTCGGGGGCGCTTAGATTAGGGCAATGCCCCGTGGCATTTAAAGTTACCAGCGTGCTTCCGGAAAGATTGTCGTGCATATACTGGCCCACTTCTAAAGGGGCAATAACGTCTTCCTGGCATTGCAAAATCAAGGATTTTTTTAAAAGTTTTTTTAAATCGGCCCGGTTATCCGACCGGAAAGTAAGATGGGCAAAATTCCGGGCTATTTCCTGGTTGCTTTGGCAAAAGCTTTTTACCAGTTCTGCGCCTAGTTCCGGCCGATCGGCATTGCCCATAATCACGGGCGCTATGGCCGCCGCCCAGGTCAGGTAATTACTATCCAGCGAGTCCAGCAGGCCATTGATATCGGCTTCGGCAAAACCACCCGTATAACCCGGCTCGTTGATGTAGCACGGCGAAGGCGTAATTAAGATTAAATTCTGGAACAGATCCGGAGCCTTAATGGCGGCCAGTATGCCCAGCATGGCGCTTACCGAGTGGCCCACAAATACCACATCTTGCAGGTGCAGGGCAGCGCAAATCTCCAGTATATCGTCGGCGTAGGCCTGAAGCGACTGGTATCTGGCCGGCGTATACCCCGAAACATCGGACTGGCCAAACCCAACGTGATCAAAAAGAATAATCTGGTAATCGTTAATAAACGCCGGCGTAATGTACCGCCACATGTTTTGGTCGCAGCCGTAGCCATGCGCCAGGAGCATAGGCGTTTTGCCCTGACCAATTACTTTAACATTATTTCTTTTTAAAACATCCATCTACTTTTATACAATACAGGTAAAACGTACATTAATAACCGTATGCGGAAAATGCTTTTAAGCTTTTAGGTACAAAATCCGCGTTGCCCAACCTGGATTCCGGGGTTAAAATTTTTTGTTTTTTATTTTAAAATCAAGCGCAATAGCTGATTGCTTGGAATTTTATAATTTTAAAAGTTTTAAATGTAGTAATTAATCAAGCAAATTATTAAAGCTTTTATTTAAAACTTTCTAAAATTAATCCAGCATACTGGCCTTTAAGGTTGCCTTTGTTTGGGAAATCAGGAATTTAAAACAGCCTGCTTTTTTATAAAAAAGAACAGCCCCGGTAAAAGTTGCTGGGGCTGTTTTATAATTATAATAACGTGAGTTCGACATAAGCGATTCTTATTCAAGCAGCCGGCAGGAGTACTCCGAATAACAGTGAAACTATGATTTTGCAGTTTTTTGCTGTCTATCAGAGTCATCCCGAAGGGATCTAACCAGCAGGTAATGGATTAGATCCCTCCGGGATGACGGAAATAGAAGAAGAAGGCTTTCTTTTTATTTTTTCCATCCTTATGTCGAACTCACGTTATAATAAGTAAGTGATTGGCAAGTATAGCGCTAAAAATCAGAGAGATGTAAATTTTTAAAATATTTTAAAATCCGGAAGGAGAAGTTAGAAACTATTCTCCGGAATTTATTTTATGTCTACCGAAAAAAATTGTTTGTTTTAGCGATTGGGGGAGAAGCGTATTTTTTTCTGACGTCAGAATTTATTTTTTTAAAAATTTACTTTTTTAGCTGCCGCAAAAATAACGCATCAATCATCTATTTGGGGTTCGATGTATAGTTGGGTAATGTTGGGTAACTGACTTTGGATGGATTGGCGGATATCTTTGATGGCAACGGTAATTTCCCGGCTCAAAATATCTTCCTGAAAGGTAAGTGGTACTAACACAATGATTTCTTCGGGCCCCATGTGCATGGAAAGCGGTTTATCTACCCGCACTACTGCCGGATTTTCCAGGGCGAGTTGCACTACTTGCGCCAGTAAAGTTTCGTCGGCCGTTTCGCCCATCAGTAAACTGCGGCTTTCGCGAAGCAACAAAGCCGAAATGGTGGTAAGTATAAGGCCAATAATAATGGAAGCCATGGCATCGAAGTACGGGTTTTGGTAATAATGGCCCAAAAAAACGCCCAGGAAAGCTACGGTTAAACCTAGTAAATCGGCGGCATCTTCAAACAAAACCACGAAAGTTGATGGATCTTTACTCTGCCGCACGGCTCGCCAGAAAGGAGTGCCGGCACGTTGCCGGGTAAATTCGCGTTGCGCGGTAATGTACGAAGCGCCATCGAACAAAAAGGCAAAACCCAGTACAATGTAATTCCATTTGGGGTCTTCAATTAAATTGGGGTGTTGCAGGTGCGAAATACCTTCGTAAAAAGAAATGCCCCCACCAATACCAAAAATTAAAATAGAAACAATAAAGGCCCAGAAGTACAATTCTTTGCCGTAGCCGAACGGCCGGCGAGCATCGGCGGGTTTATTGCTCCGGTGAATACCATAGAGCAGCAGTACTTCGTTGGCGGTATCTACTACCGAATGAATGCCTTCCGAAATCATGGCAGAACTGCCCGTTACACCGGCCGCAATAAACTTCGTAATTGCAATTGCCAAATTAGCCGCTAGGGCACTATATAAAGGAACTTTAGAAGCCGCCATAATGCAGGAATAAGTTTTCGGTACGAATACCTACTGCATTTTACCTGAATGGTTGACGGGTTGGGTATTTTTTTATTACGGATTAATCTAAAATGCCCGTTTTAAAACAGCAATAACCAATAATGAAGTACCTGGAGTTGGCGTTTAGTAAGCCCGAGCCATAAATTTCAGCTGAACTTTTAAAAATTTCAAATTTGGTAAAAGTTAAGACGGGGTATTTTCCTTTACCTTAGTTTCTTCCTCAAATAAAATACGGACAGAAGGTGTATAATCGTCGTCGTACTGTCCGGACCGTACTGCCCAGATAAAAGAACCCAAAAACAATACCGCCACCGTTAAGCTAATCCCGATTAAAAGAAATATAATAGTCATGATTGAAAGAGATAAAAATTTAAAATTTTTAAAAAATCAGCCTGCGGGCTGATTCCAGTAAACCCAAAAGCTACTTCGTATTATTCATTTAAGAAATATGGTATGCCGTTTTTCTTCCTGTATGCTTCCAACAGCAAGCCGTCAGACTTGGAACATAGCTGGTTGGTGAAGACACCAACCAGGGCGATAATAGAACTAAACTAATTCCCACACAAGCTATGCAACAAACAACAGTAGCCAAGTGCAGTAAACTAACCTCATGTATGCTATGCAACAGAAAGCGTTAGCCAGGTGCAAGCATTGACGCTAAACTGTCCGAGCGTTCAGCGAGTTTTTAGCGTCTTGACTTTTTTGGTTCTTTTTGTGTCAAGACAAAAAGAACAAGACCTGAGCAATGAAACAACTTCACTAAACAACCAAAGCTAAAACAGAAGCTATGCGAACGAGAATTTGCAAGTCACGGAAGTAAATCCGCGCCATAGTAGAAGCCATAGTACAAAAAACAAAACAGCTAGTTACATCAAAAAAATTATTCAGAACCCCGGTTCAACCCCATCCGCCACGCCACTAACCTTACACCCAACACCGAACACAGAATCACACTCAACGAACTGATTGGCATAAGAATAGCCGACGCTACCGGCGAAAACTGACCCATGACGGCCAGCGACAAGCCAATAATATTGTACCCGAACGACACCCCAAAAGAACCCAGAATAACGTAAAGGCTGTAACGCGAAAATTTTAAAAATTTAGCCAGTTGCGTAAAACTACCGGCATCCAGAATGGCATCACAACCCGGCGAAAAGTTGTTGACGGAATTGGTTACCGATATACCGGCATCGCTCATTTTTAAAGCACCCGCATCGTTGAGGCCGTCGCCCACCATAATAACGCGGTGGCCTTGTTGTTTTAAACCTGCTACGTACGCCAGTTTATCTGCCGGCGATTGATTAAACCGGAGTTCGGCGGCTTTGCCAAAATACTGGTGCAGGTTTTCTTTTTCTGAGGCATTATCGCCGGATAATACCGCTAATTTTTTGCCTTGCTGTTGCAGTTCGGTGAGTAAAGGTTTCAGACCCTCGCGGTAATGGTTTTGGAAAGTAAAATAGCCGTATTGCTTTTGGCCTAACTGCACGTACACCCGGGTAGCCAACGTTTCGATGGTATGGGCGCTGGCAATGCCCGTAAACTCCGCCGAGCCAATGCGGATTAGCTCGCCAGCCACCAATCCTTGCACGCCTTTCCCGGATAATTCCTGAAATTGCGTAACCGCTTGTACCGGAGCAATTATCGATTGATACAAGCTTTGGCTGAGCGGGTGGGTAGAGTGCTGCAACACCGATTTAATTTTACTTTCATCTTCGGCACTCAACGCTGAACCCTGGTAGGTAATATCCGTCTGGGCGCTTTCGGTTAAGGTGCCGGTTTTGTCAAAAACAAGGGTGTCGGCTTTGGCTAAAGTTTCGGCTACGTCGCCGTTTTTTAAATAAAATTTATGTTTCCCGAATATTTTAAGCGTGTTGGATAAGGTAAACGGTGTACTCAACGACAAAGCACAAGGGCAGGCAATTACCAGCACCGAAGTAAAAGCTTTTATGGCCATGTCGGTGTCGCGCGGAACCCAGTACACCAGCGAGCCCAGGGCAATGAGTAAGGTAACTGTAATAAAGTAACTGCCTACCTTATCGGCGTAGGTGCCCACCCCAAAATAACTTTTTTCTTTCTCGAAAACGGTATTGTTCCACAATTGCGTGAGGTAGCTTTGCGATACATCTTTTACTACTTCCAGCTCAATGCTTTCGCCCATCTGGCGGCCTCCGGCGTATATAATTTCGCCGGCAACTTTAGGTACCGGCACCGATTCGCCGGAAACAAACGAATAATCTATAAAAGCTTCACCGCGCAGCAAAATTGCATCGGCCGGAATGAGTTCCTGGTTGCGGATGCGGATGCGCTGGGTGGGCACCAGTTCTTTCACAGCTATTACCCGTTCCTGGCCTTTTTCCAGCACGGTAACCGAAATAGGAAAATACGCTTTGTAATCGCGGTCGAAGGTTAACGCATAGTAAGTGGTTTGCTGCACGTATTTGCCAATCAGCATGAAAAACACCAAACCGGTAAACGAATCGAGGTAGCCGGGACCGGATCCGGTTAAAATATCGAACAAACTCAAGCCAAACAACGACAGTAGACCCAGACTAATGGGCGTATCCAGGTTAATGTGCCGTTGTTTTAACGATTGCCACGCCGAAGTAAAAAAGCCGCGGGCGCTGTACAAAAATACCGGCAAAGCCAGCGCAATGCTCAGGTAACCGAAAAAAGAGCCAAATTCTTGTTTAATCTCGTCGGTAAAGGCAAAATACTCCGGGAAACTCAGCAGCATGGTATTGCCGAAGCAAAAACCCGCCAGACCTAATTTTAAATTTATACCAAAGCTCCGCTTCGATTTCTCCTTCGTTAAATTCTCCAGATTAAGCGTAGGGCCGTAGCCGATTTTATGGAGCAGGGTAACCACAGCGCTTAGCTTGGTTTTTGACGGATGGTACGAAATGGTTACTTCTTTCCTCGGAAAGTTTACCCGTGACTCCAATATACCCTGGTCGAGTTTAAACAAATTTTCGAGCAGCCAGATGCAGGAACTGCAGTGCATATTAGGTATCCGGAATAAAACTTTATCCCGTGTTTCGCTCTGGAACTGGAGCAATTGATTTTTAAATTCCGGCTGATCGAGGTACGTAAACTGACCCGCTTGCACCTCTTCGGCTTTTTGGGTTAGGCCCGGTTTCTCAGTAGCATCGAGGTTATAATAGGTACATAAGTTGTTGGCATACAACAATTCGTACACCGATTTGCAACCAGTACAGCAAAAAACTTTTTCGTCGGCATAAATGGGCGTCCGGGTACAATCGTCGCCGCAGTGGTAACACTGTTCTTTTACCAGGGGATGTGCGGTTTCCAGCATGGTAGGTTCTTCTGTTAGTCTTTTACAAAATTATCTGCTGGCAGGAGCGTTACAGATGATAGAAGTCATGGGCCGCATTGATTTATCTCATGCGGATTAAAAAGCCAGGACTACATATTTGTGCCGGTCAATAAATCTACTAAGTCGGATTTAACCCGCAGGCAAGCTAAAAACTAAAAAAATGGCCGGGTTGCTGACCAATCTAACCAAACCTTATTAGTACTACTGTTATGAAAACTTTAAAAAACGATATAGTTACCACCCAAGATATTAACGAACTGGTAGAAGCCTTTTATCAGAAAATAAAAGCTCAGCCTTATTTGTGCGCTTTGTTCGATCAGCTAAGTCCTAGAGATTGGACCCAACACCTTTTTCAGATGAAAAACTTCTGGAATTCGGTGTTGCTCAAATCTGCTTCTTTTACCGGGCACCCGCTTATTTTGCACGCCTTTTTACCCGCCGAGCAAGCGCAGGTAAAAGAATGGATTTACCTGTTTCACGAAACCGTAGAAGAACATTTTACCGGACCTACCGCCAATGTAGCGCAATCCTTGGCCGATAAAATCCGGCGGATTTTTACCTATACCGCGCCCGAATTGTAGAATAGGCTTAAATTTCAGAGATAATGGAAGCGCAGCTTTCGGTTTAGTTATATAGCAATAAAAAAAGCTCGAACCAAATGTTTGACTTTCAGGAGGAAGCTATTTGGCTACGTACCTGAATAGTTTCCTCCTGAATAACCTCTGTGAAAATGTTAGGGATAAAAAAAGGTTTTTGCAGTGTTTGCAAAGGAATGTAAGCAGATCAATTTTTAAAAAAATAAATTTTTAAAGCCATGAATCGCACTTTACGGAATGATGTGGATCTTCGGTTTAACCAGTTAAGTTTGTTTGCCCTTTTACTGTGGGCCGGCATGGTAGCGGGTATTTCGTTTCTGGAAGCGCCGCTAAAGTTTACCGCGCCGCAAGTAACTCTGGCGATTGGTTTAGGTATTGGCCGTTTAGTGTTTAGCTGGCTGAATAAGGTGGAACTGGTTTTGGGAGCCTTAGTGGTATTTGGGTTGTTTTTTAATCGCCCACCATTCCGGATTTGGTTGCCGGTACTACTGTTGTTGGGTGTTTTAATGCTGCAAACCACCTGGCTTTTACCCGCTCTGGATGCGCGGGCGTTGCAGATAATGGCCGGTAGAATACCGCAACCAAGTTACTTTCACCTGGTGTACGTAACCCTCGAAATTTTTAAATTAGGACTGCTCCTCGGCGCAGCTTCGGCGGTTTACCATTACCAATTTGTACCTGCACCCGCCCGAAGACAAGCCGTAATGAACTAGGGTTTTTTGTAATTAGAAATTAGGCATTAATTTAACTTGGCAACTTCATGAAAATTTACCCATAAAATTAGTTTTGGAGACTGCTGAAAATGTGAATTTTTAAAAAATCCTGTTATAGAAGCATTTATAGCTGGATAAGTTTGTTAATCAATCAAGTAAGTCGAGAATTTAACTTTTATACAAAGGAAATAACAGGAACGGGAGTAAGGTCGTAATACCAAACCGTTTCGCAAATTTTAAAAATAATGCAAAAAGCTTTAGTTGATATTACTACCGAGGACGATATTAAAACCCTCGTCGATCGCTTTTACGAAAAGGTAAACCAGGATGCTATGCTGTCGCCTATCTTTAACGATTTTGCAAAAGTTGACTGGGAAAAACATTTACCCAAAATGTACCAGTTTTGGAGTTCTATTTTGTTAGGCACCTTTACCTACGCCGGACAACCTTTTCCGAAGCACGCTTTTTTGCCGGTAAACCCCACGCATTTTGCCCAGTGGCTGCACTTGTTTTACCAAACCGTAAACGAGAACTTCAGTGGCCCTATCGCCGACGAGGCCAAAATACGCGCCGCCAACATCGCCCGTATTTTCTCCAACAAAATCGAAATCATCCAAGGCCGTCAACCCGCCATCCCCACTGTTAAAAGCCAGGAAGATTAATTTATAATCACTGTATTTCTTAGTCTGCTAAACCTAATTTTATATATAATAAGCCTTAAAAATTTTAAGATAAAAATTAATTATAGGGCGGAAGTTACTTCCGTGCCTTTTTTTGCTTATAATTTTACTCGAGGAAAGTTGAAGTTTAAGTCTCGGAAGTAACTTCCGCGCCATAGCTCCTGTGCCATAATTCAAGATTGATAGCAAAATGAATAGCAGTAGCTAAACGCGATTGATACCAGTTTGGCTATTGAGCACCTGCTAGGGTTCTGGTTTTGCACAGCAAAATTCCGCAGCGGAGCGAGGAAAGGAAGCTTAGACCGTCCGAAAGAGCTAAACGAGGCCTGCCGGCCATGAGGCAAAACTTGAAATCTCAAACTAGATAGCACCAAAGCCTGGAGACTTGAAAAGGCTCCAAGTAAGTACAGTAAATTACTAAATTTTTAAAAATTTACTTTTTAGCAGCTTGCTTCAGCCGATGCAGGTTCCGGCTGAAAGCCGGAGTAAAGTCACAGACTTTACCATATTGGTAGGCACAAGTTAAAAAACTTGCGCCAGAGAATGAGCATAGAGATAGAAACAGGCTCTACAGAATGGCTGTGAATTGACAACGTTTTTTATTAAAAAACTACGCTTCTTGCTTCTCCAAACCAAACAACGCCGTCAAACCCGAAAGTAAAGCATCGGATTCTCCCCGCTGACAGGCTGCTTTTAATTCCAGAACCGGCAGTTTTACAATCTTATTCAGAATATTCTGAGTAATAGCCTCCACAAGTTGCTGTTCATCGGAATTCAGTTTTTTTACATACCGCGCGACTTCCTGCTGCCGGATTTGCTCTAGTTGGTTTTTAAACTGCTGAATAGCGGGAGAAATAGCGGTTTCGCGCCGCCAGTTTTTAAATTCCTGCTGGGCTTCGGCCACCATAGCTTGTACTTGGGGGATAGCTGCCAGTCGTTTGGTTAAAGCCTCGGTAGCCCGGTTATTAATCGTATCAATATTATAAACTTCTACGCCCGGTATAGTAGCTATCGTATCATCTACGCTACGTGGCATTGATAAATCGACGAAATACTTGTGCCGGATGGGACCCAGGCTGCCCACCTCTTTTTGGCTGATGTAAAAACAATCGCCCGGCACCGAGGAGATAACTACATCGGCAGTTGATATGGCCGCAGGTAGGTCTTCCCAGGCAACTGCCTCAAACTGGGTGCGCTCGGCTAGTTCTATGGCCTTTTGTGGCGTGCGGTTGGCGATCACCAGGTTATTGATTTTAGATTTTTTAAAATTGAGGCACACATTGGCTCCCATTTCGCCGAGCCCAATCAGAAGTACCCGCGGATTTTTGATAAACTGGGTAATTTCTTCTACCAATTCCACGGTAGCGTACGCTACCGAAGCTGCTCCATCGCGAAAAGTTGTTTCGTTGGTTACTCGTTTATTCGTGAAGAAAATGGTGTGCAGCAAGCGGTGCAAAAATGGACCAGCCATTTCGGCGTCGGCGGACCATTGATACGCATTTTTTACCTGGTTTAAAATCTGGAAATCGCCGATTACCTGCGATTCTAAGCCTAAAGCTACGTGAAACAAGTGCTGTATGGCTTGGTCTGGTTCTGGTAACCGGGTAAAATAAGGCTCGATTTCTTTGGCGGCAATAAATCCTTTCTCGATGGCGAGCAGTTTAATAATATCCTGGGCTACCTCCTGATCGGCCGTATAATACACCTCCGTGCGGTTGCAGGTAGAAAGCACCAAGGCTTCGGAAACCGGTGTGTATTCTTTTATTTTCTGCAGTAGATTTTTACAAGCCATCTCGTTTAAAGCCACCATCTCCCGGATGGCAATGGGTGCATTTTTGTAGGATAAAGAAATGGCTCGAAACTGGTTTGGCATAGCGGTAAGTTTACTATGCAAAATTCCGGAATAGTTGCGGCTCTCAATATGACAAAAATCATCCTTTCCGGAGATTGTTATCACCCAGATAGAAGCCACATTGCTGGTAGTGAAGACACCACCAAAAGCGCCTGAATAATTAATTCCGTCGTATTCTGAAATTTTAAAAATTTAAATTACGAAAATGCTTCACCGTTATGGTATCCAGTAGCTAAAGTCTAGTGTCTAAAGTCTAGCGTCTAGCATCTCGTAACTACTTAATTACGCATGCGGGCCAGCTTATCGGAGTTTACAATGGTAATTTTGCCGCCGTTAATGTCAATCAGTTTTTCGTCTTTAAAATCCGACAAGGTGCGGATCACGGTTTCTTTGGAGGCACCCACAATATTGGCCAGATCTTCGCGCGACATGGTTACCTGGTAGTTTTTGCCTTTGTCTTTTTGGTATTGTTTCTCGACCAGCAATAAGGCTTCGGCTACCCGCTTGCGCACGGAGTTATAGGCCAGCTTCAGTAAACGTTCTTCGCGGTCGGCCAGGTTATCCGATAAAATTTTTATGAATTTATTCGCTACATCGCGGTTGTGGTACAACAACGAAAAAAACTCTTCTTTGTGAATCAAACAAACCTCCGCATCTTCCAGGGCCTCTGCCGATTCGCGGTAGGTTTTATCTTCGAGTAAATCCAGGTAACCGATAAAATCGCCTTCTTTGTACAGGTTGGTGATGTACTCGCGGCCTTCTTCGTTGGTTTTGTAGGTCTTTATTTTACCTTTATTTAAAAAATACAAAGCCTGCGGGTACTGGCCTTCAGTAAACAATTGCTGTTTTTTCTGGTAATGGGTAAGCTTGCGCTCGTTGGCGATTAAGTTATTGAGCTCCTGCAAACCTTTTGCTTCCTGAATAAAATCCTGCAAGCCTTCAGCGTTTTTCTGGAATTCGGCTTTTACAATGCTATTCTTTTTCAGGCGCATTTCCACGGCGTCCAGCAGCTCTAAATCGTCGAAAGGTTTGATTAAGTAATCATCGGCGCCTAAATTCATGCCTTTCCGGAAATCTTCTTTCTCGGATTTGGCCGTTAAAAATATAAACGGAATGCCCGAGGTGGCCGGGTTTTTACTTAACAGGTGCAGTACGCCGTAGCCATCCAGTTGCGGCATCATGATATCGCAAATAATTAAATCGGGTTTTTCGGTTTGGGCCAGCACTACGCCGGCCTTGCCGTGCTCGGCTTGTACTACTTCATAATCGGCCAGCGCTAAAATTTCGGCTATGTTTTCCCGGATCTCCGGATTGTCTTCTATCAGTAAAATTTTCTTCATCGTGTTGTGTTTCTCCCAAATTGAACGGTAAATGTGGTGCCCACTTGCAAAATACTTTCGTAGGTCAAAGTGCCTTGCATGATGTCTACGTAGCGTTTTACGATATTCAACCCTAAACCGGTACCCTCGTAATTGGTAGCGTTCTGCGCCCGGAAAAACGGCGTAAATAAATGCGTTTGATCTGCTTCCGGAATACCAATGCCTTCGTCCTGCACCCGCAAAATAATAGTTTCCGGAGTTATAGTGGTAGTTAAATAAATGTTTTTGCCTTCGGCGGAATATTTGCTGGCGTTGGAGAGCAGGTTGAGCAATATGTTTTTGAGTAATTGCTTGTCCAGCGTTACCTGGTCGGGCTGGCCCTGGTGCTGAAAGTGGATTTGCTGGCCCACCTTCAGGTATCCTTGCATTTCTTCTACAATGCCGGCGGCAAAAGGCTCTAAAGCAAAACTGGTAGGTACGTTGTAAATCTTGCCTTCTTCGATGCGGCTCAGCGACAGGAAATCGTTTAAAATACCCGTTAAATTACTGACCGCTGATTTGATCCGGTTCACGTGTTTCTGGCGTTTCTCATCGTCTTCGGTAAGTTTGTATTTACCAATCAGCGAGGCCGATGATAACACGGTACTCAGTGGCGTGCGGAACTCGTGGGAGGCAATGGTAACGAACCGGGATTTGAGTTCGTTGAGTTCTTTTTCTTTTTGCAGCGCTTTTTTAATTTCCTGCTGGGCCTCAAATAAGCTTTTGTTGGTTTCTTCCAGTTTGATCACGGCCTCGGCCAGTTCCTGGGTGCGCACCATTACCCGTTGCTCTAGTTCGGTATTTAGCTTTTGAATTTCGGCCAAATTTTTAGCGTGCTCCAGGCTGTACCGTACGGAGCGTTCCAGGTCGAAAGGAGTGAAGGTGCCTTTTACCAGATAATCCGAAGCGCCAATGTGCATGGCTTTTTCGTCGGTTTCGCGGTTGCTCTGGCCAGTTAGTAAAATAAATGGAGCCAGACTCCCGCTTTGTATCGCCATGGCAATTAACTCTAATCCGTCGTGGGCTCCGAGGCGGTAGTCTACTAGATATACTTGGTGTTTTTGCTCTTGAATCAACGTTAACGCTTCAGTAAAAGAAGCGGTCCAGTCGAGGTGGTAGGGGTTGCCGGGAATATCGTTTATGATATCCTGGGTGATGATAAAGTCGTCTTCATCGTCGTCTACCAGTAATATTTTTATTTTTTCAGACATCTGTTAAGGTAAAACTGAAAAATTACTATTCGCTTAATTTGCGTGGATTTACTTCCGTGCCTTTCGAATCAAGTTAACTTAAAAAGTTCTCGTTTGCATAGCTACGATTTTAGTTGTAATATCTAAGTGGAGTTGTTTCATTGCTGAAGTTCTGTTCTTTTTGTCTTGACACAAAAAGAACCAAAAAAGTCAAGACGCTAAAAACTCGCTGACCGCTCAAACAGTTTAGCGTCACTTTCTGCACCTGGAACGGCTACTTGTTGCATAGTATAATTTCAGAATTTAAAATTTTTAAAAATTTCTTTGTGTTAATTTATGCTGGCGCGAGCGTCTCGCTCGTGTCTACTATCTGCTAGGCCTCTGGCCGGGCAAACCAATCAACTTTTCCTTAAAAGCTAATCAGCAACAAATTCCAACCGGCCAGAGGCCGGACGATAATCATCACGAGCGTGGACGCTCGCGAGAGTTCGAAACAGGTTAAGAATATAAAGTCCATCTTTGGAGGGGGGAGGATCAATCTCCCCCGAAAATATTATGGTCATTGGTACTTGGTAAATGGTAATTGGAAAAAGCTCCCCGCCTTGGATAAGGAGGGGTTGGGGGTGGTTGATTTTTTTAATGCACCATCTTCATTAACTTATAACCAAAAACCATCAACGAATAACCAACAACCAGCAACTACTTAATCACCGGCAGCTCCACGATATCAAACCAGTATTGCGTCAGCTTTTTCATAGTATCTACCAGGGAGTTAAACGTGACAGGTTTGGTGATGAAAGAACTGACGCCTAAATCGTAAGTGTTCAGGATGTCTTCTTCGGCTTTCGAAGTGGTTAATACCACCACCGGGATGCAGCGCAAATGGGCATCTTCTTTTATTTCTTTTAAAGCTTCGCGACCGTCTTTTTTGGGCATGTTTAAGTCCAGTAAAATCAAGCCGGGCGTGGTATACTGGTCTTTGTCGGTGTATTTGCCGCGGTTATGCAGGTAGTCCATTAATTCTTCGCCATTTTCTACGAACTGCATGGTGTTCTTCAACCGGTTTTCTTCTAAGGCTTCTTTCAGCAACATCCGGTCTTCGGCATCATCGTCGGCAATTAAAATAACAATACTTTTTTTGCGGGCGCTCATCGTCTAATTTTTATTCCTGAGGTTGTTTAGTGGCTAGAGTAATAATAAAACGGGTGCCAACCCCCACCTGGCTGCGGGCGGTAATGTCGCCGCCGTGCCGGATGGCAATTTTACGGCAAATGGCTAAACCAATGCCGGAACCTTCGTATTTCTGGCCTTCCAGGCGCTGAAAAATATTAAAAATCCGGTCGAGGTACTTTTCGTCGAACCCAATGCCGTTGTCTTCAATCGAAATTTCTACTTGTTCGTCGCCGGGCGTAGCGGTTAAATGGGCCTGCCGTTGCAACGAGCGCCAATATATTTTTACCACCGGCTGCGTGTTCTCTTTCCGGAATTTAATGGCGTTGCTGATTAAATTTTGAAACAATTGCCGCATTTGCGTGGGTTCAGCTTCAATTTCGGGTAACGCGGTTCTTTGAATGTCGGTGTTTGTTTGCTCAATCGTTATTTCTAAATCCGACAGTACTTCGGTTACAATTTTATCCAGACTTACCCGCACAAAAGGTTTGCTTTTGGTGGTAACCCGCGAAAAAGCCAGCAAATCGTTAATTAAGTTTTGCATGCGCGAGGCGGCATTGAGCATGCGTTCCAGGTAATCTTTGCCCTGGTCGCTGAGGTTGGCGTGCTCGCGAGTAAGCAAGCGGTCGCCGAAGGCCTGAATTTTACGCAAAGGTTCCTGCAAGTCGTGAGACGAAACGTAGGCAAAATCCTGGAGTTCCAGGTTGCTGCGCTCCAGCTCGGCGGCGTACCGGCGCAGTTTTTCTTCGTTGAGTTTTTGCTGGGTAATGTCGTGAATAAAGCCGGTGTATACTTTGCGGTCGGCTAGTTCTACTTCGCTGATGCTTAAGTAAAAAGGAAAGGTGGTGCCGTCTTTGCGTAAACCGGTTACTTCGCGACCAATCCCAATGATTTTTTTGCGGCCGGTTGTGTGGTAATTGTGCATGTAGCCGTCGTGGCGGGAATGGTCGGGTTCCGGCATGAGCACGTTAATGCTTTTCCCCAGCAACTCCTGGGCTTCGTAGCCAAACAAGCGGGCCGCCGAAGGGTTTACCATTTCGATCATGCCCCGGATATCAATGGTGATAATGCCATCTACCGCCGCCTGAATTATAGAGGTGATTTTGTTTTCGCTTTCGCGCAGGGCAGCTTCGGCTTTTTTTAAATTACTGATGTCGTGAATAATGCCCGTAAAAATTTGCTTATCCTGGAGGTTTACTTCACTGATGCTGAGTAAAAACGGAAACACGGTGCCGTCTTTGCGGCGGCCCAGTACTTCGCGGCCTTTTCCTATTATTTGAGCTATTCCGGTGTGGTGGTAGTTTTCAAGGTAACTATCGTGCTGGCTGCGGTCGGGTTCCGGCATCAGCATTTTTACATTTTGCCCGATTATTTCGGATGGTTCGTACCCAAAAATACGCGCTGCCGCCGGGTTTACAGTTTCTATGATGCCGCGGCGGTCGATGGTAATAATGCCATCGATGGCCGTGTTGATAATAGCTTGCAACCGCGTTTTATCATCTATGTTTTGCTCCAAAGTTCAGGTTTTTAGCAAGAGTTCTTATGTACAAAGATAAACACCTTGCTTTTACGTTTTCAATAAAAAGGTGGTAGTAAAAAGCCTTTATTGGCTTTAAAATTTAAAAATTAGCCACCTGTTAGTGATCGTTACTTAATTAATATGGGTTAAAAGTACCAGCACTTCTCCGAAAGGATAACTTAAGAGATTACTCCGGCCATGCTAGGCGGGGTTAGTTACGGGTATCCGATACGGTTTTGCCGGCAGGCTTAGTAGCGGCAAGGAAGTTTGATGCAATAATTGTTTGGTAAGACTTTTATGAAATAATTTTTCCAGAAAAGGACGTTCCTGCATAGCCACGGCTAAAACATCGGCCTGCGTTTCCTGTATAAATTCCTGAATACCTGCTTTAATGTTGTTTTGTTTTTTCTGTGCCACGCAAAAAGCATTTGTCGGGAATTGTTTTTGAATTTCTTTAATTATTTGCGCATCATCTACCAGATCTAACTGGCGCTCTGATTTAATGTTTACGATAGATACTTGCGCTTGAAAAGTTGCGGCTACCCCAAATAGTTGTTGCAGGTAATTTTTTTCGGTGTTTTCGAAGCTGGAGGCATAGGCAATGTTTTTAATGCCCTTATAAGTTACTCCCATGGGGATTGCTAAAACCGGGCAGTGCGCTTCCTGCATAAACCCGAAGGTATTGGTGCCAATTAAATTGGTGACAAAATCGCCGGCATCTTTAGTGCCCATTATAACTAAATCTACCTGGTTAACTTTCACCAGCTCGTTCAGGTCCGTGAACAGGTAACCGTGCTGGCAAATGGTAGTAATGTTGATCCCTGGGTATTGTTTTTTTAAATTTTCGGAAATTTGGTTTAACTCAGCGGTATAATCTTCCGGCAGGTTCCAGTCTACGGGCATGGTGAGGTTGCCATCCAGGGGCGTTATGGGCCGGGCAATGACGTGCGCCAAAATTATTTTTCCGGCGAGTTCCTGCGCTAAACCAGCAGCGTATTGTAAAGCGTGTTGGGCGTTTTCAGAAAAGTCGGTTGGTACCAGAATTGTTTTCATCGCTTTATCAGTTAAGTGAATTTTTAAAATTTTAAAAAAACTGGAAAGCTGTAACTGCTTTTACCGGTTAGTTACAAAACTAAATTCGGCGGTATGTTTTATATATGATACGAATCTTTTGGGAACATGATTTTTATCATGTTTTTGTTTCGGATAGTTTTATGTAGTTGGCGGGTTGTTGTTTGGAGCCTTTTCAGGGCTCCAGGCTCAGGTGCTATCTAGTTTGAGATTTCAAGTTTTGCCTCATGGCCGGCGGGCCTCATTTGGCTCTCTCGCACTTGCTAGCCTTCCTTTCCTCGCTCCGCTGCGGAATTTTGCTGCGCAAAACCAGAACCCTAGCAGGTGCTCAATAGCCAAACTGGTGTCTTTGCGCTTAGCATTGGAAATTCTACCATTTTACTAACTTATTTTTCTAGAACATCGTGTCTTTTCGAGTCTGACGAGAAATCCAAAGCATACTGCCTTGATTTATCGGGCCTATAAAATGGTATGTATTAGGTGTTTCGACAGGCTCAACAGGACTTTTTAATTATTGAGCAATAGGTTGGTCCAATCGTAAACATTAAAAACTTCAGTCATAAATCTTAACAGATTATTAATCTAAACTATTGTGCGCCCTAAAAACGGTAACTAAGCGCCACTGACACCAGTTTGGCTGTTGAGCACCTGCTAGGGTTCTGGTTTTGCGCAGCAAAATTCCGCAGACGGAGTCGAGGAAAGGAAGGCTAGCAAGTGCGAGAGAGCCAAACGAGGCCCGCCGGCCACGAGGCAAAACTTGAAATCTCAAACTAGATAGCACCTGAGCCTGGAGCCCTGAAAAGGCTCCAAAGAATAACGTTTAACAAGTTTATGCTTATAAATAAAAGAAGATAATATCTCATCAAGAGAAATAGCTCTTACAGGAAATGGTAAGGCAAATTGAAAAATCAATAACTAGATAAATTTTATTCTGTTGCCTGTAACCTGCTAGAAAGTAGCTCCGTATAAACATAGTGTAAACGAACTAAGGTAGAAATGCTTTAGTAAAAAGAAAAGCCAGACTTAAAACGCCTGGCTTTTTTGTTTCTATCTCCGACAAATCAAAATTTTTAAATTTTTCTCTTTTTTACCTTCCCCCCGGCGGACAATGTTGTTTTAAATAATTGGTGTACAACGTAGATAAATGTTCCTGGGTGCCGATACCTTCCGAAATGCTGTGCGAGCGGTTGGGGTAGGGCATCACCTGAAATTGCTTGTTGTGTTTAATCAGCTCGTTAATCAGTTGCTCGGCGTTGTTGTAATGCACGTTGTCGTCACCGGTACCGTGGATGTAAAGTAAATTGCCGCGCAGGTTTTTGGCGTAAGTTATGGGGGAGCCTTTTACAAAATCTTCTTTGTTTTCCTGGGGCAAGCCCATGTAACGTTCCTGGTAAATATTGTCGTAGGTAAGCTGGTTACCCACGGCGGCTACTGCTATGCCGGTTTTATAAATCTGCGGGTACTGGAATAACAAGTTTAACGTAGCCGAGCCACCGCCGCTCCAACCCCAAACCGCCACCCGCGAGGTATCCACAAACGGCATTTTCAAAATTTCTTTTGCCGCCAGGGCTTGGTCTTTAATGTTGATTAAGCCAATTTTGCGGTAAACGCTTTTGCGCCATTCCCGGCCTTTGGGCACCGGTGTACCGCGGTTATCCATACCTACATACACGTAGCCGTCCTGGGCCATATTGCCACGGTACAAACGGTTGCTGCCAATGCCGTACTCGTCTTTCACAATCTGGCCCCAAGGTTCGGTGTACACGTAAAATATTACCGGGTATTTTTTAGTTTTATCCAGATTAGCGGGTTTAAGCATCCAGGCATCCATTTCTACGCCTTCGCTGGTTTTAATTTTTAAAAATTCCAGGTTGGTTTTTGCTTTGTCAGCTTTGGCCAAGGCATCGGCTACGGCGCTGGTTTTATCCAGCGGTTTATGGTCGGGCAGGCTTACCCATTCGGTAGCCAAAGGCGTGTAGTAGTTGCTAAGCTGGTGCCGGGCAAATTGGGCGTTGGGTGATAACACGTAGTCGTGCGTACCGGGTTGGGTAGCGGGCGAGAGGCGTTGGGCCTGGCCTTTACCGTTCAGGCGGGTACGGTACAAATACGCTTGCGTGGCATTTTCGGGCGAAGCCATAAAATACACCATTCCCTCGGGCTCCGCTATTTTTACAATTTCCATAACGTCGTAATTGCCCCGGGTAACCAGGGTTTCTTTTTTACCATCGCGACTGATCCGGTACAAGTGGCGCCAGCCGTCTTTCTCGCTGGCCCACAAAAACTCCTGGCCTTTACTGAGCCAATCCCAACCGCCGGTGGCGTATTTCTGATCCCAGGAAGGTAAAATATCAATCCAGGCGGCATCGTGTTCCTCGTAAATTGGAGTAACCTTGCCGGTGCCAGCCTGACCAATAAACAAACGACTGGTGTTTTGTTTGCGATTGAGTTGCTGCAAAATAACCTCGTTCGGGTTAGCGGTCCATTCCAGGCGCGGCACGTAATGCTGGCGCGGGTCGCCGGGGATTTGCAGCCAGGTGGTTTTGGACGAGGCTACGTCTACAATCCCAATTTTGTAAGGGGACGGCGCTTCGCCGGCAACGGGGTATTCCACGGGCTGGATCTGGGAGTACACCGAATCCGTGAGGTTGAACATAAAGTAATCTTTTACCTGGTTGGCATCGATTTGCCAGTAAGCAATCTTTTTCCCATCGGGACTCCACCGGAAACCATTGCGGCAGAAAAACTCTTCTTCGTAGGCCCAATCAAAAGTACCGTTAATCAACTTACGGGTGCCATCGGTAGTAAGAGCCTTGGTAGTTTTGGCGGATAAATCTTCCACGTAGATGTTGTGCTGACTCACGTAGGCTACTAGGTTGCCATCAGGCGAAAACTGCGCGAACATTAAACTGGCCGTTGGCTGGTTTTTACCTACTTGCGCTAAGCTTTGGTTTTTTAAATCATACACCCAGTAATCGCCCCGGGTATGTGCCCGCCACACTTTGCGGGTATTGGTAAAAAGCAAAATCTTCTGCTCATCCGGCGAAAAAGAAAAGCTGCGGAAAGCCAGGGGAGTAGTTTGGCCCGTCGGGATTAACTTTTCTTTTGCTAGCATTACCTGTTTTTCGCGCGCCGGCAACGTAAATTTTACCAGATTCCCTTCTTCCTGCTGCACAAAAGCGTTCCCGGATTTCAACCAGATTAGAGCTCCGCTGTTTTGCGCTAAAGCCGGATTTATTTGGCAAGTGATAGCCAGTAGAACAAGCCAAAATTTTAAAAATTTAAAATTCATGAAGTAAAATTAAGAATGATGTATTTAGTGGCAAGTAATAGTATTATGGGCTAAGTTTAAGACTTTACCCTGGTTTTTTCAGTAGTGGGGACACTAAATCCAGCAGAAATTTAAAAATTTAAACTTATTCCTGTTGGTTCTCCGCTGGCGCGAGCGTCTTCGCCTTATCTTGTTCCATAAAAAACGTAGAAACAAAGAAAGCAGAAAGAAAGCTAGAAATATGGAAGAGAGTTGGGGTAGCAGAGAGTTCCAAGATTGTGCCGTGGAAGATAGAAGAGAAGCCCACAGCCTGTCTTTGTTAGCCGATCGGTTGCTAGCGCATCCCGAGCTGGCTTTTAGCAGTGCGGCCGGTAGTAATTTGCGCCGGGCCGCCTGGCGCATCTTCTCCAAAGAGGAGGTAGACCTCAGTTGTGGCCATTACCGGCAAACGGCGCAACGCTGTGCCCAGCAGCAGGTGGTGCTGGTTTCCGACAGCGAGTCGGACTTCTACGAGTATCTATCCGCCCCCCGGTCGGCCAACGTGGAGTTGCTGTATCGGGTGCACCACCTGCAGCGGTATGTTTATTACCAAGCAGAGCGCCTGCCACTGGGGCAGGTAAGTTGTCGTAATGCGGTTAGCCGGTCTGTTTTGTTACCTGCAACCAAGCAGCGGCAGGAGCGCACTGCCCAGTTGCAGGTGAGTTGGGGCGAGTTGGTTTGCCCGCCCTCCTGGGATAAAAAAGGAGCAGCAATAGTGCTGTGGCTAGTGAAGGCGATCGAAGTAGCCCCGCCACCGGGAGAGGAGCCGGTGGCCTGGTATCTGCTCACCACCAGTAACGTAGGGGATGAAGCCACGGCGCTACTATTGCTCGACTACTACCGCAAACGGTGGATTATTGAGCGCTGGCACTTGGTTTTAAAGGACGGACTACAGGTGGAGCGGCTGCAGTTTAACACCTTTCAACGCCTGTCCCAGGCTATTGCCCTGCTCTCGATTGTTGCCTGGCAGTTGCTGTGGCTCAAGCAACTGGCGGGGCAAAGCCCGGACATGAAGGCCGAGCAAGTCTTTGAGCCCTTGCAAGTGGAGCTATTGGAAAAGCAAACAGCCCAAAAGAAACTTTCCGTGAAGGTAGCTCTGATCACCATTGCGGCTCTGGCGGGGTTTACTCCCTCTAAAAAGCAGCCATTACCCGGAGAAAAAACCATCTGGAGAGCTTGGCATATTTTCACCAGCATGTGTCACGGGTATAAACTCGCTCAACAGAAAACTTATGGTACAGGATAAGGTTTGCAGCTCGTACCCTATTTGCCCCGATAACCAAAACCGAACAAAGTATGCAGGGCAATGTTGGGCACTGTAGCGGTGCCGCCATCCAGCAAAGGCATGCGGGCCCAGGCGGCAGTGAGTTTTACTTCGGGCCGGAAGAACCAATGCTCGGCTACGCTTAAAGGCGGACCAACTGCCGCTTGCACGCATATACCAGAAATATGATAACCGCCACCCAAAAAGCTTTTAACCGGGTTAATGGCCTGGCCGCGGATGCGTCCTTCGGGGTGCCCAATCACTAGGCCCAAACCTACCCGAAATATACTGGGTGAGTTTCTAAAAGGTAAAGTGTGGCTAATTATGGCTAGATTGTAGCCGTGCGATACTTCAAAATGCTGGATGTCGGGGGTGGGATTTTGCAGATACACTTTGTGGTGCACCAGTTCGGCGCTCCATTTTTGGTAACCTACCCGGTAGGCATAATACGGCGAGCCGTGCCAGGGGCGGGTATGGTAGCGGGCCCGCAACCGGATCGCGTCCTGGCCGGGTTGTTCGATGCGCAACGGGGTAGGCAAGCTCCAGGAAGTACCGGCAAACACCTCGGCGGTTAAGCCTTGCCCAATAGCTGAAACACGACTAATTGCTACCAGCAGGAAAGCAAATAAGAAGCGATAACTTACCTTAAGTTTCACGTTTGCCCGATGTAACGATGGATTTATTGTAACTCATCTAAGAATTTAACGGACGAATGCTCCGGGAGTTGAGGCGGTAAATACGGGTTTAATCCGGGTAAATAGCGGGATGTACCTTATTGGGCGAAGGGGAACTTGATTGAAAAAACAGGATTAAATCCTTTTAATTTCCGTTTCGGGCTAAGCTAAAAGGGCATTCTACTGCAAAATTCGATAGCCTTTCAGGCAGATCCATTGCAAAAAAGATAGAAGCATTTTGGTAATGGCAAATTTGTATTTAGTAAATATATTTTTGTATTATCATTTATAATTATCTATTTTTAAAGACTCTTCTTTCGGGCCAGCGGAATTCAAGTGCCATTTACCTTTAAATATTCCGTTGCCACAATCCTTTCTTCCATTTTGTTGATCAAACAATTTAAAATCCAAGAATTATGTATTTACGATTACATCGTTTTTACCGGAGCTATTTATGCTGGAACCGGAAGCAAAGTTGGCGTTGCTTCTTTGTTAGCTTGCTTCTTCAAGGAGTTTTGCCGGTAGCTATTTTTGCTCAAACTAAATTATGGGATAAGACTATTGGGAGCGATAGTTACGACGATTTATACTCGCTCCAACAAACCCTGGATGGTGGGTTTATTTTGGGTGGTTATTCTGCTTCCGGTAAAAGCGGTAATAAATCAGAATCCAGTAAAGGATATCATGATTACTGGGTAGTAAAACTAAATGCTAATGGCAACCAACAATGGGATAAAACCATCGGCGGTAATTTCAGCGATGATTTAGCTATGTTGCGTCAAACTCAGGATGGCGGGTATATTCTGGGCGGTACTTCTTTTTCGGGCAAAAGCGGCGATAAAACCCAAAGCAACCAAGGTCATAATGATTACTGGGTAGTGAAGTTAAAAGCGGATGGAAGTAAAGATTGGGATAAATCTTTCGGCGGAAATGCAGAAAACTATCTAACCGCTATTCAACAAACCCGCGATGGTGGGTTTATTCTAGGTGGATATTCTTCATCGGGAAAAAGCGGCGATAAATCTCAGGAATCTAAAGGAAGCTTTGATTTTTGGGTAGTGAAGATAAAGGCCGATGGTACCAAAGAATGGGATAAAAGTTTTGGCGGCAACAATAGCGATTTATTGTACGCTCTTCAGCAGACCAACGATGGAGGTTATATTTTGGGTGGCACTTCCGCTTCGGGCAAAACCGGGGACAAAACGCAAAGCAATAAAGGCGATTGTGGCAATTTCGAGTGTATTACCACGGATTATTGGGTAGTGAAACTAAACCAAGATGGCTCTAAAGCCTGGGATAAAACTTACGGCGGCAATGCTGCTGACCGGTTAAGAACTTTACAACAAACCCAGGATGGTGGGTTTATTCTCGGTGGTCACTCCCGTTCTGAAAAAAGCGGCGACAAAACAAGTGCCGGTGAAGGTGAAAATGATTATTGGATAATAAAGCTAAATAACAACGGCAACAAAGTCTGGGACAAAACTTTCGGGGGCCAGAATAATGATTATTTGTATTCTCTCCAACAAACTACTAGTGGCGGGTATCTGCTGGGAGGAAGCTCTAAATCAGAAAAAGGCGGTGATAAAAGCCAGGCCAGTATAGGAACTAGCGATTTCTGGGTAGTAAAATTAAGAGCGGATGGGAGTAAAGAATGGGATAAAACCATGGGTGGTAACGGCGAAAGCTATTTATCTGCTCTAATCCAGGCAAACGATGGTGGGTACATTCTGGGAGGTGTTTCTTCTTCCGGGAAAAGCCAGGATAAAACCGAAGATTCTAAAGGCGGATTTGATTTCTGGGTAGTGAAACTAACTACCCTGGTAACAGCTCAATGGAATATGCGCTACGGCGGTTCGGGAAAAGACAACTTTACAACTGCTATTAGAACAAAAGACGGCGGTTATTTATTTGGCGGATTTACCACATCAGGAGCGAGCGGAGATAAAAGCCAGGCGAGCCAGGGTAAAAACGATTACTGGATCGTGAAATCAGATAAAAACGGGAAAAAACTCTGGGAAAAAAGCTTCGGGGGCCAGGAAGATGATTACTTAAACAAGATAATTCAAACCGCGGACGGCGGGTACTTACTAGCCGGTTCCACGTATTCCGGAAAGAGTGGCGATAAAAGCCAGACCAGTAGAGGCGACCGGGACTATTGGGTAGTAAAAGTAGATCAACAAGGCACCAAAGAGTGGGACAAACGTTATGGCGGCAGCGGCAGCGACGAACTGAAACAAGTCCTGCAATTATCATCTGGCGCTTACGTATTGGCCGGCACCACCAACTCTCCTGCTACCGGCGACATTTCGCAGCCCAGCTTAGGCAAACAAGATTACTGGGTGATCAAGATTAATTCTGCGGGCACGCACCTTTGGAACAAGCGCTTTGGCGGAAGTGCGGATGAAACTTTGGAAAGTATAGTGTTAACCCAAGACGGAGGCTTTCTTTTAGGAGGATCTTCTGATTCTAACAACAGCGGAGACAAAAGCGAAAACAGTAAGGGAGGCAGCGATTACTGGCTGGTACGAATCAGTGATACTGGCCAGAAAGTATGGGATAAAACCTATGGCGGTAGCGGCGAAGACAAACTCATGGCTTTGGCTAGTACGGGAGCAACCACCGGTAACTACATTTTAGGCGGTACGAGCAGCTCGGGTAAAAGCGGAGACAAGAGCCAGCCGAACCAGGGTGGGAAAGATTACTGGATACTCCAGGTTTTTGACACCGGTAAAAAAATGTGGGATAATCGTTATGGAGGTAGCGGCGATGATGAATTACGCACGATCCGACTTACCGCCGCTGGCGGTTACTTGTTAGGTGGTAGTTCTACTTCCGGAGCAAATGGCAATAAAAGTCAAGATAGTCAGGGAGCGAGTGATTACTGGTTACTGCAAACCAACAATAAAGGAGAGAAAGAATGGGATCAGCGCTTTGGAGGCAGTGCCAAAGAAGAGTTGCGGGCGGTAGTACCTACCACCGATGGTGGGTACTTACTGGGCGGCCGCTCCGACTCTGGCGAGAGTGGCGATAGAACCCAGCCCAGCCAGGGAGGTACCGATTATTGGCTCGTGAAAATAGCCCCGGTTTCCAGTTCCATTGTAGCCAGCCGGGAAATTAGCTCGGTAGAAGAAGTAGGTGAAGCACCGCCCATGCAATTAAACGCTTATCCAAATCCATTTGGCGACCAATTAGCCATTAGCTTTACTTTACCCGAAACCCAACCTGCCACTGTACTTATCTATGATAGCCAGGGTAGAGCCATCGCCACCTTGTTCCAGGGAGAAGCAAAAGCCCATCAAACCTATGAATTAAACTGGCAGGCAAGTAAAAAAGCAGCGGGTTTATATTTTCTGCAACTGCAATCGGCTACTAAAAAACAACAATTAAAGCTGCTGCTAGCGAAGTAAACCAACTTTAGCGGAAGCGATAAGGTAGCGAAGGGGCTTACCTTTGTAGCTTCAGGCTCTGTTTCAAATTCTGCAGCAGTATATTATCTGAGTTAGAGTAAAATAGTTTCTGTGCCATCATTTAAACAAACTTCTGTGGAAGCTAACCGGATGCTGGACTAAGCTATGAGGAAACAACTCAGCCTGGTTTTTTAAAAAATCATTTGAATTTACGGTTTAAGTTAAATGCAAACAGTATGAAAAAGTATATATTCTTGGTGTTAGTAATAGCCGGCCATTGTGTGCCGGTATCATTGTCTTACAGCCAGACGCCAGGCCCTGCCTGGTCCGATAAAATGGCCACTACAGCCATGACGATCTGGAAAGATTCGCTGGTAGTACAGCCTGGTAAACCAGTTACCTGGAACTCCGACGAAGGATTGGTGCTGGAAGGTTTTACAAACATTTGGCGAAGAACCGCTAAAGGCGAATATTTTAAGTTCATGCAGACCAGTATGAACCGATTTGTGCAAAACGACGGCTCTATTGCCCGGTACAACCCCGCGGAGCAGCAACTAAATAATTTAAAAAATGGCCGGATTTTATTAACCCTGCATAAAGTAACCCTGCAGAATAAATACTACCAGGCAGCCACTTTACTACGTCAACAATTATCCACCCAGCCCCGCACCAAAGAAGGTAGCTTCTGGCACCAGAAATTATATCCTTATCAAACCTGGCTCGAAGATTTGTACCTGGCACAGCCTTTTTACGCCGAGTACGCGGCCACCTTTAATCGGCCGGAGGCTTTCGATGACATTGCGAACCAGTTTATTAACCTAGAGCAACACGTGCGGGATACCAAGACCGGCTTATTACATCCTGGTTGGGACGAATCGAGAAAGCAAACGGGCACGGATAAAAGCAGTAATGCAGCTTCGGATTTCTGGGGCCGCGGCATGGGCTGGTTCGGCATGGGCTTGGTAGATGTGCTGGAGTATTTTCCGACGAATCACCCACAACGGGCCGCTTTACTGCAAATGCTGGGGCGTTTTGCCGCGGCCGTAGAAAAAGTACAGGACCCCCAATCAGGATTATGGTACCATATTTTAGATAAACCCACGGCTCCCCACAACTTTCCGGAAGCTTCGGCGTCTAATATGCTGGTTTATACCCTGGCCAAAGGGGTGAGATTGGGATTTTTACCGATCAAATACGAAGCGGTGGCGCAAAAAGGCTACGCCGGAATTACGAAAGAATTTGTTAAAACCGATGAAGCGGGTCAGGTAAATCTGCATGGTACCGTTAAAGTTGCGGATCCAGGCGGAAGTCCTTACCGCGACGAAAGTTCTGATTTTTTACGCAGTGAAAAGCGGGTAGTCAATGATCCCAAAGGCGTGGGCGCTTTCTTACTAGCCGCTAATGAAATGGAGCTGCGGGTTATTCCTGCGGTGGGCAAAGGAAAAACCATTTTACTGGACGGGTATTTTAATAACGAGTTTATGAAAGATGCCAGCGGCCAAACCATTCCGTTTCATTACAAGTGGGAAGAGCAAGGGAATAACGGCTTTTCTTTACTAGGCGACCACGCCCGCTACCGGGGTGCCCAAACTTTAGAACTAAAACAAGCGCCCACCACCGAAAATTTAAAAAAAGCCAGTGTTTACATTATCGTGGACCCAGATACCGAAAAAGAAACAGCCCAGCCCAATTATGTAGAACCGGCGCACGTAAAAGTTATTTCGGATTGGGTGAAAAACGGGGGCGTGCTGTTACTCATGGGCAACGATTTACCCAATGCTGAATTCGACCGGTTTAATACTTTGGCTCAGGCATTCGGGATAGAATTCAAAAAAGAAACTAAAAACAAAGTGGTAGGCAATCAGTTTGAAATGGGAAAAATTGTGGTGCCGGCCAATCATTCCATTTTCAAAACAGGTCGTCAGCTTTTTATGAAAGACATTAGTACTTTAACCCTGAAAGCGCCCGCCAAATCTGTTCTGGATCACAAAGGCGACGTAGTAATGGCGGTGGCTAAGGTAGGCAAAGGTACCGTGTTTGCCGTAGGCGATCCCTGGCTCTACAACGAGTACACCGATGGCCGCCGGCTGCCGGCCGAGTACCAGAATTTTGAAGCGGGTACCGATTTATTAAACTATTTGCTTAGCCAGGTACCCGCGCCCAATAATAATTAAAAAACAAAGGTAGCCATAAGCATCATAAAAGGATTAGAAGAACATTGGTGCGACCCTGAATTCTGATGGCAGGAACCTGTTCTGTAGTTTTATAAATAAAATTGTTTTGCCGAACCTGATTTAAATCTTATCTAGTAAGCCAATAACAAACTATAAAACTAACTTATTTAAAACAGACCTGATGAGAATAGTTGTTTTGGGTGCCACCGGTACCATTGGCAAAGCCGTAGCGGAGTTGTTTCGGGAAAAAGGCCATGAAGTAATTGCCGTTTCCCGTTCTTCGGAGCCAGCGGTAGATATTGAAAATCCGGCCAGTATTCCGGCTTTTTTTGAGCAAGTAGGCGAGGTAGATGCCATTGTGAGTGCGGCGGGAAGCGCGGCATTTGTGGCGCTACAAGATTTAACCGAAGAACAAATTCAGTTGAGTTTAACGAGTAAACTGATGGGGCAGATTAATCTGGTGCGCCACGGATTACCCAAACTGCGCCCGAATGGAGTGGCGGTAATTACCGGCGGTTTTCTGGCGTACGCCCCCGCGCCGCAAACCAGCATGATTGCCATGGTAAATGCCGGTCTGGAAGGTTTTGCCAAAGCGGCCGCTCTGGATTTTACCGAAGGTCGCCGGATTGTTATTGTGCACCCGCCTTGGGTAGCCGAAACGGCGGAGCAACTCGGTATGGACCCTACGCCTTGGCCCAACGCCGCGAAAACCGCCGAAGCTTATTTGGCAGCCGTAGAAGGTTCACAAACCGGGAAACCCATTTTTGTAGAAGGATACGCCCCGGCCGATCTTTAAAAACCGAAAAGCCTGCTCCTAGTTCTGGAGCAGGCTTTTATTTAGAACAAAATAGGCTTTTGCAAAATAAGTAAAAAGTACCTCTTCGGACGTAGAGTTTTAAGTATTGATAAATACCACTTTCGCGAGCGTCTACGCTCGTGAAGATTATCGGGGAGGCCTCTGGCCGGGATAACCCATGTACATATATTAAAAGACTTGGAGTTAAATTACTATCGGCCAGAGGCCGGACGATGAGCAACACGAGCGTGGACGCTCGCGTAATTCTAAATTTTACTCAATCACCAGGTCGTATTTGGCGAGTAAGCCGCTTAAGCCCGCCGACGAGAATTTTGTTTTTTTTGCGGTGTTTAACTCTAAATCAATGGCGTAATTATAAGCCGTCCGGAAATCGGTTTTGGTGAGATTAGTGCGGTTGAACAAGGTTTGGTATAAATCGCAATTTAGAAATGCTGCTTCGCTCAAATCGCATTCGGCAAAGTTGGCCTCTTTAATGCTGCAGGTATCGAAGAGGGTTTTTTTTAATTTTTTGCCCACGTATCTGGTAAAATCCAGGTTGCTGTGGTAAAAAGAAACGGCAAACAAAAAATTATCGCAGCGGCTAAAGTTTAAACCCAGCAACTTGGAATTTCGGAAAGCCACGGTTTGCAGTTTGGCCTGGTCCAGGTTCGCCAAACCCAGGTTACAGGTCTCGAAAGTACAATCAATAAACAAAGCCCCGGAAAAAGAGCTTTCGGCAAAATTGCAGTTTTTAAACGTACAGGCATTAAACTCGATACCCGCCAGCTTCTTCCCCAAAAAATCAATTTTATCAAAAGTCTCTTCTTCGTGCAGTAATTCCATAAGCGTGTTTTAGGTACACAAACTTATGGGTTTTAATTTGGAGAGTAACTTTTAAGATGAGGAAATTTGGGGATAGCACCAAACTATGGTGTGGAAGTTACCTCCATGGCTAATTATAGAATAATAGGATAGAAAGCACTCATAATAACGGTGAATGGTAGTCAAGCCAAGTTTCTAAGAAGAGAAAAAGCCAAGTAGAAAAAAGAATAAGGAGGGTCTTAGTTTCCGCTGATCAAGCAGGCAGGCTCGTTTTGGCAGGCGTTTTACTGTTTGCTTTATACTTTTGGTTTGTCCTAATCAGGAAATTGGCTTTCCTCAGTTATGCATGGAGCCGCTAACTCGGACCCTATGCATAATTGAGAAAACTACTAGCTGAAGGTTATCTTGATTTCTATAAGAAAATATTCTCTCCATATAATTCTCTGTGATAGCTTTGTACATTATCTACATCATTCAGAAATATTATAAGTTCTTTTAATGCAATGACATAAAAATTAGTATTACCGGAATTGAGTACATGAGTAAGCCCATGAAAGTCCCGTTGATGCAAATTATCTAAATCAAGAAATGAAATTGCTTCATAGTTTTTTCTCCATTCAGTTCCCATTTCCCAAGTAATTACTAAATGAATATCTTTTTCATTTTTATATCCACTTTCAAATTCATGAATAAGAGCGTCAAGATTATATTTGTATTCCAATATTTTTGGAGGACTAGTATGTTCAGTTTTAAAATGTAATTCTTCGACTCCTAAAGGATTAAGTTCTTTATCAAACACGTGATTAGATATTGGTTCCTTTACTACAAATTTGTATACTCCATCATATTGTTTTGTCTGACTTGTTGCTAAAAGCTTAATTCCTCTTATTACGCCACCAGCAATTAATTGATTAAATAAAACAATTACATCTTGTTCAGACTGAGGTTCCGATGTAATAGAAATTTCATTAATTGGTGCAAAAAAATTCTTATTATTTAAAATCAGGGGCTTAGTACTCTCGTGGTATTCTTGCTGCTTTATCCATTCATGCAATTCAACTTCTTTAACAATGTCCGGTTTTACACCTGTGTCTGTTTTTAATAAATCTTTCCATTTTTTAAATCTATTTACAATTGAAACTGAAATCTTTTCGGCAGTTTCTTTTAATTCAGGTTGAAAGCCCTTCCTCCCTAAATCTGGATCCGCATCCTTGAAATGAACAATTACGTGGCATTGATTCTGGTATCCAATATTGGAAGTTAAAGGGATTGCAATAAGTTCTCCTTGAGGCATATGATTATTAGCCAATTGAAGCCCTCCTTTTAGTACTCTATACCCTCTTCTTAATTTGGCAATTGAATCATTGAATTGGTCCCATACAGAAGTTGAATAGGTAAAATAGCCATATGCCTCAATTTTATATTCTTCTATATGATTTTCAAATTCCTTTTCGCCATTTCTTAATTCTTTTAACTCCTCAGTAGTGAAAAATTCATAAAGGCCATTAGATTTAGAGAATTTTTGAGGGATCTTTGATGCATCCTTTCCTTGTTTTATAAGTGTCTGTTGAGCTGTTAAAACTTCCTTTAAATTAACACTTGCTTTGATTTTAAGGTGGGGGTATAAATATTTAGCTTCTATGTCTGTTAAGGTATTTTCTTCACCGCTTTTCATTATTACCTTTAAATCAAACTTAATACATGAATTGCCACCAGTTAGGTAATCGATACTTCCTAGTGGGGTTTTAACTAATAATAAATACATCCACTGGTCTGGAGTGGTGGCCGTGTACCAGGAAAGGTCTTTGGGTCTAGTATTTTCTCCACCAAACTTTATTTTAAAAGTAGACCCTCTTTCAATTTTATCAAAATCCTCGTTATTTATCTTAACAGGTTTAACAATCGGTCTAGTTTTGATACCTCTGTAATCTTCAACCCAATCTCTTCCCCCTATCAATTCACCTGAATAAGTATGACCATTACCCTTAGTTCCAAACTGCAAATAATCAAATCCATATCCAATATATGTTGCGCCAACACCTTTGTTACCCCTTGATTCACTATCTCCTTTAAAGGAAATATTAGGCGCTAAAAAAGATTTAAATTCTTTTTCATTGAAACCAATTCCATTATCTGTTATAGAAAAAGAATTTTCCGATAAATCTATTGTTAGCCAAATCTTTTTAAAATAATTAGAATCCAGTTTTAATGCAGCCCGTTTATCGACGGCATCCATAGCATTTTGTATTAATTCAGAAAACGAATCATACATTCCTACGTAGGATTTTAAAATATTTTTTATTTCTCTTTTTTGAGCTGCTGAGATTATTTCAGAATCAGCTTCTTTACTACTTAATAAAGGATCCCACCAATTGTTCTCGATCATAAAATTTTCTAATAAGGGAAAATAGCTTGTAAATATTTTTTGCTTCTTAATTTATAAATTTAAAAGGATTTTTAGATGCAGTATATAAAATTTTATAAATACATTGAATTAAATGTATTGTATACCTAATCCTAAAACAGTCTAATTACTGAAAACTCTAGAATCGCTAAGCTTTTTTATAATCTCCCCCTGACAACAATCACCCCCTAAACTGACGTACGTCATCTTTTAGCCTAAGCCTCTTGCGGATATTTGTGGTGTTCTAAAACTAACACGCACATGTTAACGCAAACAATTACTCTTCCCAATCAGCCGCTTTACGCCGAGCAGGACAGTTTGCTGGATAAATTCTTTTACGATAACAAGATTGTCCGCGACTTCGGTTATGCCACCCTTTTTTGGGGGGTGGCCGGTATGCTCATCGGGGTCATTATAGCCTTTCAGCTGGCCCGCCCCGAACTAAATATGGGTACCCAATATACCACGTTCGGCCGCGTACGGCCCCTGCATACCAACGCGGTAATTTTCGCCTTTGTGGGCAACGGTATTTTTATGGGAGTGTATTACTCCCTGCAACGCCTCTGCAAAACCCGGATGTACTCGGATACACTCAGTAAAATCCATTTCTGGGCCTGGCAGCTCATTATTGTGTCGGCGGTAATTACCTTGCCGCTTGGGTACACCACCTCTAAAGAATACGCCGAGCTGGAGTGGCCCATTGATATTGCCATTACGCTGGTGTGGGTCGTATTCGGCTGGAACATGTTTGGTACTATTCTGCAACGCCGCGAACGCCACTTGTACGTGGGTATCTGGTTTTACATTGCTACTTTTTTAACCGTAGCGGTGCTGCACATTGTAAACTCTTTCGAAATGCCGGTTACTTTCTTAAAAAGTTATTCGGCTTACGCCGGGGTGCAGGACGCGCTGGTGCAGTGGTGGTACGGCCACAACGCGGTGGCCTTTTTCTTAACCACGCCTTACCTGGGCATGATGTACTACTTCTTACCCAAAGCCGCTAACCGCCCGGTATATTCCTACCGCTTATCTATTATTCACTTCTGGTCCTTGATCTTTATTTACATCTGGGCCGGTCCGCACCACTTGTTATATACTGCTTTACCGGACTGGGCGCAAAGTTTAGGTGTCGTTTTCTCGGTGATGCTGATTGCGCCAAGCTGGGGCGGGATGATTAACGGGTTGTTAACCCTGCGCGGTGCCTGGGATAAAGTACGCGAAGAACCGGTGCTGAAGTTTATGGTAGTTGCTATTACGGCTTACGGTATGGCGACTTTCGAAGGCCCGATGCTTTCTTTGAAAAACGTAAACGCTATTGCCCACTTCACCGACTGGATTGTGGCCCACGTACACGTAGGCGCCCTGGGCTGGAACGGTTTCCTGACATTTGGTATTCTCTATTGGTTGTTGCCCCGCATTTTCCAGACGAAATTATATTCTAAAAAATTAGCCAATACCCACTTCTGGTTAGGCACCCTGGGTATATTGTTTTACGCCATCCCGATGTACTGGGCCGGTTTCACGCAAGGTTTGATGTGGAAACAGTTTACCAAAGAAGGATTGCTGCAATACTCTAACTTCCTGGAAACCGTGCTGCAACTGGTACCCATGTATTACATGCGCGGTATTGGTGGCGTGTTGTACTTAGCCGGCGTGTTTATCATGATTTACAACGTGGTAAAAACCGTGAAAGCCGGTAAATTATTAGCCAACGAAGAAGCGCACGCTGCGCCGTTAATGCCAGCCGTAAAAGGTCCGCACCACGATGGGCACTGGCACCGCTGGATTGAGCGCCGTCCGATACAACTGGCTGTTTGGGCAACCGTTGCCATCCTGATTGGCGGAGCCGTGGAAATGATCCCGACTTTCCTGATCGACTCGAACGTACCCACCATTGCCGCCGTGAAGCCTTATACGTCGCTGGAATTACAAGGTCGCGACGTGTATATCCGGGAAGGCTGCGTGAACTGCCACACCCAAATGGTACGGCCGTTCCGCTCCGAAACCGAGCGCTACGGGGAATACTCCAAAGCCGGCGAGTTCGTGTACGATCGTCCGTTCTTGTGGGGCTCGAAACGTACCGGTCCGGATTTGCACCGGGTAGGCGGCAAGTACCCGCATAGCTGGCACTACCACCATATGCTCGACCCCACTAGTATGTCACCGGGCTCTATTATGCCGCCATACCCGTGGTTGTTTGATCAAACCCTGGATATCTCGACTACCGAAGCCAAAATAAACGCGCTCCGTAAACTAGGCACCCCGTATCCGGAAGGCTACGAAAAACAGGCCAACGCCGACCTGCAAAAACAAGCCGAAAAAATAGCCGCAGAACTAGCCCTGGAAAAAATAGAGGTTAAACCAGATAAAGAAATCGTCGCCCTGATTGCCTACCTGCAACGCCTGGGAACAGATATAAAAGTGAAAGAAACCAATTGATCAACCCCTCCGCCTGCGGCACCTCCCCTAAGAACAGGGGAGGAGAGGCAGCAGAAGCTTGAACTAGAGTTCTTCACATCTTAAACAAATAAAATCAACCACCCCCAACCCCTCCTTAGCCAAGGAGGGGAGCTGGGAAAAATGAAAAATTTAAAAAAATAATCAGACAGAGGTTGAACCATAGCAGAAAGTGAGCGAAGACTGGCAATAAAGAAAAAAGTCCCCCTTTGGAGGGGGTAGGGGAAGGATAAAGGCCCGGAAAAATTTCAGCCAGCATACTTTTAAAAGAAGAACATTGCCTTCGCGCAAGCTCCCCTCTTTGGCTAAGGAGGGGTTGGGGGTGGTTGAAAGTAGATTAGCTGTAGTGGAAAGTAACGGCTAAAGAATCCTCCCTCTGCCCCCTCCTAAGGGGGACAAAAAAACTACCAATCTGCCACCTGTAACCTGAAATCAATACAACCTGCAACCTGCAACCCAAAAGAATCATGTATAAAAACGTATTACAATCCATCGCTGGCATCGAGATTTATCCTTTGATCTCCTTTGTCATCTTCTTTGTTTTTTTTCTGGGCTTAACGCTTTACGTCATCTTCGTGGATAAAAAGCACGTGGCGGCCATGAGCGAAATGCCTTTAGTAAACGAGAATAATCCGCAGGGCGGAATAGGAGAGCTGGCGTCATGAAAAATTTTAATTTTTTTGTTAATCACCGGTTAAGAACAACTTTGCTGGGTAGTTTGCTGGTACTTTCTCACTTCGCCCACGCCCAGGAGGCGACGAAAGCAGCTGAAAAAACAGCGCAATTACCGGCCAGTACTTTGCTTCCCCTGGTGTTAATGGTATTTCTGTTCCTGGTGGTTGTGGGTTTTATGGCAGCGGTTTTTATTCAGGCTTTGCCCTTGTTGTTTCATTTCTACGACCATCCGGCTAGGCAAAATACGGCCATGGCCCGGTTCATCGGTTTGTTCCGCGGCGACACGACCACTTTCACCGGTAAAGCCCACGATATTTTAATGGAAGACCATTCCTACGATGGCATTCACGAATTCGATAACGATTTGCCGCCCTGGTGGAAGGCCATGTTCTATGCTACGGCGGTATTTGGGGTGATTTACCTGTTTAACTACCACGTTTTCCAGAACGGACAATTGCAGATTCAGGAATACGAAACCGAAATGCAACAAGCCGCCTTGCTGCATCCGGGAGATTTAACGGGAAATGCCAACGAAAAAACCGATTATAAACCTTTAATCGAAGCTCCCCGACTGGAAGCCGGTCACGCAACTTTTACCCAAAACTGCGCCGCCTGTCACGGTCAAAAAGCGGAAGGTATAGTAGGCCCTAACTTAACTGACGAATACTGGTTGCATGGCGGCGACGTGAACGCGGTTTTTAAAACCATTAAATACGGGGTAACCAGCAAAGGCATGGTGGCCTGGCAAGGCAAACTTTCCGACGACCAGATTCTGGAAGTAGCCAGTTATATCCTGAGCGTAAAAGGCACCAACCCGCCCAACGCGAAGGCCCCGCAAGGTGAAAAAGAAAAGTAGTTTAATTATTCATAAATCTAAGAGGTGAGGGTTTCCCTCACCTTTTTCTGTTTATACTGCAACCATCCTTTGCTCCCAAAAAATTAAATTTTAAAATTTTGATTGGTTTTCATCTCCTCTTTGCCTGGTAAATAAGCTGTATTGTATCAGCTGTGCAAATCCAACATTTGCTCGCGCAGGTGTTAAGCAAAGCGTTACTTGTGCATAAGAGCTCAGGTCAGCCTCCTGACTGAAGTAAAATGGTTTACAATTCGCCAGGCGGGAGACTAGCATTTGGCCATAAGTCTCAAGTCTCCTTCCGCTAAGACTTGCGCTAGGGTTGGGTGTTTAAAAAAGCTAGCGAGAGAAAGTCACGGAAGTAACTTCCGCGCCATAGTTGTGTCAAAAAGATTGTTATAAGCGCATTCTAACTATAATGTTTGAGCATAGATCAACAGTAGCTAAGAGCAACTGACACCAGTTTGGCTATTGAGGGCCTTCTAAGGTTCCGGTTTTGCGCAGCAAAATTCCGCAGACGAAGTCGAGGAAAGGAAGCTTAGACCAGCCCGAAAGAGCCAAACGAGGCCCGCCGGCCACGAGGCAAACTCTGCCCGTTCAAATAAGATGGAACTTCTACATAGAAAGATGAAATCTTTCTAAAAGCAAGCAGTAAAAAACGATCATTCCTTGATCTTTCTAAAAGCCGCAAATATTAGACTTTCAGCAGCTTACGAAAGCAGATTCAGGTTCCGGCTTAAAGCCGGAGTAAAGTCACAGACTTTACATTATAGATAGGTCCAAGTTTGAAAACTTGAACCAGCGAGGATTTGAAAACTTGCACCAAATACAAGCAATCACAATACTCTTGAAATTGCGAAAGCCCTTCAGGAGAACGGGAAACTACCCGTTCTCCTCTGAGAACAATCACTAAACAACATGATCCCCGTCATCTTTATCCGGAAGCAAAAACCAGAATTTTGTAACGAAGCCAAGCGATAAACATGGCCGAAAAATTTTAAACCGCACATTTAAAATTTAGCACAATGAGTCAGGCAGTAGTGGATAAAGAAGCCTTTCGGGATTCGATTGCCACCGTAGATAAAGAAGGAAAACGCGTTTGGGTGTACCCCAAAAAGCCCAGCGGAAAATTTTATGAGTACCGCAAGTTAGTCAGTTACGGCTTTCTGGCCTTATTATTTACTGGGCCCTTTTTAAAAATAAACAATTTACCCTTGCTCATGCTGAACTTCCCGGAACGGAAGTTTATCATTTTCGGGATGATTTTCTGGCCCCAGGATTTCTTTCTGCTGCTGCTCGGGTTTTTGGCTTTTGTGGTATTTATCATCCTGTTCACGATTGTGTACGGGCGCTTATTCTGCGGTTGGGTTTGCCCGCAGACTATTTTCCTGGAAATGGTTTTCCGGCGCATCGAATACTGGATTGAAGGCGACCACATGAAGCAAAAAGCTTTGGATAAAGCCGACTGGAATCAAGAGAAAATTTTAAAAAAATCGGCCAAACACAGCATTTTTCTGCTCATCTCGTTTGTAATCGCCAATACCTTCCTGGCCTACATTATTGGCGTAGATGCTTTAAAAGAAATCGTTACCGACTCCCCGAAAAACCATATTGGTGGCTTAAGTTCTTTGCTGGTTTTTACCGGTATTTTTTACTGGGTATTTGCCCGTTTCCGGGAGCAAGTGTGTACCATTGTGTGCCCTTATGGTCGCTTGCAGGGCGTAATGATGGATAAAAAAACCACCGTAATTGCCTATGATTACGTGCGCGGCGAACCCCGCGAAAAGCTCCGCAAAAATCAGGTGCGTACGGCCGGTGATTGCATAGATTGCCATCAGTGCGTGCAGGTGTGCCCTACCGGCATTGATATCCGGAACGGTGCGCAGCAAATGGAATGCATTAACTGCACCGCCTGCATCGATGCCTGCAACAACATCATGGAAATGATTGGCAAGCCGAAAGATTTGATTAAATACGCCTCCGAAGAAAACATTGCCGAGAACAAACCTTTCCGGGTAACCGGCCGCATGAAAAGCATCAGCGCGGTACTGGTGTTATTACTGGGTGGCTTTGTAAGCTTACTGGTAACCCGCAGCAACGTAGATGCCACTATTTTGCGCACGCCGGGCATGTTGTACCAGAAAAAAGAAAATAACCAGATTAGCAACCTGTACAACATTTCCATCATCAACAAAACCCAGCAGAAAATGCCGATAACGCTCCGGCTCCTGGAGCCGCAAGGCAATATCAAGCTGGTGCGCGACAACCTGGTATTACCCGAGCAAGGCTTAACCGAAGGCGTATTTTTTGCGGAAATTGACCAGAAAGCGTTACACGGCACCAGCACCGAAATTAAGATTGGCGTGTACAGCGGCGATAAGTTAATAACCACCGAAAAAACCAAGTTCCTGGGTCCGGGGCAGTAAAAGCAACCACCCCCAACCCCTCCTTAGCCAAGGAGGGAAGCGTAGAAAATGAAAAATTTAAAAAATCCAACGGCTAGAGGCCGGACGACAGTGAGACACGAGCGAGACGTGCTCGCGCCAGAAATAGAAAAAAGAGAAAAATTTAAAATTATTTCCTATTAACATTTTGCAATAAAAGCTTTTCCAGTTTGGGTTGAGAGGACCTGCTAAGGATTCGGTGCTGAGGAACGAGGCATTCCGCAGTGAAACGAGGAAAGATTCCTTAGCCCGTCCGAACAGCCCAAACGCGGCCCGTCGGCCGGGGAGACCGGAAAGTTAGTTAAAAGTTAAAAGTTTAGAGTTATGAGTTGCATTAACAAAAAGCAACTACTCCATAAAAAACAAGAAAATGAACACAGCAACTATTCATAAAAACAACACCAGTTGGTGGCCCAAATTCATCATCGCGACTTTTATTTTGTTTGCTTTCTTCATCGGCTACATGGTGCGCCAGGCCATGCAAACCGACGTGGATCTGGTGAGCCAGGATTATTACAAAAAAGAAATTGCTTACCAGCAGCACATCAACCAGGTAAAAGAAACCAATGCATTAAGTGCGCCGCTGACGTTTGTGCTGGCGCCGGCGGCCGGGCAGTTAAGCCTGGATTTTCCGGAAACTTTCGCCCACCAGAAAGTAACCGGCACCATTCATTTCTTCCGGCCCTCCAGCGCTAAACTCGACTTTGAACTACCAGTGCAACTAAACGCTGATCGCCAGCAGCACATTGCTACCAGCCAACTAAAGAAAGGTTTGTGGCGGGTACAGATAAACTGGCAGGCTGGTGATAAAGCATATTATTTTCAAAAAGAAATAACCCTGGAATAGCATGATTTGGGCAGGATTTGTTTTCGGGATTTTAGGCAGTTTCCATTGCGTAGGGATGTGCGGCCCGATTGCTTTGGCACTGCCGGTGGGCAGGGGCACTGGCTGGTCGTATGTGGCTGGCCGGCTCCTGTACAATCTGGGTCGCATTACCACTTACACGCTGTTGGGTACTTTAGCCGGATTAATCGGGAAAAGCCTGCAGATAGCCGTATTTCAGCAAACCTTATCGGTAGTATCCGGAGTGCTGATTTTGCTGGTATTGGTGCTGCCGCTTACCATATTTGCCAAGTTCCGGGGACTTACCGGCCTAGGCAAACTCCTGCAATACATCAAAAAAAGCATCGGCTACTTTTTTGGTAAAAACAATATCTGGTCTTTGGGAGTGGTGGGCTTATTAAACGGTTTGCTGCCCTGTGGCTTTGTGTATTTTGCTTTGGCCGGGGCGCTAAGTATGCCCACGGTACCCACCGCTATGGGGTATATGTTTTTATTTGGCCTGGGTACTTTTCCGCTGATGCTGGTAATCTCTTTAACCGGCAAGTTTATGCAACCCCGCATCCGCCATTTCTTCAATCGGGCGGTGCCATATGCCGCCAGCTTTTTAGCCTTATTATTTATTCTGCGCGGTTTAAACTTAGGGATTCCGTACGTGAGCCCCGTCTTGGGGCAAAGCCAAACCACTACGGCCGCAGCACCCGCGCACTGTCATTAAAATTTAAAAAATCAAGAATTCTGGTTTGGGTTTAATCTCGGCTGGGACTTAAAAATATAAAAATAGGAATCATGCAAACGCTTTTAGTTTTAACAGATTTAACGGAAAACAGTGCCAATGCCTATCAATACGCCGTTCAGTTGGCTGGTCAGGTTCAGGCTACCATTAAACTGGTTTACAGCACCAACGGCATAGCTTTGTCACTGCCCAACCATTTGCAGCAAGCCCAAAAACTGCAAAGTTTTGCTAACCGCTACGTTTGTTTTTCAGGCACCGAAGGAAGCAATTTGCAACCCGAGTGTTTGATTGCCAACGACCCTTGGCCCGAAGCTTTGCCGTTGCTGGTGAACGTGCACCAACCCGATTTAATTATTGCGGGTTCCGGCCTACTGGATCAATTGGAAGTTCAGGGAAAAACTTTGGCTTTGGAATTACTGGAGCAATACCCGCTGCTATGGATACCCGAAAAAGCCAATTATCAAACCATCCGTAATTTGGCCTTTATCACCGATTTTACCGACCAGGACCCCGGCACCATTGAGCAGGTAAAACGGTTTGCCGGTATTTTTAAAGCCGAGGTATCCTTACTCCATTTTTACGCACCGAAAGACCGGGCCAAGGTACCGCAAATAAAAAAAGAAGGCGATTTGCTGCACCGCTACATTACCCCGGCCGGCACCCCTTATTTCCTGAAAGAAGAAGAAAACCTGGTAAAAGGCTTGGACGAATTTATTCAGGATAACCCCATAGACTTGTTCGTGGTGGCTACCCGCGACACCTACCTGGCGAATCAGTATTTAAAATCAGATTATTCCCAATACCTGGCCTGTAACCATACCATTCCGCTGCTGAACCTGTACCAGGCTAAAAAGAAATCCTGCGCCGGCAATTGCAGCTTCTGTAAGAAACAGCATGCGGCGGCTGAACCCGTAACAATCCAGTTGTAAAAAAATAATTTGTCTGGAAATAGGGAATTAGGCCTATTCGAGCATACCAAAAAATAAAAAATTTAAAAAAATGGAAACGCTGCCTTCCTGGTTGATTCAAAAATACAATGTGCCGGCTCCCCGGTATACCAGCTACCCCACGGTGCCTTTCTGGGATAAAGAAGCGCCCACCGCGGAACAATGGTTTACCGTCGTGAATCGTACGTTTACGGAATCGAACACCGCCAAAGGAATAAGCTTGTACATTCACTTGCCATTCTGCGAAGCTTTGTGCACGTATTGCGGTTGCAATACCCGTATTACCAAAAATCACGGAGTCGAGCTGGGCTACATTCAGGCGGTTTTACAGGAATGGTACATGTACCTGAACGAGTTTCCGGAAAAGCCCATAATTCGGGAATTACACCTGGGCGGCGGCACGCCTACTTTCTTTAGTCCCGAAAATTTAAAAATGTTGCTCGACGGCATTACCCAGGACGCAATTATTCATCCGGAGCGGGAATTTAGTTTCGAGGGCCACCCCAACAATACCACAGCAGCGCACTTACAGGTATTGTATGATTGCGGTTTCCGGCGCGTGAGTTTCGGTATCCAGGATTTTGACTTACGGGTGCAGAAAACCATTAACCGCTTGCAGCCCTACGAAAACGTACTAAGAGTAACCGAACAAGCGCGCGAAATCGGGTACGAGTCGGTGAATTTTGATTTAATATACGGCTTACCTTACCAAACCCCCGAAACTATTACCGCTACCATTGCCCAGGTAGCCACCTTACGCCCCGACCGCATTGCTTTTTACTCCTACGCCCACGTGCCCTGGGTAAAGCCCGGCCAGCGCAGCTACACCGAAAAAGACTTACCCGACAACGACGCAAAACGTGCTCTGTACGAATTAGGTAAGCAACAACTAACGGCTTTGGGTTACACCGACATCGGGATGGACCATTTTGCCTTACCCCACGACCCGCTGTACCACGCCTGGCAAAATAACACCCTGCACCGTAACTTTATGGGCTACACCACCTGCCACACCGATCTACTCATTGGCCTGGGTGCGTCCTCCATCAGCGATGCCCGCTACGCTTATTTGCAAAACCAGAAAAAAGTAGAAGATTATAAAGCTACCCTTACCAATAATAGCTTAGCTATTTTTAAAGGCCATTTATTGAGTCCGGAAGATTTAATTTTAAAAGAAGCCATCCTGGCCATTACCTGTACCGGCAAATTAACCTGGACCAGAGAATTAATTTCTTTGCTGCCCGACGAGGCGTTTGCTGAGTTAAACCAAATGGAAGCCGAAGGATTAATTCAAAATAAAGCCGATCAGCTGCGGGTTACCAGTCGGGGTAAAGCCTTTATTCGCAATATCGCCATGGTGTTCGATGGCAAACTCCGCAACAGCCAACCAGCTACAAGCCCGGTTTTTAGTAAAGCGATTTAGGTAATTTTTAAAAAATAACTTTTCCTGGCGCGAGCGTCAACGCTCGTGCCTACTATCCGGTAGCCCTCTGGCCGGGCGAGCGAATAAGCTTTTTCTAAAAGAGATTAGGCAGGAAAATTTCTTTCCAAAAGTCTGATTAAGAGTACTACCCGGAAAAGCTAATAGGCATGTTATCTTAAAAATCCTTAGTTCCCGGTCATTCTAAGCCCGGCGAAGAATCTAAATACTACCGTTCATGACGGTCCCTTTAGTTCCCTCGACGAGCTCGTGATGACCAGAAGTAATTTTTAAGGTTATTAAACGGCAGCTAGCCAGCAGGCAAACAGCTAAACATTAATCAAAAAGCCAATTGGCAACAAATTCCTACTGGCCTGTGGCCGAACGATAATCATCACGAACGTGGACGCTCGCGATAGGAGAAAAGCTAATTTTATTTTTTAGAAAAATACCCACGGTTGATCAAGCCGCGGGTAATTCTATTTTCAGCTACCAGTAAAGCTATTTCCTCCGCAAACAGATAACGGTGAAGTCTTTCAAAATCAAACTTGATAAAAGGCGACGCACTACATCGCAAAGTAGTATTTCCGGCATCGTTGCCGGTTTAATCGGTATCGTTACCGGTAAAAAATGCAACTTTTTTACTGCTTTCCAAAAGTATAATCATCTATATTAGCGAATTAACGGCGGTTTTTATCCAATTCAATCGGCTTTACGTTGCATTCTTAAGATTTAGTTTAAGGTGACATTTAACCGATAATTTTTAAATTTTTGCCTCGAATTCAGCCCCGTCCGGAACGAAGCAGGTGGTTTTATTCTCCGGTATTCATTTAAATAGAAATGCACGATGCTCCTAAATCAGGAAAATTTAAAAAATATTATTACCAGCCAGGTGCAGGTACCCAAACCCGAAACCCTGCATTTGCCCGAAAAAGTTTTGCAGTTCGGAACCGGCGTTTTGCTACGTGGTTTACCCGATTACTTCATTCACCAGGCTAACCAGGCGGGTATTTTCAACGGCCGGGTAGTCGTCGTGAAATCCACGGACCGCGGCGATACGGTGGCTTTTGACGAGCAGGATAACTTGTACACAATTTGCGTGCGGGGCATCGAAAACGGACAAACGGTAGAAGAAAATATCATTTGCTCGGCCATTAGCCGGGTAGTTTCGGCAGGTTCGCAGTGGCCCGAAATTTTAAAATTTGCGGCTAGCTCGGATTTAAGCGTAATCATTTCCAACACCACCGAAGTAGGCATTCAACTGGTAAAAGATAATATTCAGGGGCAGCCGCCGGTTTCTTTCCCCGGTAAATTGCTGGCGGTATTGTGGGCCCGCTACCAGGCATTTGCCGGTGACCCGAGTAAAGGTTTGGTGATTGTACCCACCGAACTGATTCCGGATAATGGCTCGAAATTAAAAGAAATCGTGTACCAACTCGCAGAAGAGCAAGTAACTGAACCGGGTTTTCTGGATTGGCTAAATACCAGCACAATTTTCTGTAATACCCTCGTGGACCGCATTGTGCCGGGCAAACCCGATCCGGAAAAATTAGCGGGCTTGGAACAAGAACTAGGCTACCACGACGAACTGCTCACCATGTCGGAAGTATATCGGTTGTGGGCCATTGCGGGCGACGAAAAAGTGCAGCAAGTTCTATCTTTTGCTCCCGTAGATGCCGGGGTAATTATTGCGCCCGATATTGATATTTACCGGGAGTTAAAATTACGGCTTTTAAACGGCACGCACACCTTAAGCTGCGGCGTAGCTTTTCTGGCCGGACTGGAAACCGTAAAACAAGCCATGGCGCACGAGTTAGTGGCGGGTTTTATCGGCGGTTTAATGCAAAACGAAATTGCCCCGGCCATTCCGTACCTGATAGAGCCGCGGGTGGCTCTGGATTTTGCCACGAAAGTACTCGACCGCTTCCGGAATCCGCACCTGGAACACCAGTGGCTCAGTATAACCATGAACTATACCGCCAAATTGAAAATGCGGGTCATTCCGGTTTTACTAAAGTATTACGAACGGTTTAACCAGGTACCAGAGCAAATAGCTTTTGGTTTTGCGGCTTACCTGCACTTTATGCGGGCAACCCGAGTAGAGAACAATAAGTATTACGGTAAGCTAGCTGAGGAAGAATACCTGATAAACGATGACCAAGCGGCGCTTTTACAAGAGTATTGGCAACAAGAAACTCCAGCGGCAGTAACCAGAAACGTTTTACAAAACCCAGAACTATGGGGCATAGATTTAACAACTTTACCCGGTTTTGCCGCCGCCGTTACAAACTACTTAATTCAAATAGAAGAGAAAGGCGTAGAAGCGGTGCTGCAACAGGTAGTCTCTAAGAAAGCAGTTGTTTCGTAAATAATGAATTTCAATTACGAATCACTCTTTGCATTGCCGACAACTTTAGTTGCCAGATTATAATTTTAAAAAATTTGCCCTGGTTGGTGTTCTCACCAACCAGTTGTGCGCCCAAGTCGGGGGCGGTGAAAACCCGCCGGAAGATCAACCTGAATTCATATTTTAAAAATGTAAAACCACTTCTAAGTATTTAATCACCCATTGCATTGCCGGCAACTAAAGTTGCCGGCGCTATCAATTTTTAAAAATTTAAAATTTTACCGTAAAAAGCATGAACCAGGCATCCTTCGCGGCTTCTCCGGAAGCAATTAAAAACGGGAAAAAGTTTTTAGACGAGAATTTTTTATTGCAAACCAAAACGGCCCAACGCCTGTACCACGAGTTTGCCCGGGATATGCCCATTATTGATTACCACAACCACTTGCCGCCCGAGCAAATTGCCCGCAATCACCAGTTTCAAAATCTAACGCAAATCTGGCTGTACGGCGACCATTACAAGTGGCGGGCCATGCGCACCAACGGCGTGCCCGAGGCGTTTGTTACCGGCGATAAAACAGATTACGAAAAATTTGAAAAATGGGCCGCTACCGTGCCGTACACGCTGCGCAACCCCCTGTACCACTGGACGCATCTGGAGCTGCAGCGCTATTTTAACGTGCACGATGTTTTATCGGAGCAAAACGCCCGCGAAATTTACGAAACCTGTACCGCCCAACTGCAAACCCCGGAATACGCGGTGCGCCCACTCTTGCGCCGCATGAACGTAGAAACCGTATGCACCACCGACGACCCGCTGGACTCCCTGGAATACCACCAGCAAATAAAACAAGACAACTTCGAGATAAAAGTATTGCCCGCTTTCCGGCCCGATAAAGCCATGCAGGCCGAAGATGTACCCGCCCTTGCGGCTTACATTCAAAGGCTGGAAGCGCTCACCAACACCAATATTGATTCGTACGATGCGTACCTGACGGCTTTAAAACAACGCCACGATTATTTTGCCCAGAATGGGTGTAAAGTATCCGATCACGGTTTGGAGCAACTGTACGCCGAAGAGTATACCGCTGCGGAAATAGCGCAAATTTTTAAAAAAATTAAAAACCAGCAGGCGCTTACGCCGCAAGAAATACTGCAGTTTAAGTCGGATATGTTGTTTCAGTTTGCCCTCTGGGACCACGAGAAAGGCTGGGTGCAGCAATACCATTTAGGCGCTTTGCGCAACAACAATCCGCGCATGTTACGCCAATTAGGCCCCGATACCGGCTGGGATTCTATCGGCGATTTCCGGCAAGCCCAGGCTTTATCTAAATTTCTGGCCCGCCTCGACAGCGAAGACCGGCTGGCTAAAACCATTCTGTATAACCTGAACCCCGCCGACAACGAACTTATGGCGACCATGGTGGGCAATTTTAACGACGGTTCCGTGCCCGGTAAAATTCAGTTTGGCTCCGGCTGGTGGTTCCTGGACCAGAAAGACGGCATGATCAAACAAATCAACGCGCTTTCCAACATGGGCTTGCTCAGCCGCTTCGTGGGCATGCTCACCGATTCGCGCAGTTTCCTGTCATTCCCCCGCCACGAGTACTTCCGCCGTATCTTGTGCAACCTGTTCGGAGACGACGTAGAAAACGGCGAACTCCCCAATGACCTGCCCTGGATCGGTAAAGTAATCCAGGATATCTGCTACTACAACGCCAAGAATTATTTTAATTTTTAAAAATTTAAAATTTTTGACATGAGCCGCACTTTTCCTTTTTACAAAAGGGGAAGTGCGGTTTTGCTTTTTTTACCTTTAGTTAAAGCTGTTACCGAAGTATTCAGGGGGTGAGATAATATCTAAAAAGTTGTATATTGCAAAGTTCCGGTTATCGGTTGTTTTTGGGCGGATATACGGAGTAGTAGAGTATAATATTATGCAGATAACCGGGACAACTCTGTTTATCCGGTAGTTATCTACAAGGCAAAGAACAAATGAATATGAATTACTTTTTAACTTTTTGGTTCATGTTTCTTAGTCTTGCCACCTATGGACAAACAAAATTAATCAGAGGTAAGGTTATCAATTCAAATTTTCCATCAGAGAATAATATAGCTGAACATGAATTTTGGAAGGCACCTAACGCAGTGGTAATTGGTAATGACTCTATAAAGTTAGGAACTGCTGACCAAGATGGAATATTTGAATTGGAAGTTCTAGCTAATATTCAAACCTTTACGATTGGTTGGATAGGTATGTATCCCGAAGAAATTGAACTAACTGGTGACTGTGACTATTTTGAAATAATTCTGCTTCCCGATGCTATTTATGATTTTGTAACCCCGAGAAAGGAAGAAAGACTAAGAAAGAGAGACAGGAAAAGGCTTTCAGAACTATATCAAGAAGCGTATAAACGTGGAATGTTTAACCAAGAAAAGCCCTGTAGATAACAACACCTATACGGCAGCTCCGCAGCCGCATAGCCAGGTCCGTTATGTACAACCCAAAAAAAGAGGTTGCTAAAAACAACCTCTTTTCAGATTCAACATTCTTCCGGTTAATCTAACGCTAAGCGAATAGCCTTTTCCACGGGAGTATAGCCGACTTCAGAATCTGAAATTGATAATTCACCCCTTAACAACAAGGGTGGTTGGGCCATAAACTTAGGAGTACTTCCTTTGTGCGGTTGAGCAGCATGAACCAGAAATGGGTGGCATAGGTAAACCGTTCCCGCCTTACCAGTGGCATAAACTTCCTCTCTTTGGGGCAATGCATCTAACTTGTTTGCCAGTTCCATAAAAGAAAGGCCTAAATCACCCTCTTTAGACAATAGTTTTGCCATGTCCAAGTGAGAGCCTTTATAAATGATTGTTGGGGCATCATTTTCGCTAACATCCGAATACAAAATTAACATTAATAAGGCCCGGCCTTTTGATTTGACATTGACCCGCCATTCAAAATAGTTGTTCGGGTCATTACCCGGAAAACTGGCATCTACGTGTTTGCCGGTGTCATTAGGCTGTTTATCCGATGGAAACCTAATTGGAAACGTTCCTACATTCCGACAAGGAAGCCATCTGTCTTTACCAATTAATTGGTTAAAAGCATTATGCAGCTTCAGCGTATTTACGGACTCCACAAAAGGTTCCTGGGTGTACATCCCCAAACGAATAACGGGCTCCGTCCAGGTCGATGGATTTGACCTGTCGCAAGGCAGGTCATTCCATAGAATATCTAAAGCAGCATTAGCAATTTCCTTAGTAAAGGCGCTATCCAGGCGCACATAACCGTCCTGAATAAATTGCTCTATTTCCTTTTTACTTAAAAAGTCTGACATGATTTTTTGTTACTGAAAACCAACCTCAGGGCAACAGATTCTTGTTGACCAGTGGACTTGGGTTATTGTTTTTTAATAAATGAAATGAATAAAAGAATTAGGTACGCCATGTATAGATATAGCGCATTGCTTAAGAACTAAGCTCGGAGAGGATACTTATAACATTACGGTCATTCTCATACCGACAAATTTAAAAATTATCTTTAAACAGACAAATCTGAAAAGGCATGCACCTAACAATGGTAGCTGTTGCACAACTTACGAATAACAGAGTTCTACCCAATTTGCTTTTGCCCGTTTTCCAAGTTCTTATTATTTTCTGCTCCAAAAACAGCTAAAATAAATTTCAAGAGGTTGGAGGAAGGCTATTACAGCAGTTTGCCACATTTTAGCGGTAAAATGCTGTAATTTCTGGAGATTATAAGCCATAGCCGCCAGCAACATCCCTTTACCGCAGACTACAAGGTTCGATCAGTCTCCTATCCGAGATGATGTTCTCCTGGTGCCAATTAAACAGAGCTTGAAGAACACCACCGGATCAATCGACTGCTGCCCACCACGGCCATAATAAGTAGCCGTCAACTCATAAAGAAAATTAAGATTCAATCGCGCTTTTAGCCAACGGTAAAAGTTATGGGCCGGTACATGTGCGGAAAGTAAAAAATGCAGCTCTTTCTCATCTTCCAATTTCTTTCTACCCTGCATCTTGCTAAAGATTTGCTAATATCTGCTTTTACGCATATCTTCAACTTGTTGTGCAACACGCACAACACCTAAACGTCAGTTAGCGGCCGATGGCCTAGCCCGTCGTTTAACCAAGTCCGTTGTGCAAATTTTGTATGAAAGAATTTTTCAAAGATTATGGTTCTGCGATAGGTCCCTGTATAGCCTTCCTGCTTGGTATAATAGCTATTTACCTTAAAGCAGTAGTCGATAGGAGTATAGAAGAAAGAAAAACAAATAAAAAACTATCTAATCTCATAAGTTTAATTAAAAACTCTACGCCTCCACCTAAGTATTATCCTAAAATTTCAGAGGATGGCTTCCTTCATGCAGACCAGGCAAGAAATTTGACAAACTTTTCAATTTTTGCAAAAAGACTTAATGCAATAATTATGTTTATAGATAAAATAGAAGACGATGTAATTGCCAACTGCTCCAACTCAAAGATTCAACAATTTCATCATATAAAGTTTATTGCAAGTTATTTAAATGAAAATGTAAAAGAGATTCAAGACAAAAAAGAAGACCACAATTATGAAAATTTTAAATTTTCATTTTCAAAAATAAGTCGAGACCAATATTATGCAACACATACCGACTATGAAAGGTTAGTAGATATTTGCCAAAATCCTGAAAAGCATTTCAATTACATTACGGGGTGAAAACTTTGCACAACAACACCTAAAGTATACTAAAGCGTGCCATAGCCCAGTACGTTGAAGGCAATTTAGAAAGACAGCGAAACGATAAAAAACAGGACAATTGTATATAGGCAGGCACATCTATAAACTGCACACGACAAAGCAATTAAACAATTAATTATTAAATGGATATTTTAGAACAAAACAAATCAGTAGTAAGGCAATTCAACAAGGAAGTTATTGAACAAGGCAATCGGGAAACGTTCAATACCCTTATAGATCCTGATTTCATAAACCAAACCGCACCGCCAACCGCTAATGGTGCCGACGGAATGTGGAATACTTTTTATAATATTTTGAGACCTGCCTTTCCTGACTTGAAAGTAGAAATCTATGACCAAATTGCAGAGAACGATAAAGTTACCACTCGAAAAGCAATTGTTGGAACACACCAAGGTGTGCTGATGGGAATAGAACCTACCGGCAAACAAATTAAAATTGACGTAATTGACATAGTAAGGCTGAAAGACGGAAAATACCTGGAGCATTGGGGGATTAACACCTTACAGTCTATTCTTATGGAACTTAAAAAAGTATGATAAGATAAAAACTGTTTACAATAACGTACGGCAATAGTGGGGCCGGCAGTTATAAACGCAACATTGGTAATTCTATTGAACTCTTGTGCAAATTTTGGCTGACGTTTTTTTAATACTCAACCATCACCCATACGTCCAACGAGGTGCAACATTTTAAAAGTGGATAAAAAAAGAAGACAAGAGTTAAAAAAGGAATATAAGCAGGAACAGAAAAAATCTGATCCTGTTTTAATGTTTCTGTCGGAATTAGATCAGAAAATACATCAAATCACAAACATAAATACCCAGCAAATTAACAAATGGGCTGACGAAGAGCTAGAGCAAAATATAGTATATTACGTTTACAACAGGTTTAAGGAAGCAGGCAAGCCACCTAAGGGCAAGAACCTGATGGAATGGGAACGGTCAGTTTTGCAAACTCTACCAACTGGCGTACAAGCCGTATTTGCCACACATCTTTTTGAAAGTGACCTAAGTCTTAATGGTAGCTATTGGGACTTCTTTTACCAGAATAACGGAGCTTTTGCTGTTGATACCCTCAATGGCTATCGACTAATGGACAATAGGAAGATGGTAGAAGTACTGGAGCAATGCCTGGGAACTTATCTAAAAATGAGAAAACGCGGAGAAATAGAAGAATTTATGGGCGTGCCTCACAATTGGAATATAGCAGAGGAATATTTTATTACAAAAAACACCAAAGACTTTGATGATTTAGATAAAGAATATGATGCGGAAAGGCTTAAGCTTGCAGCATATTTAAAACAGAAAAAGATTCAGTTCATCAGAGAAAACAAAGGTTTGTTTATCACTGAAAATTAACGACTATTCAAATAAGTGCATAAGCCATGGCCAATAACCTAGCCTTTACATATTCTAATTGCTAAACTAAAAAAACATTGGTAAAAAGACTCAACAGTTTCATCGTAGTAATTTTGCTGATAGCTGCAGCGGCATTATTCAGTTTTAAGCAGTATGAGCAAAAGGCTGATACGAAGGAGATAATTACCATTATGGCTACCAATAGGGGCAAGGATAAACTCGTTAACTTTTCCGTTTCCGTAGATGCGAGTACTAGCAGACGGCAAAGATTGATTAAGAGTGAGGAAATGTATGATTACTCGGGGGTACTTAAAATTGTGAAAGAATACCAGGATCGGGGTTGGGAAATGAAGAGCAGCAACATGGCCACCAGTAATCCGCAAGAGTTCTTTTTGTATTTCCTCCTGGAAAAGTAAACAAAATAACTTCCGTGCTGGCTAGTTAAAGGCTGCTGAACCATCTTTATACGAGTCTGCTTGTGGGCAGAAATACATTCGGGATTTTAGTGGGGTTCTGGTCCCTCCACGCTGACATTTGTCCCGGTATTAACCCGATGACCAAATAGGTTTTTCCTAGCACCCTAACATCGTCAAGTTGGCAAAACTCGGTCGTTCTTAATTGTAAGTACCTACAGCAGAACTTATTCCCCGATAATTTTCTTGCGGTGTTCTATTCCCCAGGCGGTAAGATTATTAATAATCGTCTGCAACGTTTTGCCGTGTTCGGTGAGCTCATACTGCACGGTAATAGGTTGCGTATCCAGAACAGTACGTTTTATCAATTTATTTACTTCCAATTCCTTTAATTCCTTGCTCAGCATTTTGTTCGAAATACCGGCTACATCATTTAAAATGTCGGAAAATCGTCTTTTGTTATAATAACAAATAGAGGAGATAACGGCTATTTTCCATTTCCCATTGAGCACGTCCATCGAATCCTGGATCGCCCGCATTTCTTTTTTATGTTCCTTTTGAAATTCTTTTACCTGGCACTCCATCATGATACTTGGTTTCTTAAAGGTTACTGAGTTACTTAGAGGTTATAGTTACTTTTTGTTACAAAGTTACCAAAATAAATTATGCTCACCTAACTTTGTCTCGCTAACAGAAAAAAATAGCAAATAAAATGAGCAAATTAAAAAATAAAGTAGCCGTGGTAACGGGGGCTTCCAAAGGAATAGGTGCCAGTATTGCCAAATACTTTGCCGCCGAAGGTGCCAAGGTGGTCGTAAATTACGCGTCGAGTAAAGAAGCGGCAGAGCATGTAGTGAAAGCCATTACGGATAATGGCGGAACGGCCATTGCGGTGCAAGGTGATGTATCGAAAGAAGCCGATGTAAGCAGGCTGTTTGAAGAAACAAAAGCTGTTTTTGGTACTTTAGATGTTTTGGTAAACAATGCCGGCGTTTACCTATACGAACCCATTGAACAGGTATCCGCAGAAACTTTTCATCAACAATTTAACATCAATGTTTTAGGGTCTATTCTAACTATTCAGGCCGCGTTAAAACTGTTTGGCGATAAAGGCGGCAATATTATTAACATTAGTTCCGGGGCCAGTAATACGCCTTTGCCCACCGGGTCGGTTTATTCTGCTACCAAAACGGCTTTAGATGCCTTTACCGTTGCTTTGTCGAAAGAATTTGCCGGCCGAAATATCCGCATTAATTCTATTCTGCCCGGGGTGGTAGAAACCGAAGGTTCGCACAGTGCCGGCTTTATCGGGAGTGCGTTCGAAGCAAAATTAGTAGCCAACACGCCGCTCGGCCGTACCGGTCAGCCCGAAGATATTGCCAAAGTAGCGGTGTTTCTGGCCTCCGAGGAGGCAGCCTGGATTACCGGCGAGAAGATCTCTGTTTCGGGCGGTATTTACGGTTTATAAAATCAAAAAATTTAAAAAAATGAGCAAATTACATAACAAGGTAGTGGTTATTACCGGCGGTAATAGCGGCATTGGTTTCGGTATTGCCGAAGCGTTCGAGAAAGAAGGAGCCGTGGGCACCATTACCGGCAGAAACGAGGCAACCTTAAACCAAGCAATAGAAGCGTTAGGAACAAACTTTATCGGTATTAAAGGTGATGTAACCAACTTCCATGATTTAGAAAATATTTTCCGAAAGACCTTTGAGCAATTCGGGAAGATTGATGCATTGGTAGTAAATGCCGGCGGTATTGTAGACGGTATGCCCCTGGCCGCTATTACCAGTGTAACGGAAGACAATTACGACCGCTACATGGATTTAAATTTAAAAAGCGTCTATTTCACGGTACAAAAATCGCTGCCCTATTTAAACGACGGGGCCTCCATTATCCTCATTGGGTCGAGTGCAGCGCACCGGGCTGCTCCCGGAATGGCCATTTACGGAGCAGCCAAAGCCGCTATTATTTCATTAGCCAAAGGATTGTCGCTGGATTTGTTACCCAGAAAAATCCGGGTAAACACTTTGTCGCCGGGTTCTATTGATACGCCGGTTTTCGGGAAAATAGTACCCCCGGAACAACTGGAGCAAGTAAAACAATTGTGGGTAGATATTACCCCGGTGGGCCGGCAAGGACTTCCTTCGGATATAGGCAATGCGGCGGTGTTTCTGGCTTCGGACGATTCCGCTTTTATTGTGGGTACCGAAATTCTATCAGACGGTGGTCTCACCAATATCAGTTTGATGAAATAATTTAACGTGAGTTCGAGATAAGAAAAGAAAACAGGGCTATTCATTCTTAAATACGTCATCCTGAAAGGATCTAATCGGTTATCTACTGGTTAGATCCTTTCAGGATGACCAAAATGGATAAGGAAAACCTAAAATGTACTTAAATCGAACTCACGTTAATTTAGGTTAATAAAAATTTTCTCAAACCTAAAAGTTAATATTTTTAAAATCAGGAATTTATCATTCTTATTCACCTAAATAAATAGCATTAACATGGAAAATAATAATTATAACGGAGCCTGGCAAAAACCACTGGGCTCCGGCTTTCATGCCAAATCAACGGCCAGCGAAGTAATCCAGGGAATTGACCTGACCGGGAAAGTTGCGATTGTAACTGGCGGTTACACCGGTATTGGTTTAGAAACCACCCAAACGCTGGCGGCAGCCGGCGCCACTGTAATTGTGCCCGCCCGAAGTATGCAAAAAGCCCAGCAAAATTTAGCCGGCATAGCCAACGTGGAGTTAGCCGAAATGGATTTAATGGACCATACTTCCATAGATCGGTTTGCCGCTGAATTTTTGGCTTCGGGTAGGCCCTTGCATTTACTTATAAATAACGCCGGTATTATGTTTGTGCCGCTACGTCGTGATAACCGGGGTTTTGAATCGCAGCTGGTAACCAATTATTTAGCGCCTTTTCAATTAACGGCCAGGTTATGGCCGGCCTTAAAAAAGCGAATGGCGCCAGAGTAGTAAATGTATCTTCGCTCGGGCACCAGTTTGCCCCTTTTGATTTTGAAGACCCGAATTTTGAAAACCGGGAGTACGAAACTTTAGCGGGTTACGGACAATCCAAAACCGCTATAAATTTGTTTTCGTTGGAATTAGATAATCGGGCCAAAGATTTTCAGGTAAGAGCTTACTCCTTGCATCCCGGTAACATAATGGGTACCGAATTAGCCCGCGAAGCTTCTCCCGAGATATTTCATCAACTGGGCTTAAGCGATGAAAAGGGTGATTTTTTACCGGAATTTGCCGCCTCCCTTAAAACTATTCCGCAAGGAGCTGCAACCACTATTTGGTGCGCTACCAGCCCCTTGCTCAACAACCTGGGCGGCGTGTATTGCGAAGATGCTGACGTTGCCGGCTTAGCTACCGCGGAAGGAATAAGCGATGGGGTAAAACCGTATGCGGTAGATGAAACTAATGCCAAGCGCCTGTGGGATTTAACCGAAGAAATGCTGGGTATTACTTTTAACGTTGATTAATTGTTTGCTGCGTGCACCTTTTAGGTTCGCTACGTTTATTTTAACATTGTAAGTAGTTTATTCTTTTACTTCGGGTGTTCAGGCAATGCTGTTTTTATAAATACCTTATTTTAAGTTTATCATTAATTATCCAAGAATTCCGTGCAAAATTTACCGGTTGCCATAGCTCCGTACCACGAAAAATTTAAAAATCAGCTAATTACCATATGGGAAAAATCAGTAAAGGCTACCCACCATTTCTTAAAACCCGGCGATATTGCTTTTTATAAAGAAATTTTAAAAAATACTGATTTTACGACTTTTCAGGTTTATTGCCTGATGCAGGGCGATAGGGTTTTAGGTTTTTTAGGTGTAGCCGATGGTAAACTGGAAATGTTGTTTTTAGATCCGGATTATATTGGCCAGGGATTCGGTAAAAAGCTGATGCTTTTTGCTTTACAAAAACTCCAGGTAAACCGCGTCGACGTGAATGAACAAAATACCGCAGCCGTACAGTTTTACCGTAATTTTAATTTTGTACCTTTTAACCGCACCGAAAAAGATGCCACCGGGAAAGATTACCCTATTCTGGAAATGAAATTAGAGCGCGGTTTAAAGGAAACAATGTAATTCTTTAAACCCAAATCTTACTGGCTTCCATTTGGAGTTACCGGACTTTTGATAATACAGATAACCGGGAAAAATACTTAACGTTAATTAGTTAAAGAAAAAGATAATCCAGTTATTATTAACCTTATAAACTAAAGAACTAGCAGATGGCAACAGAAAACAAAACCAAAATTACCATAGAAGCTACCGTGCAGGCTCCCGTTGAAAAAGTTTGGGAACTATGGAGCACCCCCGAACACATCGTTAACTGGAACAACGCTTCCGAAGACTGGTATACCCCCACCAACGAAAACGATTTGCGGGTAGGTGGTAAATTCCTGTCGCGGATGGAAGCCCGCGACGGCAGTTTTGGTTTTAACTTTGAAGGCACCTACGACGACGTAAAAGAACACGAACGGATTGCCTATACTTTAACCGATGGCCGTAAAGTAGAAATTAACTTTACCGGTAACGGCAACGAAACCAAAGTAACAGAAACCTTTGAAGCTGAAGGTGAAAATTCGGAAGAAATGCAAAAGAGCGGCTGGCAGGCCATTCTGGATAATTTTAAAAAATACGTAGAATCGCATTAAATAAAACAACTACTATAATTTAAACGGTTAAACGTTTAAAATTAGTCGTAATATTCCGCTGTTAACAGGAGCAGTCTAGAATTTAAAGACAGGTTCTTATAATAAATCTTTTAAGTAGATAAGTTAACCTGTTTGCTCGGGTAAATTAGCGATGATAAAGTACAACTGTAGCTGGCTAATTCAAAGTTTAGAAGCAGGAAAGGATATTAAGTTCCTATACTTTTGGGGCCATCGGCCAAGCAAGAATGGTCAAATTACCTCTTCCTGCTTTAGCCAGTGGTGGGAAGCTCCTTTTGTAGTAGCTAATACTACTTACAAAACAGCCGAACATTGGATGATGGCTCAGAAGGCACTTTTGTTTGGTGACGAACAAATTCACGATAAGATAGTTCAGAGTAAATCACCAGGCGAGGCCAAAGCGCTCGGAAGAAAAGTTAAAAACTTTGATCAGGCAATCTGGGAGAAGGAGCGGTACCCGATAGTAGTGAACGGAAATCTGGCCAAGTTTCAGCAACATCCGGACTTAAAGGCGTTTTTATTGAACACGAAGGAAAGAGTGTTAGTAGAAGCGAGCCCAGTCGACAGCATTTGGGGGATAGGGCTTGCCGCCGATGATGAAAGAGCCAGCAAGCCCGAAAAGTGGGAGGGCCTTAATTTACTTGGGTTTGCGTTGATGGAAACAAGAGACATCTTAAGAAATCCTTAAAACAAATTGCCCTATTTCAGAGCAGATGTTATGTTTTAGCTATATCAGTTCTCTTGCTAGATTTAATTAAAAAATAAAGCTTTGTGGTTACTGGATTATTGTTTAGTCTGGTAAACGCAAAGCTTTTTTAATTTTGACAATTCCTGGGGAAAACAAAAAGCAATCATCAACCAGGTTTTCTTTTAAACAGCCTAAATTTTTAAATTTTCCCTTAGCCTGCACCGCCTTGATTTTAAAAAGAAAGTTTACTATTGATTTTGGGCGAGCTTCGGATCATGCCCTCGATTACCTCATCGGCATTCTGGAAGATGCCCGGATTACCACTTTACAGACTATCGCCAAAATACCACCCGCGGCGCTGGATTGGCAATACCAACCGGGCTGGAATACCATTGGCGCCTTGTTAGCGCATATCACCGCTTTAGAGCATTATTTCCGGATTGAGTTTGTAGAAGGCCGGAAGCTAACCGCAGAAGAAAACCAAAAATGGCTACCCGCCCTGGACATGGGGCCTTACCTGCCGCAGTTAATCAAGAATCACCCCCCGGAAACGTACCAGAAAGAGCTAACCGAAGCCCGGCAGATGCTTTTAGCTGCTTTGCAAGAACTAACCTTTGAGCAATTCACGCAAAAGATCGAAGAGTACGATCCGGATACCGGTTGCAACCTGGCCTGGGCATTATACCACATGGTAGAAGACGAAATTTACCACCGTGGTCAAATCAGTATCATTCGCAAGCTTTATCTGGTTAGCACCTCTAACGAAACTATGTAAGCGCTAAAGGCAGAATCAAGCAAAGAGTTGATGTCTTGAAAAAGCAAATTTTTAAAAAACCGTATTTTCCGCTAAACTTACTGCTTCTGTTTTTACCTTTTTTACGTGCGTGTTTGTGGCGGCTATTCGAATATTGTTTTTCTGTATAATTGTTTGTTTACCCGGCCTAGCCTGGCCTCAAAATGTAGCCGCTAAGCTGGCTACGGCCTACCAGGTTTTTACCACCGATGCCCAACTGCAAAGCAGCTTGTCGTCGGTGTGTGTGCTGGATGCTACTACCGGTAAAGTTATTTTTGAGAAGAACAGTAAAATTGGTTTGGTGCCGGCGTCTACGCAAAAAGTAATTACCAGCGCGAGCGCTTACGCCTTACTGGGTAAAAATTTTAAATTTCAGACTAGTTTCGCCTACGCCAAAAACAAGGCTTCGCTTCTTATTTTGCCTAGCGGCGATCCTACTTTGGGCAGCTGGCGCTGGGTTGCTACCTCCGAAAATGAAATAATTAAAAAAATCAGCCAAGCGGTTCAAAAAGCCGGTATTACTACCATTAACGAGTTTATTATTCAAACTAAAAACCGGGAAGAAGGTACTATACCGGATGGTTGGATCTGGCAGGATTTGGGCAATTACTACGGGGCCGGCTGGAGCCCGCTAAACTGGCGCGAAAATCAGTTTGATGTTATTTTAAAATCGGGCAGTCAGTTAAAAAGTCCGGTAAGCATTGTGCGCATTTCGCCGGCTATTTACAACTATACCTTAAAATCCGAACTAACCGCTGCGGCGGCTAATTCCGGCGATCAGGCCTACATCTATTTCCCGCTACAGGCCGCTTCCGGAACTATCCGGGGTACCATTCCGGTAAATCAGCCTAAATTTAAAATTTCGGGAGCCATGCCGGACCCCATGCAGCAATTTGCCCGCACCTTACTCGATACTTTGGCTCGTAACGGCGTCAAAATTTTAAAAAATGCGCCCGTCCGGATTACCAAGGAGACCTTACCGGTTGGTTATACCACCTTGTTAACGCTATCTTCGCCACCGCTGGATAGTGTGATTTACTGGTTAAACCGCAAAAGCATTAATCTGTACGGGGAAGCTTTAGTTAAAACTTTGGCAGTAAAAAAAGAAGGAACTGGTTCCACCAGTCAGGGCCTGGAATTTATCCGCGATTTCTGGAAAAAGAACGGCATCCCTAATTCGGAGTTAAATATGGTAGATGGTTCCGGGCTTTCGCCCTTAAACCGCGTAACTACGCAGGCCCAGGTTCGGGTTTTACAATATGCCCTACAACAACCCTGGTTCTCGGGCTTCTACGCCTCTTTGCCGCAGTTAAATAATTTAAAAATGAAAAGTGGTACGCTGCACGGCGCTAAAGGATTTTGTGGTTACCATACAGGTCGGGATGGCCATCAGTACCTGTTTTCTTTTCTGGTAAACAATTACAATGGCTCGGCTGGTACTTTGGTGCCTAAAATGTACAAAGTGTTGGATGCTTTGAAATAAGCAGTTTATAAATTAATAGAAATGAACGGCTTTCAAGATAATCTAATTAAACTGGCAAATATGTTAGCCATTCCGGTTGATGAATTTGCCCCAATTGGAATTCATGAATGGCCCTCGATCATGAAGAAAATTGAGGCTACTTTTATCATCAAAAAGAATTCTAATACAAAATTTAACTGGTGGTGGGAACATTTAAAAGGTGAACCCTTCGGAGTAAATGCAGGTGATACGAAGCCTTTTGAATACTTACCTCAATTGATTGATGAAAAGGAAAAAATATGGTTTGTGGCTTGTGATTCTTACCGGGACTTCAGTAAATTCTGGCTCTTTCAAGGATATATCAAGTCCATTAAAAAAATCCTGCAAAATCATTACAGCTTTGAATACTATCTGATTTCCAAAAAGTACGAATGGTTATTATGTGTGAATAATCATGATAAATTAATTGGAGTAGGAAGCATAGTGGCTAAAATTAAAGAACAAAAATTTGAATAGTAATCTTTGTCACTTCTTAACTGCAGCTAAACATTTAAAATTTTAAAAATTACGCTACCCGCTTCCATAAATAACTAAACTTTAGTAATTACGTCCGGCACTAACCCGATTTTTTAAAATTTTTCATTTTGGGGAGCCTCATATTTTATTTGTTTCATCACCCATTATTAACGGCAACTTACTTACCCTATGAATAGATTATTGAGGAGCATTTTGCTCTTGTTGATTTGCTTAACGAGTGAGTGCATCTGGGCGCAAAAAGCGGGTAACAAATCCGGAACAGCCAAACCGCAAAACGTTATTTTTATTCTGGCCGATGACCACCGTTACGATTTTATGGGCTTTACCGGCAAAGTACCTGGTCTGCAAACGCCCAACATGGATCGTCTGGCGAAAGAAGGCGCGCACATCCAGAATGCTTTTGTGAGCACGGCTTTATGTTCGCCCAGCCGGGCGTCTATTTTAACCGGCCAGTATGCCCACACCCACACCATCGTGGATAACCAGGCACCGCTACCGAAAGGTTTAACGTTTTTCCCGCAGTATTTGCAGCAAGCTGGTTATCAAACAGCGTTTTTCGGGAAGTGGCACATGGGCAATACCGAAGACGAACCGCAGCCGGGTTTTCATCATTGGGAAAGTTTCCGGGGGCAGGGCGTATACTACAATCCTACGTTTAACATCAATGGCAAGCAAGTAGAGTACAAAGACAGCGCCTACATTGCCGATTTACTTACCCAGCACGCCGTAGATTGGATGAAGCAACAAGACAAGAAAAAGCCTTTCTTCCTGTACTTGTCGCATAAAGGGGTACACGCCGAATTTCAGCCGGCCAAACGCCACCGGGGCCGCTATAAAAACATGCCAATTCATTACCCGGCTTCCATGTTCTTAACTGCCACCGATACCAGCAATACCTGGCCTTTACGCAATAAGGTGGCTATTAATCCGGAGTTAAAGCAAATCGTAAACCTGGCTGGCATACCAGAGTGGGTGAAAAAACAACGCTATAGCTGGCACGGGGTAGATTACATGTATCATGGCCGCATTCAGTTCGATAATTTTTACCGCCAGTACTGCGAAACCTTACTCAGCGTAGACGAAAGCATTGGCTCGGTGCTGGATTATTTAAAAAAAGCCGGCATCGATAAAAATACCCTGGTTATTTACATGGGCGATAACGGTTTTTCGTTCGGGGAGCACGGATTGATTGACAAGCGGCACGCCTACGAAGAATCTATGCGGGTGCCTTTGGTAATGCGCTACCCCGATGTGATTAAGCCCGGTACTAAAATCACAGAGGTAATTCAGAACATTGATATTGCGCCTACTATCTTGGCGGTAGCGGGCCAACCTATGCCCAAGCAAATGCAAGGGCAATCGTTTTTACCTCTGTTGCAAGGCCAAAAAATAGCCTGGCGCGACAAAGCTTTTTACGAATATTACTGGGAGTACGACTTTCCGCAAACGCCTACGGTTTTTGCCGTGCGCAACGGCCGTTATAAATACATCCGGTACCAGGGCATTTGGGATACCAACGAGTTTTTTGACTTGCAGCAAGACCCCCTGGAAATGAACAACTTAATTGCGCAACCCGAGCACCAGAACCAAATTAAGCAAATGGCCGGCGAACTCTACGATTGGCTCGAAAGCTCCGGGGGCATGCAAGTACCGCTTAAACGCACCATAAAAATGCGCGACGGCGATCATCTGCATCCGAAACAATATTAAAAATAACGCTTCAGCAGCGAATGGGACAGGTACTGGCAACCGCCATTTTTTAAATTTTTTATTTTTTAGTATCCTGCAGGCGTCTTATAAATGCTTCATATTAAAATTTATAACAGCTTAACGACTATTTTTAAAATTTGCCCAAAATCTTTAACCCCATGCGATCGACTAAATACGTACTTCTTTTTATTTACTTATTTATTACCACCAGCTTATTTGCCCAGCGCTCCGTCTGGACCAAAGAACAAGCCCATGCCTGGTACGCGCAGCAGCCCTGGTTACTCGGTGCGAACTACGTGCCGGTAAATGCCATTAACCAATTAGAAATGTGGCAAGCCGATACCTTTGACCCGGCAACCCTGGAAAAAGAAATGGCCCTAGCCGAAGACTTAGGCTTTAATACCATGCGGGTGTTTTTGCACGATCAACTCTGGAACCAGGACCAGGCCGGTTTTACGCAGCGCATCAACCAGTTTTTAGATATTTGCGCTAAACACAAAATTAGGCCGATGTTTGTGTTGTTCGATTCTTGCTGGGATCCTTTTCCTCGTTTAGGTAAGCAGCATCAGCCAGTGCAAGGATTGCATAATTCGGGTTGGGTGCAAGGGCCGGGAGCCGATGTTTTAAAAGATCAAAGCCAATATCCACAACTGCAAAATTATGTAACCGGCGTGGTGAGTCAATTTAAAGACGATGCCCGCATTCTGGCCTGGGATATTTGGAACGAACCCGATAATATGAATAATTCGAGCTATTTCCGGTGGGAACCCGCCAACAAAGTAGAACTGGTAACTAATTTATTACCGCAGGTGTTTACCTGGGCACGAGCCGGTAATCCGTCGCAGCCGCTAACCTGCGGCATTTGGGCCGGCGATTGGTCTACGCCGGATAAATTAAAACCCATTGAAAAAATTCAGGTCGAAAACTCCGATGTTATTTCGTTTCATAACTACGACGATGCGCCTGAACTGGAAAAACGCATTGTGTATTTGCAGCAATACGGCCGGCCATTAATCTGCACCGAGTACATGTCCAGAGGCAATAAAAGTGTGTTTCAGCGCTCGTTGCCGGTAGCCAGCAAACACAACGTAGCCATGATTAACTGGGGTTTTGTAGCCGGTAAATCCAACACCATTTACCCCTGGAACTCCTGGCAAAAAGTGTACGCCAGCGAGCCGGAACTGTGGTTTCATGATATTTACCGGCCCAACGGCGAACCATACCAAGCCGAAGAAGTAGCTTTTATTCAGAATATTGTAAAAGAAAAAGCCGCCGCTAAAGGTAAAAATTTAAAAAAAGGCAAGCCGAAGAAAAAAGCGAAAGCCGCGGCGATGTAGTAAAAGAAATCTGAATAAAACAACGAGTTAACTCCGCCCTACATACACTATCACAGATCTGGTAAACTAAATACTTCTGTTTCCGGATCTGTGATTTTTTATTTTTAAACCTGCTTTTGGGTAATATTTACCTCAAAAACAAGGCAGAAATTTTAAATTTGGGCTTAATTCAAATACAATAACCATGAATCTGGTATTTACCGGCACTTATTACGATGGTAAATCAGACCAATCTTACCAAGCCCAGGTACATCTGGAACCTGGGCAGTTACGTATCACCTACCAGAATCCAAATCAATCGGTACCCATTGCAGTGTACTGGCAACCCTCCCGTATTGAATCAAATGCAGATGCAGCAGCCGAAATTACCGTGCTTACTTACGGAAAAAACGCTACACAAAAACTAGAAATACCAGAACCGGATTTTAAAAATTACCTGGAAAAACAATACCCGCCCGTAGTGGCAGAGCCACCGTCCGAAGTATTACCGGTAAGCAAAGTACCCACGTGGTTTTGGTTGAGTGGGATCGGGATACTGGCTGCTATTTTTGGTTTTTACATGTGGGGATTGTCGTATCTGGCAGATAAAGCGGCCTGGATTATTCCGCAGTCGACGGATGAGTACGTGGGCAAAAGGGTGTACCAGCAAGTACTGGAAGATGCCCAACCCGAGCCCGAACTTACACAATACGTGAAAGGGTTTCTGCGGCAATTAAAAGTGCCCAGTACCTATCAACTGCAGGTAACCATTATCCGGGATAAGAACGTGAATGCCTTTGCTTTGCCCGGTGGCTACTTGGTAGTGCACCACAGTATCCTGGAAAAAATGCAGCATCCCGAGGAATTAGTCGCTTTGCTGGGGCACGAATCCGGGCACGTACAAAACCGACACGCTACCCGCGCCTTATTCCGGAGTTTAGGCAGCTATTTGTTTGTGTCTTATTTGTTCGGCGATATTTTGGGAGTGTCGGCGGTTCTGGTAGAAAATGCCAGCGTGCTTAAAAATTTAGAATACAGCCGCCATTTAGAAGAAGACGCCGATAAGTTTGGCTTTAGTGTTTTGCAGCAAAACCACATTAATCCGCGGGGCATGATACAACTGTTTCAACGGTTAAAGCAAGCAGAAAAAGCCTCCGGTAACTCCCAACCCAGTGAATTTCTAAGCACCCACCCACCTCTGGAATCCCGCATGCAAGCTATTCAGGCCATGATTAAAGAAAATCCTTATCCTGTGCAACCGCCCGATTCGCTGCAGTATTACTGGCTCAAAATAAAGCAAAGCCAAGAGTAAAGTGTACTATAATGTAGAAGCTGATTCGCGTTGGGCTTAAAGACAAAGCCGGTCGTCATACTTTACGTTGTATTTACTTTTCTGCAATGTATTGCCACCAGCTTAAGCTGGTGGGTATTCAAAGAAACTGTTCTGCTGTTCAGCGAGTTTTTAGCGGCTGGATCTATCATTCCAGAATACCTGCATCTCCTTCCCTGTTTTTAGGGAAGGAGATGCAGGCGAAAGGGTATTTATAAATGGTCACAAACAAAAAATCCGGCCTGAAAACCGGAATTTTTAATTTTTTTCATTTTTAGCTTACAAATTTAAATCACCTGCAATTTCCTTTAAAGAGATTTCAGCCAGCTTCGCCAGATATTGCGCATTGTTAAAACGAACCCGGGCATTCAGGTAGTTTAGTTGCGCATCCCGAAATTCTATGGGAGCAATGCTGCCTAAGCGGTACTTATCTAAAGTGATATTCAGGTTTTGTTTGGCAATCTTTTGGTTGTTTTCTTCTAAAGTAACCAGCGTTAAATTGGTAGCGTAAGTTTGGTAAGCCGCGGCCAGTTGCGATTTAATATTCAGGTCGGCTTTTTCGTATTGCAGTTGCGCGCTTTGGATTAAAGTTTCGGCATTTTGCTCGTTGCGGCGCTGCAAAAAGCCGTTAAAAATGTTTACCGAAGCCGATAGTCCGTAATTTAAGCCGCGGTTATTGGCCTGCGTGGCAAACCCTAAGGCCGATTCGGAACGGTTAAACGTGTAACCACTCGTTACGCCCAACGTGGGATAGCGGTTGGCCCGTACTTGTTTTAAATTCAGTTCGGCAATGCGTTTGTTTACCAGGGCTACTTTTAAAGCCGGATTTTGCTGAACGGCTAAATCCGATAAAGGGCCTAAAGTAAGTTTATTATCAATGTATAAAGTATTGGGCACTTCAAAAACAATGTTTACATCGCGGCCCAAAAATTCATTTAAACGGATTTGGGTGTTGCGGTAAAGGTTTTGTTGCTGCACAAAGTTGGTGGTATCGGTATTTAAATCCACGAGGGCGTTTAATACTTCCAGGCGGGCCGCTTTGCCAATAGTAAACCGGTTTTGGGCCGTTTGTACCCGTAAGCGCGAAATAACAATGGCCGAGTCGTAAGCCCGTAATTGTTGCTGTTGGTTTACCAGTTCAAAGTACGTGCTGATCACATCGCCCAGAGTGGTCAATATGGTTTGTTTTAACTCGGCATCGCCTAGGTTGGCAAATTCTTTTAATTGCTCGTAGCGGGCAAACATCCGGAAACCATCAAAAATAGTCCAGTTTAAATCGGTGCCGTAGCTGGTGTTCGAGCTTTTAACGTTATTAAATTCCTGTAATCCGGTTTGGCGGGTTTGGCGGCCGGTCTGGATGTTGTTGCCGTTAGTAATATTGGCGCCTAAATTAGGCAGCATGCCGGCGTTAGCCCGGTTTACGTTATTCCGGTCGATGGCTAAATCATTGGCGACTAGTTTAATATCATAGTTTTTTTCGAGGGCAATGCGCACCGCATCTTCTAATGTTAAAGTTTCTTGTGCTTTACCCGGTAGCGAAATAAAAAAAGTAAACAGGGTTACCAGATAAACAAAAATGTACTTCATAATAATGGTTACAAATTGCAGGTTGGGATTTAGAAGATTATAAAGTTACCAGTTATCAAATTACTAGACGATAACTGGTAACTGGCAAATAAAGGTTAGTGCACACTTTCCAGAACTTCTTTTTCAAATTTTTTGGCTTGTTCGAGTTCCGGATTGCGTTTAAACTCCCGCGACCACATAGCGTAAATAGCCGGAATAACGTACAGGGTTAAGATTAAGGAGAATAAAGTACCGCCCACAATTACAATACCCATCCCCATGCGGCTTTGGGCAGCGGCTCCTAAAGCCAACGCAATCGGTAAAGCACCCAAAGCAATGGCCAAACTAGTCATTAAAATAGGGCGTAAGCGGGCTTCGGCGGCCTCCAGAATGGCTTCGGCCTTGGATTTTCCTTCTTCTTTGAGCTGGTTGGCAAATTCCACGATTAAGATACCGTTTTTCGTTACCAACCCAATGAGCATAATGGTACCAATCTGGCTGAAAATGTTCCAGGTTTGCCCGAATAACCACAACGACAGCATCGCTCCGGCTACCGCTAAAGGTACGGTAATAATGATAATCAATGGGTCGATAAAGCTTTCGAACTGGGCGGCCAGAATTAAATAAATTAACAATAAAGCCAAACCAAAGGCGAAAGCCGTGTTAGAACCACTTTCCACGAAGTCGCGCGATTCGCCACCTAAGTCCGTTGAGAAAGTAGGGTCCAGCACTTTGGCGGCAATCCGGTCCATGGCATCAATGCCGTCGCCGATACTTTTGCCCGGCGCTAAACCCGCTGAAATGGTAGCCGACATGTACCGGTTATTGTGGAACAACTGCGGCGGGCTGCTGCGTTCTTCCAAAGTTACCAAATTATCCAACTGAATTAATTGCCCGGTGCTGCTGCGCACAAACAACGAAGTTAAATCCAAGGGATCATCCCGGTCGGCCTGGTCGAATTGGCCAATTACCTGGTACTGACGACCGTTCATGATAAAGTAAGCAAACCGCTGCCCACTGAGGGATAACTGTAAGGTTTGCGCCACATCAATTACCGAAACACCTAAGCTTTGCGCTTTTTCGCGATCGATGGTAATGTTAATCTCCGGTTTATTAAATTTTAAATTTACATCCGGGTTTGATAGCGTGGGGTCTTTGCTGGCCTCTTCTAAAAACTCCGGAATTTTCTCTTCCAATTTTTGAAAATTAGGCGCCTGAATAATGTACTGAATGGGCTGCCCCCCGCGCCGGTTCACCGAAATAGTAGGTTGCTGCGATACAATGGTACGGGCTTCTGGGTATTTCCGCGTTAGTTTGGTTAACCTTTCGGCTACTTCGGCTTGCGAGCGTTCCCGCTCACTGGGGTCCACCAAAGTCATCCGCATCATACCGTTATTTACCGAACCCGCTCCGCCAAAACCTGGAGAAGTAATTACTAAAGCTACTTTTTTCTCCGGAATCGAATCGTTTACTAAGCGGGTTAATTCTTCCATAAACCGGTCGGTGTATTCAAAAGAAGACCCTTCGGGAGCCGTAACCATTACCCGTAACATGCTACGGTCGTCGTAAGGAGCGGTTTCTTTTTGCAAGGTGATGTAGAAAAACACGATTAATCCCAAACAAGCCGCAATAATCGGGAAGGCCAACCATTTGCGTTGCATAAACCGGCCCAGCGATTGTGCGTAACCCGTGTTTAAACTTTCGAAATAAGGTTCGGTAAAATTATAAAACCGCGATTTTTTATGCCCGCCTTTCTTCATGAGGTAAGCATTGAGCATGGGCGTAAGCGTTAACGACACAAACGCCGATATCAGTACCGCTGCCCCAATTACTACCCCAAATTCGCGGAACAAGCGGCCCACAAAACCTTCGAGGAAAATAACCGGTAAAAACACCGCTGCCAACGTAATGGAAATAGAAATTACCGCCAGGAAAATTTCGTTGGAGCCTTTAATTGCCGCTTCAATCGGCGACATGCCTTCTTCTACTTTTTTAAAAATATTCTCGGTTACCACAATTCCGTCGTCTACCACTAAACCGGTAGCCAGTACAATGGCCAGCAAGGTTAATACGTTTACCGAAAAACCTGCCAGGTACATAATAAAGAAGGTAGCAATTAAAGAAACCGGAATATCAATTAAGGGCCGGAAAGCAATGCTCCAGTCGCGGAAGAACAGGTAAATAATTAAAATTACCAGTATCAGGGCCACCAGAATGGTTTCGGCCACTTCCGTTACCGATTTTTTAATGAACAAGGTATTGTCCATTACAATATCCAGTTGTAAGTCCTTGGGTAAGTCGCTTTTTAGTTTATCTAATTGGTCGTAAAAATTACCGGCAATTTCGAGGTAATTAGAACCCGGTTGCGGTACAATGGCCAAACCCACCATCGGCACGCCGGATTCGGTCATTTTGGTTTCCAGGTTTTCGGGGCCTAATTCGGCTTTGCCTAGATCGCTGAACCGGATAATGCGGTCACCTTCGGATTTTACAATTAAGTCGTTGAACTGTTCTTCGTTAGAGAGGTTACCCAAGGTTTTTACCATTAACTCGGTGTTGGAACCCGTTACTTTACCCGAAGGTAATTCTACGTTCTGGCGATTGAGCGCGGTGCGCACATCGGCTACGGTAAGGCCGTACGAAGCTAGTTTCATGGGGTCGAGCCACAAGCGCATGGCGTATCTTTTTTGCCCCCAGATTTGCACGCTGCTAATGCCCGGAATGGTTTGCAAACGCTGCGATAACACGTTTTCGGCGTAATCGCTGAGTTCCAGTTGGCTGCGGGTTTTACTGCGCACCGTCATGGTTACAATCGGTTCGGAGTCAGCATCGGCTTTAGAAACTACCGGTGGGGCATCAATGTCCTGGGGTAAAGATCTTACTGCCTGCGATACTTTGTCGCGAACGTCGTTGGCTGCTTCTTCCAGGTTTTTCTCCAGGTTAAACTCAATGTTAATGTTGCTCCGGCCCTGATTACTCGACGACGAAATATTGCGAATGCCATCGATGGAGTTAATGGATTTTTCCAGAGGTTCGGTAATCTGCGATTCAATAATATCGGCATTCGCCCCAGTATAGCTGGTGCTCACCGATACAATGGCCGGGTCGATGGACGGATATTCCCGGATACCCAGGAACGTATAACCAATAATTCCGAATAATATCAGAATCAGGTTAATTACAATGGTAAAAACCGGCCGCTTAATGCTGGTGGTAGATAAACTCATTTTTAATTAATTAATCAAGCTTTAGGTAACCGGACTTTAACCGGGGCATCTTGTTTCAACGTCATAATTCCGGTGGTTAACACCGTGTCGCCTGGTTGCAGGCCCGAGGTAATCAAAATTTCTTTTTCGGTGCGGGTAGTTGCTTCTACTTTTACTTCCTGTACTTTGCCGTTTTTAGCTACAAATACTTTTTTACCATTCTGGATAGGCACAATGGCTTGTGTAGGCACTAATAAAGCATCCGGGATAGAGGCCAACGGAAACTCAATATTGGCGAAAGAGCCTGGCAACAGTTCGTTATTCGGGTTTGCAGCCCGGGCGCGGAGCTGTAACGTACGGGTGGTAGCTTCTACGGCCGGTTCTATGGCGTAAACGGTGGCACTGTATTTTTTAGATGAACCCGCTACCGAAACTTGCAGCTTGGTGTTAACCTTTACCTGGTTGGCGTATTTTTCCGGTACCGAAAAATTTATTTTTACCGGATCGGTGCTGATTAAGTTAGCCACCACGGTTTCGGGCGTTAAATAGCCGCCCACCGACACGTTGCGCAAACCAATGCGCCCGGAGAACGGAGCCGTTATAGTAGTTTTGGCTAATTGCGCCTGAATTAACTGCGTTTGGGATTGTAAGGTTTTAAAGTCGGCAGTAGCAATATCAAATTCTTCGCGGCTGATGGCTTCTTTTTTAAATAATTGCGCGGCCCGTTCGGCGTTCTCGGCGGCTAAGCTCTGCCGCGTTTGCGCCTGGGCTAACTGGGCACGTAATTCAGCATCATCAATTTTTAATAATACCTGCCCTTCTTTTACGTTGCTCCCTTCCTGAAAACTAATGCTCCGGATTAAGCCCGATACCTGCCCCCGGATTTGTACTTGTTCGTTTGCTTCAATAGATCCGGTTACGGCCAATTTGTTGGCAAATTCGCGCGGTTGTACTACCACCCCATCTACCTGCATCGTGCCGCCCCGGCCACCACCCGCGCCACCCGGGCCGCCCGGGCCTTTGCCGGCTGCACTACCCGGACCTCCAGGTCCACCTCCGGCCGCTTTTTTGTTGGCCGAAATCCGGTAAACCACCAGCGAGGCAAATCCGATAATTAATAAAGCATAAACAAAATACTTAATTTTCATGGGTGTTTTAAAACGTTATGGGCGCAAGCGCGAAAAATTAAATTTTTAAATTATTTAAATAGTTAAACTTGTTTTGGTATATCGTAGGTGCGAACTACTCCTTTACTTACTCTTTTTTAACTGCTTCAGATTCAAAGCAAAGCTGTATTTTTGTTAAACTTTTACCGGGTGGGTACTGGTATTTGATAAACCTGCCACCGGCGAATAAGTTTTTTAAGTAAACGCAACTTAGCTTTTGATTCTGTTTCAATTCTGAAGTTTTAGCCCAGATTGTTTAATTAAGCCGTTAAATCAACTATTTTATTCATTTTCCAGATCATGCAAATAGCAACACCAATGGCAAAAGGTAACGATGAAAATTTTTTTAAAAATGTTTACGAAGTAGTAAAACTTATTCCAGCGGGTCGGGTAACTTCTTACGGGGCTATTGCCAGTTACCTGGGTAGCAAAGGTTCGGCCCGCATGGTAGGATGGGCTCTAATTGCCTCGCACGCGAAAAGTAACATTCCGGCGTACCGGGTAGTTAACCGCACCGGCATGCTCACCGGCAAGCAGCATTTTGAATCGCCGGATGCCATGCAAGCCAGCCTGGAGCGCGAAGGCGTACGGGTAGAAAACGATAAAGTAGTCGATTTTGAAAAACTATTCTGGAACCCGGCCAAAGAACTGTTGTAGTTGTACCTGGCCCGTTACAGCAACAGGCCATCATCCGGAATTGAGCAAAAAGTGAATTTTTTAAAAAAATAAATTCTGCTCATCGTTTTATAGCAGCCTGATAAATGGAGCGGTGTTTATAAAACCTGGTAGCGGGTTGTTTCTGGCCTGATTACCAGAGGAAAACTGTTAAAGTATACTTTCCTGCACTTCTTACCGTATATTTGTAAGATACTTTGTAAACTTATTGTAAATTTTAAAATGACAAAACAGATTTCCTGGATAAGCGCTTTTACACTGGCTGGGTTTTACCTGGCTGGCTGCAGCAGTACGGCGCCTACCCAATCCACTACTTCTGCCGAACACATTACGGCAATTACCACTACCGCTACCACCGAAACTCCCAAGCAAAATAAACCGAAACCCGTAGGCATCGACCGGGCAAACCTGGATACCACGCAATCGCCTTGCGCTGATTTTTTTCAGTATGCCAACGGAGGCTGGATTAAAAACAACCCGGTGCCACCCGCCGAGAGCCGCTGGGGAAGTTTTAACGAACTACAAGAAAAAAATTACGCCGTACAACACGCTATTTTAACAGAAGCTGCTGCCAATCGTACGGCTCCAAAAGGCAGTAATGCCCAAAAAGTAGGTGATTTTTACGCTTCCGGCATGGACTCCGTAGCCATTGAAAAGTTAGAAGCTGCGCCATTAAAGCCTTATCTGGATAAAGTAGCCGCTATCCGGGATGTGAGAACGTTGTTAACTACCGTCGCGCAATTTAAAAAATCCGGAATTAGTGGCGGGTTTAGCTTTTATGTGGGCCAGGACGATAAAAAAAGCACCGAATACGCTATTTTCTTAAATCAGGGAGGTTTAGGCTTACCGGACCGGGATTATTACCTGAAAGAAGATGACCGCTCCAAGGACATCCGTGCCGAATATGTAAAGCACGTTAAAAACTTATTTGCTTTGCTGGGCGACGACACTACTACCGCCGGGAAAAATGCGGCCAAAGTAATGGAGCTGGAAACCCGGTTGGCCAAAGCTTCGCGTACCCGCGTGGAACTTCGCGATCCGCAGGCCAATTACAACAAAATGACCTTAGCGCAACTCCAAAAATTAACCCCTTCCACGGATTGGAACATTCTGTTAGCCCAAATGGGTGCCAAAGGAGTTAATGAGGTAATTGTGGGGCAACCCGACTTTTTTAAAGAATTTAATTCCATCGTAAAATCTACGCCCTTGCGCGATTGGAAAACTTACCTGCGTTGGCATTTAATTCATTCTACGGCACCTTACCTGAACAAAGCTTTTGTAGAGGAAAATTTTAATTTTTACGGCAAAGTACTAAGCGGAACCAAAGCCTTGCAGCCCCGCTGGAAACGCGTACTGCGCACCACCGACGCCGCTATCGGCGAAGCTATGGGCCAGTTATACGTCGAAAAAACGTTTACCCCCGAAGCTAAAGCCCGCGCCCTGGAAATGGTGAAAAACCTGCGCGATGCTTTTCAGGAACACGTGCAAACCCTGGATTGGATGAGCGAAACTACCAAAAAACAAGCCTTGGTTAAACTTGATGCTTTTGCGGTAAAAATTGGCTACCCGGATAAGTGGAAAGATTATTCCGCCTTAACTATTACCCGCGGCTCGTACGTGGTAAATGTGCTGCACGCCAACGAGTTTGAATTTAACTACAACGTAAATAAACTGGGCAAACCCATCGACCGGACTGAGTGGGGCATGACGCCACCTACGGTAAACGCGTATTATAATCCATCGATGAACGAGATTGTGTTCCCGGCGGGTATTATGCAACCTCCTTTCTTTGACCCCAAAGCGGATGATGCGGTGAATTATGGCGGTATGGGCGCGGTAATTGGTCACGAAATAACCCACGGTTTTGATGACCAAGGCCGCCAGTACGATGCCGAAGGTAACCTGAAAGATTGGTGGACCCAAACCGATGCCGAGCAATTTACCAAACGTGCCGACATGGTGGTAAGTCAATACGATGCGTACGAAGTTTTACCGGCCGTAAAAGTAAACGGCAAACTTACCCTGGGCGAAAACCTGGCCGATATTGGTGGTTTAAACATTGCCTATACCGCCTTGCAAAAAGCTTTAGCGGGCAAGAAAAAAGAGAAAATAGCGGGCTTTACGCCGGAGCAGCGGTTCTTTTTAGCCTGGGCGCAAATCTGGCGGGTAAATGCTACCGAGCAGTATTTTAACCAACAAGTGCAAACCGATCCGCACTCACCAGGCCGTTTCCGTACTAACGGACCGGTGATGAACATGCCGCAGTTTTACGAAGCTTTCGGCTGCAAACCCGGCGACCAAATGGTGAAACCAGCAACTGAACAAATTAAAATCTGGTAAATTTTTAAAAATTTAAAATTTACAAAGAGCTTCCTGATTATCAGGAAGCTCTTTTGTTTAAACGGGTCTTATTGATTAGTCAAATTTTTAACCTCGCTTTGTTCGCCGCCTTTCGGGCCATAGAACAAAACCCAGGTGCTAAAATCCGGAGTAAAATCCAGGAAGCGGTGTTCGGCTCCGGCGGGTACAAACAGAAAATCACCGGCCTTTACCTGCGTTATTTCGCCTTCTAAAAAAAACTTGCTTTCGCCAGTGGCAATAACATATACCTCATCTTGTTCGTGGGGCATTTGCTTGTCGATTTCGTGCGGGTGGTACAATTCTACTGCTAAAGTGCCGTGTTCCAGTAACAATTTAAACTCCTTACCCGATTGTTGTAAAGCGGCCTGCGCCTCCGCTAAGCTAATTCTGTTCTTCATTTTTGTAATATAGATAATTTTTAAAATTTTAGTTAATCTAAAAACCGTAGCTAAGCGCATAGACACCAGTTTGGCTATTGAGCACCTGCTAGGGTTCCGGTTTTGCGGAGCAAAATTCCGCAGACGTAGTCCAGGGAATAGAATAACGGCATCTCCTCCCCTGTTTTTAGGGGAGGTACCCGCAGGGGGGAGGGGTAAACGAGGCCCGCCGGCCAGGAGGCAAACTGGGTACTGTTCAAATAAGATTGCACCTGAGCATGGAGACGGGAACCGGCTCCAAGTAAGTACAGTAAAATACTAAATTTTTTAAAATTTTCTTTTTAGCAGCTTGTCAAAGTAGTTCAGGGTTCCGGGGCTTTAGCCGGAGTAAAGTCAGAGACTTTACTTTGCCAGTAGGCACAAGTTTAAAAACTTGCGCCAGAAGTGATTGAGCCGAAATTGGAAAACTTTTGCCAAAAGCGAGAAATAAGATTAAAAAACTGACTCTAGAAAATCAAAAATTTAAAAAATTATTCTTCTACTTCTACTGTCATAAACACATCCTGCACGGGCACGTCGTTGGGGTCAACGGGTACATTGGCAATTTTATCAATTACTTCTAAGCCTTCGGTTACTTCCCCAAACACCGTGTACTTGGTATCTAAAGAAGGAACGCCGCCAATGGTGGTGTAGGCCTTAATTTGCTCCGGTGAAAAAGTGATTTTTTTACTCTGCGCGATGTCATCCAGACTTTCCTGGTTGTGTACTACACCCTGGATCAGGTAAAAATTATGCGAAGACGATAAACGCTTGGGATTAAACTCGTCGTCGTAACGGGCCATGGCAAGCGCGCCACGTTTGTGAAAGTACTGGGGCTTCACTTCGCTGGGTACGCCGTACTTGTCTGTTTTAATTTTCCGTTCTCGGGTATCGCCGCCTTGTATCATAAAATCGCGCAGTACGCGGTAAAAGATGGTATTATCATAAAAACCCATTTTGGCGAGGCGCACAAAGTTGGCCCGGTGCAAGGGCGTATCTTTATACAAGCGCACTTTTATCACACCCATGCTGGTGCTAATGGTTACCTTGGTTTCGGGGTTTTCCTGACCAAATTTTGTGAGTTGCTCGACCACATTGGCATCCGTGAGGGTTTCGTAGGTGCCTAAATCGGCTTTGTTGGATTTACCGGAACAAGCTGCCAAAAGCAACCAACTCATCAAACCCAGACTAATAGAAATAAACCGGAATGTTTTCATATGAACAGAGAATGTAAATTCAAAATTTTAAAAATTTAACGGCCAATTACTTTATCCAGAAATGTAATAGGCGAAGCTAGTACTTACTCCTTAGCTTTTTCGGTTGGTACATCATCCAGGAGCAAATTTTTTAATTTTTGGTACAAAAACGAAACTACCAGCAATAAAATACCTAACGAAATAAACGCCGCAATGCGTCCACCGGCCGGGATGTTCCGGATGTCGAACAGAAAAAGCTTAACCAGGGTAATAAAAAATAAAGTAAGCGATACCAGTCGTAAGGTTTTTAATCGATAACGCATCCCTAACAGCATAAAGCCAAAAGAAGCCAAGCCCCACAATATTGGGAAACCAATTTTATGCTCCTGCTGCAACAAAGCACTTACGTTTTTGCCGGGCGCGTATTGGGTAATTACCACCAAATGATCTAACTCCGTACTGGCCAGGTATACCAATGCCGTGCAGCCAAACCAAATAAAGCCATTCATTCTTTTGGAGCGCAGCCCGTAAACTTTGTGGTAATACGTAAAAACCTGGTACAGCAGCCCCAATAATAAAACTATAGCGGCGTAATGCAAAGCAAACGGAACCAGGCTACTATTTGCTTGCAATAAATAGTAATTACGGGCCGATTGCACCAATGGCTGCACCAGAAAAAGGTAAGAAGTAAAAGCCAGTATAGTTAAAATTTCGGAAATGGGCCAGCGGGCTTGCGGGGCTGGCAGTAAAAAACAAATAATAATAATGGCCGACAAATAATGATAAGCCGCCACTACCAGATATTTAATAGTACGCAGCTCGGTGGTGGTACTGCCCAGACGATAAGTAAGTTCGAGTAAAATTGCCAGGTACAAAAGCAACAAACCCATACTGCCGAGCAAGAAGCGCAGTTTGGCCTCGGTGGTTTTTTGGCGTTGCAATTGCCAGGCCACTGCGCCATTAAAAAAGGCCAATATACCCGAGTAAAGCCCCAGGTAAGCGCCCCCAGATAACTGGCTTAGCAGATACAGTCCGCACAAGTAAAAAAACAAGGTATTACTTAGCAGAATAATGATTTCCCATAAACGAAAGCTTTGTTGTTGTTTTAGGTTGTAAATTACCGTCATGGCAAAAAATACCAGGTAAAATAAAACGGCAAATACAAAGCCACCCAGATAAGGCGCCTGTTGTTCCCCAATAACCTTGGCTGCCAGCCAGCCGCCAAATAAAATTACGGTAGCTACGTAAGATATGATGGTGATAAGTGGCCATTTTTTAAAAAAAGCCAAAATGAGCATGCCGATGTTCAGGATAAGGATATAGATAAATAATATCTGGTAATTATTGCCCCCGGAGCTGGCCAGCAAGGGAGAGGCAAAACCACCCAAAAGGGCCAATACCGCCAACTCTTGCCGGTTATACAGCATAGCCATAAACACTGATAAGCCCGTAACTGCTACCATTAAAATAAAGGCCAGGGTTTGCGGCAATAAATGGTACTCATGGAAAGCCAGCGCAATGGTAAAATACAGCGTGGCTAAACCTCCACCCACCAAAACCGAGCTAAAAGCCGCGTATTGCCCGCGCAGCCGGTGCGCCAAACCTAGCAACCCAAAGCCGCAAACAAAACCAACGAGCACCCGGCCCCAGGCATTAATCCACTCCTGATCGATGGCAAATTTTATAAAATACCCGATGCCCAGCACCAAAACGGCAATGCCTAATTTATTAACCAGGTTTTCGCCGATAAACTTTTCTACATCCGGAATGCGCTCGAAAAACTCAGTCCGGGGAGTTCCTGGTTTTTTTGATAGATTGGTTGCTTGCGTTGGTATTTTATCTGGCGCGGCAAAGGTAGTATCGGACAAATCGGAAACAGAAAGTGGCGCCTGATCTGTTGCAATTACGGTTTGATGCGGGGCCGCCGCTGGGGCAGACTGACCGGCACGCGTAAGGTCCTGTCGTAGTTGTCGCAGTTCCGTTTGCATTTCCTGCATTCTGTTTTGCAAACGCACCAGCATCCAAATCAGAACCGCTAAAAAAATAAACAAAATTAAAAAGTATGCTTCCGCCATGCCCGCATAACAAATCAGTAAAACCGACGAAGGTAAATATAGTATTATCCGGTAAGAACTTTTCGCGGCATTTTATTTAATTAAACAAAATGCCGGGTTTTTGCATTTTATACCGGGCCAGGCATTTTTAGCTTGTTTTACGAATGCGCCAACATAAACCTTTCATTTTATGCTGAAAATAGTAGCTTTGTCAAGCTGGTTAAATTCTGCGGATTATGCCGTTCCAGGGGCCAGCCCCGGTACCATTATTAATAAAATTTTGTTTGAAACCGCATCCGCATAAAGTTTCTTATTTTAGAAGAAAAGTTGTTCATCCCTTAGCCAAATTGCTTACCATGGGGATTACCCCCCAAAGGTTAGCCATTACGGGTGCCTTGGGGGTGGTTCTGGGTATATTGCCTTTGTTTGGGTTAACTTCTTTTTTATGCACCATCATTGCGCTGCGGTTTAGGTTAAATTTGCCGGCCTTACTCTTAATCTGTTATTTAATGGGACCTTTGCATTTGGTATTATACATTCCGTTTATCGAAGTAGGATTAAAAGTATTTCCATTAACTACTTTTAACTTAAGCTTGAGCGAAATAACCGATTTGTTTAAACGCGACTGGCAAATGGCTCTGAAAACTATTTGGCTGGCTAACCTGGCTGGTATTTTGTTATGGCTGGTGCTGGCTGCCCCGCTTACCTTATTTTTTTATTTTTTGTTGTTGCCCGTAGTGCGTAAACTTTTAAAACGCAAAATTGTGGTAGAAGATTAATCAAACGATACTTCCAGTTCTTTCTGCATCACGTAATCGTTCATAAAATACGGCCCAATGGGGATGTCTTCTTCGTAGGCTACGGTGTACCCGCAATTTTCGTAGAAGGCTTTGGCCGGGTTGTGCCGGTTTACGTTCAGCAACAAAGTAGTGCCCCCGGCTCTTTTCGCGGCATCTTCTACGGCTTTTATTAGCTGGTAACCAAAACCGTGTCCCTGGCAAGATGGCAAAACGTAAATTTTGTTTAACTTAAAAACAGTAGCTTCTTTTTGGCGGGAGTAAGCCGCAAAGCCGGCCGGTTTTTGGTTATGCAGTAAAAGTAAAAACTGCTGCCCTTCGCTGGCTTGTTTTTCTAAAGCGCTTGGGTCGTAAATTTCCTGGTACATGTAGGCAATCTGCTCCGCTGACAAGATGGATTGATACGTAGGCGCCCAGGTTTGTTCTGCTACAGATAAAATAGCCGGAAGGTCGTCGGGGAATTGGGCAGGTCGGATGATAAAATCGGTGCTTTTGCCGGAAGAATCAGCATTCATGAAGCTTATTAATAAGGTGCTTTAGCGTTAGAAATCAATTTTTACAGTTTTAAATAAGTTGTAATTAAAGATCAGCGACTTCCTAATAAAGGAAATTTTAAAAAATTAAATTTTGGCGTGCTTGTCGCATGGCTTCGGGCTTTTGTTCTTAATATTACTGATACGACAGAACCGAGATTAAGTCGCCGGTGCGTAAGGTTTGCCCGGTGGTGCGAGGCAATACATTTTGGCCGAACATTATTTTTTTGTTAATGGTCCGGTAAGTTGCCAGAGTGCGTAGCGGTTCGGTTCCTTTTTCGGCCGTATCCTGATTAACGGTGGTTAGTACGCACCTGGAGCAAAGTTTTACGCCGGTAAACGGGTAGTTGGCAATCGTAAAATCCCGCCAGGTATCCTCGGCAAACGGTTCACCGCCCGAAAAAACCAGGTTAGGCCGAAAGCGGTTCATGGGTACGGGCACGGCTAACCGGCTATTTAAATCATTTAAAGAGGCCTGACCAATTACCAGAACCGGATACGCATCGGCAAAACTTACCACATCGTGGTTTAGAGCATACCTCGGATCGACGGGGCGCTGGGTAGCAGGCGGCATGTATACCAGCCGGCAGTTTATTTCCAGTATCCGGCTAAACCAGGCGCTTATTTCGGGGCTTACTTCTACCGCTGTAACCTGGTCATCCCAGATGGTAACGGTTACGGAATCTCTGGAATAGGTTTGGTTATCGAAAGTAATAAATAAGCTCTCCGTTAGTTTTTGCTTATGCGTTACCAATAAACCGCTGGCTTGCACGTGCACCTGCAAAAGCGCCATCCTGGGGAAAACCCGTTGCGTAATAAACTGGTTATTTTCGTCTACGAGTAACCAGCGCCGGTCGTATTGCAGGCCTTGGGGCTCTACAGTGGCCTGGTCTACGCGCACGCCGCCCAGCGACTTAATGGGATAGATATAAATATCGGTTAAAACAAGCGAAGAAGCCATGGCGGATATTACAAAAAAGCATTACCCGGAAACAAACTGCCAATTGGTAAATTTTAAAAATTTAAAATTTAGGCGGCAATCTGGTACCGGATTTTACTTTATATAAACAGATTAAACTTTGCGTGGTGGTAAAGCAAAAGCTTCGGCTACGTGCTCAAAATGGCCTTTGTGCGAACCATCGCAGAAAGGTTTATTGCTCGATAAACCGCAGCGGCAAATAGACACTAACTCGCGGCCACCTAAATCATACACATTACCCTGGGCATCTACAATTTCAAAATCGTCGCCTTGAATTTTTAAAGAACCATTGCTATTTACAGTAATCCGGGTTTTCATAAATTAAAAATAAGTTTAAACTTTGGCAAATATAAGCCATTCCGCATACGGCGTTCAACTTAATCGGTTTAAAAATACACCGTACTTGTTTTTATAATTTTATTAACCTGGTTTTTCGGGTATTTAAAAACTTACTGCGGGTAAAAATCATTTTAAGATAAGATTACTCTTGGGGTAAACACCCTTATTTCTCCATCCTATTAGGCGGTTTCTATTTGTATTTTTAAATTTTTTGCTAAAACCGATAGGAATGTATTTAGAATAAATCTAATAAACTTAAAATAATTATAAATGTAATTGGTATATTTTAGTTGAATATTAAAAAGATTTAAAAATGCTTGGTATTGCAGAAGTAATGCTTAATTTGTTAGTTTTAGACCAGATTATTGCCTATAATTGCTATGATAAAAAAATGATTAAAATTGAACTATTAAGAGAAAAATAGCTTTTGCTAATTAATCGGATTGTATTCTTTTACCCACACTAAACTTAAGGTTGTATGTTACATCTACTCAAACTTTCTAAAACGGTTGTTAAAACAAAAGATCAGATCTACGCGGAGTTCCGGGATTTAATAAATATGGGGTCGGGCGAACTAGGGAAATTTCTTTACTCCAAAGAATCTAAATTAGTAGATGCCGAGCCGATGGAATCAGACATTTCTGCCCGAAAAGCAGGCGATCGCACCATTAAAATCTTACGCAAAAAGCGGATTGAGTTAACAAAAGGCAATTTCGAGCACATGGAACGCGTAATTGCTTATATACCGAAAAAATTAGCCGAACGTCCGGAAGGGGATATTACCGATTCTATCTGGCGTTACACCTTAATGAGTTGGGGACACGATCCTTTAAAAGCGCCAAAAACAAAATAACATTACATGATATAAATTTTACTCAGAATGAAAGCCCGGCTTACCTCCGGGCTTTTTTCATGCCGGAGTGTTGCTACTTTTTCTTTTATTTAAGTAGATTTACGGGAACGGGCAATCCGAACGGCTTGCAGTAAAAGGCGTTTGGGCTAATTACCCGGAACAGATTTTCCTGTTTTTTTAAAATTCTATGTTTCAGCGGCATCACCTTCGATCTATTCTGAGTAGTTTTTTTCTGGTTTTTACTACCCCGTTTTTATGGGCCCAGGCTCCAACAACTTATACCGGCGCCGATATTCAGCAAGCTATTGCTAAGTTAAATGTAGTAGGTTCGGCGCTTTATGTAGCCGCCCACCCCGACGATGAAAATACCCGGCTGATTGCCTGGCTGGCCGACGAGAAATTATTGAATACCGGGTACTTATCGCTCACCCGCGGCGACGGCGGCCAAAACCTGATCGGGTCGGAGATCCGGGAGCAACTCGGGGTAATTCGCACGCAGGAATTGTTGCAGGCCCGGCGCATCGATGGGGGTAAACAGTTTTTTTCACGGGCCAACGATTTTGGCTTTTCGAAAGACTGGCAGGAAACCATGCGTATCTGGGATAAAGAACAGGTTTTATCCGATATGGTCTGGACTATCCGTAAGTTCCGGCCCGATGTACTCATTACCCGGTTTTCGCCGAAACCCGGTGGTACGCACGGCCATCATACTACTTCGGCTATTTTGGCGGTAGAAGCTTTTTCGGCAGCCGGCGATAAAAACCGTTTTCCGGAGCAATTAAAAACAGTGGAAGTGTGGCAGCCCAAACGCATTCTCTGGAACACCTCTACCTTCTTTTATGGTCAAAATCAAAAGTTCGACGAAACGGGTAAAGTAATCGTGGATGTGGGTGGTTATAATGCTGCTTTGGGTAAATCTTACGGCGAACTGTCTGCTTTGAGCCGCAGCATGCATAAAAGCCAGGGCTTTGGCAGCAGTGGTGCCCGCGGCAGCGAAAAAGAATATTTTGAAAATTTAAAAGGCGATAAAGCTACCAAAGATTTATTCGAAGGCATTGACCTGACCTGGAAACGGGTACCCGGCGGCGAAAAAATAAGCAAACAACTAACAAAAATTACCACTGGCTTTAACGCCGCCAAACCCGCCGCCAGCGTACCAGATTTATTAAGTTTGCGGCAAACTATGCAAGCTTTACCGGCCTCATACTACCGCGATTTAAAACTAACCGAACTGGATGTTATTATTAAAGCGTGTTTGGGTTTGTACTTAGAAGCTGTTGCCGCCGAACCTACCACCACACCCGGAGCCACGCTCCAATTAACGCTAGAAGGTATAAACCGCTCGGATATTCCGGTGCAGTGGCAAAAAATTAAAATTTTACCTGCTGGCAAAGACTCTACCTTAAATCTGAATTTAAGCAACAACCAGGATGTAATTTTAAAAAGTAAAATCACTATTCCGGCTAATACGCCTTACTCACAACCTTACTGGTTACAGAAACCCGGCACTACCGGGATGTTTACCGTAGAAGATACTAACTTAATCGGTCGTCCGGAAAACGCGCCGGCCGCTACGGTAGTTTGCGATTTAGTTATTGGCAAGCAACCTTTTACGTTTACCTTACCGGTAATTTACAAGCGCACAGATCCGGTTGCTGGTGAAGTTTACCGCCCGTTTGAGATTACTCCACCCGTATTTGTAAGCATCAGCGAAAAAGTTTTTGTATTTGCCGACGACCAGCCCAAGCCAATTACGGTAAGAGTTAAAGCGGGGCAGGCTGCAATTTCCGGCGAGGCTACTTTGGCGGTACCCGCGGGTTGGCGCGTAGAACCCGCCCGCTTGCCGTTTAAGCTCGCGCAAAAAGGCGAAGAAGTAAACTTTACCTTTACCGTATACCCCAGCAAAAACCAAAGCGACGGCGAAATAAGGGCAACGGCTCTGGTGGATGGCAAAACCTACCAGCAGAGTTTAGTGCAGATTAACTACGCCCACATTCCGGCGCAAACCATTTTGCCTGTAGCTTCGGCAAGGGTTACCAAGTTAGATTTAAAAATAAAAGGCCGGCAAATTGCCTACCTCATGGGCGCCGGCGACGAGGTGGCAACGAGTTTAGCCCAGATCGGCTACAGCGTAACCATGTTGCAGGATCGGGATATTAACGCGAAAGAATTGGTTAAGTACGATGCCGTCGTATTGGGCGTGCGGGCTTTTAACACCCAAGACCCTCTTAAATTTTTAAAAAACCAGTTAATGGAATACGTGAAAAATGGCGGCACGCTGATTGTGCAATACAACGTAAATAATGGTTTAGTAACGAATGAATTAGGGCCTTATCCTTTAACTTTATCCCGCGACCGGGTAAGCGACGAAAATGCGCCCGTTGAATTTTTAAATCAGCAGCACCCGGTATTAAATGCACCCAATAAAATCACCTCGAAAGATTTTGAAGGTTGGGTGCAGGAGCGGGGCTTGTATTTCGCCAATAGCTGGGATAAAAATTACGAGGCGATATTAACCGCCCACGATCCCGGAGAGCCCGACCAAAAAGGGGGACTGTTGGTTGCCCAATACGGGAAAGGATATTACGTGTATACTGGCTATGCCTGGTTTCGGCAACTACCCGCCGGCGTACCGGGTGCTTACCGTTTGTTCAGTAACCTGCTGTCCTTAGGTAAAAAGTAAAAATTTAAAAAACGCCTTTAAGGCAAAAGCAATATCCTTCTACTTTGTTCGTAGTAGTTATACTGCCTTTTATTTAGAATCAGATTCCAAACAAAAATACATGGCTGAACAATCGCCCGCAGAAAGTACCATTAACAAACCTCCTTTTTTTAAATCCTGGCGTGGAATGTACTGGCTGGTGGTGGCCGGGTTAGTTTTTCAAATTGTTTTGTTTTATTTCTTAACCGAATATTATAAATGAGTACTATTGACTGGATAGTACTTATCGGAACCCTGGCTTTTATTGTGATTTTTGGCGTCTGGAAAACCCGGCAAGCCGATAAAAACATGGAAGGCTATTTAAAAGGCGATAACACCGAGCGCTGGTGGATGATGGGGCTTTCTATTATGGCAACGCAGGCCAGCGCCATTACTTTTCTTTCTACGCCCGGCCAAGCCTACGAAGACGGCATGCGGTTTATTCAGTTTTACCTGGGTTTGCCCCTGGCCATGATTATTATTGCCGCTACCATAATCCCCAACTTTTACCGGCTAAAAGTTTATACCGCCTACGAATACCTCGAAAGCCGCTTTGATTTAAAATGCCGTTTGCTGGCTGCTTTCTTGTTTTTGGTGCAGCGGGGCTTATCCACGGGCATTACCATTTACGCGCCTTCTATTATTTTTTCTACTATCCTGGGCTGGAACTTACAAATGACCATTCTGGTAATGGGCGTGCTGGTTACTATTTACACGGTTTCGGGCGGTACCCGGGCGGTAAGTGTTACGCACCAGCAGCAAATGGCGATTATGTTGTGCGGCATGGTGCTGGCGGGCGTTACGGTCATGTACCTTTTGCCCGAAAATATTTCTTTCGGCAAGGCGGTGCAGGTAGCCGGCAAAATGGGTAAACTAAACCTGATTGATTTTAAACTGAATTGGGACGACCGTTATAATTTCTGGTCGGGGATGTTGGGTGGTTTGTTCGTGGCTTTATCGTACTTCGGAGCCGATCAGTCGCAGGTAGGGCGTTATTTATCGGGCGAGTCTATTGCACAGAGTCGTTTGAGTGTGTTGTTTAACGGTTTATTAAAAATTCCCATGCAGTTCCTGATTTTATTTATCGGGGTGTTGGTGTTTTTATTTTACCAGTTTCATCAGCCGCCGGTATTTTTTAATCAAGTAGAATTAAATAAAATAGAAGTCGCTGGGCAAGGACCTGCTTTAAAACAGTTAAAAGAAGAGTACACGGCTAATTTTAAAGAAAAACAGCAGCAGGTAAACCAATTAGTAACCGCTCTTGAAAAAGAAGACAACGCCCGGATTGCCGCTACCCAGCAAGCGCTGGCTACCACCGAAGCGAATGGCAAAGCCATTCGGGGCCAAGTAGGTAAATTACTGCAGCAAGTAGACCCAAAAGGAGAAACCCGCGATACAGATTATGTTTTTATCACCTTTATTATTACCTATCTGCCCCACGGTTTAATTGGGTTGTTAATTGCCGTTATTTTTAGCGCCGGCATGTCGTCTACGGCAGCGGGGCTGAATTCTTTAGGTTCTACTACCGTCATCGATTTTTACAAACGCACTATTAAACCGGAGGCTTCTTCGCGGCACTACGTTTTTATGTCCAAGATATTTACGGCGGCCTGGTCGGTGCTTGGGGTTTTGTTTGCGACTTTGGCTTCCCAACTGGAGAATTTAATTCAGGCGGTAAACTTATTGGGCTCTTACTTTTACGGGCCTATTCTGGGAATATTTATCGCGGCTTTTTACGTAAAGTATATAAAGTCTAATGCGGTTTTCTGGGGCGCTCTATTAGCCGAAGCGGGTGTTGTTATTATTTCTCTTACCAGCGATATGGCTTATTTGTGGTGGAACCCAATTGGTTGTGGCTTGGTGTTACTATTTGGGTTTATCATTCAGTTTTTCTTAAATCAACAAGCGGCCCGCGCGATAAAAATTTAAAAATTTCGGCGTTTACCCAGGCTGCTTGCGTATGTACCCCAAACATTTGCTTATTCTGTATGAACTACTACATAATCACAGGCACCAGTAAAGGCATTGGTAAAGCCCTGGCCGAAGCACTGCTGCAGAACGATCAAAATTACGTGTACGGTGTGTCGCGCAATTGTTCCATTACGCATCCGCGCTACCACCATCAGCCACTTAACTTATCGGATATTGTGGCTTTGGAAAATAACCTGCACAAAGTATTTCCGGTGTTAAAAGATGCCGAGAAAATAGTGTTGGTGAATAATGCCGGAGTAGTAGGAGAGGTGGCCTACATGGGCAGCCAATTAACCCACAATTTTGCCTACGTGTTCGACGTAAATGTAATGGCACCGGCTATTCTGACTAATACTTTTTTAAGCGCTTATCACTCCGAAGCCTGCCCCAAAATTATTCTGAATATTTCGTCGGGTGCTGGTAAGCGACCGGTAGATGGTTGGGCGGCTTATTGCGCTTCTAAAGCTGCTTTAGATATGCTCTCGTTAACGGTGCAGGAAGAACAAAAGCTGTTAAACAGCAATGTACGGGTTTTCTCTTTATCGCCGGGCGTAGTAGATACCGCCATGCAGGAACACCTGCGCCAAGCCGATGCCACCCAATTCAGCGAAGCCAAGCGCTTTCAGGAATTAAAAAACACGGGTCAATTATTGTCTCCTGAAGCAATAGCAACGAAAATAACTAAACTGCTGGATCACTATGAGGAGTTTCTGGAGGTAGTGTTCCGGATAGATGCGATTGAATAAAGAATCATCTTACAGAATAAACTTTTTGATAGCTACCACTTAAAAAGGTTTGAAATTGCACTACTATTTTATTAACAAAAAAGGCAGGTAATTTACCTGCCTTTTTTGTTAATAAAAGTTTTTACTATTGTTTATCCCACCAAACTGGTACTTGTAACGCTTGTAAAAAAGCCGCTGGTACTTCAGCTGGAATATTTTCCGGGTTATACGATCTTTCGGAAGAAGGATAAGGGAATCTAACCGGAATACTTTCAATTACCGGGCCTACTTCTAATTCGGTATCCGGATAGGTTTCGGTATTTAAAGGTAGGTTAGGGTAACCCGTTCTTCTAAAGTCGTTGTAAGACTCAAACTGCAGGTAATTAGCAATGTATTTTTCGGTCATTATTTGCTCATAAGCAGTTGCTGGCTGTAATACATTTGCTTCCTGGTAAGTAGCAATAGAAGCCGCACCAATGCCATACATGCTCATGGAAGCCGCAATACCTTCGTTATAAGCCGTAATTACGGCCGGAGTTACCGTATTTCCCGCTTTTAAAAATTCGGCTTCTGCCCGGATAAAAGGAACTTCAGCATACACTAACATGTATAAAGGCGCATCGGCTGCACTATAAAATTTACCAATAGCAGAATAGTTAGTAAGAGCCGTAGGAGTAGCATCGTTGGTAACTCCCACGTATTTACCTGCGTTAGCGCCGGCCGGAACCGGATCTACCTGGTATTCTAAGCGCGGATCATTTTTAGAATTTAATAAATCCAGGTAGAAAACAGAAGGTTTGTAAGCGGTGCTCCATTTGCCGTCGATGGTGTATTGGTACCAAGGGTTTTCAGCGTTAGGGGCATTAACGTAATTAAACTTCGGCATTTCGTTGTTGCTGGTTAAAGCACCGGCATTTAATGCTTGTAAGGCTAAGTCGGCCTGGGTAGCGGCATTATAACCGGGAGCATTAGATAAGCGCAGATAAAAACGAGCTTTTAAAGTTCGAGCCAGTTTTTGCCACATGGTCATGTCCCCGCCATAAATAAAGTCTTCGGCTCCGGGCTGAAGTCCGGTATCCTGGCCTGCTTCCGTAATTGCTTCATCCAATAACACCTGAATGCGCTTATAAATATCTTCCTGCTTATCGTAGGTAGGTTTGTTTACGCCTGCTTCTCCCTGAAATGCCTGGGATAAAGGGGCATCGCCAAAGGCATCTGTTACATAAGACATGTTCCAGGCCAGCATAATTTTAGCAATAGCGCTGTAAGCCGGGTTACCGTTCTGATTGGCTTTTGCAATAAGCTCGGTACTGGTTTTCATAATATCGGTGTAAGAAGAATACCGCCAGAAGTTATCGGTTTCGTTGGGCGTTAAACGGTACTGGCCTTCGTGCGGACCAGTACCTGCATAAGCAATGTATTTAGTCCAGTTGGCAGAAATACGCACCGGAAAACCGCCCGCCACTTCGTACGAAAACGTACTCAAAATAGCTGGCAACATTAATTTTTCGGTTACCTCTTTTGGGGCATTGGGGTCGTAGTTAATGTCTAAGTAGTTCTCACAACTATAAAAAGTAGAAGAAAATACCGTTATAAATAGAAATAAATATATTTTTCTTTTCATGATGTACTCAGGTGATTAAAATGAAATGTTTACCCCAAAAGTGTAGCCTTTTGTAGAAGGAGTTACCGCGTGGTAGAAGCCTTGTGCATTGGTATTTCCTAACAAATTACCTTCGGGATCGCCGTAGCTGAAATCGGTTTTGCGCCACAGGTTACGGCCGGTAGCCGAGAAGCTAAGCCCTTGGAAAGGAGTTTTAGCTAATAATGATTGCGGCAAGGCATAGCTTAAAGTAACTTCTCTTAGTTTAATAAAGCTGCCATCTTCCACAAAATTCTCATCAATAGAGGAGTACCAGTTTAAGAAGTAATCCTGATCCCGTAGAACCGGGGTAGTGTTCGGCGAGCCATCTTCTTTCACGCCATCATACACGATGGTGGTATTTCTTTGCTCGGTAACTTTAGCGGTACCATAGAACGTAGAATAGAATAAGTCCATGTTCATGATATCGCCACCTTTACGGGCATCAAACAGCACCGATAAAGATAAACCTTTGTAGGTAAAGGTGTTTCTTAAACCACCTGCCCATTTGGGAGTAGCATTACCAATGGGGCCTAATTCATCGGCTAACATGGGTAATCCATCGTCATCAATTACTAGTTTGCCATCTTCGTTGCGTTTAAAACCTTGTCCCCAGATAACGCCATAGCCATAGTTTCTATCAGCCCGGATTTGTGGCGATTCAAAACCACCCAGGAAAATATTATCTACCCCTTCGGCAATGGATTTAAGTTTATACCGGTTTTTACCGTAGTTAAATTGAATATCCCAGGTAAAATCTTTTACTGTAATTGGGGTAGCCAAAACAGTTAATTCAATACCCCGGTTCTGGATTTCACCAGCGTTAATTACCCGGCTCACAAAACCTGTAGAAGAACTAATCTCTTGTTCTAAAATCTGAGATTTACTTACCTTGTCATACAAAGAAACATCTACCCCTAACCGATTTTTTAAAAATTTCAAATCGGCGCCAATTTCTTTCTCGGTTACAATTTCCGGAATTAATCGGTTATTGGTTAATAAGGTATTGGTCTGGAAAGCATTTACACCTTGGTACGGGAAGAGAATATTACCTCTTTGGCCGTCGCCCGGATTTGCTTGCAGGTAAGTCTGGTTGGTTAGGTATTCTTCTGCATCGTTACCGGCCTGGGCGTAAGATACCCGCAATTTACCGTAAGGGAAGTAAGTGTTATTAGCCAAACCAAGAACTTCGGTGAAAACAAAACCTACTGAAACAGATGGATAGAAATAAGAGTTTCTGCCGGCTGGTAAAGTAGAAGACCAGTCGTTACGGGCAGTTAAATTTAAAAATAAATAATTTTTGTAATCTAATGTAGCGCTACCATAAAGACCGATCAATCTTCTTTCAGAATCAGTTTGGAAAGGTTTGTTTGATTCGGTATTGGTTATATCGTAGAAACCGGGTTGCCCTAAGTTAAAACCTTGCATGGTCCGGTTGGTGTACTTCCGTTGATTGATGTTATGCCCGATTAAGGCGTTTAATACCCAATCATCGCCAAAGTTTTTGTTGGCGGTTAAAACGAGGTCGTTATTAACCTGGGTTCTTTTAATCAACGACTCGTACATCCGGCCGTTAGGTACCGAAATAGTACCAATATTTACGTGTTCGCGTTGGTTTTCGGTGTAAGTATCTAAACCAACCCGGTTGGTAAGTTTTAACCAGGGTAAAATCTCTAAAGTAGCTTCGTTGGTAGCAATAATCCGGTCTACAGTAGTAGGCATGGTAGAATTGCGGGTAAGCCAAAACGGATTGTTGAAACCAGTTTCGTTCGTCCAGCTCCGGTTGCCAGCTTCGTCGTAAGCGGCTTTATTGTCAAAGCTGATAGGCGCAAAATTTAAAGAGTAAAGGTACGATCTTTTGGTATTTCCCTCGGGCATTCTTTGGTTATCGGAATTAATGTAGTTTACCGAAGTACTTACATTAAACTTTTCGCTTACCTGCGATGTAAAGTTGGCTTTTAAGCTATTGCGGGTAAAAGTGTTATTAGGCACAATACCCTGCTGATTTAAGTTAGAGTAAGTTAATATGTAAGTAGATTTTTCGCCACCTCCGCTTAAGGATATAGAGTTATTCCATACCCGGCCAGTCCGGTAAAAATCTTTTCTCGGGTCAAAAACACGGGGCATGCCAATAGAATCAATCACAGCTTGGTCAACGGAATCGCGGTGAGGGCCCCAACTGGTTGTTCCTTGTGTAGCGCCATTCGGCGTTTGTGCATAGCCACCCTCACCTAAAGGCAAACCATTCCGGTACATACCATTCAATCCTTGTAAATATTTATTTTGATAACCCTTGGTAATGGCATCATCAAAAGCTACGTTCGAGGAGATATCAACCCGGGGATACTTCCGGTTAGCCTGTTTTTGCCCTTTTTTAGTGGTAATTAAAATAACACCAAAGGCGCCTCTCGAACCATACAAAGCAGTAGCAGAAGCACCTTTTAAAACGGTTACGTTTTCGATAATGTTAGGGTCAATGTCGATACCGCGGTTGCCGGCATAGCCACTAAATAAAGCGCTTTCGGTGGCTTCGCCAATACCCCGGTTGGTACTGTTATCAATCGGAATACCATCTACCACAAAAAGCGGTTGGTTGTTACCGGTTAAAGAGGTATTTCCTCTGATTACAATCCGGGAAGAAGATCCTGCCTGACCGCCAGAGTTGTTAATCTGTACCCCGGCTACTTTACCCGCCAGTGCGTTTACAATGTTAGGCTCCCGGGAAGTTAAGATTTGCTCCGGGGCAACATTCTGTGCCGCATAGCCCAAAGTTCTTTTTTCCCGTTCTACCCCCAAAGCAGTTACTACCACCTCATTTAACTGTGTTACGTCGGTAGCTAAGTTTACATCAATAGTGTTGGAGTTGCCAATGGGGCGCTCTGTGGTTGTGTAACCAATAAAGCTGAAAACTAAAGTGGTACCGCTGGCCGGAACCGTTAAGCTATAGTTTCCATCGGCATTCGTAGCGGTACCAACCTGGGTGCCCTTTACTACAACCGTTACGCCCGGAAGTCCCTGGCTCGTAGAGCCATCGGTCACTTTGCCGGTGATTGTCCTGTCTTGCGCCATAACCTGCTGGAAAAAGGCCACAAGAAGAAGACTAAGTGATAAAAATCTTTTCATTTGTGATAATTTGTGATTAAAATAATTTTATGGTACAATTTACTTAAAACTGGCCGAAAACAAAAGATTTTAGATTTGTATCTTTGTTTTGGAGGCACGCGTGTTCTGATTTGAGTAGTTTACTATGTACGTAAGGTTTTGTTGCTATTACGTTTAAATTCAGTAAATTAGTGTAATATTTTTAAAAAAAAAGGCGAACCATGGTTCGCCTTTTCTACTCGATAGGTTTGTGTGATTTATAACTTATCCCAGAATATACGGGAGGTTACTACATCGCCGCCCATCGCCGAAGCTGCAGCTGCGTAATTAGTAGTATTTAAGTTTGCTTCCGTAGTTGGGTAAGGTAAGCGTAATGGAATTTCGGAAATAGCAGCTGCTGGTTTTACCAGGTTAGGAGCATCTAATCTTCTCCATTCGGTCCAGGCCTGAGTAGGCTGGCTGTATAAAGCTATCCATTTTTGAGTACCGATTTTCTGTTTCCAGTCGCCGGCAGCGGTATTGTAAGCCACCGCTGATTTTTCTAAATAAGTAGCTGCATCAGCTGCAGAACCACCCCATTCAGTGATTGAAGCAGTAACAGCAGCATTATAATGTGCTTCTGCTGTTCCAGCCACGGCAAAGCCTCTTTCTACTGCTTCTGCTAACAGAAACTCCACTTCAGAGTAAGTTAATAACATACCTGGTAAAGTAGGATTTTCCAAGGCTGCACCAGGGGTAGAGTTGTTGGTTGCGCTATTAGGAGTACCGGCAGTTCCGCCTTTAAAGTTAGAGCTACCAGCTACCGGCTTAAAGTAAATAGGTAATCTTGGGTCGTTGGTAGCCAGCATAGGGTCGATTAAGGTGCTAGCGCCCACAAAGTCAGACCGGCCACTTTGCACCAATGACTCATACAACTGGTTGCGGTTTGGCAAGGCAGATAAGTAAGTAATCTTGGCATTTTCCGCATTGGAAGTAATTACATTAGGCGCTGCTGCTTCTACCATTGTTTTAGCTTTAGCCGCATCTACATCGGCTAAAGTCATGCCTAAGCGTAACTTCAATGAGTTGGCAAACTTTAGCCAGTTTGCTACGTTGCCGTTGTAGTACAAATCACCGGTGCCTAAACCACTTGCAGATGCATCAAACATGCCGATGGCTTTATCTAGACGAGTGGTTAAATCCGCGAAAATAGCGGCATCGTCGTCAAATTTAGGCAAAACGTTATCTGCGTTTAAAGCTTCGGTGTAAGGAATATCACCAAAAGTGTTTACCAACACCGACCAAGCGTAAACTTCCAGTACTTCAATGGCCGCCAGTTGATTCGCTTTTACTTTTGGATCTAAAACGGCATCTGCTGTTACCAGTTTTTTACCTTCATTTAAATCGCTTAATACGTCCCGGTACAACGGATCCCAGAAGAACCGGTTGATAGACCGGGTTTCGATTACAAACTGGCTTTCGTCGGGGTAGGTAGTTGCTGCCCAATGTTGCACATAAAACCGGAATGGGTTAATGTTATAATCAGGTGTATTAATGGTATTGGCTAATACCCGCTGGGCGTTGCTTACTAAACTAACGGCAGGTACCGTAGTGGCAGCTTTTGGGTTTAAATTATCATAATCATCCAAATCTTTGCATGATGTGGCGAACATCATAGCCGGGATGCATAATAAAAGTATTTTTTTCATTTTATATCTTAATTAAAATCTAAATCTTAAGTTAACACCAATGTTACGGGTAGTTGGGTAAGAACCAGACATGTAGCCTTGGCCGTAGTTACCAGAACCTAAGTTATCTTCTGGGTCAGCATAAGGTACGTGTTTTTTAATGATCCATAAGTTTCTACCAGTTAAAGAGAAATCAACTCCTTTAAACGGTTTTAAGCGGCTGATAACATTAGCAGGCAGCGAATACGTTAAAGTAGCTTCTCTTAATTTAATAAATCCGGCATCGTACACGTGCATTTGGCGCGGTTGGTTATAGCCGTATACCCCTTCGGTGTTATCAATCCGGATATCATTGCGGGTACCATCTTCTTTTACACCGTCGAAGATAATTCCACCACCTTCACCCACTGGAGTACGGGAAGGATTGCCTAAGTCGTTATTACCGGCAGTTTCGGGGTACATACCAGTACCATAACCGTAGTAAGTATCCAGGTTAAACAATTGGCCACCATGGCGAACATCTAACAGGAAGTACAAAGATAAACCTTTATATTCTAAAGTGTTAGAAATACCACCTATCCAGCTTGGGTTTGGATCAGCAATTTCGGTAGTAGATGGCGATTGTAAATACAAACCGTTAGAACCAACTACTTTTTCGCCGTTAGCATTGTAAACATAACCAGTACCACGAAGCATACCAAAAGGACGGCCTTTAGTAGCGTTAGAAGAAACACCTCCTTGGTAAGTAGAAATTACTAAGTTTTCTGTTCCTTCGGCTAAAGAAATAACTTGGTTACGGTTACGGGTCCAGTTCGCATTTAAAGTCCATGAGAAGTTATCATTCTTGATAGGGTTAACAAAAGCAGTAACTTCAAAGCCTTTATTTTCTACTTCACCGGAATTTACGTAAGCAAAGTTAAAACCGCTGGTAGTAGATACCTGAATAGGAATAATCTGGTCTACAGTAGAGGCTTTGTAATAAGTAACATCAAAACCAACGCGGTTTGTTAAGAAAGACATTTCTAAACCTGCCTCAAAACTTTTAGTTCTTTCGGGTTTCAGGTTTGGATTGTTTCTGGTGTTAGTAAGAGAGAACAACGGAATAGAACCATAGCTACCTACCGATGGACGAGTAGAGCTGTTGATTTCCTGATCTTGTTTACCGTACACGTTGTAAATAGAGTAGACCGGAGCATCGCTACCTACTTCTGCGTAGTTTACGCGTACTTTACCGTAAGATAACCACGGTGAATCTTTATATAATTCAGAGAAAACAAAGCTACCAGCTACTGAAGGATAGTAGTAAATGTTATTTCCTTTTGGTAAAGTGGAAGATTGGTCTCTACGGGCAGTTAAATCTAAGAAGGCTAGTTCTTTGTAACCAAAAGTAGCGCTGGCAAAGTAACCATCAACACCCCATCTCTGATCGGTTTCAAAAGGAGGGTTTAATGGGTTTACTGAGTTAGATAAAGAGTAAATACGTGGTACTACCAGACCGCCATTGGTTTGTGCAAAAATGGTGTTAATCATTTGTCTGCGGTAGTTAGCACCTAATAAACCTTTAAAGCTGAAATCTTCGGTAATGTTTTTATCGAAGTTCGCAATCAGGTCGTAGTTTGCTTCGCGGGAAGTGCGGTTATAGCGGGAGTAAAATGCCGTACCGGTGCTACCTACAGCGTTTCTTTCTTCTTGTAATTCATCGTAAGAATCAAGGGTAACCCGACCCATTACGTTAAACCAATCGGTGAATTTGTAAGTAGCCATAATGTTACCAAAATAGTGGTAACGTTCGTCGTTTTCGTAGTTTTCGTAACGTACCCAGTATGGGTTGTCTGAGTAAATTGGACGTAAATCTGTAGCGCTACGTGGGTTCCAGGTAATATTTTGTTGGTTCCGGTTGTAAGCGTCTTTTAATTCTTTTAGGTCAACGTTGGTTTGAAACCACTGACGGAATTGCTGCATGGGGTTCCAAGAGTCGTAACCGGTACCATAACGGCCTAAACCATCAATTTTAGTAAAGTTAATGTTAGCGCTGGTAGTTAACTTTGGTGTTAAATTTAATGCACCAGCAAAGTTTACCATGTTTTTGTTGATCTTGCTATTAGGCAGAATACCTTTATCAGAAGTATTGGTATAGCCTAATTTAAAAGTTCCGGTTTCGCTGCCACCATCAATGGTAACGTTATTGTTAAAACCTACTGCATCCCGCAAGAAATAGCTAGGGCCATTTTTAGCGGCTGTCCACGGAGTTTTTTGAGCGTAAGTAGGGGAAGTTGGATCTAAGGAGTTCCACTGGTAAACTAATAAATTCGGGTCAAAAGCTGCTCCATAGGAAGCATCTTCGGTAAATGGAACGTACAAGCCAGGCTGGAAACCTGGACGGTTATATTGTTGGAAGTACTCGTCTTCGTTAGGGCCGTAATAAGCACCGTAGCCAGCGCCATATTTATCCTGGTATTTAACAAAAGTGCTTTTATCCACAAAACCCATGGTAGCACCTGTATTCAGGGTTACGTTTACATTACCTTTTCTGCCTTTTTTGGTAGTAATTAAAATTACACCGTTAGATGCCCGCGAACCATACAACGCGGTAGCAGCAGCACCTTTTAAAACACTAACAGAGGCAATATCATCGGGGTTAACGTCAGCACCTACGTTACCGTAGTCGTAACCACCACGGCCGGTATACTGGTCAGATGTATTGGTGTTGGCATTACTAATTGGCACACCGTCTACTACAAATAAAGCCTGGTTGTTACCGTACAAAGATTTAGTACCCCGGATAACCACGTTGGTAGAACCACCCAGGTTATTGTTTTGCTTAATGTTAACGCCAGATACTTTACCAGCCAGAGAGTTTACAAAGTTAGGGTTACGTGCTTTGGTAACATCAGCACCTTCTACCTGGGTAGCGGCATAAGGTAAAGAGTTACGGGTTCTTTCTACCCCCAAAGCGGTTACCACTACTTCGTTCAACTGGCGGGTATCAGAAGCCAACGTAACATTAATGGTTGTTGAAGCTCCAATTGGCAATTCCTGTGTGGTGTAACCAATAAAGCTAAATACTAACGTACCAGTAGCTGGTACGTCTAATGCATAATTGCCCTCCGTATCGGTGGCAGTACCCGTTGAAGTACCTTTCACCAGTACGGTTACGCCTGGTAAGCCCTGGTTCGACGCTGCGTCGATAACCCGACCCGAAATTCTCTTATCCTGTGCTAAAACAGTTTGAAAAAGTGTTAGCACAAAAAGAAAATTCATCAGTAGAATTTTTTTCATTTTGTTGGTTTTAGTTTGGTTTTTTGTAAAAAAATATAAAAACTATGTTCAATTTTAAAGATTTTCAACGAATTAACAAAATCATAACATTCCATAGTTTGCAGTGTTATATACGTGTATCTAGTAACAAGGATTCTAAGTTGCTGAAATTTAGTAGTTTGTGAAATAAAGGAGATTTTGGCTTAGCAGAAAAAAATTAAAAATTGTAAAATATTTTTTGCCTTTTTAATTAAAATAAATTTGCCTTATTTTTTAAATTTTAAATATTATCGTTTAAAAGGGTAAGAATTGAAAATATTTTAAAAAAATATATTCTACATTGAATATCCTGTAACCGCCAAGCATCTTAGCATTGCTATAAAAAATAGGCTTCCGAAGAAGCCTATTTTCCAATTTAAATTTGAATTTGTACTATACCAATGCTTGATTAAGTTTAGTTAATTGAAATAAGGGATGAATTTAATTAATACTATTTAAATATTTAACTCTGCATCAGGAAAGCTTTAATGTATTCATCCAAATCGCCGTCCAAAACCGTTTGTACATCGGTACGTTCTACCCCGGTTCTAATGTCTTTTATTAATTTATAGGGGTGCAAAACATAGTTTCGAATTTGGGAGCCAAAATCAATGCGTTTTTTGGTGCTTTCGAGTTTGTCCCGTTCTTCGTTGCGTTTATCTACTTCTATCTGGTACAAACGCGAGCGCAGCATGTTAATAGCGTGTTCTTTGTTCATGAGCTGCGAGCGTTCTATCTGGCACTCGATAATAATGCCGGATGGTTTATGCTTTAAACGCACGGCAGTTTCTACTTTATTCACGTTCTGACCGCCCGCTCCACCCGACCGGAAAGTATCCCATTCAATATCGGCCATGTTAATATCAATCTGAATGGTGTCATCTACCAAGGGGTAGGCAAATACCGAGGCGAAAGACGTATGCCGCCGTCCGCCGGAATCGAAAGGAGAAATGCGAACTAACCGGTGTACCCCAATTTCAGATTTTAAATAACCGTAGGCAAAGTCCCCGTTTATTTCTAAAGTAGCTGATTTAATACCGGCTCCGTCGCCAGCCTGATAGTTTAACTGGCGTACCTGGTAGCGGTGGCTTTCGGCCCACATAATGTACATACGCATCAACATTTCGGCCCAATCCTGGCTTTCGGTGCCACCTGCTCCGGGGTTAATTTCCAGAATGGCACTGAGCTGGTCTTCTTCGTTGCTGAGCATGCGCTTAAACTCCAGTTGCTCTACCAAAGCCTGAGTATCAGTAAACTCGCGGGTTATATCTTCCGGCGAAACGTCCCCTTCTTTGTAAAAATCAAATAATACTTCCAGGTCAGCGAGCCGGGTAGCTACTTCCTCAAACTGGTCGGTCCAGATTTTAACGGATTTTATTTCTTTTAAGGTAGCTTCGGCTTTTTTTGAATCGTCCCAAAAGCCAGGGGCTGTAGTTTGTTCTTCGGCTTCGGCTACTTCCGCTTTCTTGGTATCGTAGTCAAAGATACCTCCTCAAGGCATCAACGCGGGCCTTTAAATCTTTTATTTGTTCGGTGGTCATGGTTAAGTTAAACGTTTTAGGTAGTAAGTTTTACGGATAAAAATGAAAAATTTTAAAAAATTAAGAAAGGTAGATACGAGGGTAGGAACCATAAAAAAGTTGTAAGCCGTAAATGGTAGCCTTTACTTACCAACTTACGGCTTACAACTTATTATTTAAAATCTAGAAATCTAGAGCTGTACCATCCAATGATGAGTATCGGTTTTTTTACCGGTCCGGATATCATCCAACAACTGGGCCAACAGCGGCGAGTATTTGCGCTCACTAACCGGCGGTAAATCAAAATCCTGACCTTGATAGCCAATAGTTACAATCTGCGAAACTACCGCCGCCGTGCCGCAGCCAAAAGCTTCCTGTAAAGTACCTTGATTAATAGCATCCATTACTTCGGCCACAGATACTTTGCGCTCTTCTACGGGTATGCCCTGGTCTTTGGCCAACTGCAATATGCTGTCGCGGGTAATGCCTGCTAAAATGGAAGTACTTAAAGCCGGGGTTACCAAAGTACCGTTAATTACAAACATTAAATTCATAGTGCCCGATTCTTCGAAGTATTCGTGGGTTTTACCATCGGTCCAGAGTAACTGGTGGTAACCTGCTTCCAAGGCTTTTTGCGCCGGCAGCAAAGACCCTGCGTAATTGCCCGCCGCTTTAGAAAAACCAAAGCCTCCCTCTACGGAGCGTACGTAAGTTTCTTCTACTTTAACCCGTAATGGCGCCGAATAGTAGGCGTTAACCGGACAAGTAATAATGGCAAAACGGTATTCGGTAGCTGGGCGTACGCCCAGAAACTCGCCGGTTGCAAACATAAACGGCCGAATGTATAAAGCGCTACCAGCCACCGCAGGAATCCAATCGGCATCGAGGCGCAGTAATTCCGTTAGACCTTGCATGTACAGTTCTTCGGGCAAGGTGGGCATGCACAAGCGTTCCGCCGATAGATTCAGCCGTTCTAAATTAGCCAGCGGCCGGAAAATGGAAATGTCGCCTTGCTCATTTTTGTAAGCTTTTAAACCTTCAAAAATAGCTTGGCCGTAGTGCAACGCCGGATTAGCCGGGCTTAAGCTAAAGTTGCCGAATGGAACAATGGTAGGCGTTTGCCACTCCCCGTTAGCGTAATCAATAACGAGCATGTGGTCAGAAAACACGGCTCCAAAATCGAGATTATTAAAATCTACGGCCGATAACCGGGAGTTAGCTGTTTTCTGTATCTGAATGGTTTGGGTATCGAGCATAAACAAAAAAGTAAAAATTTAAAAAAACGGTAATTCGAAATCTAAAAAGAATAGTTTCTTCTTTATATAACGCGTAACTGGAGCAAAAGTAATAATTTTTTTGCCAATAAGTTGATTTTAGCAGAATTACCTGATCGGAAGTAGTAAAAAGGAAACGGAATGAAGCGCCTAGATTTTAAAAAATTACAAACGCGGCTTCCAGGGAATTTCTTCAGTTTGCAGATCCTGGGCCATTTGCCGACTTAGCACAAATAAATAATCTGAAAGCCGGTTAAGGTACTTGATTATGAGAGGCTCTACTAACGATTCTTCCTGCAAAGAGATAACCAGGCGTTCGGCGCGGCGGCAAACACATCGGGCTACGTGGCAGAACGAAACAGCCGGATGCCCCCCGGGCAGAATAAATGCCCGCAACGGTGGAAGTACGGCATCCATTTTATCCATTTCTTCTTCCAGCAAACGCACATCGGTTTCGTGTAAATCGGGCACTTTGCGGGTAGGTTTGTCGGGGTCGGAGGCCAACGAAGCTCCAATGGTAAATAATCGGTCTTGTATTTCCTGCAGCAGCTCTTTGCGGTTTTGGTTTACCGGCTGGTCGCGCACTAAACCCAGGTAAGAGTTTAGTTCATCTACGGTGCCGTAAGAATCAATGCGCAGGTGCGATTTTTTTACCCGCGTGCCGCCAATTAAGCTGGTTAAGCCTTCGTCGCCGGTTTTGGTGTATATTTTCATGAGGAAAAGATCAAATTTTAAAATTCCGGCCGAAAAGGTGTCCTTAAGCTAAATCGTTAAACCGGCATGGAATGACGAACTACTTCGGTGTTAATTTCATCCGATTCAATTAATCCGTCGCGGAGGCGCACAATCCGGTGCGCGTATTTGGCTATGTCTTCTTCGTGGGTAACCATAATAATGGTATTACCTTTAGCATGGAGGTTCTCAAAAAGCTCCATAATCTCGTAAGAAGTTTTGGTGTCCAAGTTACCGGTGGGCTCATCGGCCAGGATAATGCTGGGATCGTTTACCAAAGCCCGGGCAATAGCTACCCGCTGGCGCTGCCCCCCCGATAATTCGTTGGGTTTATGCTTGGCCCGCGGCCCTAAACCTACACTTTCCAGCGCCCGCAAGGCTTTTTCTTCCCGGGCACTTTTGCCGTAGCCCGCGTAAATCAGGGGTAAACTTACGTTATCTAAAGAGGTAGAGCGCGGCAGCAAGTTAAACGTTTGAAAAACAAAGCCGATTTCTTTGTTCCGGATTTCCGCCAGCTCGTTATCGGTCATGTTACTTACATCCTTGCCGTTTAATATGTACTGGCCGCCGGAAGGCGTATCTAAACAGCCCACAATGTTCATGAGCGTAGATTTACCCGAACCCGAAGGGCCCATAAACGCCACGTACTCGCCCCGGTTAATCTCAATAGATACACTTTTTAGCGCATGTATGGTTTCGCTACCCATCCGGTAAACCCGGGATATGTCTTTAGTTTGAATAATGATACTCATAGATCGTGGAAGTTAACCTAATACATAACGCCATGTGGCTACTGTAACGTGTAACCAAAAGCAAGCATTGTAGTTTAAACCGCTCATTTCCTGATTTTAAAATTTTAAAAAATAACCTTAAGGGGTTAGTTCCAATCCGGAAAAGACTCTTGTTTTTCTTTTAGTTTTTGCTCGTAGTTGCTGCGAAATATAGCATACTCCTCCGGACTTAGCAAGCTTTTTAACTCTTCGGCGGCGGTTTGCGCAAAATCAATAAAACCTAGTTTAAGGCTGGTAAAAACGTAAGCCTGGTACAAACGCGCCGAAAACGGATTGTATTTAATACTGCTCAAAAGCAATTCGTAAGCCTGATTATCGTTTTTCTGAGCCTGGCTAAAGTAATTGGCGGCAGCCAGAACGGCATCTTCCTGGTAAATTAAAGCTTGCGGAACTTGCCGGTACAAAGCAGCGGCTTGTTTGGGATTAATTTTTTCTGCGGCAACGGCTTGGAAAAACAATTTTTCGTTCTGGTGAGCCAAAGACAATCGCAGCTCCGGTACTAGTTTGTTTAACTCCGCCGTATTTCTTTGTTTAACCAGAATGGTAGCTTGTAACCGATTTAACTCCGGGGTAATGCTTTTATCTTTTTGGGCCAAGGCCAAGGCCGTTTTTGTAGTTTGGGCCGCCGCATTTAGGTTATTAGTCTGAATGTAATGCTGCGCCAGTTCGGCTTGCGCCAAGGCTTTAAATTTACCAGCCGATAAGGTATTAATCACCTTTTCAAATTCCGGGGTGGTTAGCTCGGGGCGATACAACGTGAGGTACGCTACTTTTAAAGAATCAGAAGCGGTAAGTACACTGCTGGTAGTTAAATTTAAAACATTAGCCAGGAAACTTGCCTGGGCTTTTTCTGCCGGATCGGTTAAATTGTTGCTGGCTTCTTGGGCAGCGGCATAAGCCGTGTTTTTATCGGGGGTATGTGCTAAAGCGTACAAATAAGGCAATTCCGCTTCGGGTAAACGCCGCTCGCGGGCTTTTTGAAAATAACTGGCTGCTGCCGGATATAGTTTTTGCTCCATCAGCCAGGTACCAATTAAATAATAGTAGTAACCGGCCGTACTTTCCGAAGCCAATGCCTGGTTCTCGAGGGTGTTGCGGGCTGCGTAAATCTGGCCTGAATAAAATTGCGCCAGGGCTTTTAATAAAATTAAGTTCTCTTGGTAAGGCGCATTGCCCGGCAGTTTAATTAATTGATCTAGCTGTTTTACTGTTTGCGGAGTAGCTTTAATTATATTTTGTAATGTACGGTGGTAGTAAAGGGCAAATTCTGAAGCCGAAAATGCTTTTAGCGTTAGTTCGGCTGAGGTGGGGGCGGGTGCCGGTTTTTCCTGTAAGATTTGCAGTAAAGTTAAATTGCTTTTTAAAGCCGGCTCATTGCTTTGTTCCCCGGTTTGTTCAGCCACGGCTAAAGCTTGTTGGGGATCGCTGTTTTTTAAAAAAAATGCTAACCGGTTACTTTGTACCAAATCTTTGTATTTACCCGAGGCGGCTTGCAGCGCCTGATTGTAAAAATAGGCCGTAGAATCCGAAAGGGTAGTGGTTTCGTAGAGCAAAGCTTTATTATTAAGCAAAGCCGGGCTATTGGGAATCGCCTGTAACCCTTGATTCAGCAAAAACAAATGGTTGAAAAAATCTTTTTTATCGGTTTGGGTAGCCGCCATCCGGACGTAAAGTTTCTCGTTTGGTCCGCCGGCTAAGCCATCCTTAAGTAAGTTAATTTCGGCGGTGGTGTAGGTGCGTTCCCGGTAAAGGCCGGCCAAAGCATACGTTGATTTTACGTTGTGGTGGCTGTAAATGGTACCTTCGGTGTAAAAGCGTTCGGCGAGTAAATTGTTGCTGGCGGCTTTGTAAAAATCGCCCAGGTAGTTGTAATAACCTGCTTCGGCTTTGTGGTACACGCTAAACGTAGATCGGAAAATAAGGGCCAGCAACAGCATGCTGCCCATAATATACACCGTAAAAAAAGGAATTTGCTTGGGGTCGAACACCACTTTGTACACCGCTAACCGCTGTTGAATTAACTTGTAAAAATTAAGTAGGATGTACAGGAAAAACAAAAAACCGTAAGCCAAGTGGGTGTAAACAATTACATCGGTAAAGGCCGATATGAGGGGCGTATTAGCCGTAGCAAAAGCATAACCAATGGTGAGTAAGCAATTAATAGCCAGCACCAGGTACAAGTAGGCAACCCCATTTTTAAAAGTAAAATACCGTTGGTATTGTATTTCGCGCCGTTGCCAGCCCCAGTAGCCGGCAATAATAGAAAGCAAAAGAATAATAAACGGATCGACGTAGTAAAAATCCAGTTGAATAATATCGGCGTTTTTTAAATAAAGCAGTAGTAAGTTTGCAAGGTACAACAGCCCGATTAATACAAAATGCCACAAGCCAAAGCGCCGTTGCGGCGAAGGTCCTTGGGTATTAATCCAAAGCAGGCCATGAATATTTTCAAAAGCAATTAAAAAAATAAACAAGCCGCTGGCTACAAAAGCTGCTAAACTGCTGTAATTTACCAATTGCATAGCCGATAAAGTTGCCGAATACTGCGACTGATTGCCGATAATAATTGCGATCAAACCCAGCAGAACGCAAAACACCAGAAACCGGATGGCTAGCTTTACCCGGGTAAAAAAAGCCTGGAACCCGTAACTCACCAGTACCAGTACCCCCAGTACTATTACTAATAAAATCTGATTGTATTCCTGGTTAAGGCGCAGTAAATCAAAGTTAAAGGTGGCCAGGTATATCATGGCCAACGCCATACAAATAATATAAGGCCACCGCGAAAAGGCACTGATAATGGTAAAGTATACCGCTAAGGCTAAGCTCAGAATAGCCAGAAAAACACTTGCCAGTTCCGGTTGGAGCACGGGCAAACCCACATCAAAGCGTTCTGAGACTAAAAAGCCGGTGATAGGAATTTGAAAAGATTGGTAAAGACTGTTAAACCGGGTGAGCGTAGCCGAAACAGGAAACAATTCCGCTTCGGGTTGCCAGGGCATAACCCGGTCGCTGCCGGTAAAATAGTGGAATATAGCCATTGCCAGGGCAGCTATACTCAAAACAACCAGTAAGTATAAAAGAAAAGGGCCGCCTTTACGCCGGCCGCCCAGTAGATTTTGTTCTGCCATTTAGGGATTTAAACGCTTAGTCTAACACTTTGGGTACTCTAAAATAGTCAGAATCTTTGCGCGGCGCATTTTTCAGGCCTTCATCGTGGGTAATAATGGTTTTTGCCACATCGGGGCGCAACACATTTACTTCTTCGCTCATGTGCAGCAGCGGCTCTACGGCCGAGGTATCCAGTTCGCGCAGTTTTTCCATCCAATCCAGAATTTTATTCAGGTCCTGCAGCATTTCCTGTTCTTTGGTTGGGTCAAATTCCAGACGGGCTAAATGTGCTAACTTCCGGATCGTTTGTATATCGGTGCTCATAATGGTTATGTAAACTTAAATCGGCTTGAATTATATTAAATACTTTATTTTTTAAATTTTCTAAATCGGCCAAAGTTAATCCAACCGTAGAAATCGGTTCAAAAAAGGTGATTTTTAAAGGGTGCCACTTCACAATAAATTTACCATCTACGTCGGGTAAAAAAATGTGATTGTAAGGCATAGAAACCGGTACAATGGGCACCTGCTTTTCGATGGCTAATTTAAAAGGCCCGTCTTTAAAGGGCAACATATCGTAGCCGGCATTTTCCGAAATGGTGCCTTCCGGAAAAATTACCACCGAACGACCTTGATCAATGGTGCGCCCCGATTGAATATACGATTTAGCCCGGCTTACGGCACTTCTGCGATCGACGGAGATATACAACTTATTGTAAATAGGCCCCCATAGCGGCACTTTGGCCAGTGAGCTTTTGCCCACAAAATTTAAATAACCGGGCACGCTGTTTAACAGCAACGGAATATCGATGTAGGAGCTGTGATTGGGGGTATAAATATAGGGCGTGTTGCGGTTAAGCTTGGTTTTACGGATAATGGTAAGGGGCAAGCCGTACATGCGCAATTGCGTAAAAGACCAGAAACGGTTTAAATTATGCGCGTACCGGTACCAGCGAGGCTTCTGGATAAATACCCAAAACAAAGGATACATTAGAAAGAACGGAAGCACAAACCAGATAACACACCAGCCCGCGTAAATTGCCCGTACTATTTTAACCAGCAGCTTCATGAAGGCAAAAGTACAAATATTCGGTTTAAGTTCACGGTTGGGGTGTATTTTTCCATTAACTGTTAACGCAGTAACACCAATTTTTAAAATTTTAAATAATTGTAAATCTCAAATCCTCGTTCGGTTATAGGTGGCTCAATTTACATTATTTCACCTGATTAATAATTTTATCGGCTTTTAAAATGCCGGCAATACTTAAGCCATCGGTAATTTCGCCGTCCATAACCATGCGTACCGCCTCGCTTAAAGGTACTTTTTTGATTACCAACTCTTCGGTTTCTTCGTGTTCCATTTCGCCAGCGGTTAAATTTTGGGCTAGGTACAAATAACCAAATTCGCTGGTAACGGAGTTTGACGTGTGAATGCGGCCCAGGTTAGTCCAGGTAGCGGCGGTAAAACCGGTTTCTTCTTTTAATTCCCGCTTCGCCGATTCCAGGGCATCAATGCCGTGCGGGCCGCCGCCTTCCGGTATTTCCCAGGAGTACTCGTTTAAGGGATAGCGGTATTGGCCCACCAAATACGTATTGCCTTCCGCATCGATGGGCACTACGCCAATGGCCATATTTTTAAAATCTACTACGCCGTAAATGCCGCGGCCGCCTTTAGGGTTAATTACCTGGTCTTCGCGCAGGCTTAGCCAGGGGTTTTCGTAAATAGGCTTGCTTGATAGGGTAGTCCAGGGGTTTTCGTGTTCGTTCATAGTTAAGTTGCAGGTGGCAAGTTACAGGTTGCAAGTTAGAAAAGTTAAAATTTAAAAAATGAGCATTCCGTTAATTACGCAGAAGTCCAATATCTAATATCTTGATAGTTATTTCTTTTTACTTAAATGGTGGTATAATGCCGGCGCAACCATTCGCTTAAACCATTCAAGCCCGGAAACAATACACGCTCGGTAATATTCGCCTGGTCCAATTTATCGCGGATTTCCCACTTTAACCGGGCCGGAATAATTATCCGGAAATACAAATCGGGCCGTTCTTCCAACCAATCGCTGAGTAAAGCTGTGGCGCTCGACATCATCGAAAACAAAGCAAACTGGTGCACAATGCGGCCGTCTAAAGAAGGCGGCTCCAGAAACAAAACGTAATCTTCTTCCTGAAAAGCGGTTAATTCTTTTAAAGAACTGCATACGGGCTCCAGTACTTCGGGCGTAAAAACGTTAGAACCTTCGGCTGATATGGCATCTTTTAAGACCGGCGGCAGATGTGCGTTTGACTTTACGTAGTTTACGCACCAGATTACGGCATCGGTATCGTAGTTAAGTAAGTTATTGGTGGCAAAATGCAAAGCTACAAACGGCGAGTACGTCCAGTCGAGGAGGCGAGTGGGCAAACCGTGGTGTTGGGCTACGGCTAGCCAGTTCCAAAGCGAATTGCCGGGAGCCGCGTCGCGGTGTGCGTATTTCCGGAAGTTGCGGAGTAAGTGCGGTTCCAGTTTCGGGTAATCGCCGCCCAGCCGGATTAAACTGGTTGATAATTCGAAATCTTTATTCCACATGCCCCGGTACACATAAGACGACCGGTAGCGGTTTATTTTATCGTCCCAGGAATCGTGAAACAGCGCGTTTTGTAATTCTTCCCATGATTTTACCAGAATATCATTATCCATCCGCATATGTTAAAGCCGCATTAAGTTTTCTGTCCCGTATACGCGAACCCGGCAAATTGTATGTTAAAAATTAAGCTCTAACCCAATTTTGAAATAAAGCCGAGCCAGCGAGTAAAATGCGGGAGTGTAAAATTAGGAAGTCTGGTGGCGCCAATCTGCCCGGCAATAAAAAATGGCCGAATCGTTTTAATAAAAATTTATTTTCCTATTTTCACCACGCGATGAGCTGGGTTTAAACAAGACTGTCCCATTTTAATTAATAAAATAATGGTTTCTGATCTTGCTCAAAATTGTAAGGAATAAGGCTGATTTTTAAAATTTTGCTATTCTGCCCCGTGGCTTATAAAAGGTGCTCCTAAGGTTTAATAATTAATATTTAAAATGATCATTAATCGAAACAATTTTTTTAAAAAAACACTGGTTTTGGGCCTGATGGCCGTTACAACCGCTTTTACTGCCTGTAACAATAATTCGTCTTCTACCCAGGAAAGTGGTAGCGCCTCCAGTGCAGCTTCGGGCGAACAGTTAAAAATAGCCGTTATTCCCAAAGGGGCCACCCACACGTACTGGAAAAGCGCGCACGCCGGCGCCATGAAAGCCGCTAAAGAACTGGGCAATGTAGAGGTAATCTGGCAAGGGCCGCAAAAAGAAGACGACCGGCAAATGCAGATACAAGTGGTGCAAAATTTTATTAGCCGGGGCGTTGATGGCATTGTATTGGCCCCCCTGGACGAGCGTAGTTTGGTGCCGCCGGTAAAAGCCGCCATTAAGAGAAAAATTCCGGTGGTGATATTCGACTCCGACCTGGCCGCTAAAGATTACGCCAGCTACATTGCTACCGATAACTTTGCCGGTGGTAAATTATGCGCCAAACGCATGGCCGAACTAACCGGCGGTAAAGGCAATATTATTTTGTTGCGCTACAGCGAAGGCTCCGCCAGCACCCACGCCCGCGAAGAAGGCTTTTTGGCCGGCATGAAAGAATATGCCCCTAACGCTAAAATTGTTTCGTCGAACCAATATGCGGGTGCCACCATGGAAAAAGCGTTTCAAGCATCGCAGAACTTACTCAACCGCTTTGCTACTGTAGACGGGGTTTTCTGCCCGAATGAATCGTCTACGCAAGGCATGCTGCGGGCTTTGCAAACTGCCGGTAAAGTCGGTAAAGTTAAATTAGTCGGCTTTGATTCTAACGAAACTTTGGTATCTGCGCTTAATCAGGGCACTATTCAGGGTTTAGCCTTGCAAGATCCGTTTAACATGGGCTATTTAGGCGTTAAAACCGCAGTAGCCGTTATTAAAGGCGAAAAATTTGAAAAACTGGTAGATACCGGCATTTCGATGGCAACAAAAGAAAACATTAACGACCCGGCCATTAAAGCCCTCCTTACGCCCGATTTAAAAACCTGGCTGAACGAATAAGGGATAGATCATAGTCCATGGCTGATGGTTCACGGAAAATAATTGGGTAGTTAGCTTGGGTGTAGAACATTCTAGTAAGTTTTTACTTAAAATTTAAAAATTCTTGCTGCTCTCTTTAGAAAATATAAGCAAAAGCTTTGGTCCGGTAAAGGCGTTAAAAAACGTGAGTTTACAAGTGGGGCAAGGCGAAGTGCACGCTTTAATCGGGGAAAACGGGGCCGGTAAAAGTACGCTCATGAAAATTTTGAGCGGCGCTTATACGCCCGATGGTGGTACCATGCATTTAGCCGGCCAGCCGTATGCGCCGACTTCCCCGGCGGCGGGCCGTAATTCCGGCATTGCCATGATTTACCAGGAACTCACGCTGGCGCCGCATTTATCCATCGAAGAAAACATTATGCTGGGGCTGGAACGCTCGTCGTTTGGGTTTGTGCAAAAAGAACGGCAACGGGTAAAAGAAGCGTTAAACTGGCTCGGGCAAGGCCATCTGGATATGGACATGCCGGTGAGCCGGTTAAGTTTGGGTAAACAACAACTCGTGGAAATTGCCCGTGCTCTGGTAATCGATTCCCGGATTGTAATTCTGGACGAGCCCACCAGTTCTTTAACCGCCGAAGATGCCCAGGCTTTGTTTGGCGTAATCCGGAAATTAAAAGAAAATAACATCTCAGTTATCTACATCAGCCACTTTCTGGAAGAAGTAATGGAAATTGCTGACCGGTATACCGTAATCCGGGACGGCGAATCCATTACGTCCGGTAATGTGGCCGAGGTAACTATTCCGGAAATTATCCGACACATGATTGGCCGCTCCGTCGAAGATTTGTACCCCCAAATTCCGCACGAAATTGGCGAGCCGGTACTTACAGTAGATAAATTGGTGACCTTGCCTTATTGTAAAGAAGTGTCGTTTACGTTGCGGCGCGGCGAAATTTTGGGTATTTCGGGCCTGGTGGGTGCGGGGCGTTCCGAAACCATCCGCAGTGTTTTTGGGCTAGAATTGGTGAAGAACGGACAAGTACAAATTAAAAATCACCCGGAATTGAACGCAGTATACCTGAATCCGGGCAAAGCTTTGGCCTCGGACCTGGATTTACTCAGCGAAAACCGGAAAGAAGAAGGTCTGGCATTAAACTTATCGGTAGCGGCTAATATTACCTTATCGGCGCTTAAAAAATACAGCAGGTTTGGTATATTAAATTTAAAAAAAGAATACGATACGGCGGCGGAGTGGTCGGAGAAAATGCGCATTAAATGCCGCGATCCGAAACAAGCCATTGGTAGTTTATCGGGCGGAAACCAACAGAAGGCATGCATTGCCCGGTTACTGCACCACGACAGTGATATTTTTTTCCTCGACGAACCTACCCGGGGCATTGATGTAGGCAGTAAAGCCGAAATTTACCGCTTGATTCAAACTTTAGCAGCAGCTGGCAAAGCCATTGTGGTGGTGAGTTCTTATTTACCGGAATTATTGGGCGTATGCGATACCTTAGCCGTGATGTACCGCGGGCAAATGTCGGAGGTAAAGCCGATACCCGCCTGGACTGAGCACGACATTATGTTATACGCTACTTCCGGAGCTGGCGTGGGTGCTTGAGCTGTAAAGTAAAACTAAACTTGCTCTTACCTAAAAATTAATTAATTGCTTATCAAGCAAGCGCAGAATTTTCGTACTGGTGCCTATTATTTTTAAAAAATGAATAAAGTTTTAGCCAAGTTCGGGCCTTTTTTCGGGCTTTTGTTTGTAATTATTCTCTTCACTATTCTTTGTCCGCCGCAGTTTAACTCCTTCGACAATGTAAAAACCATTCTTACGCAAAGCGTTATTGTGGGCATTGCCGCTTTCGGCATGACCATGATTATTATTTCGGGTGGTATCGATTTAAGTGTAGGTTCGCAAATTGCTTTGGGAACCGTGGTAATTGCTACGGTTATAAACCTGGGCGCAGGCCCCGATGCTACGGAGGTAAGCGGAATGGTGGCTTTTATGGCGGCTTTGGCGGCAATTGCGGCTTGTGCGTTGTGCGGCTTAATTATTGGCTCGTTTATCGCAAAGTTTAACATTGTACCCTTTATTGTAACGCTGGGTATGATGCAAATTGCCCGCGGCGTAGCCAAATGGATTGCGAAAGAACAAACCATCAGTTCGCCGCCCAACGGCTTGCAGGATTTGATGCTCCTGGACCCGGAACCCTCCTGGTTAATTTTTGCCCCGGGCGTTTGGATTACATTGCTGTTATTTGCGGTGCTGGCCATTATTTTAAAATATACCGTATTCGGTCGGCACATTTTCGCGATTGGCTCTAATGAACTGACCGCCCGGCTTTGCGGCATTAAAGTAAATTTTAATAAAGCCTTGATTTATACCATCAGCGCTTTGTTTACCGGTATTGCTTCGGTGATGCAGTACAGTAATTTAACAGTAGGCGACCCAACGGCCGCAAACGGCATGGAGCTCGATATTATTGCCGCCGTAGTAATTGGCGGTGGATCTTTAAGCGGTGGGGAAGGCAGCGCTTTAGGTTCTATTATTGGCGCTTTAATTATGGCGGTATTGCGCAATGGCTGCAACATGCTTGGTTTGCCCAACTACGTGCAGGAAATTATCATCGGGTTTATAATCGTGGGCGCCGTTTTAGTCGACCGTTTAAAACACCGGGTCAGCGCTTAATTTTTTAAAAATTTCTTTTTTGAGTGAAGCACTAGTCGCAATGCGCCTTTACTAAAGTTGCTTTGGCAGTAAACTAAAAGCCCATTTAGAGTCAATGATCATCATTCCCTCTGGATGGGCTTTCTAATTTTTAAAAATTTCTTTTGTTGTGTTTATACTACATAGGAAGAAGCAGTTGCTATTGCTGTTTTTCGTTGGAGCCTTTTCAAGCCTCCATGCTGTGGTGCTATCTAGCTTGCTGACTTCAAGTTTTGCCTCATGGCCGGCGGGCCTCGTTTAGCTATTTCGCACTCGCTAGCCTTCCTTTCCTCGACTGCGTCTGCGGAATTTTGCTGCGCAAAACCGGAACCCTAGCAGGTGCTCAACAGCCAAACTGGGATCGGTTGGGAGTAGCTCCTGTTTAATCCGGAAGAAAGGAAAGTCGTAGCTTAATGTAGCTAACACCAGTTTAGCCCTTTAGTTGTGCTTAGAGTTAGCGCAGCGCTCTAAGCACTTATCTCGGATTGGCGAAATAGGATAGGGCATTCGGATAAAGGCCAATCAGGAGATTGGCTGAACGAAAAATGGGTAGAGACCGCTAACGCGAACTCTACCCATAACTATCAAATCTGCCTAAAACGGCACTTATTCAAAATTTTAAAATTTTAAAAATTATATAATTAAATTTTCTCCTGGGTTTGTTTTCCGTTAACGTTGCGCCAGATGCCCAAAGGATTATCGTTTTTCAGTTCCGCCGGGAGTATGGTATCCGGGAAATCCTGGTAACAAACCGGGCGGCTGAAGCGGTAAATAGCGGCGGTACCCACCGAAGTGCTGCGGGAATCAGTGGTAGCTGGGAATGGGCCGCCGTGCACCATCGAAGCACAAACTTCCACTCCTGTTGGGAAACCGTTAATGAGTAAACGGCCTACTTTCCGTTCCAGAACATGAATCAAATCGGCGTAATCTTCTAAATCGGCGGGTGTGGCTTGCAAGGTAGCGGTTAAATGCCCGTGCAAACCGTGCGCAATTTCTAGCAATTCGTCTTTGCTGTTAGCCGAAATATAAACCGTTGACGGGCCAAATACTTCTTCGCCAATTTCCGGGTTGGCCAAAAATGTAGCGGCATCGGTTTGTAAGAAATGCGGGGTGCCGCCGCAAACGCTATCGTTTACAATGCCTTTTGCTAATACCGAAATACCTGCGGTTTCGGTGAGCCGGGCAATTCCCGCATCGAATGCTTTTTTAATGCCCGGTGTGAGCATGGTGCCGGAGGCTAAGCTGGAAAAAGCTTCGGTGGTTTTATTTACAAATTGATCGGCTTCTGCAGATTTTTGAGCTACTACTAAACCCGGATTGGTGCAAAACTGGCCTACGCCTAAAGTTACCGAAGCGGCTACTCCTTGGGCCAGATTATCGGCTCGCTCTTGCAGGGCGCCGGGTAAAATAAATACCGGATTGGTGCTGCCCATTTCGGCGTAAACCGGAATCGGTTCTGGGCGGCGGTTGGCGGCATCAAAGATAGCTTTGCCACCGCGGTAAGAGCCGGTAAAACCAATGGCTTTGATTAACGGATGTTCCACAATGGCCATCCCTACGGCCGTTGATTCGCCGTGTACCATGGCAAATACACCGTCCGGCATATTAGTAGCCTTAGCGGCGCGCAAAATAGCTTCCGCGATTAACTGCGACGTGCCCGGATGCGCCGGATGACCCTTTACAACTACTGTACAACCCGCGGCCAATGCCGAAGCCGTATCGCCGCCCGCAACTGAAAAGGCCAACGGGAAATTACTGGCACCAAAAATTCCTACCGGGCCCAAAGCAATGTTCATGCGCCGGATATCGGATTTAGGTAAAGGTTGCCGATCGGGGATGGCCGTATCAATGGTGGCATTTACCCAGGAACCTTCGCGGAGTAAAGCGGCAAACAAATTTAATTGACCTACCGTACGGCCACGTTCGCCCTGCAACCGGGCCGCTGGTAAACCCGATTCTTCCTGCACCAGAGTTAGAAGAGGATCGCCCAAGGCCATAATTTCTTCCCCGATTTTCTGCAGAAAGTCGGCGCGTTCGGCACCGGATTTTTTACGGTAGATCGTAAACGCTTTTTCGGCTTGTTCTATGGCCGCCGCAATTTCTTCCGGCGTGCTTTCGGTAAATTCCTGCGCCAGGTATTCGCCTTTGGCGGGATTAAAGCCCCGGAAAGTTTTAGGCTTTGCGGAAGCAGCATCTGCCAGCATTTCGTTATTTGTCATTTTTTTATTTTTAAAAATTTAAATTCGGCAGCAGTAAAGTCTACTTCATTTATCGTACGTAATTCACTAAAGTTCCTATCGGATCAATGCTAATCCGGATCTCGTCGCCACTTTTTAAGGTAAAATCGTTAGGTGGTACTATGCCAGTACCGGTCATGAGGTACGCGCCGTAACCAAAGCTGCACTCCCGGAATAAAAACTCGACAAGTTCCTGGTGCGAACGTTTAATTTGGTTGATGCTGATGGTATCGGAAAATACAGTTTTTTCTTTCCGGAGAATTTCTAAAGTAATATTGCCTTCTTTATTAATCTCGGTGTCGGTGAGGTACAAGCATGGGCCAATAGCAGCGCTGTTGTCGTAGGTTTTGGCTTGCGGCAAGTACAAGGGGTTTTCGCCTTCAATGCTGCGCGAGCTCATATCGTTACCGATGGTGTAACCGGCAATCTGGCCTTTGCTGTTAATGAAAAGCGTTAATTCGGGTTCCGGCACATCCCAGGTAGAGTCTTTGCGAATATGTACCGTGCCTAGGTGGCCTACCGTGCGGGCGGCGGTAGCTTTAAAAAATATTTCGGGCCGTTCGGCATCGTAAACTTTATCGTAAAAATCGCCGCCTCCGGCATCTTTCGATTCTTCCATGCGCGCATTTTTGCTGCGGTAATACGTAACGCCCGCCGCCCAAATTTCCTGGCGCACAATCGGCACTAGTAACTCTTCTTCTAACAATTTGGCGCCGTTGGCTTCCGGGCGAAGCCGGCTGATTTCATCTTTTAATACCTGGTACAAATTTTCCTGGTTAATAAACTTATCCCAGTCGGTATCCTGCGAAAGGTAAAAATTTTGATCTTCTTCGATGAGGATGCCGGTTTTAAGCCGATATAATTTCATAGTAGTTATTGTTAAAAGTACATAAACCTTTAAATATAATAGGAGCAATTGAAAAATGGGTGGTTTGAAAGAAAAAATTAAGCGCTTTTGTAAAATTCTTTTAGCTGGGCGTCAGCTATTTTACGGAGTTGCCGCTCATTTTTTAATACCCAGGCTTGCCGTAGTTAAAAGGTAAGGCTTAAGGTCGGAAAATTACTGAAGATTAAACTCTATTTTGCCGGTTTGTAGTGGGTAATTTACTTAAATTTTAAAAACTGGAGTTGCCCCGGGTAGAAAACCTTTTCATGGTTTTACGAAAAGATTACGGTTAATCTAACCCGGAAATTGCTAAAATGTTTTTAATAACTCAGCTACCAATACAGAATTAAGTTTAGGATAATATTAAACCGGAGGTAATAAAAAAGCCGTCGTTTAGGTAACGACGGCTGTATGGCTGAAAAGATCAGGTTTTTTAAAATTTTTAATTTTTGGCTTTGGCCGGGGCACCCCATCGGCGATTAGATTTTTTAAAATTGTTATTGTTTCGGGAGTTTCCGGTGCGGGTTTGCGTGGGCGGCGCTAAAGTAGGATTGGCGGCCGGTACCATCGGGTAAGGATGGTCGTGTACTACCGGAATGGTTTTGGCAATTAACTTATTAATATCGCGTAAATACGGTTGTTCTTCGGCGTCGCAGAAAGACCAGGCAATGCCGTTAGCGCCCGCCCGGCCGGTACGGCCAATCCGGTGCACGTACGTTTCGGGTACGTTGGGTAATTCAAAGTTTATTACGTGCGTTAGTTCTTCTACGTCGATGCCGCGGGCGGCAATATCGGTAGCTACCAACACCCGGGTTTGGCGGTTTTTAAAATTAGTTAAAGCACGTTGGCGGGCATTCTGCGATTTGTTGCCATGAATGGCTTCGGCGCCAATACCAGCCCGGTTTAAGTCTTTGGCTACCCGGTCGGCACCATGTTTGGTGCGGGTAAATATCAACGCGGTTTCTATGGAAGAATCGGCTAACAGGTGCAGCAACAAAGGCTTTTTATCGTTTTTCTCGACGTAATACACCGCTTGTTCAATGGTTTGTGCCGTCGACGAAACCGGGGTAACTTCTACTTTCACCGGATTTACCAGAATAGTGTCGGCTAATTTGGTGATTTCGGGCGGCATGGTGGCCGAGAAGAATAAAGATTGCCTTTTGGCTGGAAGTTTGGTAATTACTTTTTTAACGTCGTGCACAAAACCCATGTCCAGCATGCGGTCGGCTTCGTCCAGCACAAACAAAGTTAAATGCTGCAAACTAATAAAACCCTGGTTCATTAAATCGAGCAAACGGCCTGGGGTAGCAATTAAAATATCCACTCCGGCGCGTAACGCATCGGTTTGGGCTTTTTGCGGTACGCCACCAAAAATAACCCGGTGCCGCAAATTGGTATGGCGGCCGTAAGCTTCAAAACTTTCGCCAATTTGAATGGCCAGCTCGCGGGTAGGCGTTAAAATTAAGGCTTTAATGGGCCGGTAACTTTTAGTTGGCTTTTGCTGGTTATGCAGCAGTTGAATAATCGGAATGGCAAACGCAGCCGTTTTGCCGGTGCCAGTTTGGGCACAACCCAGCAAATCTTGTTGGTTTAAAACAACGGGTATGGATCTTTCCTGAATGGGAGTGGGATGCGTATATCCTTCGGTTTGGAGCGCTTTTAAAATAGGCTCAATTATTTGTAAATCGGAAAATAACATTCTTGTTTTTTGGTAAGCCAGGGTAATTTTTAAATTTTTTATCAATCACCGGCTTAGATGAAAGTATTGGAAAATGAAAAATAGACTAATAAGTGTCTATGCTCATAAGCATAGTTTTAGGTAGATGGTTCAATTTAGGGTAGAACAGGTGAAACATGGGGCAATCTACAAATAAAAAAGGTAGATTAGAGAATCTACCTTTTTTACTCGTGTAATATTATAGAACTTATTTGTTCGTATTCCAGGCTTCGTATTGTTGCGTGCCAATATCCTGGCTAAATACTTTCCGGAGGCTTACCTTTTTATCTTCTTTAATTTCTACGTTCGTGTAAGTATAAGCCAGGCTACCTTTCTGATCAGATTTATTAATAAACACATAAACCAGGTACTTGCCCGTTTCTACTTTTTCCCGCATGTTAATGCCAATAGCGCCGTATTCGGCACTCACATACTTATTCGTATTTTTATCTAAAATGCGGCCCAGGTATATTTCAGAGCCAGAAGAAGTTAAATCTAAATTCCGGTTATCTGTTTTCCACATCCAAATGGTACACTGAATGGGAGTATTGGTGGTTTGACCGGTAGCTGGATCCGCAGAAATTTTAAAAAATCCTAGATCAATGTCGCCGGTTGGAATAGGCTTTACTTCATCATCTTTTTTGCAGCCGCCAAATACCAGTAAAGTTAAAAGGGTGAGAACGGAAAGTAAATTTTTCATAAGGGTTTAAAATTAAAGTAATCATACTACGCTGCACCGGAACAATATTGTTAATGCAGAATATTTTATTTATTCAGTAAAAACCATGCCAACTACTGTCCAGAAAAAGAATAGTATCTTGATTAAACCTAATGGGGTATAATTAAAGTTCAATCTAATGAACGTGACCCCAGGGTAATTAACGAGGCGAAAAAAGCAGGAAAAATGCCGAAGTAAGTGGAGTATAATTAAAAAACGGGGCAACAAAATTTTAAAAATTGCTGTTGTCCCGTTCTTATCAAAGTGCCAGTAGGTGCTTTAGGTAGTTAAAAAGCTAAATAAAAGTTTTATTTAGTCCGGAGATTGTTGGCGGTGCTGCCGTCCAGTTGTTCGGCGTCCCACTCGTTTTCGGCGCCCACGTTACCCGCCTGTTCTTTTCCTTCGTATTCCCGGTCAAAAACATCGGTATTGGTTTGGTTGCTTTGCAGCGGGTCCAGGTGATCGTTGGAAATTACGTTACTTTCGTCGGTGTTCGTAATGAGTTCGTTATCTGCGGGTGGTTGTACGGGTTCGGTTTTGTTCGTTTCCATAAAAAGCTTTTTCTTTCTTTTTACGGGAAAACAACAGAACCGGCGAAGTTTATCCCGGATTCTTCAGCGAAAGTAGTTTTAACTGAAGCTGAATGAGGTGCTTCAGCTTGCTTATTCTTTGGCCGTATTCGCTTCGGAGCGTAACGAAACGTTGCCCGAAACCAGGATTTTACCGCCTTTTTTAATGGTGGCAATGGCATTATCTATTTTATAGCCTTTGTTTTGAAACTCAGCCCGGTGTAGTTCTAATACATCAATGGCTTTTTGGCGTTGGTTGCGGGCCAGCAACGGTTGCACTTTTAACAAAAGCACTTTTAACGCCTGGTCGGTGGGAGCGGCTAATTTTAAATAGGCGTCTACCTGGTCGTCTTTAAAACCCTGAAAATTATTTAAAATCATGTTTAACCCGAAAGTAGCCAGCTCTACGTCGTTTTGCACGTCGTTTTTATAAGGGTAATCGGGGTACTTGGTTAAAAATTGGGTGTATACTTCGGGGTCGCCGCTTTCGGTGTATAAAATATAAATCTTGTTCCAAGCTTCGTATATCTTTTTACTGTTCGGGTATTTTTGAATGTACCGCTCGTATTCCGGAATAGAAGGAAAGGACGTGTACTTGGCAAAAATACTGTCTTCGGCAATTTTTACGAACTTACTATCGGGGTAGTTATCAATGTAAGCTTCGTAGCTGGTTTCGGTATCGTCGGCGGTTAAATGTTTAAATAAAGCTACTTCGTACTTTTCCTTGGCCTCTTCTATGTAAGGACTTTCGGGGTAATTATCGATAAAAAACTTATAGGCTTTATAATCTTTCGATTCAGTGGCTTTGGTGTAAATTAACTTGTCGTACTTTTTTTTAACCGCTTCTTTGTTCTTGGAATTAGGGTATTTTTTTAAAAATTCGCTGTAAGCTTTATCGGTGTTTTCGCGGATGGTTTCTTCAAAGGCCAAGTCCTCTTTTAACTGTTCTGCTTTATCGAGGTAAACCGAGGTTTTATGCACATCCATGTATTCTTGCAAAGCATCCAAGTCTTTTTGCTCGGCTACCTGCACAAAAGCTACCGAATCGATCAGGGTTTGTTGGTTGGCAATGGCCTGCTCATCAATTTTTAATTTGCTCAACTTTTTTTTAGTTTTATCGCTGGCCATTGGGTAGGCGCCCCGGGCATCAATAATGTGCACGTATGCTTTTTCTAAGTCGCGGGCGGCAAATTCGGGTAGACTCAGCAACTTGCTTAAACCATATAAAGCCGCAACATCGTCGGGGTTTTTAGCCAGTGCCTGGTTAAAAATTGTTAAAGCTTTATCGTAATTCTTCTTTTCCAGGGCTTTCAGGCCATCGTCGTAGGCTTGCGCTTGTCCGGCAAAACCAGTAATCAAAAAACAGAAAAAAGAAAAACGTAAAAAGGCGCGCATGGAGGAATTTAAAAATTGACGGTTACTAAATTAAAAATATAATCTATTAATTTACAAACCAAAATTGGTAAATGGTTCTGGTTGTTTATTTATTACTGTTAAAAGTAACTATTGGTTTTATGCTGAAACAAAAATCAGAGCGGTTTTATATAACTAAATGCCAATAGTTTAGTAATTCTGGATAAACCTGATTTTTTAAATTTTTCTGAATCTGATGCCCGTACAAACTTACCATACTGCTCCCGTAGAAAATATTGCGCCCGGGGTAACCCGCCGCTTGGTTTACACGCCCCATTTAATGACGGTAATTCTTGATTTTAGCAATGGCCCACAAACCGAGCCTGATCCTTTTCATGCCCACCCGCACGAGCAAACTTGCTACGTGGCCTCCGGCGAAGTACTTTTTATGGCAGAAGGGGAGGAACCAGCGCATTTACGGGCCGGCGATGTATTTTACGTGCCCGCCAACCAAAAACATTGCATTCAATTATTAACGGAGCAAGCACGGTTGGTAGATTCTTTTACGCCCATCCGCACGGATTTTTTAAAAAATTAAAAATTAAACCAACATGGTCTTAACTCAATCCGGCAGTTCGGTAAATTCCAGTACATGGCCATCCGGGTCGGTCAGGAAAATTTGCCACATACCATCGGGGCGTTTTTTAGGGCCCATAAAAGTTAAGCCAGCAGCGCGTAAGTGTTCTTCGGTTTCTTTAATAGTTGCTACTTTTAAGGCAAAATGATTGCCCCGGTGATGGCTGTGCACCGCTAATGCACGATCGCCGATTAAATGCAATTCCTGGTGCGGACCCAAGGCAAACCAGGCTCCTGGAAAATCAAAGGCCGGGCGGGGCAAAGCACGAAAACCCAGTAACTCGCCGTAAAAACGACAACTAACCGCCACATCCTGCACGTGCAGGGCCACATGATTTAACTCCAAAACAGTAAGCATACGTAAAATCAGATTAGGTTAAAAGGCGAAATTTAGCAAAAGAGAAAATAGTATTTAATTAGACGGCTACGATAAATGTACTTTTTTGCAATTGGGCTAAGCTGGTAAATAAATAGCTGAAGCGTTAAAATCGCACCCGGATGCCTGGACCCAGAAAGTAAAACCAAGGATCGGTCTTTTTAGAAATAAAGTAGCCACCACCCAAATACAACGGAAAAGTAAGTTTAGAATCGCGGGTAGTGGGGTAGATGGCGCCAATAATTACAGCGCCAATGTCGCGGTCTACGTCGGGGCTGCTGCTAAAGTTAAAAGCGTTTAGCGCCAGGAAACCAGCGCCAACTTTATATGGCCGGTAACGGGCAATTTTTTCCGGATGATAAAAACTCATCTGGGCAATCATGGCCATGGAAATACCCCCTAAATCGCCGTACCCCGATTCGCCTTGCTTCTTCACGAGTAAACCCGCCGGAAACGACACATCAATATCAAACTTGGTTCGCCGGCGAAGCACTAAATCCATTTTTTTTACAATGCCTTCGCCGCCGTATTTGTCTTTATCGTGCCGGATCGTAATCTCAATCCGCGACCATTCGTCTAAATCGTAGGTTTTTCGGCCCAGAATATTGTTTAAACTAATGTCGCCGAGCGTGCAATCTTTACCGCCGTAAAAAGCATAACGCGGCGAATTTTCGCCAGGGCAAATCACAATGTCCTCAATTCGCCGCTGGTCAATCAGGTCGTTGCGGCTATTGGTTACCCGGATATCAATGTCTAAATATTGGCGACCGTACAAAGTTGCATCGCGGTCGATGATGCTGGGGTTAAACGAAAAAACCACGTCTTTTAAAACCCGATCGTGAAACAAAGGCCCATCTACCACCGCGGCTACTACCCGCGATTGGTCGCCGTAGTTTATGGATATAAAATCAAAAGTACGGGGTCGCTGGTATTCGCGCACAGTTAAGGCAAAATTGGTATTAATGGCCCGGTTGTAAATGCCAATGCGTTTGCGTTTAATGTTTAAGGGCACTTCTAATTTATACACCCGTGCGGTTTCGGTGCGCAGCGACGAATCCGAAGTAATATCAGTTAAGTCGTCGAATTGAAAACGGGCTTTGTGTAATCCCTCGCCTTCGATGCGCAGGTTAATAATTTCGCCGGGGTTTACGGTTAAGTTATTTGTCCAGTCGCCGCCTTCGTGCAGAACCAGAATGTTTTTTACGGTGGTATTGGGCGTTATCGAGAAGTTGGTAATAAACTTAGTTTGGTCGCCATCTTTAATGTACAAATACCCTTCAGAAATCCGATGATAATTATAAACCCGCAGCCAGCAAAGCACTCGGTTATTAGTAACGGTATTGCGCGTAAATAATTCGGCAATTAATACGCCGCCGGGTTGTTCCTGGTCTTCGATGCGGTAGGTTTTCTGGAGGTTAATGGCCCAGTTATTTTCAATCATTACTTCCACACCTTTGGTGCGGGCTACTTCATCAGAAGTAATTTCTTTTTTATCAATGTTAATAAATTTCAGGCGACTGGCTTTTACCGTAAACGTTTTTTGAATAACGGGCAAATGGTATTGCGGCTTTTGGTATTTGTTTAAAGTGGGTTTATTGGTTTGTAGTTGCAAATTTAAAATTTTGCTTCCTAAGGCGTTGGGCATTATGTGCAAGCGCAACGTACCATTGCTTTCGGATAAACGATAGTCCAGCCCATCGCTTTTTACCCAGTCGGTTTGTAGCCGTATGTTTTTTAAATTGTTGGTAGTTAGTTCAAAAGTTTTCTCTTCGCCCACATACAAATCGGTATCGTTGCTCGTAAATTGCACGGTGGTATTGGTTACCGGAAGAAGCTTAATTACTTCTACCCGGGGCGGAGCCGCAGTGGTATCCTGAATGGAAAAAGTAAAGTTTAAAAACTGCGAAGTCGTTAAATTTTTAAATTTAACCTTAACTTTAAAATACTGGTCATTCACGTTTACTACCGAATCCAGAAGGTTGTAGTCAGCGGAGTTGGCCAGCGAAAGATTATAAATGGCCGCCATGTTTTTGGCGTATAAGTTTACTTCGGCAATTTCGTCGTCGTTGTCGTAAGTAAATGCCATTTGCGGTTCGCCGTTGGCGTAAATCGTGTTTTGGCTGCGGCTGTAAACGGTAGTATCTACTTTTAAAACTACCTCGTTAAAAGCGGAATTTTGCGCGTAGCCGGGCAGCAAGCTCCCCAACCACAGCAAGAACAAGAATAGTATACGTTTTTCCGAAGGCATTTACTTTAAAAAATACAAAATTTAAAAAAGGAGCTAAGTACTGTATTCCGAAATAGCTTTTTAAAAATAATCAATTCTCCTGCACCTGTTCCTGCAAACAGTAAAGGTAATAGTAAAACCCAATAGAGAAGAATAGCACTAAGGATATATTTTAACTATATCCGGAATTGAAGCGCTAGAGCTAAAGGCAGAAAATTATTTTTAGTAGTTTTGTCCACCTGCTGTTATTTTAACTTTAGCCCCCATGACCAAAGAGGAATTATTTACCCAGATTAAAAAAAAACAATCGTATTTATGCGTGGGTCTGGATACTGATTTGAAAAGAATTCCGGCGCACCTGCTCGATACCGAAGACCCGGTATTTGAATTTAATCGCCAAATAATTGATGCCACCGCCGATTTATGCGTGGCCTATAAACCCAATATTGCTTTTTATGAAGCCTTAGGCCCAAAAGGCTGGATAAGTCTGGAAAAAACCTTAAACTATATACCTCAAGATATATTTACCATTGCCGATGCCAAACGCGGCGATATCGGCAATACTTCGGAACTATATGCCCGGGCGTTTTTTGAAAATTTAACTTTTGACTCGATTACCGTAGCGCCTTACATGGGCGAAGATTCGGTGAAGCCATTTTTGCTGCAAGCGGGCAAATGGGTAATCTTGCTGGCGCTCACCTCTAACCCCGGCAGTGCCGATTTTCAATTGCTGCAAACCGACGACGGCACCGCCGATTACTCCCGCTGCCTGTTCGAGAATGTACTGGAAACCAGCAAAGCGTGGGCTACCGATGAACAGCTTATGTACGTAGTAGGCGCTACCCGCCCGGATTTTATACAGCGCGTGCGCGACATCGTGCCGCATCACTTTTTACTGGTGCCAGGGGTAGGAGCTCAGGGCGGCAGTTTGGCCGAAATATCACGCTTAGGCATGAACCCGCATTGCGGTTTATTGGTTAACTCGTCGCGTAACATCATATACGCATCCTCAGGTACTGATTTTGCCGAGCAAGCCCGTTCGGCGGCTTTATTGGTGCAACAAGAAATGGCCGGTTATTTAAATCAATATTTGGGGTAGCGTAAAAACTGGTTATACATCCAATTTTTAAAAATTTAAGCTGTTGCCGTGAAATCAACCAATCTTTTTAAAGAAGATTTTCTGCATTATGTGTGGCAGCAACAATATTTTGATAAAACCGGTTTAGTTACTACTCAAAACAAGGCCGTGGTGGTGCTAAAACCCGGTTATTATAACACTGATGCCGGCCCGGATTTTACGAATGCCCGCCTGCGGATTGGCTCCGAAGAATGGAATGGCAGCGTTGAAATACACGTATTTGCCTCGGACTGGGAAAAACACACGCACCAAAACGACCCGAAATACAACCAGGTAGTTTTACACGTAGTCTGGGATAACGACAAACCGGTACATCGGGCTGATGGAAGTGAAATTCCAACGTTAGCATTACGCGGGCGTGTTCCGCTACATTTAATTAATACTTACCAGCAATTTTTAACTAACCGCCACGAAATTCCGTGCCGGCCTTTTGCCCCCGAAGTACCTAGTTTGATTAAAACCAGCATGCAGGAACGCGTCCGGATGGAACGTCTCGACGAAAAAGCCGGTCGGGTATTAGCCTTGCTGGCGCAAACGGGAAATAACTGGGAGGAAACTTGTTATGCCTGGCTGCTGAGTAACTTTGGTTTTAAAATTAACCAGGTAGGTATGCAGCGATTGGCCGCTCTGTTACCATATGCGGTGTTGCGTCGCCACCAACACCACTTACCAACTCTCGAAGCCTTAATTTTGGGGCAAGCCGGATTTTTAAATTTAGATACGCCAGACGAATACGTGCGGCCGTTACAGCAGGAATTTAAATACTTGAGGCACAAATACAGTTTGGCTCCCGGTCTGCACCGAGCAGATTGGAATTTTTTGCGGCTGCGGCCGGCTAATTTTCCGCCGGTACGTTTGGCTCAGTTTGCCGCCTTGTTGCATCAGCACGTGCATTTGTTTTCGGATTTGCTGGCGGCTAATTCTTTTAAAGAGTGGCAAGCTTATTTCGAGGCAAAACCATCCGCTTACTGGCAAAATCACGTTATTCCGGGCCAAGAATCTACCCGGGCACCAAAAGGAATGGGTAAAAGCAGCATTGACTTGTTATTGATAAATGCGGTAGCGCCTTTACTGGTAGCATACGGAAGATACAAAAACGACGAAGTTTACGTGGACAAAGCCATTGCTTTACTGGAACAGTTACCTCCGGAAGATAACCGCATTACCCGCTTGTACACCGATTTAGATTTCTACCATAAAACAGCCGCCGATTCGCAGGCCTTGCTGCAGTTAAACCAGCATTACTGCGTGCCCCGGCAATGTTTGCATTGCCGCATCGGTAATTATATTTTAAAACAAAATCCGTTAGCCCAATGAATTTACTATATCTGTTGGGCAACCTGCTGCTGTTGGGCGGGCTTGTTTTTGTTTTATGGCGATCGGCTAAGCCTAATTTTTTAAAGATTTTCTTTTGGCCGGCCATAATTTTAAAAGTAGGAGCGGGGTTGCTGGTAGGGTGGTTATACCAGCATTATTTAAGCGGTGGCGATACGTTTGTATACCAGCAGCAGGCCGAAATATTGAATGCTTACGCCTTGCAGGAGCCTAAAAACTACCTGCATTTTATTTTCACCGGCGAATATCCTAGCGAATACTTGTACAATGCCATGCGTTTTAGAGGGTATTCTAACTCTTTTTTTATAGTGCTGTTACTGCATTTTTTTAATTTTATCACGCATAACAGTTATTACCTGAATAGCCTTTATTTTTCGCTGTTTAGTTTTTGGGGATGCTGGCAGCTTACCAAAGCTTTAACGCAACTATTTCCGGATACCAAAGTGGCGGCGGCTTTTGCTTTTTTATTTTTTCCGACTGTTGTTTTCTGGACTTCGGGGGTGTTAAAAGAAAGTATTCTTGTGGGCAGTTGTGCTTTACTCCTGGCAGCTACCTTGCGCTTACTTTATCAAGTAAATACAACATTTGCCTCGCTGCTAATGTTGGTAGTGGGGGCTTATTTTTGCTTTAAAATTAGGTTTTATTTTGCGGTGGCTTATTTTCCTTTGCTGGCCAGCTTTGCCTTGCTCCAGCACTTCGGGCGAAAAATGCATTTTTCAGAAAGTAAAAAGCTGGTTTTTTACGGGGTTGCTTTGTTGGTGTTAGGTATTATGGCTTCGTTCTTACACGAAGCAGTTACGCCCGAGTACTTTTTTAAAGAAATGATAAAAAGCTACGAGATGACCCGGGCTATGACAACCCGGGAAGCTTATATTCATTTACCCGACCTGCAACCCACTTACCAAAGTTTAATTTACTACGCCCCAAAAGCAATCAGCAGCGTTTTATTCCGGCCTTTTATAGGCGAAATCAACACCCCAGCCTATTTTTTAGCTGGCCTGGAAAATCTACTCGTACTAATAATAACCCTATCGGCTTTGTTTACTTTTCGGAGAAGCCTACCGACGCTACCATCTACCCTGGTGCTTTCGCTGCTTATTTATTCATTGGTGGTGGCGGCTTTAATTGGTTATTCCACGGCTAATCTGGGTTCGGTAAGCCGGTACAAAGTAGCTTTTATGCCGTTTTTGCTATACGTATTGTTACAAACCGGCCTGAATCAAAAAATAATGAACTGGCTGGGAAAAAGGTTTATCCACTGTTTTATCTCAGATTCAGTTTAAAACCAGCATTGCAAGCCGCCCCGGAAAGCTGTACCTTTGCAGATGAAAGTTAAACTGGTTGGAGGTGGTGCAAACCAATCTTTGCTTCCGTATAACTTACAACATTAAACTTTTTAGTAACCTATGCAGAATCCTGTAATTATTCTCGGCGCTCAGAAACTGGGTACCGCGGCTCTCGATATTTTTCAAAGTAACAACGTAATTGTGTATTGCTTCCTGGACGACGAAGTAAAGTTGCACCAAACCGAAGTAAACAACATTACAGTAATGGGTACCACCGACGACCCGGAATTTTTAAAAATTTTAGGTAAAAAGTGCGAAGTGTTTGTAGCTGCCGAAGAAACTGCCACCCGCAAAAGCTTAATTAATTTACTTAAAGACGAATACCAGGCTACCCCGGTAAACGCCATCCATAAATTTACGGCCGTATCCGAAAACGCCTGGTTGGGTCACGGGAATTTAATTAACGCCGGAGCCGTAATTAACGCCAATGCCCGCATCAATAACTATTGCATTATTCAATCACGTGCCCTGATTGAATCCGGCGCGGAGCTGGCCGATTTCGTGCAGGTAGGAGCCGGTGCTATTGTAAGTGCCGACGTAACCGTAGAAGAAGGTGCCTTTATTGGGGCTGGAGCGGTAATAGTAGCTGGTATTAAAATCGGTAAAAAAGCCCGTGTAGGTGCTGGTGCCGTAGTAGTAGCCGATGTGCCCGCCAACCAAACTGTTTTCGGTAATCCGGCACAAAAAGTATAAAACCGTTGTTTACGCAAGCAGTTAAGCTGTTTGAAAAACTGTTGTTTGCACCTTAACTTTGCATAATTTAAAAGGATGTAGATGGAAGCAAATTTTTAAAATTTTGTCTAACATCCAACGTCTAATATCTATCATCTAAAAAAATACACTCGGTCTGAAACCAAGCTTTGTATGAAAGATTATTCTGTATTACTGTATTACTGTTACACTCCTATTGCTGATCCGGAAGCTTTCCGGGAAGAACATCACCGGCTGTGCTTATCTTTAAATTTGCGGGGCCGCATTATTGTAGCCGCCGAAGGCTTGAACGGCACGGTATCGGGTTTGCGGGAAGACTGCGAAAAGTACATGGAAACGGTTAAAGCCGATCCGCGGTTTGCCAGAATTGACTTTAAAGTAGATGCCTCGGATAAGCACACTTTTGCCAAACTGCACGTGCGCCACAAACCAGAAATCGTGCACAGCAAACTGCACCACATCGACCCGAATAAACGCACCGGCATTCACCTGGAACCGCTGGAATTTAAAAAAATGAAAGACCAGGACGATGTAGTGGTACTGGATGTACGCTCGGATTATGAGCATTCGGTAGGTCGATTTAAAAATTCCGTTACCTTACCCATCGAGAACTTCCGCGACTTTCCGGAGAAGATTGATGAGTTAAAAGAAAAATACAAAGACAAAAAAATACTGACCTACTGCACCGGCGGTATTAAATGCGAAAAAGCCAGCGCTTTTTTATTGGACCAAGGTTTCGAGAACGTGTACCAGTTACACGGGGGCATTATTAAATACGGTTTTGAAGCCGATGGCGAAGATTTTGAAGGCAAATGCTACGTATTCGATAACCGCTTAACCGTAGACGTAAACAAAGTAAATCCTACGGTAATTTCTACGTGCTACGTGTGCGGCACAACCAGCGACCGCATGGTAAACTGCGCGAACCCGGAGTGTAACATTCACGTGGCCATGTGCGAAGCCTGCGGCGAAACCATGCACGGCGCTTGCTCTGATACCTGTAAAGAGCACCCCAAAGTACGACCTTACAATGGCACGGGATATTACCAAAAAGAATTAAACGGCTATAACCCGCTCAAAGGTTTAAAGCGCGCCAAAGCCAATTAAAATTTTAAAAATTTAAAATTCTAATAACCCGGTAACCCGAAAAAGTTATCGGGTTTTATTTTTTATAAACACAAATTGCATCTGCGCGTACTTTTACCCAACAAACACCTTTAAACAGAAAGCTATGCCTATTGCCGAATCAGAATTAATCTTGAACCCGGATGGAAGCGTGTACCATTTAAATTTGCTGCCCGAGCATATATCCGACACTATTTTAACTGTAGGCGACCCGGAGCGGGTGCCGCGCATCAGTAAATATTTTGATTCTATTGAAGTGCAAATTGCCAAACGCGAATTTGTAACCCATACCGGCTACTACAAAGGCAAACGGCTTACGGTATTATCTACGGGCATGGGTACCGATAACGTGGAAATTGTGATGAACGAGTTAGATGCGCTGGTAAATATAGATCTGGTAACCCGCGAAATAAACGAGGAACATATTCCTTTAAATATTATTCGGTTGGGTACCTCGGGCGCTTTGCAGGAATCTATCCCAATAGGTAGTTTGCTGGTAAGCGAGTACGCCGTAGGCCTGGATACGCTCATGCAGTTTTACCCCTTGGTGCAAACCGGTTACGAAAACACGATTAGCAGCGCTTTGCAGGAAAATTTGCAACTCAGCTTTCAGCCGTACTGCGTGCGGGGTTCGGATATTTTGCGGGAGCAATTAGCGCACGATTACGTGGCGGGCAACACCTTAACCTGTCCGGGTTTTTACGCCCCGCAAGGTCGGGTACTGCGCCTGGATTTAAAAGACAGCGAACTGATTAATAACTTTAACCGCTTTAACGTAGAAGATTTCTGGCTTACTAACTTTGAAATGGAAACGGCGGGTTATTACGCTTTAGGTCGCATGCTGGGTCATGAAGTAGTATCGCTCAATGCCATTATCGTAAACCGGATAACCAAGCAGTTTGACTACAACGCCGACCAAACCATTGAAACCATGATTGTGCAAACCCTGGATCGGATAGCCGCTATTGCCAAAGCATAATTAATAAAGATAGGGCTAATACAAAGCAAAAAGGGGCAACGGTAGTTGCCCCTTTTTGCTTTACTTGTTTTGGTGCTTGGTTGGTTTTTACCGGATAAATGTAAGCGATTATTAGTTGAAGTAAACCGCTGAAAATTAAAATTTTAAAAAATTAATAATTAAATATGTTCAATGCTGATAATACACCGCACCGGCATTACTGTGCCGGATTTTAACGTAACAAAATCCTGGTCGTAGGCCCAAATGGTAGTTTCAACCCTTTTTACGTCGCCGGTTTCCGTTTGAAACAATATATTTACTTTACCGTGGTACTCATTGCCCAAATGTGCCGCCCATTTTAAATCGTGCAGGCGTTTTACTTTTTCAATTTTATCCGTAAGAACATCTTCGTGCGCAAACTTTAGCTGAGGAATGTCTTCTTTATCAACTAAATGCGGGTGCAGGTGGCTTGTTTCCATAATCCAGTATTAATGTGTGTTAGGTTGTATCAAGATAACGTTTTCCGGAAAATGGAAATATATAATAATTAAATATTTTCCGGAATCAGTTACACATATATACCGATTAAGGCTGCAAATGTTAGTAATTTAAATAAACGATTGATTAAAATATTGAAAATGAAGTAAAAAGCCAGATAATTAATCCGGCTCTTATTTTTTAAATTTTTAAAATTTAAGAAGCTTCCGGCAAGTGGTCCAGACTCAGCAGAAAAGCCAAGGTATCTACGTTATCGGCGTACTGATTTACCGTAGGGCATTGCGCCTCGCCAAAAGGTACGCTGTTTTCGTACCAGCCCAAAGCCGAAACTACGCATTGAATTTTATCGCCCTGAGCCGCCAGCTTTTGTTTTAAATCTTTCTGGTCTTGGTAATACTCCAGGTGCACCACCGAAATCGGCGAAACCAGTTGCTTGTTTTCGGTGAGTAATAAAAAGCCGTTATCAAAGTGTGGCGTTTGGTTTACGAGCAAAATAGAGCGGTTATAATCGTAATTGTTGGCGTATTTGTGGTGGTGCATCACCCATTTAAATGGCTCCAGCGATTTTAATAAAGTATCTACGGTAAAACCTTCCGGTACCAGCATTTTAGATACGTTGCGGCAACCCAAGCCATAATACTGAAAAATATCATTGCCCAGCTTGGCTAATTCTTCGGGGCTCTCAAAACCGGTTAAAACTGCCACGCTGCTGCGATTCCGGCGAATAATGTGCGGTTTTTTAGCAAAATAATATTCAAAATACCGGGCGGTATTATCGCTGCCTGTGGCAATTACGGCATCTACGTCTTTTAAAAGATCTACAAACAAAACAAAATCTTTAAAATCGGGTTCTATGCTTATTAATTGTTGCACGAGCCATTTTGGTAAAAAAGTATCTTCGGAGCTGAGTTTCGCGTAGAGGTAATTACCGCTTAAAAGTACGGTGAGCAAATCGTGGAAACCCACTAACGGAATATTGCCGGCCATAACCACGCCAACTTTGCGGGGTTGTACCGTAGTAGTTACCGGATAGTTGGCTAACCAGGCGCGTAGCTGCGCCTCGTTTAACTGCGACGCAATACTTGTAAGCGCTTGTTGCACATTGGGTTCATCGAACCAGGCATTGTACCGGCGGGCTTGTTGGGCCAGCTCTTGTACCTGGTCTGGCGAAAGGGATTGCAGTTGCTGGCCTAATTTAATAAAAGCCTGCAAACGATTTTCTAAAGTCATTATTATTTATTATTGACGAATTTCGAATTAAACCGGAAAAGTATTGAATGATATTACGGATTGTTCTAATTTTACCGGCGTTTAGATTTACAAAATTATATAAAAATTAACAGAAGACACGATTATGGCTATAATGATCACCGACGAATGTATTAATTGTGGTGCGTGCGAGCCAGAATGCCCCAACACCGCTATTTACGAAGGCGGTGTGCAATGGACCTGGGGAGGCGGTACTTCTTTAACCGAAGTCGAAATTGACGGCGGCGAAGTAGTGGCCGGCAATGCACCACAACCTGCTATTTCTGACGAATATTACTACATAGTTTCCGATAAATGTACCGAGTGTATGGGCTTTCACGAAGAACCGCAGTGTGCGGCCGTTTGCCCCGTAGATTGCTGCGTTGATGACCCGGACTACCGGGAAAGCGAGGAAGACTTGTTAGCGAAAAAAGACTGGCTGCACGCTGCCGGTTAATAAAAATATTTATTTAAAACAGAAAAGCCCGTTTATTAAGCGGGCTTTTCTGTTTTATAACTTTTAGGTTTATTCTGCATTTAAGCGAGGCAATCTGGTAAATGGCTTAAACTTTTTACCCGGAAAACGAGTAAAATTTAAAAAATACAAAATTTTAAACGCGAATACCATGGCAGAAGAAAATAAAAAAGGCAAAACAATAACCGACGATCAAGGCGATGAATTTACCTTTGACCAAACCGCCGAATCGACGGAAGATGATTTGGAAGTACTGGATGTAACCAACGAAGAAGAGAAAAAATCAGGCACCGTTACCGACCAGGAACGGCAAGCTTCCTTCGAAATGGATTAACTATTGTATTTTAAGTTTAAGGTAGTTATAGCTGCTTAGAAAGAATAAATTTTAAAAATTTTTAAACTGGTTTAATAATCACCGGTTAATATTTATTTTCTGGTGATTTTAAACCAATAATGCGGTGTCCCTTCGTAAATAAAAGTCTCGGAACATGTAAAACCTACTTTTTCTAAAATGTTCTTGGAGGCCAGGTTCCGGGTATCGGCCATGGCGTATATTTTGGTTAGTTGCAGGGTAGTAAACCCGTAATGCAAGCTGGCGCGGGCTGCTTCGGTGGCAAAACCTTGGTGCCAGTATGCTGGCAGCAGCCGGTAACCTAAGTCATAATAATTCACGTGCTGGTTAATGGGCGTAGTAATCAGCTTTAAGCCCGCCCAACCCATAAAATTTCCGGTAGCTTTTTCGAGCATGGCCCAGCGGCCAATTCCATTATCCTGGTATTGCTGCCGGATTAGTGCAATAGTTTGTTGGGCCTCCGCCCAACTTGTAATAGGTTTATTGCCTAAATAAGTTTGTACTTCCGGGTCGGCATCTAAAGCAAACATTCCAGCTTCATCGGTGGGTAAAAGTTCCCTCAAAACTAACCTTTCAGTTTCTATAAAAAATGGCATGTACGTAAATAAAGTATTTTTTAAATTTTAATTATTTCTTCAATCCAGAGTCAGAATTTAAAACTATACAAACTGATAAAAACTTCACAAACACAACAAGCCGTTCCGGTTTTAACCAGTGGGTGGTTCCAGGAATTTCTAAAACTGCCTTGATGCGTTAATATCCATTAATATAGCCAGACTTGAGCCTGTTAAACTTCCATCAGGCGAAAAAAATAACCAGAAAGTTTACCGATTTTTTCCTGCTTTTTACCGGTAATTCCGGCAATGTCGTCTGCTTGCTACTTGTGCCCGGTTTTTCGAACTTATATATTCGGAACAAATACGCGAAACGTTGGTTAAAAATGTATCTATTAGCTTTTTAGCAGTTTAAAATTAAGTTGGTTTAAGCATGATTAAATTGAAATAATTTAAAAAAATAACCCGCGGATAGTTATTCTGAAGTTTAAAACAATGCTCGTCCGGGTAACAGCGTTCCCCGTATAGAGAATGTTTAGTGTATCACATTAAAGGGAAATTTATATATGGGATTTGGTATGTTTTGGTTATTTATTTTAGGAGCTTTATTGGGTTATATTTATGGATATCACATCCGTCCGAAGAAACGCTTGCGGCAAGCCGTGCGCGAAGTACGCGAAAGATGCGTCGCGGCTTTAGAAGAAGGCAACCGGGGAGTTTACAAAACTGTGGTTTCGGACAATAATCAAAAATCGTCGGAGCTGGTAGTAGAAGTAAAAGAACTGGCAGTTACGCAGAGCGGCCAGGTAAAAGTGCAGTACTTAAGTGCCTACTACAAAAATCCGGAATTCCGGACCCGTAAAGGAGAAGCTTTATTGCGGGAAGTACAAGGTTTATTGGGTGATTACCTGCCTTTAAACGAAATTGAGTGGTATGAAACCAACGAAAGGCACGAAAACATAAAAAAATACTTAAATTCCGTTACCTTAACACATTACAACCTACTTTGACCTTAAACCTATGGAAGAAAACAATATATCAATCGCCGATAACAAGGAATTAGTCCAGCAAAAAGCCTTAGCGCTTTCGCAAACCATTGATCCTACTAAACCCGAAAGCCTGAGTAACTTTGGGGTAGAAACCCAACGCAAACTGGGTAATTACTCCAACGAGCTGCTTACCAAGGTAAAAGCCAAAGATTCCGGCGACGTAGGCGAAGCTATCAACGAGTTGTTGGGTCAAATTAACATGATTAAGGTAGACGAAACCGAGAAACCCGGTTTTTTCTCGCGTTTACCTTTTGTGAATAAAATTGCCGATAAAACCAAGAAAATAGCCAGCCAGTACAACTCCATCTCCGAAAACGTAGACGATGTAGTAGTAAAGCTGGAAAAAACCCGGCAGAGCGTACTCAAAGATTCTACCAGCCTGGAAGTAATGTTTAAGCAGGCCGTAGATTATATTTATGAAGTGCGGGCAGTGATTGCGGCTGGCCTCATGAAAATTGAAGAAATTGAAACCGAGCTGATCCCGAAGCTGCAAGCCGAGGTAGAAAACAGCAACCAGGACGAAATTGCCGTGCAGCGCCTCAGCGACATGATCGGGTTTAAAGAACGCCTGGAGAAGAAGGTACACGATTTCCGGTTATCACACACTATTGCCACGCAATCTATGCCGCAAATCCGGATGATTCAGACCACCAACGATGTGCTGGCGCAGAAAATCCAGAACTCGATTGTAACGGTTATACCGGTTTGGCGGCAGCAGGTAGCCATTGCGCTGGGCCTGGAAAAACAACGTAAAGCCCTGGAAATTCAGAAAAAAGTAACCGATACCACCAACGAAATGCTGTTGAAAAACGCGCAGCTTTTAAAAACCAACGTGGTAACGGCCGCCCAGGAAAATGAACGAGGCATTGTGGACGTAGAAACCCTGAAAAAAGTAAACCGCGACATGGTAGAAACATTGGATGCGGTTATTAAAATTTCGGAAGAAGGCAGCCGCAAAAGAACCGAAGCCGTGAAAGAATTAGCTGCCGTGCAGGAAGAACTAAACCGCAAAGTGATTGGCAGTTTCGGTAAATCGAAACAAATTGAAATAGAATAATGGCAACGGCACCCAAATACCGTGCTGAGGAAAAAGAGAATAGCGTCCTGACGGAAGAGCAGGACCTTATTCTGGATATGTACATTCAAAAATTAGATGCATATTTCGAAAGTTTAAAAGAATCGGAAAAAATACAGGTAGAAATCGAAACGCTGCATCTGAAAAGAATACTTACTAAATGATACAATTTATGCGGTCTCTTTTTAGCTGGGGAGATGCAACGGATAACCGGACCGTGGTGGGAGCACCAGTGGACGTAGATTTAAAAGCCGTAGCCCTAATTAAAAACTCCAACGACCGCTTAACCGAATTAAGCCAGTTAGTAAACCGCTATACCGGCACGCCGCACGAAGCTAAGCTGAAAGCCGTTCACGAAAAAACGAAAAAAATCCACGCGTACCTGGTAGAAAAGAAAAGGGTACATGAACTGGAAATTTTTCACCTGCAAAATACCGAGCATTTTATTAATACGTTCCGCATTATCCTGGAGGCTTACCAAAAGGAGCAGGAAGAAAGTAATAGCAGAGCCAACCGGTCTGCTAAACCGGGAGGCTTGCCCGAAAAATCAAAATTTATTAAAAACAAGCAAAACCAGGAAACTTACCGTAGTCTGGAATTGGTGAAACCGGTAGCCATGCCGGAATCTTTGTTTCAAAGCAACCGGTTGGCGCCGGTGCCGCAGTTAAACGTACCCAGTATTTCTATCAATACCTTTGCCACTATTACCTATTACAAAGAAGACGCCGACGAAAACCTGATTGCCCGCGAAATTGGCTTTACCTCCACCGACTTAGAAAAGGCCGCTTTTTTGCAGCACGTTACGGCTTGTTTGGGTATCCGGGGTATTGCGTACATGGGCAATGCTTTGGTTTCTATTGCAAATAACAATGGCTCGCAGCCTACCGGTTTAGTGCCTATCATTCATTGGGAAGGATTTTTGTACGCCCTTAACTTAAACGATTACCGCCTGTTCCCGGTCCAGATTAACCGGCGATAATGTCTGAATTTTAAAAATTTAAGCCGTTTTAACGCTTGTTTTAACATGCTCCTTCGGCTTTTCTTCTGGAAAGAATACGTAAAACGCAAATTTATAAATTCGGCTACCTGGCGGTGATTCAGTAAGTTATAGCTATCTTTAAACCAAATATAATGTTAAGAAAGTAGCATTTTAAAGCCCATTTACGTAAATTTAAACGAATATACCCACAGGGTTATCGCTTATTTAGGATCAACGCAATGAAACATACTTTTTTATTACTTTGCTTTTTAAGTTGGAGTTGGGCTGGTTTGGCTCAAACAACTAATGCGCAGCCCACCGAACTAAACAGTGCGCCTCCGGCAATAGAAACTCCGGTTATAACGCCGCCTGTTGTTACCAATGCTACTAAAGATTTATCCGTAAAGCCGGCCCGCAAAGTTTCTTATGGTTTATCTATGGGTACGCAGTATAGCCCACTGCTCGGCACCGCTACTTACCTGGAGCCCAGCGTGCTGGTACCCATTACCAAGCGGTTTAGCGGCTTTGCTTCCGTGAGTATGATTTCGGCTTTTAATACGTACCCCAACCGGTTCGGGCAAGATAATGCTGCTGCCCTGAATAATCGCTGGAGCCAGCATTACATCGTGCACGCTGGGGGCAATTACCTGGTAAACGACCGTTTAAATTTAACCGGTAGCGTTTGGCGCGATTTATCTAAAAACCCTGGCTTAAGACCGGTTAATTTGTTAATGCCCGGCGGCAGCAACGGCATGTCTATCCGGGCGAGCTACAAAGTAACCGATAACTTTTCGGTTTCGGGTGGTTTGCGTTACTCTAACGGCAATGCCTACCAAAACAGTTGGTATAATCCGGCTTCCTCGTTTGGTTATTAATAGTTTAGGTTAAGTCGCAACAAAAAGCCCGGTATTTTAAAATACCGGGCTTTTTGTTGTTAAAAAAAACATAGTAGCAGTTGTTTATGTATGGTTTCTATTCAAACGAATAGTCAGGTGGATACGTGTCGTACTTAAGTTGAATTTCCCGGAACGTATTCGGATCGAGCGGTTTTCCATCTGTAAAAGCCGTTTCCAATTCGTCATAGTAATTTTCAAAACCTCCGGGAGTATCAATTGCCAGTAATCTTACTGCCGAGTCGCTTTTGTTGGAAAAGGCATGGACAACGTATTTGGGAATAAAAATAAAGTCCCCTTTTACCAAAGTCATTTCTTTACCATTTACTTCAACGCTAAGTACTCCTTCCAAAACATACCAGGCATGTTCGTAATTCCGGTGTTTATGCGACGGAGGCCCGGGAAAGTTGGGAGGTAAATCATATTCGGTTATTGAAAACTTGTTATTAGTTCTCTCACTAAACAATTTTAAAAATAGCCTGGAGGTACCAACTTTTATTTCTCTACCCTCTCCGGAATTTAATATAAGTGCCTCGTTTATTTCCATCTTACTTTATTAATGCTTGAGCTTTAAATAATTGCTAACCGTTCGGGCGGGATTTTTTGCACTAAACTTGAAGTGAAGAACCAAAGCTTAAATATAGTAAAAAGCGTTAAACGAAGCACTTCGTACCGCCCGAACGCCAAGCCCTTGTTACCAGCCGTATTTCTGTTGGTTGTTCCCTTGTCTATTTTCTTTCTGCAGTGCCCTGTAAGTGGGCCGGATAGCGTTCGCCTACAATTTTGATGGTCGTTAATGCTTCATTTATTTTGTTCAATTCATCATTTGTCAATGAAACGTTGGTGGCACCAATGTTTTCTTGTAAGCGATGTAATTTTGATGTTCCCGGAATGGGTACAATAAAAGGTTTTTGAGCCAACAACCAACCTAAGGCAATTTGTGCTGGCGTAGCGTTTTTTTCTGCCGCAATGGAAGTTACTAAGTCCACCAAGGCTTGGTTTGCTTTTCGGTTTTCTTTACTGAAACGGGGCAACATATTTCTTGTATCCTCTTTATCCAATTCCACGTCGGCGTTGATTGTTGCGGTCAAAAATCCTTTACCCAACGGACTGAAAGGAATAAAACCAATTCCTGATTCTTCCAAGGTTGGAATAATTTCGTTTTCAGGCTCGCGGTAAAACATAGAGTATTCACTTTGCAAAGCCGTTACCGGGCAAACAGCGTGTGCTTTTCGGATGGTTTCGGCATTGGCTTCTGACAGTCCAAAATGTTTTACTTTTCCTTGTTGGATCAAATCTTTTACGGTTCCAGCAACGTCTTGCATAGGAACATGCGGGTCGGGCCGGTGTTGATAAAACAAATCAATTACGTCGGTTCTCAATCTTTTTAAAGATGCTTCGGCAACAGCTTTTATGGTTTCAGGCCGACTGTCTAAGCCGAACCGCACATTACCTTCTTTAAAACCAAACTTGGTAGCAATTACCACTTCTTTACGCAAGGGTTCAAGCGCTTCGCCAACTAAAAGTTCGTTTTCGCCATAACCTTGTGCCGTGTCAAAGAACGTAATGCCGTGTTCAACTGCCCCACGAATTAACTTTATGCTTTCTTCTTTTGTTGGGGCATTTGGAAAACTTAACCCCATACAACCAAAGCCCAATGCCGATACTTCTAATTCGCTTTTTCCTAATTTTCTCTTGTTCATTTTTCTTCATTTTAAGTTTAACAGCGTAAAGGTTGTTCAATAAAAAATGAAGGCATTTGCCATTTGGCAAAAAGTGATTTCAGCGGATATTTTTTCTTATTCTGCTTAAAGAAGATTGGGTGATTCCCAAATAAGAAGCAATGTAGGACAAAGGTACCCGGTTTATTAATGTCGGAAATTTTTGAATAAAATCAAGATAGCGTTCCGTTCCGTCTTGCGAAATTAATTCGCTTCTACGGGTTATTTTTTCGCTGTGGTATTTCGCTACTATTTTTTGTAGAATAGTATCCCAACCAATAATGGTTTCGGAGATTTCTTTCCAGTCTTTTTTTGAAAAAACAACCAGTTTGCAATCCGTAATGGCTGACAGGTATTCCGAAGGCGTATACAGTTCGTCGATCGTATTTCCCGATAAAATCAAATGGTTTTCGTCGATAAAGTAACGGGTAATTTCTTCGCCCTTGTTGTTATAATAAGAAACACGAAGAACACCATCAGTAAGAAAGCCAATTTGTTTAACTGTTTTTCCTGCTTCCCAATAAAAGTCGTCTGTGTGCAGTTCTATTTCCGTCGCCTTGCTTTTAATAAGGTCAATTTGCTGTTTGTTTAAATTGCCAAACTGTAAAATGTATTCTATAAATTTCTCCATTTGGCAAAGTTAGAAATCGTGGTCTGTTTGAGATTTGTCATTTGGCAAAAAGGGCCGGGCTTCTATGGTTTATCGGAAATGGCTGGAAACGTGTTCTGCTAGTATGAGCAACGCGTAGTCGAAGCATAAACTAGGGACTGTGTTGTATTTTGTCTTTTTTTATTCTTAAACCTGTAAAGACCGAAATGATTAAAAGCAATACTAAAGTTAATGATATGCCGAGTAACTAGTTTTTAGTATTACTTAGCTCTTCTATCGCATTATTCAATTCATTTATTTTTGCCTTTGCCACTCCTAAATCTCGTTCTGCTACGCTTTTTTCAATAATTAAAGTAGCTCTTTTTTCTGCACCATAGTCCTTGGTAAGTCGCCTAAGTTCTTCAATCTCACTTAAGTTAACTTCTTCCATTTGATTCTTTAAAAAGGTACCGGTGAACAGGCTATGTAGGAGTACCAAGCTGAGATTACTGCAAATACAAAAAGGCTACCATTGGTAAGGCAGCCTTTTTGTAAATTTTTAAAAAATTAGCCTAGCGGATAAACAAGCGGGTTTGTTTTTCCCCGGAAGCAGCGGTAGCGCGCAAAATGTAAACACCTGGATTTAAGTTTTTTTCCGGACTTATATCGGTACTGGCCGTACCTTCGTGGTTAGCAGTAATAAGTGCCGAGTAAATAGGTAAACCGGCTAAGTCGTATAAAGTAAGGGTAATTTCTTCGTGGGGGGTAAAGTTCTTCGCTTCCGCAAAAATAGCGTCTTCGGTAGTGGGGTTCGGATATACCTCCAGCGATTTTTCTTTTACCTCCGTAACTGCCGAGGCTACCATTTCTGTAGCCGCACTACTGCTGGTTTGGACGGGTTTTAACAAAGTTATCCGGGGCTTGCCGTTGCCGTTGCCATCGTAGTACTCCGATAAGTATATGTTGCCGGTTTTAGGATCTTCGGTTAAGTCCAGGGGGTTGGCAAATGGCCGCCGGAAACCCGGAACCTTGATACCTTCGGTTGCCTTTACTATATTTTTGCTGGTGCCGCCCGGTTCCAGTACCATAATGTCGTCGCCTCCGCTAAAGCGGCATACCAAGAGCCTGCCTTTAAGCTTGCCGCCAAAAGCATTGCTGCGGTATTCGATTACTCCATTCGGCGACATATTTAAACCAAAATCAAAAGCCCAGCCGCGGTAGTTCGGTTCTTTTTGCGTGCCTACCCGGTAACCAAAGGTTTGGCCATTGGCTTTCCAGACTACTTCGCCAGGATCGGTGCCCGAGGTGGGGTTGCCGCCGTTTAAAATGTATTCTTTTCGTAAAATATTCGGGTGGCCGTAATAACCGCCTTTTACTACCCGGAACAAATAATCGTTTTGGGTGTCGCGTACATTCGTAATAGCCGGAATAGTAGACCCGTTGTAAGTAGTGCCATCGGCCCGCTTGGCTCCCGATGCTAAAGCCGGAATATTACCACCCGCCGCCGAACCGTTGGCTGGTACGTATAGTTGGCCGTTGGTATGCCACACCAGGTCAAAAGCGTTACGGATGCCGGTAGCGTAAATAGTTAAAGCTGCACTGCTGGCGTAGGGGTTGTAATTGCCGCCATCCTGGGTTTTAACGTTTATAGGTAAGCTTTGCCGCTGCGCTTTGGCAATATCTAAGCGCAACAGGGAGCCCGATAACAACCTTTCGGGCCGGTTACCCCAGGCACCATCCGCTGCCCCCATGGCCGAATTGCTGCCCTGCGGAAAATAAAGGGCTTTGTCGGGCCCAAAAGCAAGGCTGTTGGTAGAATGGTCTTTGTACGAACGCGGCAAATTAATGACATAATCTTTTATCGAAATATTAGAGGGCTTATTGAGTACAATCCGGGAAATTTTGCCGGACCAATCGGGAGCATTCACAAAAAGCGGCGACGAATGGCTGATCCAGGCTACCAGATTGCTGCTGGTTGCGGCCGGATCGAAGCACAACCCAATTAACAAGCGCCGCGACGACCCAAAAGGAGAAATGGTAACGTGATTGGTAATGGTACCATCAGATTTTATATCCCAACGTTCAATTTTACCAGCCGAGGTAGTGGCGTACAGGCGATGATCCGGGCCTACCACCAGTGTTGTGAAACCATTGGCGCCAAACGAATTGGTAATCAGTGTTTTTTCGGTAAAAGCAATGCCTTCTGAACTGCCCGGGCTGGCGCCGCTGGTCGAGAATCGGGAAGTAAACGGAATAAAAGCGTTACCCTTATCATCTTTCACCTGGTCCGTAATATGAAATTCGTAAACCGTGTTTCGGGCCAATGTGGCGGATAAGGTAATGGCATCGCCGGCCGCTGAAGAGTTAACAGCTGTGCCACCCACCTGGGTTTTAGAACCGGTGCTGCTTATTTTAAATAATTTTACCGTGGCAGTATTTACGGTTTTTCCGTTGATGGCATTGCCGCCCGGATACTCTAAATCCACGGAAATAGATTTGTCCAGGGCCACGTTGGTGGCGCCATCGGCCGGGCGTACGGCGCTCGCATAAGGTCTTTTATTTACTACGCTACCACCGGGCTTAATTACTACCAGGTACGTGTTTTTAGAACCCACCGCCGGGCTGGCCAGGTTGCCCCCTAATTTAACGGTACCGACCGGATACCTTTTTTGGTAGACCTGTAAAAAGCTGATGCGGGGATCGTTAATACCAATCCGATCGGCGGTTTTTTCCCAAGTACTGAGCCAGGCCGGCAGTTTGGTGGCTAATGGATCGTAGGCTACGTAAACGGTAGCCGTTTTATTAACGGAAAAAGAAAGCACCGAAGTAGCCGTTACGTACTTATCATCGTTGGGGGTTTTTATAAACAAAGCATTGTTCAGGGTAGTGGGTACCGAAGTAATCTGGTAATTCCGGTCGGTATAAAAAACGGTGCCTTTGGTTAATTGGCCTAACTTGTAACTGTTGCCTGTAGTAGCTTTTACGTTAGTTACCAAAGAGCTGCTAGGTGGTGGAGTACTGCTTTTTATGGTAAAGTTTAGCGTTAAAGAAGTTCCGGCAGTACCGGTACCATCCTGGTTAGAATAAGGGGTAGCGGTTAAGGTGTATTTGCCCGGTTCGGGAGTCCAGGAGTAATAATTGCCTTCATTTTCGCCAAAAACCGCATATGGCGCTGTGCTTTCGACGTGCGTACGCGAAGCAGCCCCCGATAAAGTAAAGCGCACACTTCCTACTTCGGCCGGGGAGGTATTAGCCCGGATGTTTAGGTTATTGGTGGCCAAGGTAGCCAGGTCTATGGTAGCGTTGTTCGTAATTGTTCGGATGGTACTCTCGTTATCGGCATTGATTAGCGAGAAGCTGGTAATCTGATCCTCAGCTAAGGTTTTCGCCATTGATTTAAAAGAACTTTCTTTGTTAGGCGAAGGAGTTAATAGCGGAGCCGCATGTATATTGGTTTGACCAGTAAGTAAAACCAGAAAAAAGATAGCTGGTACGCGAAAGAAAATACGAAAGCAATAAAAAGTATAAAGTCTTTTCATCTTCTTAATTTTTACGGTTTAATCACAATCTTTAATAAACCCAATTCTAAAATTTTAAAAAATAAAGCAGGGGAATACCGCCGGCATAGCCGGTTTCGGCAAAAGGGTAGGTAATAATAAAAGGCGGTAGTTGGGTTAAGTGGTAATTCCGCATTTAATAAAAGGCGCAGTTTTACACCAGCTAGCTAAATTTTAAAAATTTAGAAGCAGTTTAGAAATACGGCTTGCGCCCGAAAAGCTAAAAAACAGAGCTTGAATTTTTTAAATTTAGAAAATACAGAGTGCGGAATGCTTAACCAGGAATATTGTATCTTAAGAATTAAGTACAACAGAATGGGGGATTGATATTTTTATTCATAACGGTAAAGCTTAATTTAAACGTAAGAATTACTCAAAATACTCTTCCCTAATAAGTTGGTTTAGCGCGTTATTTCAAAGTTTGTAATAGCACCACTTTCTTTGAAGTAGAAAAAGCAAACACAAACTTTAGGGTTGCCCGCGGCATTATTCCACAGCGCCTTCAGCAAATTTTAAGATCCGGAATGGGTTTGTAATTCCGGCAGATCAGGCAAAGGCAAATAAAATAAGACACCGACTTTTCTGGTTCTTTAAAATGGAAGTAATGAGAACCTGCCAGATTTTCTGATTTCTTGAAATCCGGAGTACCAGGAGGAGCAGCCAGAAGAATAAACTGTTTTAAACCACAGTTTTACCAGGGAGCATTTAATAGCTTAGATAATAGAATTAATTTACTAAAAACGTAATCTGTTAATTGCGCTTATTGTTTGGTTCATATTTCTGTAAAAAGATGCGTACAGAAAATAGTAACCGCCAGGTTAACATTATACTAGCCTTAAGGGTAATTATTCCGGAAAAATAAAGTCTGCAAAGCTGAATCAACAACTGCAATATAATATAAAATTATTTTGATTATACAAAAATTAATTTAAATTTTTATATAAATCAAGCTGGTAATTTTTACGCATCCTGGTTAATACTGGTTTGGTATTTTATGCAAATGCTATATCGATTTTTTAGTTCTGGTTTACTTTACAATAAGACTTAACCAAGATTGTCTTTTTTTTTAAATTTATTTATTTTGGTTTTGTTATAAGTGGTTGTTTGTGAATGAGTTTATGCTAAATCCAAGGCGATAATTTCGTGGGCAGCTAATTGATTTACCTGTAAGCTCACCACATTATTTTTAAATTTATACCCAGGTTTTTGCCCGCTCAAAAGCAACTTTACTCCTGCTAATTTTTTATTTTCCGGAACCCTGATTTTTACCTGTGCATTTACCGGTATCAGCTCTCGGAAGGGTGCTTTGAGCATCATGGGGTTGGTAAGGTTTACTAAATGCACGGTCATAGAGCTTTTTTGCTGCCAGGTAGTTACATCAATAATGCCCGGGCCCTTTACTTCCACCAGAGGTTCTTCGTTTAATGCCCACCGGAACGTATTACGCAGCAATTTGCCGTGGTCGGAGCTCAGGTATTGCCAAAAGGTCCGGTCGATGTCGCCGGGAAAGTAGGCTACGCGGCCTTGGCCTATTTCGCGCAGGTACAGTTCGCGGGTATCGGTATCGGGTTGGCGGGGGTACAAGTCTTCCATGGGCAAATCGGGGTAGGTGGGAACTAATGTAACCGGACTCGGGAAGGTAGTTTTGGGGTTTACCTGTACCTGGTGCGTTCCGTTTATAATTTGGTAGGCATCTTCCAAGTCTTTTAAAACCGGGTGAAACTTACCAGTGGTGGCATCGCTTTTTAAACGCAGGTAGCTGTTTTTCATGGGTCCTTCTACTTTTTTAGCGTAGCTGACCCCAAATACATCGGCCAGGCCAAAATCCGGTTGTTCTTTGCCCGTTTCGTCGTAGAGCGAAGTTTCGTAAGTAGCTATCAGGCTGCCGCCATTGTTTACAAATTGTCGCAATTGGTCGCATTGCTTTTTTGATAAAAACGCGATGTTAGACAGAATTAGTAATTTAAATGGTTTTAACGTGGCAGCATCCAGTAATTGGTCATTCACCATTTCAAAAGGCAGACGGTCTTCGATGAGCGCGTGGTAAATACCATTGCCATGATCGGCAAAGTTTTTCTGCCAGGCTTTTTCGCCGTAATTCTTAGAAGTTTGCTCGGAATATACCACGCCCACGCGAGCCAGTGGAGCGGTGTTGCGCAGGTATTTTTCGCTTTTGTAATAACCCTGGTATAATTGCTCTACCGTAGTAAGCCAGCGTTTATCATGTACTTCGCCGCCGAATTTTACAAAACACGGCAGTAAACCATTAGCCGTACCTTCCGATACCCAAATTTTTATTTCGTTGTTATCTTGCACCGAAGCTTTCCAGCGATATTGTTCTTCGATGCCCACGCCAAAAATACCTACCTGGTGTTTCATGCCCATGGTGGCCCGCAACTCTTTAGCGTGTTTGCCATTCGACCACGGCGGAATGGAGCCGGTGCGCTGCTGCTGGTCGGCGAAAAAGAAATCGGATTGTTTACCGGTAGCCAGCTTATCCGGGAAGCCATTCGGAATAAAACGGGAGGTGGGTTTTTGTTTCCGGATTTCGCTGTCCCATAAAAACCAGAGTTCCCGTAAGCGTTCAGTACGCCAGGTAATGTATTTGCGGTAAGCCGGACTGTTTTTGTCGCCGGGAGCCATGGCGGTGCTATTATTTACCGCAATGGTAGGAGGGAGGTCGTAGCCCGAGTATGCCTTAAAGCTGGGTTTGCAGTGCTCGCAGTAGCATATGCCGTGGCCCGACCAGCGATTCGAGAAAATAGCGTCGGGTTGGTAGCGGGTCATTATCTCCTGGTTTACCTGCTTCATAAAGTCAAAATTATAAGGCCCGAGAGCGCAGGTTACCCATAAGTCCGGGTTGGCCCAGTGCCGCCGTTTTTCACCGTTCTCGTTCGTATGAATCCAGTCGGGGTGGGTTTCATATACTTTTTGCCGGGCGGCATGTGGGTCGGTGCGCAAAATAATCGACATGTTCATTTTGCGGCAGCCCTCTACCATGTATCCGAGCATGTCTTTATCTTTCAGCCAAGCGCTCCGGTAATGCAGCGGAATTTGAGTCGGGTAAAAAGCTACGCTGCCGCCGGCGCTTAACAAAACCCCATCCAGGTGCAATTTTTTAAAATAAGCCAGCCAAAAATCCGGATCGTATTTCTCCGGGTCGGTTTCCACGAAGGCAATCTGGGCCCAACGCATGGAGCGGTCGAACCAGGGCAATTCTTTCGGCTGCATTATTTCGGCCAGGGCGGCTTTACTGGCTAAAGCGTAAGCGCCGCCCACAACGGCAGTGGTTTTAATAAAACTTCTTCGGTGCATAAAGGGCAAACTATTTGGCAAAAGACTATTTCGCACCCTAAGTATACACTATAGCGGGCAATAAAAATACTTTTCGCCGGTATAATCCCGCTCTAAATTTTTTGCAGGTATAGAACGCTGAATTTTTACGGCAATCTATCTATTTTTAGAACCGTACAAGCTTGGAGGGAAAAGGGTGAGTAGACAAATGCGAAGCCCACCAAAATTTTAAAAAATTAAAAAATTACAACAATGCAATACCGGAAATTAGGAAATAATGAGCAGCTATCGGCCATTGGGCTGGGTTGCATGAGTATGAGCCACGCGTACGGGGTGCCCGACGATGTAGAGTCCGTTGCCACGCTGCACCACGCCCTGGACTTAGGTATTAACTTTTGGGATACCGCCGATGTGTACGGCAGCGGTAAAAACGAGGAATTAATCTCGAAGGTGTTGGTCCCTAACCGGGATAAGATTTTTATTGCCACCAAGTTTGGTTTTACCCAGGATGCCAGCGGCAATATGATTTTTAACGGTTCACCGGCATACATGCGGCATGCCGTAGAAGCCAGTTTAAAACGATTAAAAATCGATACCATTGACTTGTACTACGCCCACCGCATCGACCCGAACGTGCCCGTGGAAGAGATGGTAGGCGCTATGGCCGAACTGGTAAAAGAAGGCAAGGTGCGTTATTTAGGTTTATCCGAAGCATCGGTAAGTTCAATCAAAAAAGCCCACGCGGTACACCCGATCAGTGCCGTGCAAAGCGAATATTCTTTGCTAACCCGCGACGTAGAGAATAATGTATTACCCGCCTGTAAAGAGTTAGGGATCACCTTTGTGCCTTTTAGCCCACTGGCCCGGGGTTTAATGACAAATACCTTAAACTTAAGCGAATTACCCGATACGGACTTCCGTAAAAAGCTGCCGCGCTACCAGCAAGAGTACCAGGACAACAACCAAAAACTAGCCGCTGCCTTCGCCGATTTAGCTTACCAGATTGGTTGCTCCCCCGCGCAATTGGCTCTAGCCTGGGTACTGGCGCAAGGCGAAAACATTATCCCCATACCGGGCACCAAAAAACGCGGCAAACTAACCGACAACGCCGGCAGCGTTGACGTAAAATTAACCAATCAAAACCTGCAGCAAATCGAGGCATTACTAGCCCAATACCCCAACACCGGCAACCGCTACGACGCAGCCAGCGAGAAAATGGTAGACCGGGATGGTAGGTAGTTGTTGGTTGTTCAGGTTTTAAAGCTTGAGAAATTTAATGATATGATGGTTTATTGATATAAAGGATTATAGCCTGATTTAGTATTTGTCAGGTACTTAGTCTATAACTAGATGGAAGCAGTTAAAAACCTAAAGCAAGTACTTCTGACTTAAGTTGATGATAGTTTATTGCGAATTAAAAGTACGAGCTGCAAGCTCGCACTAGCGGGATAGGAAAAATTTTAAAAAATAGTTGCCTAAAATAAAACAGTAACTACAAGCAAAGACTCCAGTTTGGCTCTAGAGGGCCTTCTAAGGTTCCGGTGTGGCAAAGCCACATTCCGCAGACGGAGTCGAGGAAAGGAAGCTTAGACCGCCCGAAAGAACCAAACGAGGCCCGCCGGCCACGAGGCAAAACTTAAAGCTTACGAGTTAGATAGCACCAAAGCATAGAAACTTAAAAAGTTTCTAAGTAAGTACGGTAGAACTAGCCTATAATACTATTATAATAGCTTTAGCAGCTTCGTAAAGCAGATGCGGGTTCCGGCTTTTAGCCGGAGTAAAGTCAGAGACTTTAACTTATAAGTGGGCCCAAGTTTTCAAAATTGCGCCAGTTAAATAAAATTCTTTACCCAAGTCATACAATTGCTAAAATTTAAAAAAATTAAAAATTAGAACCGGGCTTAGCCAAAACCTGTTTATCCTGCATTAACCGCGCTTTAAGCACCGTATAATCCACATCCTGTACTGCTTGTTTTTTATCAATGGCCTGCGCAGCCGCGGTGGTGGCACTTTGGCCCAGAATCATGAAAACTGGTTCCATACGGATAGAGCCGTAAGCAATGTGCGAACTGGATAAACAAACCGGCACCAGTAAGTTCTGGCATTCCTGCTTTTTCGGGACAATAGCGCCGTAGCCAATCTGGTAAGGCTCTTTTAAATGTACGCCAATGTCGCCTTCGTTTTGCACGTAGCCGTCGGGTTTTACGTAACGTTGGATGTTGTGCGAATCCAAAGAATAAGAACCCATGCCCACAGGGTTATTTACCGGCTTTTTACCCATGGTTTCGTTTTCTGTCATCACGTAGTCGCTTATCATGCGGCGGGCTTCGCGCACGTAAATTTGGTGCGGCCAGTTGCCGTTATCTTTAAACTCATCCTTGGCCAAACCCCAGGTATTCAATTCTTTTTGCAAATCGGCCGGAATTCTTGGGTCGGTGGCCATAAAGTAGAGTAAGCCTTTCTGGTAATTTTCGTGGGCTTTAATTATTTCCCGGCGGCGTTCGTAGCTGGCTTCGGGGTAGTCGTAGTTCATGCCGATGTAATCCGTACTGACCGGGCCGTGGTTGTTGGTGTCGGTTTTGCGGTTTGGAATCGGGTCGAATTTTTGAAACAATTCCCGCCAACCGGAGTCAAAAACCCGCACCAGCAATTCGTACTGCGCCGGGTCGTAGTTGTCGGGTTTAGGAAAGGGAACCCGGTTATCCGGGTGATTACTCAAGCACATCCGGAAATTATAAGCCTGCACTTTGTTATCGCCCTGCCCTTTTTCGCCCGGACTATCCGGTGATATTAACGGCAACAAACCACTTGCCGGGTTACCCGGAATTTTATACGGGTCGATGTTTTTCTTAAAATAATGATCGTGGTGCAACACGCCGGTCTGGATGCCGTTGTATTGTTCGCCGTAGACCGAGTTGGCTTCGCGGCCCACGTGGTAACTCACACCCGCTGTAGCCATTAAATCGCCTTCGTAGGTAGCATCAATAAATATTTTACCTTGGTACGTTTTTCCGCTCAGCGTTTTGATGGAAGTAATTTTACCATTTTGCTTAACCAAGCCGTTTTCCCGGTCGAGCCATTCGTCGCGGTAAACGGGTATTTTATTTTCTTTTACAAAATCCTCGAAAACGGCTTCGGCCGCGTGCGGTTCAAAAATCCACATGGTGCGGTCGGCGCCGTCCATGGCGGGCGTGCCCTGGCCTTTATTGCCGTACTCTTCTTTTTTCTGCCAGGCCCAAGCCTCGGGTTGCTGGTAATGCCGGTAAATGCGTTGGTAAAATTCGCGGGCAATGCCGCCAATTACTTCTTTTTTGCCGGTATCGGTAAAGCCTAAACCACCGGCCGCCAATCCGCCTAAATGCTTGTCCGGCGAAACCACAATCACGCTTTTGCCCAACCGGGTAGCTTGCACCGCTGCCGCTACTGCCGAAGAAGTACCCCCGTACACGATAATATCGGCTTTCAACTCATTCTCTGAGTTACCGGAAATGCTTTTACCGGAGCGACCGGCGCAGGAAAATAAACTAAAACCAATCAGCAGCCAGGCCGCCAGCCATTTTTGGGTTTTCATGCCTCGTTTATTTAGAAAAAAAAGAATAGATCTAAACCGGTAATATTCCCTAATTTTTTCCGGAAAGGTTAAAGTTTTAAATTTAATATTATCCGGCGCTTCTAATTAGAGTATAATTTAAAAATTTTAAAAATTTATTCTGTACTGCATGATACAACGCCAGGTATATCGCATGCCCCAAGCGGGGTCTATCAATCATTTAAAACTGCAAACCGAAGCCTTGGCTTCGCCGAAAGCCGACGAAGTGTGCGTGGCGGTAAAAGCGATTGGGTTAAACTTTGCCGATGTTTTTGCCATGCAAGGATTGTACAGCGCTACGCCCAAAGGTTCTTTTGTGCCGGGTTTAGAATATTCTGGTGAAATAATAGCGGTGGGAGAGGCGGTAACCAACTGGCAGGTGGGCGATAAAGTAATGGGCGTAACCAAGTTCGGTGGGTACGCGTCGCACCTGAATAGCCATTACCGGTACGTGGTGCCGCTGCCCGAAGGCTGGAGCTTTGCCGAGGGAGCCGGTTTTCTGGTGCAGGGCCTCACGGCCTATTATGCTTTGCTGGATTTGGGCAATTTACAACCCAATACTACGGTACTCATTCACAGTGCGGCGGGCGGGGTTGGAATTTTGGCGAACCGCATCTGTAAAAAAGTTGGCGCTTATACCATTGGAACCGTGGGGCAAGTAGATAAGGTACAATTCTTAAAAGAGAAAGAAAACTACGATGCCATTATTTTTCGGGATAAGAATTTTTTAAAAAAACTGAAATTTACCTTAGGCAAGCGGCCGTTGCTCCTGATTATGGAATGCATAGGCGGTAAAATCTTGCAGCAAGGCTGGAACACTTTGGCCCCTATGGGGCGCATGGTGGTATACGGCAACGCGAGTTTCTCCAGCCACAGTGCCCGGCCTAACTATCCGCAGCTTTTCTGGAAATTTCTACAGCGCCCCAAAATAGATCCGCTACGCTTACCAACCCAAAATAAATCCCTGATGGGTTTTAATTTAATTTACCTCTACGAGCAAACCGACCTGATGCACCAACTCCTGCAAAAACTGCAAAGTCTGCAATTAACGCCCCAGCATATCGGGCACGTATTTGATTTTAATGCCATGCACCAGGCCATCCACTTGTTCCAAAGGGGTAAAACCGTGGGCAAAGTGGTGGTACAGGTTGCGGAGTAAGCGTTGCTTTCTGCTCGGGAGTACCTCAGTATCAGCGAAAACTTCTGGCCGGGAATGCATGCAATTGCCACCGAAAATTTGTAAACTGCACATTGGTAATATTTAATAGAATCAGTATTTCGGTTATTTTTTTAAGTGAATTTAGCCGATTAATCATGCTGATTTTAAATAATAGAATTTTGAGGTTCTGCATTTTACAATCTCCTTAATTGAATTTTTTAAAAAAAATGATTCAAAAAGGAGTGGAAGTGGCATTTTCTCATTTCTAATTCATAATTTCTAATTTTTAATTTAGAGAAGCAATGATAAACAGTAACAATAACTCCCGGCGGGAATTTATAAAGAAAGCAGGTTTAGGCTCAGTAGGTTTAGCCTTCGGGATGAGCGCTAAGAGCTACGCCAGCATTATGGGGGCCAACGACCGGGTACGGATGGGCTTTGTGGGCGTGAACGGCCGCGGCAATGGCATGACCAAAAACTTTGCCCGGCAAGTGGGTTGCGAAGTAGTGTACGTCTGCGACGTAGATGCCACGGCTATGGCCAAAACCATTGCGGGCTTAGAGAATATCAGCAAAAAGAAACCAAAAGGCGTTAAAGATTTCCGCACTATATTAAATGATAAAAACCTGGATGGCGTATACATTGCCACTCCGGACCACTGGCACGCGCCGGCTGCTATTTTGGCTTGTCAGGCCGGCAAACACGTGTACGTCGAGAAACCCTGCAGCCATAACCCTTACGAAGGCGAGTTGCTGGTAGAAGCCGCCCGCAAATACGATCGCATTGTGCAAATGGGCAACCAGCGGCGCTCCTGGCCGCGTATCATGGAGTGCATGGAAGAGCTAAAATCCGGCGCTATTGGCAAAGCGTATTTCGCGAAAGGCTGGTACACCAACAACCGCAAACCCATCGGCAAAGGCAAGCAGGTGCCCGTACCCACTAATCTCGACTACGAACTTTGGCAGGGACCCGCTCCGCGCAAACCGTACCAGGATAATTTAATTCATTACAACTGGCATTGGTTCTGGAACTGGGGCACCGGCGAAGCTTTAAACAATGGTACCCACGAGATTGACGTGATGCGTTGGGGTTTAGGGGTAGAGTACCCCACTCGGGTAACTTCTTTCGGCGGGCGCTACGCTTACCAAGACGACTGGGAAACGCCCGATACGCAAGTAATTAATATGGAATTTCCCGGCGGCATAGCCATGACCTGGGAAGGTCGTAGTTGCAACAATTATCCCGTAGAAGGTAGCCCCCGCGGTGCTATTTTTTACGGCGACAAAGGCACGATTGTAACCACCGGCGACAACGATTATACCATTTACAACATGGATAACAAGGTGGTAAAAAAAGTGCAGGACGAAGCCAAAACCAACACCACCGATCCGGCCGGTCCGGGCGATAAACTGGATGCCTACCACATTAACAACTTCCTCGACAGCGTACGCAACAACAAGCGCCCGAACGGCGACATTGAAATTGGGCATAAAAGTGTGTTGTTGTGCCAACTCGGTAACATTGCCCAGCGCACCGGCCGGGTATTAAACTGCGACCCCAAAAACGGCCACATTGTAAACGATAAAGAAGCCATGGCTTTGTGGCGCCGGGAATACGAACCCGGTTGGGAACCTAAATTAGTGTAGCCTGTAGCAACTGAGCTTGAAAAAAGGCCGGTTAAAAGTAAACCCTATTGCTTACTTTTAACCGGCCTTTTTCTGTTTTATAGTACTGCTTGGTACCTCCATTCAATTAATGATTGGGTCTAAAATTTTAAATTTTTTAAATTTTTAGATTTCCAGGATTCTATTTTTATTTAAAAACAGTTTAGGTAAAGGCGGCACCACTATTCGGGCCTAAAAAATTGCCCCAGTAAGAACCCACTCCCGAGTAGTATTCGTGGCTGTTGGTGCCGGGCCAGTGATCTTTATCGAAGCCGGGGGCTTGTTCAAATTGCTCTTTTGAGGCATTCAGAACAAACTTCTGATTGGCCTGATCGAGTTGTAAGGCCTGGAAAGGCACCGCAAATAACTTTTCGTTGATTCCCAGAATACCGGATTGTTCCAGCACCACGTAGGTAATATTACCCTTGTGAATATCCAGCATAATGTCTTTAATTTTTCCGAGGTTGTCTCCTTGCGGATTATCTACCTGATCCCCGATTATAGAAGTGGCTGTTAAAATCCGGACGGGCCAGTTGGCGTTGCCTCCTTCCTGATTCTGACCGGTTAAATTATCCTGCATTAAATCATTTTCATTCATAGTCGTGTATTTTAAATGGGCGCGAACCCGAAGGTATTAGAATACAATAGTATACTAACCTGAAGTACATTAGGTTGAATTTTTAACGACTTAACTCCAAAAATAAGGAATAAAACCGGCTGTTTTAAGTAGCTTAAACTTTCCTCTAGTGGCAGGTTAGCTGCATGATCGCGGGCACTTCAAAATCTATCCTATAAAGAGAAACAGGATACCCGAAATCTTCATCCGGGATGAGTAATTAATCATATTTTACTTAAAGCAGGCAGCTGGTTCTACTTGATTTTGTAGTTCTAAATTATTAATTTATAGCTTATTGCTTCCTTATGCGTGAAGGCTGAATAAGGTATTCTTAACCCGAAATAAGCTACTTTGGACCTGATTACCATTTCCTATTTCAATTCATAAAGGATTAACAAAAATGAGGGAGCTTTTGCGAGTTTAATGCTGTAAGGCAAAGAAACATCGCCATTTACACGTAGTGTAAGGCATTATAAAGATTTACCTGCTGCCAGCTATAATTATTGAAACCGTTTAGTTCCAAACAAAATACACGTACCATCTTCCCAAATCTACTGAGCACTAAGTTTGTCTAGTGTGATCGAGTTTTTAGCGTCAGATACCGCCCCTTGGCTTACCTGTATGGTAAACAAGTTACTGTTTTTCAGATCCTCAACATAATTTTTAATTTTTAAAATTAAAGTAATATGGAACCCCTAAAAAACTACTCGATCTTTTTAAATTACTTTCGCACTAAATCCAATCTGCTTATTTCTTTTATTCTAACAGCAACTACGCTGCTGCTCTTGGGTTGCGATAAAGATTTCTCCTACGTGCCCGAAACTAGTAAGTACTCGTTAAGCTCCGATCTTACTACCCTTAATACTTACGAAGCCGAACAAGCTATTTTAAGCGGGGTGGTAGTGGCCAAAAACCAATCGGGTTATACCGGCACGGGTTATGCCGATTACGTAAATGCCACCACTGATTTTATTGAATGGACCGTAAATACTACGGTGGCTACTTCTTATTCGCTAAAGTTCCGGTATGCCAATGGCGGAACCACCAACCGGCCACTCCTGTTACAGGTAAATGGATTAACCGTTGCGGCTAAACAAGATTTCACCCCAACTGGCGGTTGGGCCACCTGGTCCATAGCTTCGGCCAATGCTGATTTAAGAGTAGGAGCCAACAAAATAAGACTAACCGCCACTGGTTCTAACGGACCAAACATCGATCATCTGGTAATAGAAGCCAACCTGGCGCAAACAGGAACACTCGAAGCGGAAAAAGCGGTTTTAAACGGGGCCGTCGAAAGCAATAATCAGGAGGGTTACACCGGCACTGGTTTTGCCGATTACGTGCAAGCTTCCGGCGATTACATTGAATGGACAGTTAATGCTACTACAGCGGGTTCCTTCATGTTTCAGTTTAGGTATGCAAATGGCGGAACTACGAACCGGCCCTTAAAACTAGAGGTAAATGGAGAAACTGTTGCCTCCAATCTGGCATTTGTCCCCACCGGTGGTTGGGCCCAATGGTCTCTTTCTGCTACATCGGTGTATTTAATGGCGGGAGAAAACAAAGTACGATTAACCACTATTGGTTATAATGGGCCAAACCTGGATAACCTAAATTATAGTAGCGGTAGCTTCAAACACCTGCTGTACCTGGTTGATAACGGATTTAGTAAGCTTCTTTTCCTAAATCAGAAAGATCCTTCTAAAAATTGGACCGTTCCGATTCCGGATGGTTCGCGCGACCTGCAATTGGTGGCTAACAATAAGATACTGGTGAGCCACGGCAACGGAGCCGCTGAATACGACCGTACCACGGGCGCTAAAGGCTGGTCGGTAAGCACTTACACGGGTGTTTCTACGGCGCAGCGTTTAGCTAATGGCAATACCCTGCTGGGTTGGTCAAGGGCAGCCTCCGGAAACACGCCTGCTAAAGTAGTATTATCGGAAGTAAACAACGCAGGTAAGGAAGTTGCCCGGGTTACGATTAATAATATTACCACCTTCCGTTTGGCCAGACGGTTAACGAACGGTAATACTCTGATTACTGGCGATACTAACGGTAATAAAAAGTTTAAAGTATTTGAGGTAAATGCAACCGGAGCTATTGTATGGCAACAGTTGCTATATGGCGGTAAAGGCTACGTAGCCAACCGCTTAAAAAACGGCGATACTAGAGCTACAATGGGGCCGGTGGAAGACTTATACGAGGCGGGTAAGGATGATAACAAGTTACTACAACTCAGCCCAACCGGCACCATAGTTAAGTATTGGGGCGGAATGGTCGATCATCCCAATGCCAGATTAAGAAAGTTCTCCGGTTATAGCGTTGTGCCGGGTAACAATAATATTCTTATAGCCAATTGGCTCGGCGATGGTAATGAGGGCACCGGGCCGCACGCCGTAGAATTTGATGCCAAGAACAATCTGGTATGGAGTTGGGAAGACCATGTTGCCGCTCAGACCATTACCAATGTGCTTGTAGTAGAATAATTAAATCCCTGGCTCGCAGATTCACAGTCAAGAAGCAGACTACTTAAATTACGCAACCAATCAATAATGTAACTTAATTAAAGAAAAGCATTAACTTATTTAAACAACCAATAAAAAAACGCTTAATCTCAAATTTTGCAGTCTATTTTCGTCATCCCGGAAGAATCTAACTAGCAGATAATGGATCAAATCCCTCTGAAATTCTTTAAATTCTTCCGGGATGACGGAAATAGAATAAGGAAGCTTTCTTTTTATTTGATTCTTTTCTTAGCTGGAACACACGTTAATTGCTTAATAATTTAAATTTCTTCCGGAAATAACACTTTCTTTATCCTTAATAAAAAATTAGTATATTACCCGGTCTTTATCTAAAACTTGCGCTATGAAAACCGGTGGCTTGTTGCTTTGCTTGTGTTGCGTTCTGTTTATTAGCTTTACTAACCCGCTACCGGAAAAACAAAAAGCGGGCATTACCCAAACGGTTTTCGGGAAGATGCCGGACGGGCGGGAAGCGCATTTGTTTACGCTTACTAATGCGGCGGGCATGGCAGTAAAAATCACCAACTATGGCGGCTACATTGTAACCTGGACGGCTCCCGACAAAAAAGGCAAGCAGGAAAATATTACCCTGGGCGTGCCAACCTTCGCAGATTATGTAAAAGGAACGCCAGCGTTTGGGCCCATTATTGGTCGTTACGGCAACCGCATTGCCAAAGGTAAAATTACCCTGGATGGCAAAGAATACACCTTAACCACCAATGGCAGCGGCAACCACATGCACGGCGGCAAAATAGGTTTCGATAAAAAATTATGGGCGGCTACCCCGGTAAACGGAATCGAACCCGCCTTAAAATTGCATTACACCTCCCCGGACGGCGAAGAAGGTTACCCTGGCACATTAAACGTAGATGTAACCTACACCCTGCAAAAAGATAATGCCCTGCGCATTGATTTTAAAGCCACCACCGATAAACCAACCATAATCAACCTGACCAACCACGCTTATTTTAATTTAAGCGGCATGAAACGTGATGTTTTAAATCAACAACTCCAGATAAAAGCCGATCAATTTTTGCCGACTGATGCTTCTCAAATACCAACGGGTGAGTTAAAGCCGGTGGCCGGAACGCCTTTTGATTTTACCAAACCTACTGTTATTGGCAACCGCATCAACGACACCACCCATACGCAAATTAAATACGGCCACGGCTACGACCATTGCTGGGTTTTTACCGATCAATCTAAAAAATTAAAATTAGGCGCTACCGTGTACGAGCCCCAAAGCGGCCGCTTCATAGAAATGTATACTACCGAGCCAGGCGTGCAAATTTATACCGCCAATCATTTAAACGGCAAAATTCAGGGGGTAGAAGGCGTGCCGTATACCAAACGCTTTGGCTTGTGCCTCGAAACGCAGCATTTCCCGGATTCGCCGAACCACCCAAATTTCCCGAGTACCACGCTCCGGCCCGGCGAAACGTACCAATCTACTACCGTGTATAAATTATCGGTTAAGTAGTTGTTTAAAATAGTGAATTTTTAAACTTTTTAAATTTTTGATAACCCCTAATTACCAAATACTATGAACAAAAATCACTTGGTAAAATCTTGTTTAATGGGCGCTTTGTTGTTGGGTTTTACGCAAATAAGCAATCTGGCGGTGGCGCAAACCGTAAGCCTGGTTAAAAAATGGGAGACCCCCGCTACTCTAAAAGAACCGGAATCGGTGTTGTACGACAAAGCCAACAAGGTGCTTTATGCTTCTAACATTAACAACCCGGCGGGCAACGCCGATGGCAATGGTTCTATCGCCCGGATTGCTTTAAACGGCAAAATCGAGAAAGTAGAGTGGGTAGTAGGTGGAATGGATTCGCCGAAAGGTTTGGGTTTATCGAAAGGGCTTTTGTACGTAGCCGATTTAACTAAGGTAGTGGTAATTGATGTTAAAACGGCCAAACTGGTGCGTACCATTCCGGTAAAAGATGCCGGCATGTTAAACGATATTACCGTGGATGCGCAAGGCGTGGTGTATGTGTCGGATTCAGATAAAAAACGGGTGTACCGTCTTAATAACAACCAGGCCGAAGTATGGCTGGAAAAAGACCATTTCCAAAAACCGAACGGTTTGCTGGCGCACCAGAACAAATTTTACATGATTGATATGACTGCCGGCATTTTTTACGAAGTAAACAAAAATACCAAAGAACTGCGCAAAATTGCCGAAGGCTTAATCGGCGGAGATGGCATTATTCCGTACGGTAAAGATTTTATAATTTCCAACTGGAACGGCGAAATCAACTACGTTACGGCGGCTGGCCAGGTAACCAAACTGCTCGATACCAAAGCCGAAAAAGTAAATGCCGCCGATATTGAATATATTCCCGAGCAAAATTTATTGTTAGTACCTACTTTTTTCGCGAATAAAGTAGTGGCTTATGAAGTTAAAAAGTAAAGGTTTATAGCAAGGAAAATCTTGCTTCCTTTTTTTAATTTTTTACTGAAGGCCTTTAAAAGCTGCTTGCGCGCCAGAGCTTTTAAAGGCCTTCATCATTTTTAATAGTTAATGCCGCGATTGTACTAATTGGTATTGTTTGCCATCGTTGGCTAAAGCATCCGTAAATAATTTAAAATGTTCCCTGGCGGTGGTTTCGCCAAACATTTTAACCAGTAAATTTTCAATGTCGTAATTACCTTTCCTTATTACCGGGTCCATAATAAAAAAGTAGGCGTAGGTACCATCCGGCTCGGCGGCGGTAGGATGTAAAATGCGGGTTTGGCGAAAAACTTTTTGTTCGTCTTTGCTTAATTTATTAGCTCCCGGCCAGAAAATTTCGTGCACAAAACGTTCGTATTGAGCACGTTTATCAGCCTTTACGTAATTCACAATCACCCAAACCGAATCACCCGGAGCGGCGGAAATGCGCGGTGGTTGCTTGCTTTGACTATGCGCCTGGCCCGGCATAAATCCCATTAATAAAGTGGCTACAGCCAGCGGAAGTAATAGTGCTTTCATGGGTTGTTTTAAATTTAGTGGATAAATAGTTTAATTGCTTTTTATTCAACGGGTGCAAAAAGATTTCTAAAACTGGATGAGCTCGGTCGGGAAGGCAGCTTAAAAATAAATGCTTTTAAAAAACACTTATTTTTTGCAACTACTTAGTTATTAATAAGAAAGGTTGTAATTCTATAAATTTAAAATTTTTCTTAAATAATGCAAACAGGAGCGTTTAAGAATAATTTTAAATTCATAACCGAGTGAAATGGCTTAACCATTAACCTGTTAAGGTTATTTTGGGCGGCCTGATAAATAGACATTCTCCAGATAATAAGCAAAAAGAACAGCCCGCTGGTAATTACGATTTTGGTTACTATAATTCTTAAAATTTAATAGAACTGGTAAATCAGAATTATTGCCTGAGCCGTAATAGCAGGTTTGTATTTTCTGGTTTTTTAAAAATATTATTTTGTTATACCAAGCAACTGCTCCCAGCACAACCAGCAGATATACCCTGTTAATTATTCTGACCTTAGGCATTCTTACGGCCATAGGCTCCATATCCATTGATATGTATTTGCCGGCTTTTCCGGTAATGGCTCGGTATTTTAATGTGCCGATGGTACGCATGGAAAATTCGGTTACGATTTTTCTTTTCGGAATGGCTTTCGGGCAATTATTTCTGGGTCCTTTATCGGATGTGTGGGGCCGGATGAGGCCTTTAAAAGCTGGCTTGCTGGTATATATCTTATGCGCTACGGCAAGCGTACTTACGGGCAACTTTACCTCTTTCTTAATCTGGCGCTTTTTGCAGGGATTGGCCGGAAGTGCCTGCCAGGTTATTGCGCGGGCTCTGGTGAATGATTTATACGGCGACAAAAAAGCAGCGCATGTTTTTACCTTACTCCAAATTATTATGGGCATTTCGCCAATACTGGCACCCATGATTGGCGGTTTTTTGGCCGAGGCGGCTACCTGGAAATACCTGTTTTTGATTATGGCGCTAATTTCGGGGGTGGCGTTGCTTGGGTGTTACACTATTTTACCTCCCGGCAAAACACCCGCCGAAAATAAAGGTTTGCACTGGTCCACTATCCGGTTGGGGTACAGGCAAGCTATTATAAGTCCGGCATTTGTGAATTACGCTTTGGTGCGGGCTATCAGCAACAGTGCGGCTTTTTCGTTTGTTACGGCCTCGCCGTTTGTGTTTACCCAACTGTACCATTTAAGTAAAAAGCAATACGGTTTTATGTTTTCGGGTCTGGCCCTGGGCATTATTCTGGCGGGCATTGGCAATACTTTTTTACTCAAGCGTTTCCCGGTAAAAAGCATTACCCGGTTCGGGATTATCGTTCAGATGCTGGCCGGGCTAGCGGGCTTTTTCATTATTTTTTATCAAGGTCCACTAATTGCGTTGGTAGGCGTTTTGCTTTTGTTCCTGAGTATGTTGGGGCTTATTTTGCCCAATGCCACGGCTTTGTATTTGGCGGCAGTTCCGGCTTACAACGGCTCGGCTTCGGCGCTTGTAGGTTCTATGAGTTATTTGTCGGCCTTTTTAATTACTTCCTTGCTCAGTTTGCTGCATAATCACACCGCCTATCCTATGATTGGTATGATGGGGGGCTGCACCTTACTGGCTTTTCTCTGTTTGAAGTATAAAAATTAACGGCAGAAGCATTGCCGCTATCAATAGAACCTCCATCTAAAGATGGAGGTAATTTAGGCAGTGTAGGATGCAGGATTAGATTATTTTAAAATAAATTATTAGCCTATGCCTTATATAAAAGTTTGGATTCATTTTGTATGGTCTACTAAAAACCGGGAGCCCTACTTAACAAAAGAAATCAGGACCCAGATATTTCGGCATATCAGAGAAAACGCCCAAGAAAAGGGTATTTACATTGACTTTATCAATGGCCATATCGATCATGTCCATTGTTTGGTTTCCTTGGGGTTGAATCAAAATGTAGCTAAAGTGATGCAGCTCATCAAAGGCGAATCTGCTTTTTGGATTAATCAGAATAATCTTTGCCTCGCTAAATTTGAATGGCAGGATGAATATTTTGCAGTATCCGTCAGCGAATCAATGGTAAACAAGGTGCGGGAGTATATCAAAAATCAGGAAGCCCATCATCAGTTAAAATCTTACCAAGAAGAGCAAGAAGATTTTAAACGCTTGTATGGTTTTTGAAGCCGCTATCTAAAGATAGCGGCAATGCATATAAATCCTCCATCTGAAGATGGAGGCAATTCAGGGAGTAAATGATGCAGAATTGGATTATTTTTAAAATAAATCTCTCCCTGAATTGCCACTAGCTTCAGCTAGTGGATTTTAATGGGGGGCGCTACCATTAAATCTTCAATTTCTCGGGCTACTTCGGCGGCAGGCCGGTTTAAAAGTAAATAACTGTGATTTTTATCGGTATCCTGGCGCCATTCGTTTTTGCCGGTTTCATCTATAAAATTGTAGCCATTGCTTTCCAGTTTCCAGTTATTTTGCAGGCCACGCACTGCGTACAGCACGGCCGTTTGGTCCCAACTCTGGCGGTCGTGGGTGGTAGAGTCTACGAAAGGATGGTTTTCGAACGAAGCCCGGACGGGGCTATTTTTAGGAGCTTCGGTGAGTAAACGGTTGCCGGTACGGATGGCTTCGCCTATTTCGAAGCCGCTGTAAACGATAGGCGTAGGCCAGGTTTCGGCCACCAGTTTAGAGGCATCCGGCGAAATTTTAATATTCCACTCGTGGCCTTTCTGGAAACCGGCGCCCATTACCGTCAGCATTTTTACTTTTTGCTTCACCAAATCAGGGCCACTTAAATTGCTGTAACTATCCGGACCGGTTTTTAACAAATCGGCGAGTAAGCGTTCCGGGCCAACCGCTACAATTACCACGCTGGTATCTGCTTGCTTAGCTAAAATTTGCCGGTATAAGCTAACCGCGTCCGGGGCGTCTTTGCCGGATTTTAAATCGTGCGGAAAATTTTTGGCCAGCTTGGTATTGTAATGGTCCCACAACTCGCCCAAATATTTAAAATTTCCTTTGTAGGTGCCAATGGGTATATCGGGGCGGCCGTAATACGTGTTAATTACATCCAGGGCCGGTGCGCCCATGGGGTCCTGCATCGGGAACATGGTAGCCAGTATTTCTACTTCGCCTTTATCGGCAAACTGGTGCAGTAAAGCCATGGCGGCGGCATCGTCGCAATCCTGCCCGATATCGCTATCCAGAATAATTTTTAAAGGTTTTTTCTGAACGGCGTCCGCTGTTTTAGTTGATGAATCGGTAGTATTGGTCGTATCGGTTGTTTTTGATTGACAGCCGGCCCAGAAAAGACTGCCGCAAAATAAAAGTAGAAAGGGAAGTTTCGTTTTCTTCATAGCGTAATTGTAGGTGCTGAACAGGTAAAAGACTTGGTAAGATACTGAAACTAAAATAAAATGAAAGAGAGAAGAAAACGCTTTTAATGCTGGTATCCAAAATCTTGAGCCGGATAAATCAGGTTTAACCATACTTTATGATTCGTACTAATCCACAAATAGCATCTGGTAAATAATTTTGGTGTATTTAAAGTGTTGATTAATAAGCTTTTTTAAAAAAACTTAAACCGCTTTTAGCCACGATTCGGCGTTTTCAAAACTGTCGAAGGTAATGGCCATTACATCGCGAATGTTAAAACTTAAAGTAGCGTCGGTAGAAAGGCGGCTGTAGGTATTGGGCGAGTAAACCCAGGCAAAAAAGCTGCAACCGGCTTGGTGCATGCGCGGAAACCAATCCACGGCTACCCACTCCGCCGCATCGGACCAAATGCTGGAAACCCGGGTGTTATCGTTTAATACTTTTTTGCATTTTTCTTTTTGCAGATAGTACAAGATTTTTTCGCAACCATCTATTACGCTTTCCTTGGTTTGGTTGCCCGTCCAATCGGCGTACAAAATATCCGTTACCGTGTTATAAGAGATGTTAATGTGCGGATCAAAAAGAAATAATTTATGCATTATTCAGTAGAATTTTAGAAAAAATGGTGTTTTTAACGGAGTAAATATTATGATAATTAAATAGTAATTTACTAATTGGTTTTTAGGAGGAACTTACAGCATATTTAAGGTAATTTTTATTGATGCAAGCTATTTACCCAGAATACCCTAGATGAAACAAGAACTTAAGAATGCATTCGGCCGGGTTTTTCTAACCATTGAGGTAGACCATAAAAATAAATGGGTATCGGTAAATTGGACGGGCTACTTAACCGAAGACAATATTAAGACCGGTGTTCTGGCTTATACCCAAACCATGGCCGACGCAAAGTTGCATTGTGTGTTAAACGATACCAGTCAGATTTTAGGGGGGTGGGACCATTCGCTGGAGTGGGTGATAAACGAATGGGCGCCCCGGGCTTCGCGGGCAGGTTTAAAATATTTTGCCCTGGTATCTACCCCCGAATCGTTTGCCGACTCCACGGCATCAACTTTTAAAGCTAACCTAAAATCTTTTCGGGCCAAGGTTTTTAACGACATAATAAAGGCCGAAGATTGGTTGCGGCGGTTTTCGTTGCGCAGTTAAGGTTTTAATTTAACGTGCGTTCGATAAAAGCATTTCCGGTACAAACAATAAATGATAGAAAAGGCAGCAAATAAAATTTTTTAAAAATTTCTATTTGCTGCCTTTTCTATTGCGGGTTACAGCTTATCCGAAGCGGGTACCAGTTTTGCCGTCAGGTCGGGGTCTTTCATATCTTTATCGAACGGGAACATGGGGCGTTTAATTCTTTTGTAAGTTAATCCTTCCAGGTTTTGGTCAACACCGCCCACGGTTAAGGCCATTAGCCAATCGGCACGCATGGCGTAGAGTTCCGGCTCCAGGTAACCAATTTTAACCACCACAATATCGGCTTTACGCGGGTTTAGGCCCAAACGGGTAAAATCAGCTTCTTTGTGGTAGGGTTTCCGTTTTTTGGTAACAATTACGTGTACGTTACCCACTTTTACGACAACTTCAGTTTCGGCGTTTTTATCGCCGTGTTCAATGGCGGTAACGGTACCGGTTAGTTTTACCGGCGGCGCAAAACGAGCATCTACCTGGGCGCCGGCAGTAGCGCTTATTTTGCCACCTACCCCCACTTCTACGGCTTTTTGTACCAACTCGGGTCCCGGAATAGACGCGTAAATTAACGAAGGGCCGTTTTCGGTTTTAAATTCTGGTCGGGCTAGTATTTGGGTTATGGTCCAGGTTACGTCGCCGGCGCCGCCGGCGGTGGGGTTATCGCCGGAATCGCTGATAAAGAAAGGATGTTTGTCGCTGGAAAGGCTTTATCCAGGCATTCTTGCAACGTACCGGTAGGGGCCACAAAGGCAAACTGTTTACGGGCATCCCAGAAACTTTTCGCCAGTTTTTCGGCCGTTTGGGTTACTTTGGTTTTATCGTCGCCGGTAACCATTACTACGCCGTGGTTGCGGGGTTCGTCGGCCCAGGCGTAGCCAATCCAGATGGCCGCATCAATAATGCCGGGCTGAACGGTGGCCGGGGCAACGGCCTGGTAAACGCTTTTGCCGGGCTCAATGCGGGTGCTGGTTTTTTCGCCTGGTAGTAAAATAGGCACCGGAATCCAAGCTTTATAGGCCGGTTTGCCCTTGCCACTTTCCAGGCGGGTGAGTAAATTTTGCACGGCCCGTCTTTTTGATTGCATGGCATCTTCGTGGGGAGCCATGCGGTAGCAGGTAATTAAATCGGTGTTTTGGGCCAGCCGCCAGGAAACGTTACCGTGTAAATCCATACAAGTAGAAATTACGGGTTTGGTGCCGATTACTTGCCGGATGCGGGTAATAAAATCACCTTCCGGATCGTCGAGCCCCACCACACTCATGGCTCCGTGGATATCGTAGAATAAGCCATCGTAAGGTCCGTTCTTTTTTAAAAAATCCAACGTTTGCTTTACTAAAGATTCGTAAGCCTCGCGGGTTACCGCGCCGCCGGGCAACGATTTCCCCACTAAACTGGGCAGCCAGGTTGCTTTTTTACGTAATACCGAATCGGTGGCAAAGAAAGGATAAGGTGTAAAAACATCGGTGCCGTAGCGCGCATGAAAAGCTTCTTCGGTGGTAAGCGCCGGCGAAAAAGTACTCGACTCAATGCCCAAACCGGCAATGGCAATGCGGGGCAAAGCCTTTGTCTGGTAAGTTGATGGTTGGTTGGATGCGGAAGTTGTTGTTCGAATTTCTTCCAGCACCGAGGAAATAGCCGTAGTTAAAACCAGGCTGATAGAAAAAATAAAGCAAAGCAGTAGTTTCATAGATAATTTTCTAAGTACCCGGCAGATTTATAGCGTTTGGTTTAAAATTAGAAAGAATAAACTGAATTTTAAAAAATGCCCTTAAAAAAGAAGCTATTTTCTGAAAAGAAGATCTTTTTACCTACTGATAGGTCTGAAATTATGTGTCTGTTTTTGGGTAGATGAAGGATTAAAGACTTAGGGTGGGAAAACTGTAAAAGGGATTATTCCGGATTCGGCTACGGTTAGCTTATTGTTACGCAGCTTTTGTTTAATTCTGGTAGCGATACACGATGTTATCGCTTTCGCGCTTGGTTTTTTCGAGATGCTGCTCTACATCGGGGCAGCTAGTTAAAGTGCTATCCGGGTTAATAACAAATGGCAAATAACCTAAATTTTTTAAAATAGCGGTAGCTTGTACGTGGGCTTGGTTGTGGCGGGCTTTACTAAGATACTCCATTACCAAAGCTACGGTTTTATTGCCGGTGAGCAGTTTTTGAGCCCCCAGAATAACTTCGTGTTCGGAGCCTTCGGTATCTATTTTAATAATCTGGGGCTTTAGGTTGTGTTCGGCTACCAGACTATCCAGGGTTTTACAATCCAAGGTGTACTTATCTATGGCCGCTTTTTTATACCAACCGTGTTCGGCAAACTGCTCCGGAAAGGCGGTGTTGTATTCGGAGTAATTTACCGGAAATTCATAAAAAGTTTTCTGGCTATTTTCAGCGCCTATTAAACAGTGTACCGCAATGGCGCGGGAGTAACCGGCCAAATTTTTCTGGAGCAAAGCAAACGTTTTCTTCGACGGTTCTACGGCCACTACGCTTCCGGTATTTTTTAAAATTTGCAGGGCCAGCCGCGAAAAATAACCAAAATGACTGCCTACATCAATAAAGGTGTCGTAGGGTTTTAAAGTTTTAATCAGGTAACGGGCCAGCCTTATTTCCGATTCATCGGCCTTGCCACCCGTGAGGTAAATATCCGTACCGGCCGGTAAATCTACCCAAAAAGGTTCCTGCCAGAAAGTTTGGGCCTGCACCCGCCAACCTTTTTTTAAAAACGGATATAAAAATTGCCGGTAGCCAATAGCTTTCAGGTAACGGTAGGGGTGCGCCAGCAACCGGGATACCTTAGAGCTCGTGGCTATTTCCTCTACTTTTTGTAATTGAGCGAGCAGCATACCGTGGCAGTAATTTGGAGACAAACAACGAGTATAGGCAAAACCGGCCGGAGTACCAAAATTTTGCTAATCTCAGCTTGCCGCTGATATATTAAAATGTTTTGGTTTTTGATTTGGCTGGTGCGCTCGGGGGATTTCGGCTTGTGTTTAATGAAAAATGTAATTGCGGTAAGCCTTTCAAGATTTCTCTATTTCTGTTAATGGTTGGGCTAAAAAACATTTTAATGGCTTTCAGCTTTTGTCGGACAATGTATTTCTTTTTAGTTATGTGTTATTATTCTATTTGGTGAGCTTTTCCAATCCTGTTTGAGGACGTAATTCTTAAGCTCTGTTTTTGGATATTCACCGTTATGAGACCAAACTTCTAAATAGTCTATAAGTCCATTCTTATAAAACAGGGTAGCATCTGCGTCAGCCGTTAATTCAGTGGAAATAATTTTTACTCCATCCAGAATCAGAGTCCTATTTTCTAATTGAAATTTCTCAATTCCATTCGCGTATTTGAAGTAAATAAAAACTCCAGCTCCTGTATATTCAACCTCCTTTTCAGTTATATAATTTAGTTGGTTTCTAGCAAATACTCCTTCCTCGTCTCCATCCAGTAGTAGAGTTAAAATGTCTTTTATAAATTTTGATCGAACCACGATTTTAATTTAAAAATTTTGCCTAACAGCTAGTATAAAAAGCGTGTGAGGCCATCGGCCGAACAATGATTTTTATACCTTGTTGGCAGTTGTACTTTTATTGCCGTCCCTCTGAAATTATTAATTTTTCGTATTCTTCTTGGATTCCACCTCTTAATAAGAACTTTGGTTCAGTCAATCGATATTTTTCTTTTACGTATTTTATCGCTTTTTCTGTTGATTCAAATTGTTTGGTTTCAAAATCCATATCTGGGTCAATAAAAGAAAAAGCATACAGGTCTAACCAATCTAAATTACCTTCGTCAAAAACTTCATAATAAGTTACTGTTACAAGGTTACCTTTTGTCTTTTGTAAGTCAATCCAACTTATTATTTCTTTGTCATCGCTAATTTTTCCAAGAAAGACTTCAATAGTTTTACCTTGGTTTAAATAGGTTCCTACTTCTTGTTCAGTCAGGGATTTATACATTTTCTTATTCTCTGTATGGCTGCCAATTACCGGATATAACAAGTAACATACGCTTATCGGTACTTTGTGCGGAAGAATTTTTGTCAGGGTTAACCGGTTTCTATAATAAAATCAGGCATTTTCATGCCTGAATTATTGGGTAATTAATGTATAGTTTAATTTATTAAATATCTAACAGAATCTGATTATATTGAATGTGTGGGTAATAAAATAACAGAAGTAGATTCTTACTATTTATTCTGACCAGCTTTATCTTACATTGCCCTTGCCCTTGAGTTCTAAGGTAGGTGGTTATTTCGGCAATTAATGGTGGTAAGTCAGGCAAATATATTGGCTTTTGCTTTGCCGAATACGTAAATTCAAAGTCATTTTGTAAGAATGTAGCCTAAAAAGAAAATTAAAAATAATAAACCCAATCGATGTTCTCGCCTTCCGGAATTTTTAAAAAATTAGTTAAAAGTAGATTTCAGATTTCGTGGATCGCTTTGCTGGTGTTTGTAAGCTTGTTAGGTATACAGTGTAAAACTGAGAAAAGCGCCAGCAAATCAGCGGGGGCAACCAAAAGCATTTACTCCCGCGACAACCTGGTGGCTTGGTGCATTGTACCTTACGATGTAAAAGAACGCACTCCGGAAGAACGGGCGCAAATGTTGAACAAATTAGGCATTACGAAACTGGCTTACGACTGGCGCGAAAAACACATTTCTACCTTCGATGCCGAGCTGGAAGCTTTGAAAAAGCACAACATTCAATTACAATCGTTCTGGTACATGTCGGGTCCGGAGCCGGAAAAAGATAAAAATTTAAAAATTATCCTGGATGTACTTCAGCGCCACAACGTGAAAACCCAGATCTGGTGTATGCTGGTAAACATCAAAGGCCTGGACTCCATGACGCAGGAGCAAAAAGTAGTTGCCCACGCCAAACCGCTTCGTTACATTGCCGAACAAGCTGCTAAAATTGGCTGTTCGGTGGGTTTGTATAATCATGGCGGCTGGTATGGTATGCCTGAGAACCAGGTGCAGCTTATCGATTACCTCAAAATGCCCAATCTGGGCATTGTTTACAATTTTCACCACGCCGAAGACGATGTAGAACGTTTCCCACAGTTTTTACCCCTGATAAAACCCCACCTGATGACGGTAACTTTAATGGGTTTAGTTAAAGGCCCGCGAGCCAAAGTAGTGCCGGTGGGGCAAGGCAACGCCGAGCAGGAAATGATGCGCCTGGTAAAAGAAAGCGGGTACACCGGACCCATCAGCATTATCAACGAAGATACCGCTCCGGACGCGGAAGAAGGTTTGCGGTTGAATATGACCGGCCTGCAAAAAATTTTACAAGCTATGGGTGAAACCGAAGCCTTAAAAACCTATCAATAGGTATAAAGAGATATTAAACTTTAAACTTGGTTGAATTGAGTTAATAGGTATGCACAATGCCTTCTTGTAAAGCCTGCTCGTATTTTTCTTTTACAAACTGGTACAAATAAGGCGAGCGGTGCGCCCCAATAGACCGGCGTTCATCTAACTTTTGAATTAAACCCAGGGTAACCAGCTTCTTGGCGAAGTTACGTTGATCCAGTTCTTTGCTCAAGATGGTTTCGTAAAGCGAGTGTATTTCCGGGAGGGTAAACTTTTCGGGTAACAGGTTGTAGCCAATGGGCTGGTGATAAATCTGTAAACGTAAGGTCAGCAAAGCTTTATCTACAGCATCGTTGTGGTCGAATAACAGCGGGGGAATGGCATCCACTTCCCACCACCGGTATGATTCGGTAAAAAAATCGGTTTGCACAATTACCTTTGAATAATCGACCAACGCAAAATAGCCAATAGCCAGGGTTCGCTTAAACAGCCAATTATCATCCTCTACTTGTAAATTAAATTTATCCCGGAATTCGTGCGGGCTTCTTTCCTTAACCCGGTACGGCGAATCGCCGAAAACGTAAAACTGTTGCAGAAATAAATTGCTCAGGTTGGTTCTTTCCTTTAAAATCCGGTAAGCAGCGTCGCTTAAAGGTTCTCTTTTTTTTATAAATCCGCCGGGCAAACCCCATCCATCATAGCCTTTCCATTTCAGGAGTAAAATCTTGAGCTGCTGCTCGTGGTAACCAAATATTACCGAATCGATGCTCAGGTGTGTCAGGTACTCCTGGTGACCATGGTGCACAAAGTCATTTACTTCTTCTTCCGTGTTCATACTACAAATTTAAAAATAATTATTCTGTAAAATATACAGAATATAAAATAGGAGCTTATCTTTATTACGTAAAATTTACGTTATAATATTTTTAAATTTTTAAAAATTTAGAGTCATTCCATTCTTATTGTTTAATCATTCACCTTTAAACCCTTATTTATTATGAAAAAGTTAAGCTCCTTGTTCTTTTTAAGTTTTATTACTCTAACCTTATTTGCATTCAGTTTACAGGCTCAAACCACACCGGGAGATTATTTTGTGGGTACCTGGAACGTGAAAGCTTTCGGTTTACCGGATGGGGATAAAGATTTGGTTATCATGATTGAAAAAAAGGATGGAAAACTCAGCGGTGGTTTTGTGGACCCGACCAGCAACAAAGTGGCAAATCCGTTTACCAGTGTCTCTCAGCAAGGTAATAAATTACAGGTAAATTTTATCGCCCCAGAACAGCAAATGGATGTGTACATGACTTTGGAAAAGAAAGATGATACCAACGTTACCGGTAGCATTATGGATATGTTCAATGTGCAAGGAACAAAGGCCAAGTAAATCTATTCTTGCGTATTTTATTCTTATCGCACCCATTTATGAGGTCTTTATTTCTTTCACCGCTCCGGAAATTTTTCGGAGCGGCAATCCTTTGTCTGTTTACCCTAGGACTGTGGTCTTACCGGGTAGTTAAAGAAACTCCTCGGATTTTAATATTCAGTAAAACCGCGGCTTTCCGGCATGCTTCTATTGAGGCCGGACAAAAAGCTTTCCGGCAGATGGGGCAGCAACACGGCTTTGCCGTGGACACTACCGAAAATGCTGCCCGGTTTACCGAAGAAAATTTAAAAAAATACCGTGCTGTCGTATTCCTCAATACCACCGGCGATGTGCTTAATCCGATTCAGCAAAACGCCTTTGAACGCTACATTCAGGCGGGTGGCGGTTACCTGGGTATTCATGCAGCCGCCGATACCGAATACGGTTGGCCCTGGTACAACAAATTAGCTGGCGCCTGGTTCGAAAGCCACCCTAACCCGGATAACGTACAAAAAGGCACGTTTATCGTGCAAGATAAAACGCACCCGGCGACCAGCTTTTTACCCGAAAAATGGGAACGGATCGATGAGTTTTACTCCTACAAAAATATTAGCCCCGATATAAAAGTTTTATTGAAAATAGACGAGAAAACTTACCGTGGCGGCACCAACGGCGATAATCATCCCATGGCCTGGTACCAGGAGTTTGACGGAGGGCGGTCTTTTTACACGGCGAGCGGGCACACCGATGCTACTTTCGCGGAGCCGCTTTTCCTTAAACATTTGTACGCCGGTTTGCATTATGTAATGGGCGGCGATGCCCCTAAACCGCTCAACTACAGCAAAGCCAAGGTGAAAAGAATGCCGGAAGAAAACCGCTTCTCGAAAGTGGTACTGGAAGAAAAACTCGATGAACCCATGGAGCTAACGGTTTTGCCGGATAACCGGGTATTGTTTGTGGAGCGCCGTGGAAATTTAAAAATGTACAGCCCCGTTACCGGCAAAACTAAAGTTGTTACTAAAATTCCGGTAAACACCAAAGTTACCGATAAAGAAGGCAAAGTAGGCGAAGACGAAGGCGGTTTGCTAGGCATCACCAAAGACCCTGATTTTTTAAAAAATAACTGGATTTACCTCTACTACTCCCCCGAAGGAAGGGAGGCTAAAAATATTTTAGCCCGATACGAGTTTAAAGATAATGAGCTGGTGCTGGCGTCTAAAAAAGTAATTCTGGAGGTGCCTACCCAACGGGAAATTAGCGGCCACGCTGCCGGTTCTTTGGCTTTCGATGCGCAAGGTAATTTGTATATTTCTACGGGCGATAACATTAACCCGCAGCAATCCAACGGCTTTAGCCCTTCGGATGAACGGCCCGGACGTTCGCCTTTTGACGCCCAAATGACGTCGGCCAACACCAATGATTTAAGGGGTAAAATTCTGCGCATCCACCCGGAGGCGGATGGTTCGTACACCATCCCGGTTGGCAATTTATTTCCGAAAGGAACGTCTAAAACCCGGCCCGAAATCTACACCATGGGCCACCGCAACCCTTTTAGAATATCCATTGATCCCAAAACCAATTATTTGTACTGGGGCGATATTGGCCCGGATGCTGCGCAGGCAAACGAAAAACGGGGGCCAGCCGGTCAGGACGAAGTGGGCCAGGCCCGCCAAGCTGGTAACTACGGCTGGCCTTATTTTGTCGGCGATAATAAACCATATTACAAGTATGATTTTGCTACTAACCAATCCGGCGAACTTTACAACCCAGAAAAACCCATTAACAATTCCGTAAATAACACGGGCTTAAACCAGTTGCCTCAGGCCCAAAAAGCGTTTATCTGGTATCCTTACGCCGAATCTAAAGAGTTTCCGTTGGTAGGTGCGGGTGGTCGTTCGGCCATGGCCGGACCGGTATTTTACGCCGACCAATTTAAAAACGCCAAACGTTCTTTTCCCGATTACTACGATGGCAAGCTCTTAATCTACGAGTGGATGCGCGGCTGGCTCATGGCAGTTACCCTAGACGCCAACGGCAACTACAGTTCCATGGAGCGGATTATGCCCAGTTACAAGTTTTCGAACCCCTCTGATTTGGAGTTTGGCCCGGATGGAGACTTATATATGCTGGAATACGGCAGCGGCTGGTTCACGCAAAACGATGATGCCCGCCTGGTACGCATTGAATACAATGCGGGTAACCGCAAACCCGTGGTACAAATTGCCTCGAGCAAAAAAGGCGGTGCTGTTCCGTTTAAAGCGCAGCTTTCTTCTAAAGGTACCCAGGATGCCGATAATGATGCCTTAAAATACACCTGGAAAGTAGTTCCTCAGAATGGTGGTAACGCTAAAACATATAACGAAGCCAACCCAACCATTACCCTGGATAAAGCCGGTGTTTATAAAGCCACCCTTACTGTAACCGATACTAAAGGAGGCAGCAGTTCCCGTTCCCTGGAAATTATGGCGGGCAACGAAGAACCGGTTTTAACCTTCGAAACAAAGAACAGTAATCAAACTTTCTTTTTCCCGAATCAACCATTTGAGTACGAAGTAAAAGTGAGTGATAAGGAAGATGGTAGTTTAGCGAACGGTAAAATTAAGCCGGAGGCAGTAGCCATGAACATTGATTATTTGCCGGAAGGGTATGACCTCGTAACCATTGCGCAAGGCCACCGCAGTGCCGATGCTGCAGCAGGCGTGGTAAAAGGCCGCAGCTTAATCGAAAGCAGCGATTGCAAAGCCTGCCACAGCATCGATAAAAAATCAATTGGCCCGGCTTACAAGCAGGTTGCCTTTAAATACAAAAACGATGCGGGCGCCGCCGAACGATTGGCCAAAAAGGTTATTTCGGGCGGCAGCGGAGTGTGGGGCGAAGTAGCTATGAGTGCGCATCCGCAATTAACTTCCGCTGATGCTACCGAAATGGTGAAGTACGTTTTAAGTCTGGCCCAGGAAAACCAAGCTGTTCCGTCTTTACCCGTAAAAGGCAGCTATACCATGGCGATTCCGGCCGGCGACAAAGGCGAAGGTAGGTTTGTGGTACGGGCCGCGTACAAAGACAAAGGCAGTGCGGGAGTTCCATCCATTACCGCGGAAAAAACGTTGTTGCTCCGGAATGCCCGAATACCCGCCGGCAAAGCCGATAAAGTAGAGAGTGTGATGAAGTATGGTACCATAATCATTGCCTCTGTAAATAACTCCAGCATTGGATTTAGCAACGTAGATTTAACCAATATCAGTCTGATAGCTTTTAATGCGGCCGCGCTTAAAGCCCAATTAAATGCGGCTGGTGGCTTCATTGAAGTGCACTTAGACGCACCCACCGGAAAGCTGATAGGTCAAACTCCTTTTATTGCCACCCAGGAAGCCGCCAACCCAACCAGCATGCCACCCGCCATAACAGCTAAATTGGCGAATGTCTCCGGTATGCATGACGTGTACTTTGTTTTTAAAAATGATAAAGCCCCGGCTGGTCAATCGTTGTTTGTGGTAATCAATGTAGAGTTTCAGAATAGCCAATCCGCAAACGCCGGTACCCACCCAACTATGGGCGCTGCTCCTAAACTTACCGCTAAAGATCTGGAAGCCTATGCCGGGAAGTACAAAATGTCGGGCTTACCATTCGAGTACATTGAAGTTATTCCCAAAGCAGGAAAGTTACTGATGAGTGCTGGTGGCAACGAAGGGGAACTTACTCCTGGTGCCGAAGCCGATGTATTTGCCGGCGGCAACGGCACTATTATAAAGTTTGGCCGCAATCCAAACAAGCAGGTTGCCACCCTTACCCTACAGGTACAAGGCCTTTCGTTTGAAGGTGCCAAATAGACCTGCTTCACACATTATTAAACAAACCTGAATTAGTTTAATAAAATAATTTTATGCTTTGAAGCTGAGTTTTTCAGGTAAAATATTTTTTTAAATAGAGTACCAGGCTGGTGAATAGAATTACACCTTCCTGGTACTCTATTTTTTTATTTTAGAGGCAGTCTGGATAGTGGTATTTTCCAGATTGCAGTCCTCGGTACTTCCGAATTGCGCGTTCCACTCGCACACCGATCTTAAGATGGGTAAAAGCGCCAGGCCTTTTTCGGTTAGAGAATATTCTACCCGCGGGGGCAATTCACTAAAGGCTTCCCGGAGTAAAATGCCATCTTCTTCCATTTCTTTTAAATGCTCGGTTAACACTTTGCGGGTAATTAAAGGTATTAAGTCGTTCAATTGCCCAAAGCGGAGCTTTTGGGTATTTAAGGTATGAATAATAATTGGTTTCCATTTGCTTCCTAAAGTAGCCATCGCCCGGGTCATGGGGCAACTTTCTCCCGAAAATCTATCGTCTCTCATTTTTTTAAATTTTTAAAATTTCTGGCTTCTACTAACAAGAGCATTCACCAGCTAAGTAAGGTTTTATACGGTATTTTAACCTGAATGCGCTATTGTTTATTAAATAATCCGGCATTAGAAGTTCTCTATATGTAAACACTTAAAAAAATAAATAGTTTATTTTTAAAACAATTAATAGTATCTTTTTGTAACTATTGTCAATTATTCATCTGTTACAAAAAACACTACTACAATGGGAACAATTAATGCCAACAAAATCAATCATTTTTTAATCAAAAGCTTCTATAAAGCAGGTTACAAAGCCATCAAAAATAACCGCCCTAAGTCAGAGTGGCTGGCTAAACCAACTTATTGTTAATACTTACTCACCAACACCCTTAAATATAGACAAACCTTTACAAATTAATTAATCTCATGTTTAATACCTTTTATTAGAACAATTCCTCCTTACAAGTTTAAAAACTTTTCAGCCAATCCTTAAAACAAGTTACCAAAATAGCCAAAGGTTATTCCGGGTAACAAATTCCCAAATACAAGTAATCGTTCGGATGCTATTCCGGCGACTCTTTTAAATTTTAGGTGCTACTCCCAGAAAAGCTTCGGGGCAAAAGGCCTACTTACATTTTAACATTTTATATTAAAATCTTTTTCATCATGAAAAAACTTAAAAAAATATCATATACCCATTCAGTTGCGGTGCTTGGTTTAGTAACGCTGCTATTCGTATCTGCCTGCAGCTCCAAAGAAACTGCCCAAACTGCACCGCCCCCACCGCCGGCTTTGCCCGTTATAAGTCTGGAGGCCAACGCCGTAACTACTTACCAGGAATATCCGGCTACCGTAGAAGGATTAACCAACATCGAAATCCGGCCGCAGGTAAACGGCTACCTGGATCAGGTTTATGTAGATGAAGGCGCCTATGTTAAAAAAGGCCAGCCCTTGTTTAAAATAAACGACCTGCCTTACAAAGAACAACTAAATACGGCCTTAGCCGGTTTGCACGCCGCAGAAGCCGAACTGGTAAACGCCCAACTGGAAGTAGATAAACTGGAGCCACTGGTTCAGAATAAAGTAGTTTCGGATGTTCAGCTTAAAACCGCGCAAGCCGCTCATCAATTAGCGAAAGCCCGGGTAGAGCAGGGGAGAGCCGCCGTGGCCGCCGCCAAAATAAACCTGGGTTATACCACCGTAAAAGCCCCGGTAAGTGGCTACGTGGGCCGTTTGCTCCGGAAACAAGGCAGTCTGGTGGCCCCTACCGATCCGCAGGCCCTTGCCCAGATTTCGGATGTGCACGAGGTACACGTTTATTTTTCCCTGGGCGAAAGAGACTTTACTAATTTTAAAAACCAGTACCCCGGCCGGAATTTAAACGAAAAGCTCCGCCTGCTGCCGCCCGTGGATTTAATTTTAACCGACCAAAGCACTTTTGCCAGCCAGGGTAAAATCGACATGATTGATGGGCAGTTTGATAAAAATACCGGCGCGATTACCGTAAGGGCCAGTTTCCCCAACGCCGAAGGTTTCCTGCGGTCGGGTAATACCGGTAAAATACGGCTAAGCCTGAACCACCCCAACACCATTCTGGTACCTACCGCCTCCACCGTAGAATTGCAGGACAAAGTGTTTGTTTTTGCCGTCGGCGACAGCAATAAAGTGAGCCGCCAGGCCATTCAGGTAGCCGGCAAAAGCGGCAGTGCTTACCTCGTGAAAGATGGCTTGAAAGTAGGCGACCGCATTGTTTATAATGGATTTGACCATTTGCAGGAAGGCCAGATTATTCAGCCCGAAAAATTAACTCAAGATAGTTTAAACCGCACCTCTTTTATCAGATAATACCATGATTAAAAAATTTATTGACCGGCCCGTATTAGCCACGGTAATTTCCGTGATTCTGGTGCTGCTGGGTATTCTGGGTTTAACCCGGTTACCCCTGGAGCAATTTCCTGAAATAGCCCCGCCGGCGGTTCAGGTAATTGCCAACTACCCTGGCGCCAACGCCGAAACCGTATTACGGTCGGTGGCGCCCTCCTTGGAAGAATCCATTAACGGGGTAGAAAACATGACCTACATGAGCTCCACGGCCAGTAACGATGGCTCGCTCATAATTACCGTGTATTTTAAACTGGGCACCGACCCCGATCAGGCTGCCGTAGACGTGCAAAACCGGGTAGCTCAGGCTACCAGCCAGTTGCCCAGCGAAGTTATTCAGCAAGGTATTACCACCTCCAAACAGCAAAACAGTTTGATTATGGTAATTGATATGTTTTCGGAAGACCCGAATACGTACGACCAGACTTTCCTTGCCAACTACGCGGCAATCAATATTTTACCGGAAATCAAGCGGATACCTGGTGTTGCCCAATCGATTATTTTTGGCGGTAATAAAGATTACTCCATGCGGGTGTGGCTCAATCCGGCCCAAATGGCCGCGTACCAGGTAACTCCCAAAGAAGTAATGGCCGCCATTCAGGACAAAAACCTGGAAGCCGCCCCTGGTAAATTCGGGGAAAGCAGCGCCGAGTCTTTTGAGTACGTTATTAAATACAAAGGCAAGTTAACCCAAACCAGTCAGTACGAAAACATTGCTATTCGTTCAAATGCCGATGGTTCGGTGTTGCGGCTGAAAGATGTGGCGCGCCTGGAATTTGGTTCGTTTAGTTACGGCAACTTTACCCGCGTAAACGGCAAGCCCGGCATAAACATCGCGGTACAGCAATTATCCGGTTCCAACTCCAACGACATCCAGATTGCGGTGGCCGAGTTAATGAAAAAAGCCGAAAAAGACTTCCCGAAAAACGTAAAATATCTGACCTTATACAACACCAAAGTTTCGCTGGATCTTTCCATTAAGCAAGTACAGTATACCTTACTCGAAGCTTTTATTCTGGTATTTATTGTGGTATTCCTGTTTTTGCAAGACTGGCGTTCTACGTTAATTCCGGCGATTGCGGTGCCGGTGGCCATTATTGGTACTTTCTTTTTCATGCAATTGTTTGGCTTCTCCATTAACCTGCTCACCTTGTTTGCCCTGGTACTGGCCATTGGGATTGTGGTGGATGATGCCATTGTGGTGGTGGAGGCCGTGCACGCCAAAATGGAAGCCCGGCACCTGGCCCCTAAACCCGCTACCGTAGAAGCCATGCAGGAAATTACCGGCGCCCTTATTTCGATAACCTTAGTAATGGCAGCGGTGTTTATACCGGTTGGTTTTCTGGAAGGCTCTACTGGTGTATTTTACCGGCAGTTTGCCTATACCCTGGCCATCGCGATTGTTATTTCCGCTGTGAATGCTTTAACGCTCACGCCGGCGCTTACCGCTTTATTTTTAAAAAATAACCACCCTCCCGCTCTTAACGGGCAAAAGAAAAGAAGCTTTAAAGAAAAGTTTTTTGCCGGCTTTAACACGAGTTTTGAATCCTTAACGCAGCGCTACGTAAGCAGCATCCGGTTTTTACTCCGGACCAAATGGCTGGCTTTAGGCGGTTTGGTGGTGGTAACGCTGGCCACGGCCTGGATGGTTAACCGCACGCCAACGGGCTTTATACCTTCCGAAGATCAGGGCTTTATTGCGATTTCACTTACCATGCCTTCTGGCGCTTCTTTAGAACGCACCACGGCCGTAATGGCGCAGCAGGAAGCTATTCTGGATAAGCTGGAATCTAAAAAATACCTGATGGGCTTGTCTGGATTTAACATCTTAACCCAATCTTCCAGCCCTTCTTCCGGTATTGCCTTTATTCTTTTAAAGCCAACCGCCGAACGAGGAAAAGTAAAAGATATTAACGCCATTATGAATGAGGTAAGGCAAAAGCTTGCCGCCATCAAAGGCGCCGATTTCTTTGTTTTTACTTTCCCAACGGTGCCGGGCTTCAGCAACGTAGATGCCCTGGATTTGGTATTGCAGGATAAGACCGGCGGACGCTTAGATAAGTTCAGTGGTATCTCTACTGGCTTTATCGGGGAGTTAATGAAACAACCCGAAATTGCTTTTGCCTTTACCGCCTTTAAAGCCGATTATCCCCAGTTTGAGTTAGAAGTCGACGAAAAGAAAGCCGACCAACTAGGCGTAAACACGAAAGAAATACTGCAAACCATGCAGGTGTATTTCGGCAGCGCCCAGGCCTCTGATTTTAACCGCTTCGGAAAATATTACCGGGTAATTGTGCAAGCCGATAAAGTTAACCGCGCCGATCCTTCGACCATTGATCAGGTATTTGTGAAAAATAATACCGGCGACATGGTGCCACTCAATACGTTGGTAAAACTAACCCGGGTGTATGGCTCCGAAAACGTATCGCGGTACAACTTATTTAACTCCATTCAGATTAATGCCATTCCGAAACCCGGCTTTAGTTCCGGCGATGCCATCAGCGCTATCCGGCGGGTAGCCGAAAAGCAATTGCCCAACGGGTATACCTACGAGTTTTCGGGCCAAACCCGCGAAGAAATTTCTTCGGGTGGCCAATCGGCGGTGGTGTTTGTCTTGTGTCTGATCTTTGTGTACTTCCTGCTTTCCGCGCAGTACGAAAGTTATTTGTTGCCGCTGTCAGTTATTCTTTCTATTCCAACCGGTATATTCGGGGTGTTTGTGGCTATTGGTTTTGCCGGAATCTCGAATAACATTTACGTGCAGGTAGCCTTAATTATGCTCGTGGGCTTGCTCGCGAAAAACGCCATTCTGATTGTGGAGTTTGCGCTGCAACGGCGGCACGCGGGATTGCCTTTGGCGAAAGCCGCCATGGAAGCCAGTAAATTGCGTTTACGCCCCATCATCATGACTTCCCTGGCCTTTGTGGTGGGCTTAGTGCCGATGATGTTCGCTTCCGGGCCTTCGGCGCAAGGGAACCACTCCATTAGTATCGGGGCCGCCGGCGGTATGTTATCCGGGGTAATTCTGGGCTTATTTGTTATTCCGGTGCTGTTCGTGATATTCCAACACCTCCAGGAAAAAATTACCGGCAAACCGGTCCGCATTCTGCCGGAGCAAACCAAAGAACATATTCCCCTAAATGCTCTGCAATCCATAACAAATTAATCTATCAAGCCAGGCACCAGTTTCCTGCTGGATGCCGGTGCCTGGTTTTTAAAAAATTTAAAAAATCATGCAAAAATATATAACAAGTTGGCCTTTCATGCTCGCGGTGCTTATTGTTACTGCCTGCAAAGTATCCGAGGACAAAACAAGTTCCCTGGCCAAGGTACCGGAGCAATTCCGGAATGCGCTCACTACCGAAACCACCAGCATTGCCGATTTAGAATGGAAAAGCTTTTTCACCGAAGCTACGCTGCAAAGATTGATTGACAGCGCCATTGTTAAAAATTACGATATGCAGGTGGCCGTTAAAAACATTGAAGCGGCTAATCTCCAGCTCAAACAAACCCGCTGGAACTACGTGCCGGAAGTAAATTTGCAGGTGAGTACCAGCACGAATAACCCCTCTGAAAATAGTATAACCGGTTTAAACTTAAGCCAGTTTGATTTAGGGATTAAACACATTAACGATTATACCGCCGGAATAAACTTATCCTGGGAGGCGGATATCTGGGGCAAAATCCGGAATCAGCAAAAAGCAGCGCTGGCGGCTTATCTGCAAACCCAGGAGGCCCGCAAAGCCATTCAAACCAATATTGTAGCGGCCGTTTCCAAAGGCTTTTATAATTTGTTAATGCTGGATGCCCAGTTAAAAATTGCGCAAAAAAACATTGCCTTAAACGATAGTACCTTGGCTATTATCCGGTTGCAATACAAAGCCGGCCAGGTAACGGCCCTGGCGGTACAACAAGCCGAAGCCCAGCAACAGGTAGCTACCCAACTTTTGCCGCAGTTCGAACAGAATATTGCTATCCAGGAGAATTTTTTAAAAATTCTGTCCGGCGAACTACCGGATAAAGTAGAACGCAGCATTTCCCTGGACCAATTAACGTTTCCGGAAGAGTTGTCGGCTGGCGTTCCGGCCACGCTGGTGAGTCGCCGGCCCGATGTAAAAAGTTATGAGCTTGCTTTGACCGCGGCCAACGCCCGGATTGGGGTAACCAAAGCCAACATGTATCCGGCACTTCGTATTACGGCGACCGGGGGGCTTAATTCTTTTAGCAGCAGTAATTGGTTTAACGTACCGGCTTCATTATTTGGCATTGTGTCGGGGAGTGTGTTGCAGCCGGTTCTGCAGTCCCGGAGATTACGGACCCAGTACGAAGTTGCCAAAATAGAACGCGATAAAGCCGTGTTGCAATTCCGCCAATCGGTGCTGGTAGCAGTGGGCGAAACGTCGGATGCCCTGGTGAAAATAGATAAGTTAAAAACCCAGGAGGCCACTGCCATCCAGCGCGTGCAAACCCTACGGCAAGCCACAGCCAACGCCAACATGCTATTTAAAAGTGGCATTGCCAATTATCTCGAAGTAATTACCGCCCAAAGCAACGTGCTGCAAAGTGAACTAACCTTGGCCGCTGTTAGAAGACAACGACTCGATGCGGTAACGGAACTCTATGCCGCGCTGGGTGGTGGCTGGAAGTAAAAAATTTTAAAAATTTAGTTCTAAAATGGCGAAGTAATCTTAAGATTATGGCCATAAAATTAAAAAAGGAAGATGCGTATAGCGTCTTCCTTTTTTTATGCACCAATAGCATTGTAAATAGTCAATACGTTCCAAAAAGATAGAAATAGGAAGTGCAAACATCAAATTACCTAGCCCTTAGCCCCATAGGCAATCGGGAACATCTGACGCGTTTGTTTGAGCAGTTCTATGAGCAGAAATTTCACCTTATCACCAAAATTCGCAGTAAGATGAAAAGCAAACTCCTGCTCTTAAAAGATAAACGCAATTTGCGGAAATGAGCTTAGAGCGAATCAGCTTCTGTTATCCTGATGCGTGTTTTTGACCTGGAGAATACCTGTCATCGTAGTCCGATTAACTCCTATGACCACATGCTCCATGCTGCTTTACTAGTAGCTGCCAGTTCTATAAGATTCGTTAGTTTTAGAAAATAAATAGAGCAAAAATTTTAAATTTTAACTATTATCGGTTTAATTTTTAAAAAATTAGCTTTCCGGTAAGTTTCAGATAAAAGGTTTTATTCTGGTTTCGTCCTGAAAATAAATAGAGCCTGCAACCGGAATAAAATATCGGTTTGCACCAAGCGCGTACTAACACTGGCACCATGAACAAAAAGTTATTCTTTTTCCCACTCTGCGTACTGCTGTTCTTGTTTTTATCCTGCGGAAGAAAAGCCGCGGTTTATCCGTTAAATCCGGAGCCAAACAGCCATATTGTTTTTGTGGGTAATACTTTTGCGGTGGCTTTGCAAGAAAATAATTACCTGGAAACTTTCTTGTACAAAAGCTTTCCGGAGAAAAACCTCACCATCCGGAATTTGGCCTGGAGCGCCGATGAAGTAAATTTGCAGCCCCGCCCGGTTAATTTCGGCTCCCTGGACCAGCACCTGCAAAATCAAAAAGCTGATGTTATTTTCGCTTGTTTTGGGTTAAACGAAGCCTTTAAAGGGCCGGATAGCTTACAAAGTTTTCAGCAACAGTTAAGTAAGTTTCTTCGCCATTTGCAACAGCAAAAATACAACGGCCGGTCCACGCCCCAGGTTATTCTGGTTTCGCCGATCGCGCACGAAAAACTGGTCGGCTTTTTACCCGACCCCGCGGCGCACAACCAAAATCTGAAAAAATATACCCAAGGAATGTGGCAAGTTGCCGAAAATTTAAAAATTCCTTTTATTGATTTATACGAACCAACTGCCCAACTCATGGCAAGTAATGCCGATTCCTTAACCAGCAACGGCATTCATTTAAATGATCGGGGCTACCGGCAAGTAAGCGAAATAATGGCTCAGGCGCTGGATTTACCGGTGAGCACCTGGTATTCGGATGCTACTTTTGCTAATCTCCGGAAAGTAATCAAGATAAAGAACCAACATTTCTTTTACCGGTTTAGGGCTGGCAACGAAGAGTATATTTATGGCCGGCGGCGAGAGTGGGCCGGCGGGCAAGCGCTGCCGGCAGAGTTACCCCAGATAGACCAAATCGTACTGCAACTCGACAGTCTTATCTGGGCAGGGGCATCGGGCAACCCGGCACCGGATATGCAAAAAGTGCAAAACGCCATTCAGTTTGCCCGGCAGTATACGCCTCTGAAAGAATCAAGAGAAGCCCTGGAAAAAGCAAAATCCCAGTTTATACTACAGGAGGGTTATGAGATTAACTTATTTGCTTCTGAGTTGGATTTCCCGGTAGCCAATCCGGTGTCGTTTACTTTTGATCCGCAGGGCAGAATGTGGCTAGGTACCATGCCGGCTTACCCGCACTATTACCCCGGCAGTCCCCCCGACGACCAAATTATTATTCTGGAAGATACCAACCAGGACGGGAAAGCCGATAAGCACACCGTATTTGCCGATAGCTTGTACCTGCCGTTGGGGTTTGAGCTGGGTGATGGCGGTGCTTACGTAACCCAGGCGCCTAATTTTGTTTTCTTAAAAGATACCAACAACGACGGCCACGCCGACCAGAAAAAAATTTTACTTACGGGTTTCGGAGCCGAAGATTCGCACCATGCTATCAGTAATTACACCTGGGGCCCCGACGGAGCCTTATACATGCACGAAGGTACTTTTTTGCATTCGCAGGTAGAAACTCCTTATGGCCCGGTTAGAGGTGCCAACGGCATTACCTGGCGCTACGAACCCCGCACCTTTAAATTAGAGCCCTACGTTTCTTATCCGTACGCTAATCCGTGGGGCAATGTATTTACCCGCACCGGCACCCATATTATCGGCGATGTATCTACCGGCATGAATTATTTTGCGCCGCCGCTTACCGTAGCCATTAACTATCCGATTAAGCACAAGGAGATGAAAGATTTCCTTACTTCGCCCCAACGACCTAAAACATGTGGTTTAGAAATAATTTCGAGCCGGCAGTTTCCGGAAAGCGCGCAAGGTAATATTCTTTTTAATACATTCATTGGTTTTCAGGGCATTAAGCAGCATAAATTAGCCGAGGACGGGAGCGGCATTATTGCGCAGGAAACAGAGCCGCTTTTGCAATCCAAAGATCCTAATTTCCGGCCGGTAGATATTAAATTTGGCCCCGACGGAGCCCTGTACGTATTGGATTGGTACGATGCCATTATCCAGCATGGCGAGCAAGCTTTCCGCGATTCGCTCCGGGACCATACCCGCGGCCGTATCTGGCGCATCACCTACAAAAACAAAAACACTTTAAAACCCCTTGACCTGACCCAACTAAACCTGAGCCAGCTGCTGGATCAATTAAAAGTTTATGAAGACCGTACCAGGTACCGCACCAGAATGCAGCTAAGAACTTTTGCTGCGGAGCAAGTAATGCCAGCTTTGGCCAAGTGGCTTGCCGGGCTCAACCCCAAAGACGCAGATTACGCGTACCATAAACTAGAAGGGCTGTGGGTTTACCAGCAGTTTAATCAGCCGGAAGAAAAACTGTTGAACGAACTTTTAAAAAGCCCGGATTATCACGTACGGGCGGCGGCTACCCGGGTGTTGTTTTATTGGCGCGAACATATAAAAGATGCCGAGGCCAAGCTTATTGCTATGGCACACGATGCTGCCCCACGGGTAAGGGTAGAAGCCATTGCCTGGTTGAGTCATTTTAATACGGAAGCCAGTGTAAAAGCTTTACTGGCCGCTACAGCGTTGCCCTCCGACGATTACATCAACTACGCTTTAAACGAATCTTTTAAACATTTAAAACCTGTTTGGATGGCTATGTTTAAAAATAACCAACAATTTCTGGCCGATGAACCCGAAAAAGCCGCTCGTTTGCTGCAGCCATTGGCTTCGCAAAAAGATTTAAATGCCACAGAATACTTTGTGAAAGATGATCCGCTCTGGCATGCCTATTCGTACCGGGCCCTTTCGCCGGAAGATTACGCTGCTTTAGCCAATGTGCCCGCAGTAACCCGGTTCCGGAAGAGCTTGCCCGAATTACCGGCAGACGACCAAGTGCAACCGGTTAAAACTCCTAAACCTACAAACTCTAAACCAGAGGGATTTGTAATACAGGTTGCTTCTGTACCGGGAAAAATGTTATTCGACAAAACTACAATTACCATTCCGGCCGGAAAAAACATTACCCTTCTTTTTAATAACCGCGATCAGATGGCACATAATGTAGTAATTGTAAAACCAGGCAATACAGAGAAAGTAGGAAAGGCTGCCGATGCCATGGCTACTTTAAAAGACGGCTACGAAAAAAACTTTGTGCCCTCCATACCCGAAGTATTATATGCTACCCCGCTGGTAAATGCCGGTAAAACTTTTCGCCTGGATTTTAAAGCACCGGCTAAACCCGGCGAGTATCCCTTTATCTGTTCTTTCCCCGGTCACTGGCGAGTCATGAAAGGTATAATTAAGGTAGTGGAGCAGCCGTTAGCTTTAAAGTAACCCGTCCAAAGTAAAAGCACGGATAAGCAACCAATAGATTTACCCACACCAGCCCAAACTTATACTTGTGATTAGGTGATTTTTTAAAACTTAGCTGCGGAATTTCAAATTTTTAAAAATTTTAAATTTTACTCACCCGCTATGCAATAGTTAGCCTGAGCCAGGTGCAAGCAATGAGGCTAAACTGTTCTGTTGTTCACCGTTTTTTAGCGTCTGGATCTATCGTGTATTTCAAAATAACTATTCCAGAATAACCGCATCTCCTTCCCTGTTTTTAGGGAGGTGCCATAGGCGGAAGGGTATTTATATCCAGACAAAAAGAACAAATCCCTCAGCAATGAAACAACTGCAGTAAGAAGTAAATCCTTACCATAGATATAACAGACGAAAGCAAAAACCGGTGCTTCGCCAAAATAACCCACTTTTCCCTACTGCTGCGCCGACTCTTGCATTTGATTAACCAATACATCTACGTAGTAAGAAGTATGATTTTGACCCTGGGTTTTAAGAATTCCCCGAATCGGGCTGCAATCGCTGTAATCGATACCGTGCGCGGCTTTAATATGATCTGCGCCGGCTAAAAGATTATTGGTGGGGTCAAAGCCGAACCAACCATAGCCCGGTATAAAAGCTTCGACCCAGGCGTGCATCACTGCTGAGCCTACTAAGTTACCGCCCTGGTTTAAATAACCCGAAACGTAGCGGCATGGAATGCGGTTGAGCCGGGCAATAGACAAAAACAAATGCGTATAATCTTGGCAAACACCTTTGCCCAAATGAAAAACTTCGCTGGCCGTTGTATGCACGTTAGTAGGCACCGGGTCAAACTCCAGCAACTCGTATACATACTGGTTTAAGGTAGTTAAATAATCAAAAACGGGTTGTTTTAAGGGCCGGTTTAAGAGCTTGCTGTGGTAGGCCTCCAGAATGCTGGTATAACGGGTAAAGCCCAGGTATAAATGATGGTCGATGTAAAAGTTACGGTTGGCCAGCAGGACTTGTTCTTCCGAAATAGGCAAAGAATTAACGCTAAGCCAGGGTCGGCTTTTTTCGATGGTAGCCCGCATCGAAAATTTAAAATCGCTGAAATGCTTGGTAGACCGCAGGCAATATACCTGAAAACCAAAAGGGTTGCTGTGGGTATATAATTCCTGCCCCAGCGAATTGTAGAAAGATAAGCTGGTAATTTTTTGCGTGGCATCCTGGCAGGGAGCCACTATAAACTCAAACAGCGCTTCGGTTACCGGGGCGTCGTATTTGTTGTGCGTGTGGTAGTTGATGTGGTATTCGGTAGCCATAGTTTGGGGCAGTAGCAAGATTTATTTTTAATACACCAGATATTTTTCTTCCAGGAGGCGAGCCAGATTGTACAGTTTATCGAGGGTTTTGGTCATAAATTCCGCGGCATTTTCTTCTACTTCCTCAATCGTTAAAAATTGCAGTTGCGTCGCAAGTTTCCCTATTTTAAAAGTTAGAGAGCCTTTGGTATTGGCCCCTTCCTGAAAGCCGATTGCCTGAATGTTGTTTTGCAAATAAGTAAGGTTGTAAGTTAATGCTTTGGGGAAAGCCGGGTTAAAAATTAAAAAATCCAGGATGTTGCGGCGCGAAGAACTATTTTTGTAATGCCGGTTGAACATATCAAAAGATTCGGCGCTTTTCAGGAGCATGGTCCACTGGTAACTTTCGATGGGGCCACCCAATTTACCGGGATCAATTTTGGCAATATCGTATAACTTGGTATTGATAATTTTACAAAGCTGCATGGCGCGCTCCAGGTGAATTCCCAACGAAATCAGCATCCAGACCTCGTTCCGGATTAAGGTATTAGAAACATAGCCTTTGGCTAAAGTGCAAAACTCTTCTACTTCGCGCGAAAAATTAAAAATTCCTTTGTGCTGAAACTTAGCCGCGTTGTAATTATTTACATTATGATAAAACCGGTTTACTACTTCCCATAACTCAATCGAAATACTGTCGCGGGTGCCCCGGGCATTTTCACGGATGCCGTTGATGTTAGTCGCAATAGAAAAAGGGTTGGTATCGTCGAGGGTAATGAAATACAAGATATCATCGTCGGTAAGTTGGGAGTGTTTTTGGTAATAAGCCGCTTGCACGCCCACCATATCCAGAATAGACTCTAGGGCAATTTCTTTGTTTTGGGCCAGGGGAGCATCCAACGACGAAACGTAATGCACTTTGGTGTACCGGGCCACGTGTTCGGCCCGCTCTATGTAGCGCCCCAGCCAGAATAAACTATTACCAATTCTTGATAACATGTGTTGGTTAGATGGTTTGAAAGTTGGTTAAAAGTTGGAAGGTTGTAAAGTTGAAAGGTTATAAATTAACCTACTCAACAATCAAAACTGTGGTCCGTGGACCATGGACCATCGACTATGGGCCAGGAGCCAACACCCAGGTATCTTTGGAGCCGCCGCCTTGCGATGAATTAACGACTAAACTGCCCTTCGTAAGCGCTACCCTGGATAATCCGCCTTTTAACACGAATTGCTTGTCTTTGCCGAGTAAGGTGTAAGTGCGTAAATCAATGTGCCGTCCTTCAAACTTGTTCTCGTCTTCGATAAAGGTAGAATGTAACGAAAGCGACATAATGGGTTGGGCAATGTACTTGCGGCGATTTGCTTTAATGGCTCTTTTTAATTCTTCGCGTTGCTCCCGCGTAGAAGAACTGCCCACCAGAATGCCGTAGCCTCCCGATTCATCCACGGGTTTTACCACCAACTCTTCCATGTGTTCCAGCACGTAGTGGTAATCCGAATCAATTTCGCAACGGTAGGTATGCACGTTATTTAGGATAGGTTCTTCGTCCAGGTAATATTTAATAATGGCCGGTACGTAGCTGTAAACGGCTTTATCGTCGGCGGCACCGGTGCCGGGGGCGTTCAGCAAGGTAACGTTGCCTTCGCGGTAAGCGCCCAAAATACCCGGTATGCCTAGCACCGAATCCGGATTAAAGGCCAGAGGATCGATAAACGGGTCGTCGATGCGGCGGTAAATGACATCTACTTTCTGCGGGCCGTAAATGGTTTTCATGTACACGTAATTGCGATCCACAAACAAATCGCGGCCTTCTACCAGCGGAATGCCCATGTTCAGGGCCAGAAAAGCGTGTTCGTAGTAAGCCGAGTTATAAACGCCTGGGGTTAAAACCACGCAATTGGGTTCGTTATCGCTTTCGGGTGCCACCGATTGCATGATGGCCAGTAATTGCTGCGGATAATCCTGCACCGACAAAATATTATGCTTCCGGAAAAGATTAAAAAGCGTTTTTTTCATGGCTTCGCGGTTCGAAAGCACGTAGCTCACGCCCGAAGGGCAGCGCACATTATCTTCCAGCACGTAGTATTGGCCGTCGCGGTGTTTAATTAAATCGGTTCCGGAAATATGGTTATAAATATTGCCTACCGGGTTAAACCCCAGCATGGCTTTGGTATAGTGGCTCGAACTAAAAATTAATTCCGGCGGTACAATGCCATCACGCAATATTTGTTTTTTGTGGTAAATATCCTGAATAAACAGGTTAATAGCCATGTTACGCTGAATAACGCCTCGCTCCAGGTGACTCCAATCTTGGGCCGAAATAATGCGGGGAAATAAATCAAACGGAAAAATGCGTTCTACGCCGCGGGCTTTATCGGAGTAAACTGCAAACGTTACCCCTTGGTTAAAGAAAGAAACTTTAGCCAGTTCATTCAATTCTTTAAAATCATCGGCGGTAAAGTGTTTGAACTGGTCCAGCACCAATCTATAATGCGGCAACACTTCTCCATCCAAGCTAAAAACTTCATCCAGAAAAGCGGGATTTAGGTGGTAGTCTTGAAAAATGCCTTTGTACATTTCAAAATTCCGAACATTATTCATTCTGTTGGTGGTATGGATTTGTAATTAGGTGAAAGTAATTAATTTTTATTAAAATTTGGGGTTTGTGCTTTTAATTTTATCTGTAATATTTTAAAAATGATTAAATTTTTAAAATATAAGGTAAATTTTAAGCTATTATATTAAGTATATTGTTTTTTATTTGGCTATACGTTTATACGTAGTTCTAGAACTTTTCTAGTAATAGTTTTTAACTGAAAGCTGCAGTTTTTTAAAAAATCTAAATTTGAAAGTAGGCCCGTAAAAACTAAGTGAATGCTTCTGGGGTGATTGCGCAGGCCGAGAGAAGGTGGCGCGCTTACTTTTGCCTACGTAAGTAAAAGTTAATGCCTGTTACTTAACCGGGCAGATTGTTGTTGGGGACTTTTTGATAGAAAGCTATTTGACTTTTAGACTCCCGGAATAAATTTATCGTACAGAATACTGCAAAATATCGGACCCTAAACCAAACGCCTCTCATGAAAAAATATAAAGCTGTAAAAAGCATTTCCGCCGAATCTTTTGAAACGGAACTAAACACGCTGGCTAAAGCCGGTTGGAAAGTAATATCGGCTAACTTAACGCAAGCCGGTGTAAAAGGCGATGAAGCAATTTTTTTTGCCTTATTGGTGATGAATGATGTAGACGTAGAATTAAAACAACTCCTGGAAGAGAATGTAGACGAACTGGAAGATATTGATCTAAACCCTTCGGATAATTAAGCGGCTAGTCCCCGGCACCCGTGCTACACCGGTGCCGGGGTAACTCCCAAATAATTCTGAAATATTTCGTATAGCGTTATAAAATGCATGTTACAGACTGGGCGCAGCAAGGATTCTTTTCACTAATCAACTGCTTTAAACTTTTCTGGAAATAAAATTTTTTAAAAATTTATAAAAGCTAGTTCTGTTGTATTTACTAAATCCGCTATAATTATTAGGCAATTACCACAGAAAAATACACTTTTAAGAAGCCGCTGCTTTAAGTTTGCGTTATATAAATTATAACCAGATTTAGCTACGCATTGCGGCTTCTCTGGTTATTCATATAGCTCTCTTGTCAGGCGAATGATTACACGATTACTTCTTTTCTGCTTTATTTTCGCGTTAGTTTATGGGAGTAGCGCGCAAAAGCGACTGGTACCTGATACCGTTCAGGCAAAATCGGCTACAGCGCTGGGTTTGCTATTAATTAAATTTAAACCGGGTTACTCTGGAGCCGCCAATCTAAGCCGACAAGCCAACCAGGCTATTAATCCGTTGCAGCAAGTATTATCGCAAATAAAAGCCAGTACTTTTCAGCCAAAATTTCCCCGGCCTCAATCTTCGTCTTATTCAAAGCCCGGTCAGGTAGATTTAACTTTATGGTACCAAGTGCAATACCAAAGGCCGGATCTTACCTTAACGCAACTGCGGCAACTGCTGTTAGCTACCGGAGTAATCGACCACGTAGAACCGGTTTATCAGCCCCAGCTTTTGTATCAACCCAACGACCCTTTAGCCGACTCAGTTACCGGTAAGCAATTTTATTTAAAGCAAATTCAGGCGTATAAAGCCTGGAACATCGAAAAAGGAGATTCCTCGATCGTTATCGGGATTTTAGATACCGGCAACCGCCTGAGCCATGAAGATTTGCAAAGTTCCTTGAAGCATAATTACGCCGACCCCATAGATGGCCTGGATAATGATCAGGATGGTTTTGTAGATAACTTTTCGGGCTGGGACCTGGCCGATGACGATAACGACCCAACCGACACTAACGGACATGGTACTTTTGTAACCGGTATGGCCGCTGGCAGCCCCGATAATAACACAGGCATTACCGGAGTAGGTTTTAATTGCCGGTATTTACCCATTAAAGTTTTTCCCTCTAAACCCAACGGGAATTTTGCAGGCTACGAAGCCATTGTGTACGCCGCAGACCATGGTTGCCAAGTTATAAACTTATCCTGGGGCGGCGAAAACCCGTACTCGCAGTTTGAGCAGGACGTAATTAACTACGCAGTTATCAATAAAAATGCAGTGGTAGTGGCGGCCGGCGGCAACACACCCAAAGAAACTTATTTTTATCCGGCATCCTACGAAAATGTGCTTGCGGTAAGTGCTGTTAACAAAAACGATGTAAAAGACCCGAGTCAAACCTATAATTACCAAATCGACCTAACGGCGCCCGGTATAGCCGTAACTACCACCAGTAACAATAGCAATAATGCTTATGCGGCCGTGGGGGGCTCTTCTTTTGCTTCGCCAGTGGTTGCGGCAGCGGCCAGCTTGCTCCGGCACCATTTCCCGGATTATACAGCTCGCCAAATAGCCGAACAACTGCGGGTAATGGCCGATAATAATTACGGGGCGGGCACTAACCAAAACTACCCGGAAAAACTGGGTTACGGCCGGGTAAATGTGTACCGGGCTCTAACTGCGTCTGCCCCCAAAGCCGTTCGGAATACTAATCATAACGCAGACTACCAAAAAGCTTTTGCTGGTAATGTAATGCCCATAACCGGCACTTTTCAAAATATATTAAGCCCTACCAATAATTTATTTATTACCTTATCTTCTGCTTCGCCTTACGTATCGGTTATCCGGAGCACCTTTGTGGCCGGCGCTATGGCTACGTTAAGTACAAAAACTAATTCTGAACAGCCTTTTCAGGTTTTAATTAGCAAGGATATTCCTTTTAATCAACCCGTTGTTTTCCGGTACGGGTATTCGGATGGCATCTACACCGATTACCAGTATTTTACCCTGAATCTTAACCCCAACTATGTTACTTTAAAAATAAATGATTTACAGGTAACGGTAGCCAGCGAAGGTAATTTTGGTTACAACGATCTGGATCCGGGTTTGGGCGAAGGGGTAAAATTTAAAAATTTAGGTTCCCTGCTGAGCGAAGGCGGCTTACTGATTGGTACTTCGCCGGAAAAAGTGTCGGATAACATTCGTAACGAAGCTTTAAAATCCGACAACAACTTTACCTCTTTGGCGGGGGTGCACTTTGTAGAAGAAGGCAAGCGGGCCGATGAAGAAGCTGCAGGCGCTTTCCGGGATAAATATCCGGCGCAAGGGATGGTTGGGGTAAAAGTAAAACAAAGGGCTTTTGCCTGGCAAAATGCCCCGGATAATCAATACGTGATTCTGGAATATCAAATTACCAACACTACCCCGGATTCTTTAACTAACCTGCACGCGGGCTTGTTTGCCGACTGGGATATTGCTAACTACGCCAACAACGTAGCCGAGTGGGATTCGGTAACCCGCACAGGTTATACCTATCAACCTAACCTGAAAAACGTTTACGCGGGTATTTCCTTGCTAACACCGCAGCCAGTTACCACCTACGCCCTTAACAACCCCAGCGATAACCCCGAAGCTATTAACCTGACCGATGGCTTTACGGATGCAGATAAATTTACGGCTCTCCAGAATACAGCAAAGCAATTTCAAAACTCGGGATCTAAAGGCAGTGATGTAGCGCAAGTGGTTGGGGCAAACTTACAATTCTTGGCGCCAGGCGATAGCACCACTTTGGCTTTTGCCATACTAGGCGCCGAATCGTTACCGAACCTGCAAGAACAAGCCCGGGCGGCCCTTCATAAATACCAGCAAATAAAAACCGGTCCCGTGCTCGTAAAACAAATAGATTCGGTTTGCGTCGGCACAAGCGCCACCATCCAGCCAGCAGGAGGGCAGAAGTTTCGGTTTTACGCTGATCCGGAAAAAGACACGCTATTAAATACCGGGCGAACGTTTACTATGCCTCCGGTTAAAACAGCAGCTACCTACTACATCAGCAACGTGGATTCGCTGTACGAGAGTGCGGTAACTCCCGTCACCATTGTGCCAGCCATTAGTACCGTTAATTTTGCTTTTTCGCCCGATCCGGTACCTGCCAGCGTTAAAGGCCGCATCAGTTTTTTTGATTCTACATTACTGGCAAAGCAATGGCATTGGGATTTTGGCAACGGAACGCAAAGTCAGGAGCAAAACCCCACGGCGCAATTTACGCAGCCCGGAATTTACCCGGTAACCTTACGCGTAACCAACCAATACGGCTGCGTCGATTCCCTGACCAAAAACGTAGAAATTAAATACGCGGATTATATACAAACCTGGCAGGCTTCCGATTTTTTAATATTTCCCATTCCTACGGGGCAAAACTTAACCATAACCATATCCGAAGGCATTGATTCTACCAACGGCATAACCGTAACTTTACTAGACGCTATTGGTAAACAGGTATTTACGCAGGTAACTTACCAAACCGGGCCTACCCCGTATAATTTAAACAATTTAGCCAATGGCATTTATTACTTGCGAATAAGCGGTAAAGGCGGGGTGATTACCCGCCGCGTAGAATTACTCCGGTAAAGCAACGCTATTTCTTAAAAATTAAAAATGCCGGAATGTCGTTGTTGTTTTTACTGTTGCATACGGGCCATTTCTTCTGTTTTTGCTTCCGAAGAAGATGCTTCCCGAACAAAGCCAGCATGGTAGCGGAAAATAGTGGCTCCTAAATGTTGCACGGCCTCCGCGGCCTCTTTGCTTAGGTTGCCGAACACTTCAAAGCGGGTAATCGGGGCAACGGCTAAAAGCTCGGGTAACATGGGGCCAACATGCGCGAAATGAGCTAGAATTGCTTCTGAATTTTGAAACTTCTCTGTCAGGTACGCTTTACTTTCATCGTGGTTCAGGTAAATCTGAAAAGCAGTTGTGCCAGGTTCGTTGTTCTGAATGGCTTCTAAAAAATTTTGAATAATCTTTCTGAATTCCTCTGTTTTGCCTGGGAAATGGTAAGTTCTACGGTGTATTGTACTTGCTCGGCCATCGCTTGTTTTTTAAAATTTAAACTGGAAGTGGGTAAATAACTATCCTGAAAATGTTGTTTTTAAGCCTGTTTTCTTTGTTGTTTCTTTTAATAAAGTGAGCGCATTTTATCATTATTGTTTTAAACCCGCTTTACTGATTTTTTCAGTATTTTTTCAGAAAATATAGACCACAACCACTCTTTTCGCCCATAAAACAATAGAATGCTCCTTTAATAAATAATACGCAGGGGTAGCTGCTATTTGCTGTATATAGCTAAGTAAAAAGGCGGAGGTTATTTTAAAAAAGAAGAGTTAACTGATTTTTATTGCCCTGATTTTTAATAATTTATTTAGCTAAAACAAAAAAATCCCGTAGGGTAGTACAAAGGCTCTGGCGCACTTTAACTAAAACAGGCCAACGCATGCAGCCCAGAAAATTTGTACGACGATGAATAGTAAAAAGAAAAACACTTCCTGGATAATCGGGCTAATTATTTTGGCGGCCATCATAGCGGTAATTTTTGCAGTAGTAAAATTTAAAAAATCAGATAAGGAAGTGGCCGATTACATTGTGCCAAAGTTGTCGTTTCGGCAAATGCAGCTTACCAACCTTACCCAAAACCGGGCCGATGTGAAAATGCGGATGATTATTGATAACCCGGCACCCATTGGGTTTAAGATCGATAGTTTATATTATACAATTTCTATTGCTGACCAGGAAGTAGCCCGCACTACTTACCCCGATACCCTGCGGTTAAAAGCCAAAGACAGTACCGAGCTTACCTTGCCGCTTACCTTATACTACGATAAACTAAAAGACCTAACCGACCGCTTAGCAAACCAAGGCCAGGACAGTGTGCAGTACCAGATAAATGCCACCATTTTTTCTGCTACCAAACTACTACCCAAAGATGAGTTTAATTTAAAAGTAGAGAAAAAGCTGCCTTTAATAACTGTGCCCGATGTAAAAATTACCAATTTAAAAGTGAATGATTTAAAATTGAAAGGCGCTACCATGCAAGTAGAAGCCGCCGTACGGAACCGCAACGTTTTCCCGATTAGTTTTAAAGACCTGGCCTATACCGTGCAGATTGAAGATAACGAACCCGTAGAAGGCAACAAGCCCGGCATTGTTAAAATACCAGCCAAAGGATCTGCAAATTTTACCATTCCGGTAAAGCTTACTTTTAAAGAAATGGGCAAAACTGTGTTGGATTTTATTCGGGAAGGCAAAGACTTAAACTACAACGTAAAATTAAAAACCGAGCTTACTTCGGAATCAGACGTAATTAAAGACAGTAAAATTAACCTGAATGCTACCGGGAAATTAAAAACCTTAATGGATGCCGCCAAAGAAAAAGCCGACGAGAAAAAAGCCGAAAAGAAAGAAGAACGCAAAGAGCGCCGGGAAGAACGACGCGAAGAACGGCAGGCGAAGCGCGAAGAAGCAAAAAGTTAATGTTTTTTACTATCATTGAATAAAGCTGCGCCACTTAAATTTTAAAAATTTAAAACATAAATGAGCGCGATGCTAATAGCGGGATAATAAAAAAGCCAGGACATGCCCTGGCTTTTTTATTATTTTAAAATTTTAAAAAATAAGTTAATCAGCGCCATCGGTTTTGGCCCGGGCTATGGCGTAATCACCAATTTTACCGCCGGTATCTAAGCCGGCCTGGCAATCTGAGCGATAGTGGATGCCGCCGTACATGCGGGAATTAGATGCTTCCAGGGCCATGGTTTTGTACTCGGCCGCTTTTTCCGGAACTAAATAACCCAGAATAGTGGCAGCCGCTCCGCTAAAAGTAGAGTGGCCCGAAATATATGCCGGAAAATTAGGCACCCCGGTCAAGGTTTTAATCTTAGGATTTAACTGGCAGGGCCGGGCATTAAAGTAATGGTATTTGGTATTCCAGCACATAATGGCCGCATCCATCATCGAGGCATTTAATAAGGCGTAATTTCGAGCCCAACGTACTTCGCTGTAGCCTTTTTTTACAAAATCTTCGGTGGCAATGGCATTCCAGTGACCGGGCGGGGTGTAGGTGCCAACGCCATCGGCCCAGAAGTTAACAATGCGCATCCGTTCGCGGGTAGGGTTCTCCGTATAATTCAATACTTCGTCCAATTCTTTTTTCATTTCTGCCGAAGTAGCTGATGGCGGCGGGCCGGGCCGTAAACTAGGCACGGCATCTGTGCCAAAAAGGATCGGTTTTACGTTGCCAAAAAACGGCAGCATGGGCGGACGTTTTGGGGTTTCCAGAGAGTACCAAGGCGTTTCGCCTTTGGCTTTGCAATCATCTTCTAGTTTGGTCCAAAGGGCCGGGTTTCCGCCAGCCGCGCCCATGCCATCGGTTTTGGCGCGCTGAATAATTTTTCGGGCCACCCAGCGGCCCAAAGAATCGCCGGCAGCAATATCGCTTTTCACATTAGCGCCACTCCATAAACGGTAATTTTTTTCTTCTTCGGCCATTTTTTTTAAATATTCCAAATCCGCCGGAAATAACAACTTCATCATTTCAATGGAGGCTCCCGCTATTACCGCATCTTCGGAGGGGTAAGCGGCCAAATCACTTTTCGGCACCATTGGCTGAATGGCGTTATCTACCTGGTAAGGAGCTGGCCGGTTAAATGCGGTTTTAAAATGATGGGCCATTACCAAAGCATCGTATTGCGCAATGCTTACGTAGGCGTAAGCCCGGGCAGCATAAGGTGGATTGGAAAACGGAAATATGGGGTAAGCAAAAGGATTAGCGGCGCTCGGTACCGGATAGGTATTATCGTCGTTCTGGTACGGCGGTAAATTGTGTTTAGCTACCAACTCACGCATAATTTCGTTCCAGCGTAGGACGCTGCCGGCTTTCCAGAAATTAATAATGCGTTTTTGCTCGCTGGTTAAGTTTTGGGTGGCTTTTTTTAATTCCTGCAGTTCTTGTTGGTAGTCAGCAGAGCTGGTAGGCTGGGGGGCAGGTACCGGAAAATCAGTAGCCGAAGCAGCAATCATGGTAGTCCAGGTGCCGGCATCCGCATCGGTTTTGGAGGGCTGTAAGGCCGGATAAGCGGCGTTTGTTTCCTCAATTTCTTTATCGCAGGAAGCTAAATAGCACAAGCAAAAACAAGTACTTATATAAATAAAAACCTTTTTCATTCTGGATGTAAAAATTAATTGTTGGCGGATTTAGGAGATAAATTAAAAATATAATCAACGCCGGCCATAAAACCGGTAGCCTGACCCACATTGCGGCCTGCTACGGTATGCCAGGCATTGGCATGAAAACCTAAAGATGGAATTTTAGCCAGGTAATGTTTGGCTTCCACGCCTACTTTGGTGCTGTTCATTTGGTTGCTCACAAAAGGCATGTCGTTTTTCCGGATATCAAACCCGCCGAAAGTAGTCATGTTATCCACGAAAACTTCGGCGATGAGGCGGGGCGTGCGGTAACCGGTGCGCAACTGAAAATTACCGGCATCGGGCATTGCTACTTCGTGCGAATTAATCTGGTGATCGGTGTAATAAGCCGGGCGGTCTATTTCTACGTTGCTGCGGTGCATGTAAGCGCCCGAAACTGTTACAAAAAGCTTATTCACTTTTACATCGGCAATTAAGCGGCCACTTAAAACCCGGCTGCCTAAACCAATGCACATGGGTAAAAAGTCGATATTATACTTGTTAGATGGCGTAGAGTAACCACCTACGGCAAACAGCGAAATGGTTTGTGAGCCAAATTGTTGTTGCCAGGGACGCCATTTTACAAATACGCCCAGGTCCTGAAAGCCGCCTAAACCATTTAAAGTGCCTTGGGTGGCATGAATTTTTACGTAAGGCAAAGAAGCCATCACGTTTAAATTATCTTTAATGCCGTAGTTTACCATCAGCATGGCCGACTTAGTAGAAACCTGGCCCAGGTTATCGTTATCGCGTTTAAAGGTGCCTTCCCAGTAATTTGTCCAGCTATTATAACCCACTGAGCCAGCTATACAAAGCTTGCGGGTGCCCATCATCAAAGCATCCTGCTCGGTTTGCGCCTTGGTTAAGAATGGCATAAAGGCAAGAAAGAGTAAAATAATTTTTGGAATAAAAGGGTAAAAGTTTGTTTTCATGGATGATTAATAAAGTAAATAATTTAAAAAATCAGGTGTGTGCAATTAGCTCGGGAGGGCAATATGCTCTTAGCGTATACATTAAAGAACAAAAATTCAGGGGAGGTAGCGTACAGGTAAAATCATATTTTAATGTTTATAGTAATAATACAGTAACTAAAATCAAAAACCCGCGTTTAAGGCTTTGCTTTTTCAAATTAGGAAAAATATGTAACAAGTAGAATATTAAAATTTGAAAAGTAAAAAAATTTAATAAATTAAAGGTGAATTAGCACTTTTCGTTAACGCTCCATTAATTAAAGCTGAAGTTTGTTGCATAATTTATATACCCGGGAACACTTTTACAGAATCAAATGCCGCCTGGTTCTCTGGTTTTTAGCTCAAGGTAAGCTTCGGCTTATTTGTCTTAATTATCTTAAATTAATTAATAGTTGTCCGTAGTAATTGCAAATTGCAATTTTTAATCCGTGTTAATACCATAAAATATAGGTGTAAATACGGTAAGAGTGTTGTTTTAAATTGCTTTCTGTTTGGATTTATGCGGGCGTTAGAAGTAAAATCTAACAGTGGTGGGGTCCTTCAAATAATAATTGACATTTGTACTTTAAATATCGCCAATTTCTGAAAAATAAAATGAGTATTTACGCCGGAACATTCCGTATATCTTTCGGGCTGCAAACGAGTAAAAGAGCTTAAACTAACAACAAAAAGAAGTAAAATTAAGCATGGCAGTGCAGACCATAGAAACTATTCGGGTACCGGTATGTCTGGATACCAATCAGCAAGTAATTGCAATGTTTACTATTAACCGGGCGTATGAACCTGAATTTGGGGCTTTGTGTCGGGAGTTAGGCGGGTTGCCAACTTTAGAGGAGGCAGAAGCTTGGTTAAAAACTTTAGAGGAAAGAAAAGAGGTTTAGGTTGATGATAAAGCCTCTGCTTTAAGCGGAGGCTTTTTTTTAAATTTTTACTTTTTACAAAATACCGGAATTGCCTACTAGGGGCACATCATATTATTCCGCACAAATTGCTGTAATACCGATGAAGCAGATTCTTCTGGCTCCGGCAGTTGGTTCAGAAAAACCGGGCTAGCCGGATTAATATAACCCGGTAGAGTGGTTAAGGCTGCTTCGGTCACTCCTTTAAATCCCATACTCCAATCTTTAAACAAGCGGTGGCTGATCTGGCCGTCGGCTAGTTTAATAATGTTCGTATGTAAATAATCTTTTTCTATTTTAGCATATAGCTTTCTTAAAGCAGCTTCTTCTCCTTCAATTAATTGCACATAATGTTCGCCGCTGTATAACAACATGCCGGTAATATTGTCCCGTTCGTTGTTGCGTCGAAAACGGGCTAACATTTCCTGCAGTTCTGCTTCATGTACAGAAATAACCGCGGTACTTATGTACATAATTTGATGCATCGGTACTTTTAAGAATTTTTAAAAATTTACATTTTAACCAACTGAGAATAAAAGTAAATAACCTCACTGGCAAAAGTATCAAGATATTAGATGCTACACTTTTGCGCTTATAAACAGCTTAGAATAGTATCTGATTACCGTAATACATTACTTAATCTTAGCCAAGTACTTCAGTTTTATAACTACCCCCGGAAAAACCAACCAGCCCGCCAGAAAATTTGCGGTAAAACAAAGCCAAATTTATCCATCAGGTTAAAAAGCAAGTAAGCGAATCTAATCCTTTTGGTTAAGTTTAAATTTAAGGATAAGCTGTTTACCGGTTACCCTAATGTTTAATGCGAAATTTTAAAAATAAGGAAAACAAGCAACTGATTGGTTAAAAATCAAGCAGGTTTCTAGTACAACGGTTGTTGTTCTAGAAACCTGCCTGGTAGATTAATTAAACGTTATAGCACTTTAAATGGTTAAATTTTTAAGTGCGTTTTTGGGCGAAAGGATTATGTTCTAAATATTGCTAATGGAAGTTATAATGAATTTGGGGTAACGTATTAAATATTAGGGTATAAGTTTTTAGACTTAAATGCCATTTTATAAAGCAGGTTTGCTTTTTCTTTATACGACTTAACCAAGGTTTGCAACGGAGAAACTGTATTTAAAACGGCTGCTTGCGGAGCTTGTAATTTAACGGTTTCTGGTGCTTTAGCGGCTTTTTCTTTTTGGCTGTAAATATTATTTTTAAACCATGCTGCGGCTCCTTCGGGGGTAGTGCAGATTTCGAAATGGGTATTGGGGTTTTTAACGTATTTCTGCTTTACAATATCGGTTATCTGGTCGATGATAAACAATTCTGGTAAAGTATAATTGGCTAAATGCACCAGTTTTGTAATACCGGCTTGCATTACTTTGGGGCAAAATTCGTGCGTTAAGCACCGCTGTAAGTCAATTGCTGCATAATCTACTTGCCGAACATCGTGTAAAAGCTGGTTTAAGTTATATTGGCTGATGATGGAAGCTACGTAATCGGCGCATGCTGCTACTTCGTGGGGAGCAGGAGCCTCCGACCAACTTACTTGCACCAAAGATTCTTCTGGGTTAACCAACACCACCGCTTTAAAAGAATGGGCCGCAGTTAAAGAAGTTGTTTCGGCAATATTAGTAGTAAAAGTAGCGTTCATGGCGTATTTATTTTTAGTAAGTTGATTAATTGTTTGCGTGTTTAATACCTTACTTTAATAAAAAGTATGCCTGTATTTCTGCCATATTACCTCCTAAAATCAGAAACATTAGAAAAGCAAGATGCTCTGTTTATAGTACCACGGTAATATAGGATAGTTTATATTTTGCTCTAAGTTGTTTTATTTTTTAAAATTTAGCTTATAGGTTTTATACTTACGCACTAAATGGATATAACCCGCATGAAAAAATATAGTTTTTATTTGCTGGCCGCGGTTGCCCTGTGGGCTGTTGCCTTCGCCAATCAGCTATTGGCAATGAATTCCGTTGCTGAAAATCCGGTAACGGCGGTAGCCTCTAAGTCAATAACTCTACGGGTAATGACTTATAATGTACACCATTGTAACCCGCCTTCTAAGCCCGACTTTATAGACATACCGGCTATTGTAAAAGCTATTCAGGCGCAAAACCCGGACTTAGTTGCTTTGCAGGAAATAGATGTAAATACCCAACGCTCCGGGGCATTTAACCAGGCAGAAGAAATAGCTAAAGCGTTAAACATGAAATTCTTTTTTGGGAAAGCCATTGACCATGGTGGCGGCGATTACGGGGTAGCCATTCTCTCGAAATACCCGCTCACCGAAACTACCGTGCACCGCCTGCCTACCAAACCCGAAACCAATGGCGAGCCCCGCGTACTAACCACGGCCAAAGTTAAATTACCCAATAACACGACTATCCGGTTTGGGTCAACGCATTTAGATGCCCAATCAGATTCTGTGAACCGGCAGTTGCAAATTGCCGAAATTGCCCGGATAGCCGCTACCGAAAAACTGCCCTTTATTATTGCCGGCGACTTTAACGCTTCGCCGGAATCGGGGAGTATTAAAGCCCTGGACCAACATTTTACCCGAACTTGCCAAACCTGCGAACCTACTATTCCGGTAGAGAACCCCACCAAAGCCATTGATTTTATTGCTTACACCCCAGCCAAGAAGTTTAAAGTGATAAAAAACACGGTAGTACCCGAAAAATACGCTTCCGATCATTTGCCCGTAGTGGCGGAGATAAAACTTTCTGGTAAATAGCTACCGCTTCATATAAAAATTTAAAAAACGGACAGCTTCTCTCTGGGGCTGTCCGTTTTTTATAAGTAGTTCTGTTGCTTTGATTTACCGGCTATTCCGGATTTACATTATTTTAAATAATTGTTAAGTTTCTTCTTGTATTCTTCGTTTTAGAAAGTAAGATTTACTTTCGCCACCTATTCTTTACCAGTAAGCTAATATGAAAACTTTTCTGAAAGTTGTAATTTGGGGTTTAGCCGCCAGTAGTGCTTTTAAGGCTATTGCACAGCCTACTAACAATCCAAAAGCGGCGCAGATTTTATTACCCAATGGTTGGTCGCTTAGCCCGGTAGGCCAGTCTTTGCCCTTAGGTGATTTGCCCTTAAATATTCAATTATCTCCTTCCCGTAAATTGCTGGCCGTTACTAACAACGGGCAAAGCAAACAAACAGTGCAACTCCTGGATCCGGTGAATGAAAAACTACTCGACGAAAAAGTTATTGCGAAATCGTGGTACGGCTTAAAGTTTAGTCCCGATAGTAAAAAATTGTATGCCTCGGGCGGCAACGATAACGTAGTTTTGGCTTATGGCATACAAAATAATAAATTTACTACTACTGATACCTTACGATTAGGCCAAGCCTGGCCAGAAGAAAAGATTGGCCCTACCGGCCTGGAACTCGACGATGCCCGTCAGTTACTGTACGTGGTTACCAAAGAAAATAACAGCCTGTACGTTTTCGACCTGAAAACCAAAACTACCCGGCATCAGGTAGATTTGGGCCACGAAGCTTACGCCTGTTTGCTCTCCCGGGATAAAAAAACTTTGTACATAACACTTTGGGGCGGCGATAAAGTAGTTATCTACGATACGCAGAGCAACAATATAACCGGCGAGATTGCCACTGAAAACCACCCGAACGAGTTAGTTCTTACCAAAAACAACAAATATTTATTTGTAGCCAACGCCAACGATAACTCCGTTTCGGTAATTGATACTAAGGCCCGCAAGGTTATGGAAACTATTTCGGCGGCGCTTTACCCTACCAAACTAACCGGTTCTACTACCAATGCTTTAAGCCTTTCTCCGGATGAGAAAACCTTGTACATGGCCAACGCCGATAATAATTGTGTAGCGGTTTTTAACGTATCGGTACCCGGTAAAAGTTCTTCGTTGGGTTTTATTCCTACGGGTTGGTACCCGACTAACGTAAAAACGCTGGGAAAGAAAATATTGGTAGCCAATGGCAAAGGGTTTTCGTCGTTACCCAATCCGGGTGGGCCGCAACCCATAAAGGTTTCGGATAACAGTGGTTCCCACACGGGCGTTACTAATAAGCAGGAAGTACAATACATTGGTGGTTTATTTAAAGGAACCTTATCTTTTATCGATCGCCCCGACGAAGAAAAATTAAAAAATTACTCCAAGCAGGTTTACGCCAACAGTCCGTTTACCAAGCAAATGGAAGTACAAGCCCGCGGCGAAGTGGGTAACCCGGTGCCCACCAAAGTAGGGGAGAAGTCGCCGATTAAATACGTGTTTTATGTAGTCAAAGAAAACCGCACCTACGACCAGGTTCTCGGCGACATGAAAGAAGGTAACGGCGATTCTACGCTGTGTATTTTTCCGGAGAAAGTAACACCCAACCACCATGCTTTAGCCCGCGAATTCGTATTACTCGATAATTTTTACGTAGATGCCGAAGTTAGCGCCGATGGCCATAATTGGAGCATGGCCGCTTACGCCACCGATTACACCGAAAAAACCTGGCCTACCAGCTACGGCGGCCGGGGCGGTACTTACGATTACGAAGGCAGCCGCAAAATTGCTTACCCGCGCGATGGCTATATCTGGGATTACTGCCAGCGGGCCGGCATTAGTTACCGTAGCTACGGCGAGTTTGCCGCCAATGGTAAAGCTACCTTAAAATCGCTGCAAGGCCACACTAGCAAAAAATCGCCGGGGTTCGATATGGATATTAAAGATATTGAACGGGTACGCATCTGGAAACAAGACTTTGACTCGTTACTGGCCCAAAATGCCGTGCCGCAATTCAACACCATCCGGTTAGGCAACGACCATACCAGCGGCCAGAAAAAAGGTAAATTTACGCCCATTGCTGCCGTAGCCGATAACGATTTAGCCTTGGGACAATTGGTGGAGCATCTTTCTAAAAGTTCTATCTGGGCCGAAACAGCCATTTTTGTGTTAGAAGATGATGCTCAGAATGGTCCGGACCACATAGATGCCCACCGTTCACCGGCTTTTGTGATTAGCCCCTATACCAAGCGCAATTCCGTGAACCATACCATGTACTCTACTTCGGGCATGCTGCGTACCATGGAATTAATTTTAGGCTTGCCGCCCATGAGCCAGTACGATGCCGCTGCTTTGCCGTTGTTTGATTGCTTTACCGCTCAACCCACCCTTACGCCTTACCAGGTAAAAGCCGCCCAGGTAGATTTAGAAGAACGCAACGTAGCTTGGAATAAAAGCGCCGAACGCTCCGAAAAATTTAACTTTACAAAAGAAGATGCCGCCCCGGACCTGGATTTAAACGAAGTGGTCTGGAAATCGGTGAAAGGCGAAGACTCTGTAATGCCGGCGCCCCGCCGCAGTGGGTTTGTAAAGCTGGAACAGAAAAAAGATGACGACGATGATTGATACAGAAAGTTGTTTACTAGAAACGGGATGTATTCTTCTTTGATTAAAATGGAAATAGGCTTTGCCCGAAAACTGAATTTTTAAAATTTTTGATTTTTGATTCACAATTTTAGAGTTCCAGATCGGGTAAATTCTGAAATTAACATCAGCAAGTTTCGGATTTTATGCTGGCTAAAATTTTCCGAATTTTAAATTATAAAATCCAGAAAAGATGAACGCGCAAGACCTGTTACATTATAACCGCATTGCCGAAGCAATCGATTATATCCAAACCAACTTTAAAAGCCAGCCTAACCTGGAAGAAGTAGCCGAAAAGGTGCATTTAAGTCCTTTTCATTTTCAGCGGGTTTTTAACGAATGGGCCGGCACCAGTCCCAAAAAGTTTTTGCAGTATACTACCGTAAACTATGCCAAAAGATTGCTCACCGAAAACCAGGTTACGCTTTTTGATGCAGCTTACCATACGGGTTTATCCAGCACCAGCCGCCTGCACGATTTATTTGTAAACATCGAAGGCATGACTCCGGCCGAGTATAAAAACGGCGGAAAAACCCTCACGATTAATTACAGCTTTGCGGCAACTTTATTTGGTAATATGATTATTGCTTCCACGGCCAAAGGGGTTTGTTATATGGCTTTCCACGAAAACGAAAAATTGTCTTTGGCGGCACTACAAGCAAAATTCCAGAACGCTACTTTCCGGCAACATCAGGATTTAGTACAGCAAAATGCCTTGTTATTTTTTAACCACGACTGGACCCAACTAAACCAGGTAAAGCTGCATTTAAAAGGCACGCCTTTTCAGTTAAAAGTATGGGAAGCCTTGCTTAAAATACCCCTGGGTCAATTGGCTACGTACGGCTCTATTGCCCGGCAAGTAGAATTGCCTCATGCTTCGCGAGCGGTAGGCACCGCTATTGGCAGCAATCCGGTGGCCTTTTTAATTCCGTGCCACCGGGTTATTCAGGCTTCCGGTAATTTGGGCGGCTATATGTGGGGCACTACCCGCAAAAAAGTTATCATTGGCTGGGAAGCTTCCCGGGTAAATGCGCTTGAGATTTAGTGGACTAAGTAGTTTATTGGCTTTCAACAATGGAATGGCCGGGAGCGGTACCCTGATTTTTAAATTTTTTCCTGCGGCCATGACCTATAGCGGGTTTATAAAAAGATAGAAGAATGGATTTGTTTGCGCTGGTGCCGGAACCTGATAAAAACTTATTGCCCCAGGACGGCATTGTAAATTATTACGGCAAAATAATAACCAACGAACAGGCAGATAATTATTTGCACCGCTTGTTGCACCACATTGCCTGGAAAAACGACGAAGCCCACATTTTTGGGAAAACGTTTATCACCAAAAGAAAAGTAGCCTGGTACGGCGACCAAAGTTTTGAATATACTTACTCCAACGCTACCAAACGGGCATTGCCCTGGACTCCGGAACTGTTAGAATTAAAAGCATTAGCAGAAAAAGAAACCGGAGAGAATTTTAATTCCTGCTTACTAAACCTGTACCATAATGGCACCGAAGGAATGGCCTGGCACAGCGACGGCGAAAAAGATTTAAAGAAAAATGGGGCTATTGGTTCTTTAAGTTTCGGGGCCGAACGCAAATTCAGTTTTAAACACAAACAAACTAAAGAAACGGTGTCGGTTTTACTGGAACACGGCAGTTTACTTGTCATGAAAGGCGCCACGCAAACCAACTGGCTACACCGGCTGCCTCCCATCAAAACCATAAACCAGGCCAGGGTAAATTTAACTTTCCGGACGATAGTTTTTTAAAAATTACCTGCGGAGCCGGAAGCCGTACAAAACCAGGATTGTTTTGGGGTTAAAAAGTAAGCGTAAATAGGGATAATAAAATTAAGTTAAAGTAATATATTGCCAAAGCATATATAATGTGCCTTCGTGAGCTAAAATCTGGTGACCGGTAAAGTAAAATTTTAAAAATCTTTGCGCCACTTGCCTGAAGAAAATTCGAAGAGAAATTTTAAAAAATTGTTTATCCGCAAAAATTTATGAAAAGAAACCTGGGACGGGCTGCGCAGTTAGTAGCGGCATTGGCTTGTGTTGTTGTATTATCGGCTTACCATCATCAAGGTAAAACTGTAAAAATTAAAAAAAGCAAAGAGGCGGTAGCGCTTCAGCTGCCTACCGGTTTTAAAGCTACTGTAGTGGCCGATGATTTAGGGGCGGTACGCCACCTAGTAGTAACCAAACAAGGCGACTTGTATGTAAAATTAACCAAGCTAAAAGATGGGAAAGGCTTGTATCATTTGCGCGATACAGATAAAGACGGCTACCTGGATCAGCAAACGGGCATAGGCAACTATCCGGGTACCGGCATTGCCCTCCAGAATAATTATTTGTATTCTGCTTCTAACACCGGGGTTTACCGGTACCTCCTTAATGCGAAACAAGAAATACTAAAACCGGAGCAACCCGAATCTATTGTGCAGGGCTTGGTGGCTAAAACGCGCGATGTTTCTAAATCGATTACTCTGGATAAACAAGGCAATTTGTACGTAACGGTAGGTTCTTACTCCGATGCTTGCCGCCAAGAAGGTTCCGGCAAAGGCCAAATGCCTTGTCCGTTGTTAGACTCGGTAGGTGGCATTTGGCAGTTTAAAACCGATAAGCCCAACCAAAGTTATGGCAACGCCGTGCATTACGCCACCGGTTTAAAAAACGTAGTAGGCCTGGACTGGAACAGCAACACCAATTCTTTATTTGCCCTGCAGCACGGCCGCGGAGCCATGCACGATTTGTTTCCGCAGTACTATACGCCCGAGCAGGATGCAATTTTGCCCGCCGAAACTTTATATGAATTGCCCAAAGGAGCCGACGGCGGCTGGCCATATATTTATTACGACCACCAGAAAAAGCAAAAAATGCTGGCACCAGAGTACGGGGGCGATGGCCAAAAAACCGGGGGCGAAACAGCTTTGGATCCGCTCGTGGCTTTTCCGGCGCACTTAGCGCCAAATGCGTTATTATTTTACACGGGCAATATGTTTCCGGCCCGTTACAAAAACGGGGCGTTTATTGCTTTTCATGGTAAATCTGCGGAGTTGCAAAAAGGCTATGTGGTAGCTTTTATTCCTTTTAAAAACGGTAAACCTGCGGGCAAATGGGAAATTTTTGCGGATAATTTTGCCGGCGTAGATCTGGTGCAGCCTACCGGCCCAATCCAACACCGCCCTTGTGGTCTGGCTCAGGGGCCCGATGGCGCTTTGTACGTATCCGATGATTTAAAAGGAACCGTTTACCGCATAACTTACGCGAATAAAAAGTAGTTTACCCCAAGGTGTGTAACGAATTTTTTCGGAAAATATCTTTATTATGATTATGGGCCGCAAAATTGCGGCGCTTACCGGGTGGTTCTGGGCGAACCACGTTTCTACGACAATAGCCTGGAACAATACAATAAAGAAACCGAAATGCATCAACAGTATGCCCGCCTGCTTACCGAAAAAATCCGGGAATAGAGTCAAACCAACAATTATTCCTTGCGCATCTACAGCTTTTAATGAACCAGCGCGGCGACGTTGAATTATTAGCTGGTGATAAGTAAAGCATCAGTAAAACCAGCGCTGAAAAAGCAGATAATCAATTTTTAAATTTAATCTAAACCAGAAAGTAACGGATTGTTTGCTTTGTTTTAGAATTACCCGGTAGTATTGGGTTAAGTAGAAATTTAAAATTTAAAAAATTACTTGCTTCGGCTATGGAGTAAAAAATAGCTGATTAATACCAAGCTTCTTTAAAGTTGTTGGTAGCCACAGCTACGGTAAAAATGCGGGTGTTATGCTTGCCATTACTAATGCTTTGCCCAATTCTTTTGGGGAACATGCTAATCAGGTACTTTTTATCCACAAATTTTAAAAATTTTTCTCCGGCGGCTTGCAAAGCTAAGCTGTTATAACCATGCTCCGCAGTTTTTAGGATAAGTTTCTAATCTTAGATTTGTACTGAAATTTTAAATTGAAAATCTGATTTATTTTGTATGATTAATTATAATTAATATGATTTTAATTAGATTAAAGCTGATTTTAACTGAAAATAATCATAATTTTTCTGAATCTTGTAAATCAGGAATATTTTTTATGTAACTTATAGTGGCAAATTTTAAGTTTGCTTTAAACAAAAGCATTTATAAAGTTGTAGGTAAAGCAGTTATTAGCAACTGGTAACATAATCAAAAACACCATCGGCGATTCTTCAGGATTATAGCCTATTAGCATAAAGTATTTATTCATGAATGAACAAGCTAGACTACAGGAATTATACGAATATAGAGTATTAGATACCTTGCCCGAGAAAGAACTAGATGAGTTAGTCGAAATAGCTTCTGTAATCTGTGATACCCCTATTTCTTTGGTTTCTTTTATTGATTATGAACGGCAGTGGTTTAAAGCCAAAAAAGGGGTAGACGAGGAAGGAACAGCGCGGCAACATTCTTTTTGCCAACATGCGTTGCAAAACCCCAAAGAAGTTTTAGTGGTGAATGATCCTTTGAACGACGAACGGTTTAAAACTAATCCTTACGTTTTAGGTAGTCCTAACATTCGCTTTTATGCCGGGGCACCCCTGGAAACGCCTAAAGGTAATGTGCTGGGCACGCTGTGCGTGGTTGATGATAAGCCGCGCCATATTACCGAATCGCAAAAAAGAGCTTTACAGTTGCTGGCCAAAAAAGCCATTGGGTATTTAGAAACCCGCAAGCTTATTTTGGAGCAAGACGACAAAATAGAAGTAAGTGCGGCCCGGCTGCGCAAGTTATCCGACCAGGCGCCGGGTGCCATTTTTCAGTTAGAAATGGCTCCCAACGGCAGGTTATCTTTTCCGTTTATCAGTAAAGGCATTACCACGGTTCATCAACACCTTAATCCGGCAGATTTAAAAATTAATCCGGAAAAAGTATTTGCTGTTATTCACCCGGACGATTTAGGAACCATTAAAGCAAGTTTGCAGGAATCTTACCTAAACCTAACCAACTGGAGTATCGAATACAGGGCCATTGCGGATAACGGGGCTACCGTTTGGCATTGGGCCAATGCCAAGCCGGAGCGGCGCGAAGACGGCTCAGTGGTTTGGTACGGTACTTTTCAGGACATTACCGAAAGAAAAGAGTACATAAAAACCTTAGAACAACTGTTGTTTGAAATTTCGCACGTAATGCGCAAACCAGTGGCTAATATTTTGGGGTTAACAGCCGCCTTAAGTAAAAAAAACATAGATGAAGAAACGCTACGTACGGCCCTCGGTTATATTCGTGCCGAATCGGAAGACATGGATAAATACATTAAGCAGTTAAACGCCACGTATTACGAAACTATGTTAAAAGTATCGGATCAGCTCTTAATGAACAAAATTTAAAAATTCCGATGATTAAGAGTAAGCCACGTTTAGCTTTTTAGTAACAGAAGTAGTGCTTGCTATGGCTTAGTCTTGCAGCGCATTTAATTTCTCGGCTACTTCAGGCAGCGTGGCGGTTTCAGAAACAATTCTACCTAAATCGGTAAGAATGCTTCCTAAATCCCGGAGCGTTGCCAGGGAGCTGATATCAGATAAATTATTTAAAAATTGCGCCTGGGCCGTTAGGGCTACCTGAATGGCTTCCGAAAGAAAGTTTATGTTTTCTTGGGTAGAATGAACCGCGGTTTGCCCGTAAGCAGCAATGCAGGTAGCCGTAGTTTCTATGGTTTGTTTTAATTGCTGCAAATAGTCTGGCTCTAATTGATACTGCGAAATATTTTGTAAATCTACCAGGCCCCGCCGGATGCCCCTTATCTGAATGGTGATTCGTTGTAATTGAATAATGATTTCTGTTAGTTGGCTAAGCCGCGCCCGCAGATTAGTTAAAAGCGGATTATATTTTAAGCTTTGTTCAGCCAATTCCAAAGTGTCCTGGCATTTCTCATCTTCTTTTATGAGAATATCTACGGCTGCCCGGCCGGTTATAATCATATCGCTGGTAGTATCTAATAAAGCAGTTAAATTGGAGAGGGTAGTAGCGGCCAGTTTGCTGTAGGTAATAATGCCCTTTTCTACGTTGGGTACGGCGTTTTGCGGAATAATTAAAGCGTTTATTAATACGGCAATGCCCGAGCCGATAATGGTTTCAATAATTCTTTCGTAAGCGTAACCTTCCCGGGTTTGGCCAAAAGCCAGCACTAACAAAGAACTAATAGCTATTTGCGAAATAATCTGTTGGTTCATGCGCAGGGCTTTGGCAATTCCCATCCCCAGAATTATTATAAAAAAGATAGATATGGCCCCTATCTGAAACCAATGCCCCAGCAACATGCTCAATAATACCCCGCCAATAATCCCGATAATCCGTTGGCTGGCTTTATTAACCGAGTCGGCCACGGTAACCTGAACGGTTATAATAGCAGCAGTGGCGGCAAAAAAAGGATACTCGGAGTGCAGCAAACTGGTAGCTACAAACCACGACAACGACGCAGCAAAAGCAGTTTTTACAATTTGTAATGTTAAACCAATCTTGTTTAGTATTGCAATAAGTTTTTTCATGCCGTGCTTTTTACTTTTACTTTATTTAAAAGTTTATGTTTAGCCTGCCATCTTGTTAAAAAATAAATTTTTTAAAATAAAGTAATCCGATTAATTCTGGCCGCCAACAATGTGCCGTAGTGGGTGTGGCAGCACCTAATTGTACTATTTCGGCAATCATACAGGAGTAAAGAAAGGTTCAGCTAGAATATTATAAAAAGGCTAAGTAAGAAGCAGCTTAGAATAATATCTTTGTCCAGTATTGTCGTAAAAGCCCATTATAACATATACATGGGCGTGAAACAAACAGATAATTTAAAAATACACTGGGAACCTGGTCAGCAATTAAATAAAATGCAGTTAGAAAAAACCATCAGTTACCTGGATACCTGCATTGAGGAAGAACAAAATATAACCAAAATGTTAGAATACTGTGTTATGAAAGTTGATTTGCTTAATGAGTTAATGCTTTTAGAAAATAATCACCACTTACGAATTTAATAACCTATAGCGGACAAGAAATTAGAATATACGTTTAGGTTGCTATTTATCTAAGTTGGTAAACGTAGGCTACGTTCTTTTATTTTTACTCTCCCGACCATCAAAATTCTTTATCAGAAAATCTAAACTGCCTAATTATGATACTTATTGTAGACGACGACGATACCACTAGATACCTCATTAAAAGGGTAATCCGGAGTGTAGATCAGAAAAATCAGATTTTAACTGCCGGTAACGGCGAAGAAGCTTTATCGGTATTAAACCAGGTTTGTTCTTCCAATAATTGTCCGGATCTGGTTTTGCTGGATATAAACATGCCGGTAATGAATGGCTTTGAATTTTTGCAGGAGCTGCAAAATTCAGCGTTGTCGGAGTTACCGATGAAAATTGCTATTTTAACCACTTCTAATAACCCTATCGATTATATTTTGGCTCATGAGTACCCGGTGGTGGCATTTCTGGAGAAACCCTTAACCGAAGACAAGTTTAAAAGTATAATGGCGGCTTAGATGAAATAAATTTACTAAATCAGGTAAAGTCACTCGCAAGAGTGGCTTTTGTTTTTTATGGCTTAATCGTATCATTAAATTTCCTAATAGTTTAGTAGGGCAAGTTAAACAGGCATGTAGCTTGGGCTTCCGAATACCAACGGGCAGTAGGGCTGTTTATTTAATAAGTACTAATTTTTAAATTTTTAAAATTCCAGGGCTGCTGTAAAGCTTTAAACTTACAATTTATATTTTAGCGCGATACTTTAGGCGCGAAACCATCGGGTATATAAATGGAAGCAGCTAAACCAAACATCAGCGTTACCCCCTGGGGCAACTACCAGGAACAAGAAGTATTCCTGATCCGCTGGGAAAATACAGACGGTAGTTACGTGGAGCTTACCAATTACGGGGCTACGCTCGTATCGGTGGTGGTGCCAGAGAAAAGTGGGAAACTAAGTCCGGTGGTGTTGGGGTTCTCTGGTTTAGAGGCTTACTTGGAGGATAAGTGTTACGTAGGTTCTACCATTGGTAGGTTTGCCAACCGTATTTCATCGGCCAGGTTTCAACTAAAAGGCGAGAAGTTTACCTTAGAACCCAATGATAAGCCTAATACCAATCACGGTGGCTTTCAAGGGTTCCATGCCAAAGTATTTAGCGTAGAAATCAACCCGGAAGCTGTTTCTTTTTTATTAACCAGTAAAGATGGTGAGGGTGGCTACCCTGGTACGTTAAACCTGAAAATAACTTACACCTGGAATGCAGCGCACGAACTTAGCATCCGCTATCAGGCCGTAACTGATAAACCTACCATCGCCAATTTCACTAACCATGCGTATTTTAATTTATCCGGCACCAACCGCGACATGACCGACCATAAACTAACCGTGTACGCGGAACAAATGCTCGAAATGGCCGCAGATTTTCTGCCCACCGGCAAAATTATGAACTGCGGCAATCAAGCTTTTAACGCCACCAAAATAAAAGACCGCATTGCCCAAAGTAAAGGCATTTGCGCAGTAAACGATTACTACATCTTAGCAGACAATAACAAAACAGATCGCCTAAAACACGCTTGTACCCTAGAGGAAGAAACCACGGGCCGGCGAATGGATGTTTTTACAACTTACCCCGGAGTAATGGTGTATACCGGCGATTTTCTGAAGAGCAAATTTTACGGCCACACCCAAGCCGCATACCAGCCTTTCGACGGAATTTGCCTGGAGTGCCAGCATTATCCGGACAGCCCCAACCAACCGCATTTTCCCCCGGCTTACCTGGCTCCCGGCGAAACCTACGACGAAAGCATTTTATTTAAATTTAAGTTGAATGTTTAGGTTGAAAAAGCCTAAATAAAATAAGTATTCCTTCTGGTTAAGCTACTCCGCCGCTGTAAAATTTAAAAAAACACAGAGCAGCCTAATGCGTTTCTGGTGGCTATTTAATCTTCTTGTGCAGTTTTTTGTACCGGGATGGAGGCATGCCAATTACCTTACGGAATAAGCGGGAAAAGTAAAAAGGATCGTCGATGCTGAGTTCAGCGCAAATTTCTTTAATGCTTTTTTCGGTGAAGTATAAGTACTGACAGGATTTCTGAATTTTAAGGTGATTGAAATAATTTATGGGCGAAGATCCCGTCTTTTTTTTAAAAATCCGGCAATAATGCGGCACCGAAATCTTTTGTTGCCGGGCCAGCGCCTCGATCTCTAAGGGCAAATGTAAATTCGCCTTCATGTACTTAATTGAGTTACTTACCGCATCCAGATCGTACAGGGCGGGATTGGCTGCTTTGTAATAAATAACCGAAGTAATAAAATCCAGCAGGTTCAGGTTTGCGATTTCCAGTTCCTTTTCCTGATGACTGCTCTCCAGAATGGCATAAATCTGCTCGAACTGATTAATCCGGCTTTCTTCAAAAGGAATGGGCTGCACCTGGGGTGTATTATCTAGCAACGAACGCTCGTAAACCTGGCTGGCCAAATTGCCGGTAAAGTGCACCCAGTATATACTCCAGGGATTGGGCAAACTGCTCCAATAGCGGTGCCGGGTATTTTTCGGAATAATAAAATACGTGTTGGGCTCCAGTTGGTATTCGGTATCGTTTAAAGTAATATACCCCAGACCTTCGGTGCAATAAAAAAAGATGTATTCCGCGCAGCCTTGTTCTCTTTCAATTTCGTGGTACTCCGCCCGGGGGTAATGGCCCATGGCTGTAAGGTAAAAATTATTAATGATTGGATTTTGCATAATGGTTTGCTGAATTTCCGGGGGGAGCACGAATAAACGCTGCCCCAGAAAACCTTCTTTTATTCCTCTTTTCTGATCCGCCATTTTTTAAAAAAATAGTATATTTAAACCTGCTCGTTGTTAATTCTGCAATATTCTCTAGTTTGTTTTACTCTGTTTAAGGGTAAGAAACAAGGATAATATAATCTATATCATTTGCGGCTTTAAAAATAAGGATACCAGATTTAGTTATCAGTCATTTTGGTAAATAATCTTATAATGGAGCATCAATGCAGGGAAGTAAACAATGGTAAGCTTGCCTTTGCTATCCTGAGAAACAATTCTGCTCAGGATAATATTATCCATTATTTACCTTCCTTTGTCCATGTTGCTTTATCTGTAAATTCCTCAATTTTAAAAAATTAATACTGCCTTATGACTACACCGGAAAAGTTTAACAATTCTTATATCGTCGGCATTTCCTTTGTCTCGGCTTTGGGTGGCTACCTGTTCGGGTTCGACTTTGCGGTAATTTCCGGAGCCTTGCCTTTTCTGCGGTCGCAGTTTAATCTCAATGCCGTGTGGGAAGGTTTTCTAACCGGATCCTTGGCTTTGGGTTGTATTGTGGGCTGCCTCATTGCCGGGGGGCTGGCCGAAAAGTACGGGCGCAAGCCAGGTTTAATGCTGGCGGCTTTAATATTTACGGTGTCCTCGGTGGCGATTGCGCTGGCGGGGAATCTTACGGTTTTTGTTTTGCTGCGCTTCATGGCCGGAATTGGGGTAGGCATGGCCTCCATGTTGTGCCCCATGTACATTGCCGAAATATCGCCGGCCGAAGTCCGGGGACGGAACGTAGCCATTAACCAGTTAACCGTAGTAATTGGTATTCTGGTAACCAACCTGGTGAATTATTTTCTGGCAGATGGTGGTCCGGATGCTTGGCGCTGGATGTTTGGTTTAGGGGCGGTGCCTTCGGTTATTTTTATTTTTGGCGTGCTTTGGATACCCGAAAGTCCACGATGGCTGATAAAAGTGGGCCAAACGGAGAAAGCCAATCTGGTACTACATAAAATCGGCTCGGCCGCATTTGCTTCGTCTACGCGTCTAGCCATTGAGCAATCGCTTACGGGCGTCAAAAAGCAATCATTCCGGGCAGTTTTTGAAAAAGGAGTACGGCCGGCCGTCACTGTCGGGATTATTCTGGCGGTATTTCAACAGCTCTGCGGTATTAACGTGGTGTTTAATTATACCTCCACTATTTTTGAATCGGTGGGCGCTAACCTCGACCGGCAATTATTCGAAACCGTGGCCATTGGGGTGGTAAATTTGCTTTTCACGCTGCTGGCCATGTGGCAGGTAGATAAACTAGGGCGCCGGCCTTTGATGTTAATTGGCTCCATTGGCTTATCAGTTATTTATATTATTCTGGCGTTTCTGCTGCAAAATCAATATTCGGCGGGCCTGGTGTCCGTTTTTGTGCTGCTGGCCATTTGCACTTACGCCGTGTCGTTGGCGCCGGTAACCTGGGTGCTGATCTCCGAAATATTTCCGAATAAAATCCGGGGCGTGGCTTCCTCGGTAGCCATTGTTTCGTTGTGGGCGGCCTACTTTGTGCTGGTATTTACCTTCCCGATTCTGGCGGAGCAACTCGGTACTTTTGGTCCTTTTTACCTGTATGCCGCTATTTGCCTGGCCGGCTTTTTATTTGTGCTGTTCCGGGTAAAAGAAACCAAGGGCCAAACCTTAGAAGAATTAGAACACACTTTAGTCAGACATTAATCCTGGTAGCTCATGGAAAACTTATTTGTACAGGCGTGGGAAGAGAAAGTAACCATCCCGACCTACGGTATTGGCCAGCCCGATAAAAACCCCATGTTTTTTGAAAAAAGAGTATACCAAGGTAGCAGCGGCGTGGTGTATCCCAATCCGGTAATCGAAAAAATATTCGACGAAAAACAAGATCAAGAATATCACGCGCTTTTTCTGGAGAATAAATTTTTAAAAATTATGATTCTGCCGGAGCTGGGCGGGCGGGTGCAAATGGCTTACGATAAAATTAAACAAAGGCATTTCATCTACTACAACCAGGTAATTAAGCCTGCTTTGGTGGGGTTAACCGGGCCCTGGATTTCGGGGGGCATTGAGTTTAACTGGCCCCAGCACCACCGGCCCAGCACCTTCGAACCCGTTGATTTTAAACTGGAAGAAAACCCGGACGGTAGCAAAACCGTGTGGGTGAACGAGGTGGAACGCATGTTTCACACCAAAGGCATGGCCGGTTTTACCTTGTACCCCGACAAAGCTTACCTCGAAATTAAAGCCAAATTATTCAACCGCTCGGCTTTGCCGCAAACCTTTTTGTGGTGGGCCAATCCGGCCGTAAAAGTAAACGATTATTACCAGTCCGTTTTTCCGCCGGATGTAAATGCCGTTTTCGACCACGGCAAGCGCGATGTATCTACTTTCCCAATTGCCACGGGTACGTATTACAAAGTAGATTATTCGCCGGGTACAGATATTTCCATGTACAAAAATATTCCGGTGCCTACTTCGTACATGGCCATTAACTCCGATTACGATTTTGTGGGCGGTTACGAGCACGATACCCAGGCGGGCGTGTTGCACGTGGCTAACCACCACGTATCGCCGGGCAAAAAACAATGGACCTGGGGGCACAGCGATTTCGGCCAGGCCTGGGACCGCAACCTAACCGACGAAGACGGGCCGTATATTGAGTTAATGACGGGCGTTTTTACCGATAATCAGCCCGATTTTAGCTGGCTGATGCCCTACGAAGAAAAATCGTTTACCCAGTATTTTCTGCCTTACCGTGAATTAGGCGTTGTGAAAAATGCAACCAAAGATTTGCTGGTTTCAATAGCCAATGCCGAAAGTAGTATTCAGGTAAAAGTATTTGCTACTTCCGGGCAAAAGCAACTGCAGTTAGAGGTTCGGTATAAAGAGCAAAACTGGGAAGAAACGATCTCCCTTTCCCCGGAAGAAGTCTATACCAAAGAGTTATTGGTAGGCGAAGATTTCAGGGAGGAAGAACTGTTCCTGGCAATTTACGCTGCTTCCGGTAAGGAGCTGATCCGGTACGAGCCGGCCAAAAACAAGAAAAATGCGATTCCGGAACCCGCTAAACCCGCTTTGCTGCCAGATGAGATCGATAGCAATGAGCAGTTATTTTTAACCGGGCAACACCTGGAACAATACCGCCATGCCACGTATAGTCCGGTGCCGTATTACCAGAAAGCGCTGGAAAGAGAACCCGGCGACATCCGGAACAATAATGCTTTAGGTTTATGGTATTTGCGCCGCGGCCAATTCGCTAAAAGCGAAGCATTTTTTAGGAAAGCCATAGCAACCGGCACCCAGCTTAACCCGAACCCCAATGACAGCGAGCCTTACTACAATTTAGGTTTATGCCTGTATTACCTCGACCGGTCGGATGAAGCCTACGAAGCATTTTACAAAGCCACCTGGAGCAACGCCTGGAAAGATACCGGCTATTTTTCGGTAGCCCGGATTGATCTCCGCCGCGGAAATTACGAAGATGCTTTGCAGCACAGTAATCTGGCTTTGGAAAGAAATGTAAACAACAGCAAAGCCTACGTAATTAAAGCGGCCGCTCTAAGGTATTTAGGCAAAACCGAAGAAGCGCTTATTGTTTGTGAAGAAGCTTTAAAACGGGATGGTTTCAACCTGGGCGCGTTGTTTGAGAAAATACAAATTTTTAAAAAAACTAACCAACTGGCAGATGCGGAACAATGCCAGAAAGAACTGTTGGATTTATCCCGGGGTTACGCGCAAAACTTTATCGAATACGCCCTAGATTACGCCGCCGCGGGTTTATTCCAGGAGGCAACGGAATTAGTAAGTCTGGCGGTAAAAGAGGATGCTACAAACCCGATGGTGTTTTACTGTTTAGGTGCCTTTACCTATTACCTAAACCAGGAAACCGAAGCGCTTGCTTATTTTAAAAAAGCGGCGCAATCCAATCCGTATTTGTGTTTCCCGAACCGGCTCGACGAGATTAAAATCTTAACCTTAGCGATTAAGGTAAACCCTACCGATGCCATGGCCCCGTACTACCTGGGCAATTTGTTCTACGACAAACGCCAGTACGACGAAGCTATCTCTTACTGGGAGCAATCCGTTACCTTAAACCCCGATTTTCCCACGGCTCTCCGGAATTTAGGCATTGCTTATTTTAATAAGCAAAACAACCCCGAAGCCGCTTTAACTTGTTTTGAAAAAGCCTTTGCCCTGGATAAAACCGATGCCCGGGTTTTAATGGAACTGGACCAATTGTACAAACGCTTAAACTGCGACCCGCAGCAACGCCTCCAGTTTTTAGAGGAAAACTGGGAAACGGCGCAGCAACGCGACGACCTGTACCTGGAGGTTATTGCGGCCTGTAACTTTTTAGGGCAATACGAAAAAGCTTTTGAGCTGCTATCCCGGCGGCAATTTCACCCCTGGGAGGGCGGCGAAGGCAAAGTTTCCGGCCAGTACACCTACTGCCTGATCCAAATGGCCAAACAGAAAATAACTCAGGTCGAATTTTCGGAAGCCATTACCTTGCTGGAGAAAGCCCAGGTATACCCGCATAACCTAGGTGAAGGTAAACTTTTCGGGGCACAGGAAAACGATATTTTTTATTTCCTGGGTTGCGCCTATGAGGGATTAAAACAGGAAGATAAAGCGCAGGAATTTTTAAAAAAAGCTACCCAAGGCCTCGACGAACCCACCGCCGCTGTATTTTACAACGACCAGCAACCCGATAAAATCTTTTACCAGGGTTTGGCCCATAAAAAGTTACAAGAACAGGCTAAAGCCCAGCAGAAATTTGAAAGTTTAATTAACTACGCCAATACGCACCTCCACGACGAAGTGACTATTGACTATTTCGCCGTATCGCTGCCTAATTTATTAATCTTTGACGATGATTTGAACCAGAGAAATCAAATTCATTGCCGTTTTATGCGCGGCTTAGGCTACTTGGGTTTAGAAGAAAAAGAAAAAGTGCGGGAAGAGTTTGAAACCATCTTAGCTCTGGATGCCGAACATTTTGGCGCCCGGTGTCATTTAGAAATGCTCCAGGGTAGCTTGCCGGTAAATAGTTCCTTGGTTACTTCTATAACGGCAAAGGCTACTTCTTTTCCGAGGTAAGTATTAGCAGCAACCAGGTGAGCCTCAATTTTATGGCGCCGCTGGTTTCGAATAAAGTAGATATTGGCAGAACCGGTGATAAACGGATGTTATTTGTGCCTTTCAATACCGACATCTTTATTCGGTAAATTTTCCGGCGCCAGCGTAAAATTATCCAAAATATACGTTGACTTATTTACTAGTATTTTTTACATAAAAGAATAGAGACAAAACTTCGGCTCTATTCTTTTATGCATTTTTTAAATTTTTGCAGTTTTGTTAGCTGCGTTTTGAGAAAAGCTTTCCAATTTTAGTTTTCTGGTTAGTAGTACACGCGGAAATCAAACCGGGTGAAGCCTCACTGTTGAAAAGCTTTAGTTTTTTATAGAGGCCATATCTATCACAAACCGGTACTTTACATCGCCTTTCAGAAGTCGTTCGTAGGCTTCGTTAATTTGTTGAATGTTAATTATTTCAATATCCGAAACGATATTGTGTTTTCCGCAGAAGTCCAGCATTTCCTGGGTTTCAGCAATGCCGCCAATCATAGAACCGGCAAAGCTTCTCCGGAAAGGAATAAGGCTGAACGCGGCTACCGGCAGCGGGTATTCCGGAGCTCCTACCAAGGCTAAAGTACCATCTACCCGTAGTTGACCTAAATAAGCGTTAATATCGTGCTGGGCCGAAACGGCATCGAGTACAAAATGCAATTTGCCGGCGTAGCGTTTCATTTGTTCTTCGTCTTTCGAGAGTACCACATCATCTGCTCCCAAGCGTTTGGCATCTTCTACCTTGGATGGCGAAGTAGTGTATACAATTACATCAGCGCCCATCGCTTTGGCAATCTTAACCGCCATGTGGCCTAAACCACCCAAACCCACAACCCCTACTTTTTGACCCGGACCCACGTTCCAGTGTTTTAAAGGCGAATAAGTAGTGATACCGGCACACAACAAAGGCGCAGTAGCGGCTAGGTCTAAATTTTCTGGTACCCGCAAAACAAAGCTTTCATCTACCACAATACTTTCAGAATAGCCACCGTAGGTTTGGGTGCCCAGGTGTTTGTCCGGGGAATTGTAAGTTTGAATATTGCCTTTTTCGCAGTATTGTTCTAAGTCTTCTTTGCAATAATCGCACTCCCGGCAACTATCAACCATGCAGCCTACTGCCCCTAAATCACCAACTTTAAATTTTTTTACATGATCGCCTACACTAACAATTCTGCCTACTATTTCGTGACCGGGTACACAGGGGTAAATGGTACCGTGCCATTCGTTTCGGGCGGTATGCAAATCTGAATGGCAAACCCCACAATATAAAATCTCTATTTCTACATCATGCGGCGTTGGTTTTCTGCGATTAATGTTTAACTGATTTAAAGGGGCTTCGGCGGCTTCGGTTCCAAATGCTTTAACTTCTTTCACTTCCATAGTACTAATTTTAAATTTTTGTATTTAACTAAATAATAACCCTGAATCAATGCCTTACTGCCTGATTGCTGTTTCTGCAAATTTCCCCTCTCTTACGTTAGTAAAAAATTATTAGCCAGGTCAATTTTTAATTTTAGCCGGGTAGCTAAACTGAAATACCTACAGATTGTTCGGTTTACAAATATTATTTAGAGTTGTTCTAAATAATATTTGTAAAATTAAAAATGTCTCTTAATCTTTGCCATTATTTAAAATTAATCTAAATAAAATTAAGAGATATTAATTAATATGATTTACCTATTTGGAACAGGCGGTGGCGTACCCAAACCTACTTGCAATTGGCCACTGGCATCTACAATTAATTCTACTGGATGGGCAATCCTTAAACCTATCTGCCTGTATGTTGCTTGCTCCCAGGCGAAGCCTCCTAATATTTTTTGATTGACATGCAGGTAATCAGCAATTTTAGAAACAGGCTAGCGCTGCTTAGCATTCATCAGATTTTAATCCATAACTCTTAATCCAGTTGATAAAAATTTAAAAAATCACCTAAACTACTTAACTATGCGTCTATTATACTTCCTCACTTTTTTTATTTTAAGTATCAGCGTTTATGCCCAAAGAAATGGCTCTATTGGTGGTAAAATAACTTCTTCGGATGGCACTCCCGCGGAATTTGTAAATGTGGCATTAAAGGGTTCGGCCAAAGGCGCTACCGTTGATAAGCGGGGACGTTACGTTATTTCGGGCGTAGTGCCCGGTTCGTATACGGTTGTTGCTTCCTTTGTTGGGCTGGAAACCCAGGAACAAACCGTGGAAGTTGTTGCGGGGCAACAAACCATAATAGACTTTATATTAAAAGAAAATTCAGCGCAATTACAGGAGATTGTTATTTCGGGCAGCCGGGATAACTATAAAGTGGATGAACCTTCTTCCAGTCTCCGGATAACGACTCCTTTACTGGAAACCCCCCAGAACATACAAGTAGTTACCAAAGATGTACTGCGCGACCAGCAGGTAATAAGCATGAGCGATGGGGTGATCCGGAACGTAAGCGGAGCCTACCGGTCAGAACACTGGGCGGATTTGTATACCAATATTGTAGCCCGCGGTTCGCAAATGCAAGCATTCCGGAACGGTTTTAATGCCGTTAATTCTTATTGGGGGCCGCTCACCGAAGATATGGCTTTTGTGGATCATATTGAATTTGTAAAAGGCCCGGCCGGTTTTATGCTTAGTAATGGGGAGCCGAGCGGTTTGTACAATGTGGTAACCAAAAAACCTACCGGTCGTTCGGCGGGCGAAGTAGCTTTTACAGTTGGTAGTTTTGACCTGTACCGTACCTCGTTGGACCTAGATGGCCGCTTGTCGAAGGATGGACGCATCCTGTACCGGCTTAATCTGGCGGCGCAAAACAGAAAATCGCACCGCGCTAATGAGTACAATGATCGGTATGTAATTGCCCCGGTTATATCGTACCAGCTCGATGATAAAACCAAATTGACCGCCGAATACACCTATCAACGCGCTAATATGAGCAACGTGGGCTCTTTCTACGTTTTCGATACTCAAGGTTTTGCTACGCTACCCGTTAACTTTACCATGCTGCCAACCGGATTACCGGGGTCAACGATCAATGATCATAGCGCCTTTATAAACCTGCAACACGATATTAACGAAAAATGGAAACTTACCGCCCAGGTAGCCCGCTTCAATTACTACGCCCTAGGGTCATCAGCTTGGCCAAATTCTATCAGCCCGGATGGTAAAATTATCAGAGGCATTAGCAGTTGGGAAGCAAATGCCAAAATGACGATGGGGCAGGTTTTTCTGAATGGTGAATTTAATACCGGCGCAATCAAGCATCGTGTTCTCGGTGGTTTAGATATGGCTAACAAACAATATATTGCTGACTGGGGGCAAAGCCATGCCCTGGACACCGTAGGCGGTGAATTCGACATCCATAACCCCAACAATGGGGTACCCAATAATGGATATCCGCAATTTGATTTTTCTACGCCGTTGGAGCAGCGCGCTTTTGCCATCGGTGCTAATATCGATCAACGCTACGCGGCTGGTTATTTACAGGATGAACTAGGTTTTTTTGAAAACAAGTTGCGGTTAACATTGGCGGGGCGGTACACTTATGTAAAACAGGCGTATGGTCCATCTCCAATCGGCGACAATCATTTTACTCCCCGCGTTGGATTAAGCGCATCTATTACGCCGTCTACGTCGGTATATGCCTTATACGACCAGGCTTTTACCCCGCAGAATGGAATTAAAGCCAATGGCGAAGCTATTCAGCCATTAACGGGAAATAACCTGGAACTGGGTTTTAAACGGGATTGGTTAGATGGTAAATGGAATACCACGGTCTCGCTCTATCGAATTTTAAAAAATAACGAAGCAGTGGCTGATCCAACGGCGCCACCTTCGTCGGGGATAGTAGCCGAGATAGGTCAAAAACAATCGCAGGGAATTGAATTTGATTTGCGGGGTACCATTTTACCGGGCCTAACGCTTACGGCAAATTACGCCTTAACCGAATCTAAAGTAACTAAAACAACTGGGGTGCAGCCCAATATTCAGGTCGGCGACATTGTACCGGGTTTTGCCCGGCATACGGCCAATGCCTGGGCTAATTACACGCTGCAAAATGGTGTAGTTAAAGGATTTGGGGTTTCCGGAGGGTTCACTTTGCTTTCGGGCCGGGAAACTTACTGGGACGTATCTCCGGACCCGAGTAAAACATTGCCTACCTATTTTAAATTAGATGGTGGCGTGTATTGGTCAAACAATAAAATACGGATTGCCGCCAATGTTTATAATATTCTGGACGATTACCTGTATAGCGGCTCCTACTATTCGTGGTTAAATGCTTATTATACGCAAACCGATCCGCCAAGAAATGTGCGGTTGAGTGTTAATTACCGATTCTAAAATTTAAAACGCTTTCTAACAAAATTACTATTTGGGTTGGTTGACTAGGATGCAGTTGTATACGTACACTGCATCCTTTCTTTTTGGTTTAGTTGGAAGATGAAATTTTAAAAACCGGTACCAGATAAGGTGCGAAAGCATAAATAACTTGCACTCCCGGGAGAGTAGCTGATTTTTAAATTTTTTAATTTTTATCGGCATTCCTGATGAAGGAAACGGGAAATTATTAGCGTTTAATTAATCGCTTTTATTAAAAAATTACATCTAACAGCAGCAAGCAACAACTTTAAACTAAAAACAAATCAACCGGTAGCGTGATTTTTTAAAATTTTAATTTTTTGTCTTTGGGCATTATTCAATGGTCAGGTCGGAGGGGGTTCTTTTTCGGTCTAAGTAGCTCATTACCGGATACGCCATAATGCCATGTATCAGTACAGAAATTAACACGATAAAACCCGCTATACTCCAAAGTTGTTGTTCCCCTGGAAAGGTGGCTTCGGTTACGGCAAATGCTAAATAATAAAAAGATCCGATTCCGCGGATACCAAAAAAGCTAATAGCAATTTTTTCGCGGAAATTAATTTTTTGCCTCCAAATAGTTAAGTAGGCAAATAAAGGGCGCAGAACCAAAACAAACAATAAACCTACCATGGCTCCCGGTATAGTTAAGGTATTGAGCAGACCAGTGGCAATGCTTCCGCCCAGTAGTATTAAAACAATTACCAGAAAAAGCCTTTCCATCTGGTCGGTAAAATCATGTAATTCCCGGTGCAATTCGTGGGTTCGTTCCTGGTGCCCCAAAGTAAGGCCCGTAATAAACACGGCAATAAAGCCATAGCCATGTATTATTTCGGTTAAACCATAAACAAGTAAAGTGGCGGCTATGGCCACAAAACCATCTTCAGTTGCCGGAAAATTAGATTTTTCGGGTAAACGAAAAACCAAATGTGCCAAAAACCGTCCCATGAAGTAGCCAACGCCTACCCCCGCCACTATTTTATACACTACCTCGTAGCCCAACCACGACCAAAACCAATCTTCGCCGGTAGTAGCTGAAATAGCCAGCACAATGGCCAGCCAGGTAAACGGAAAAGCCATGCCATCGTTCATGCCTGCCTCGGCAGTTAAAGAAAAACGCACGTGATCTTCTTTTTCGGTACTAGGCGGCCCCACTTGTACATCAGCAGCCAGTACCGGATCGGTAGGTGCCATTGCCGCACCTAACAAAAGTGCGGAAACAGGAGCCAAACCTAACCACCACCAGCTTAATAAACTTAAGCCAGCAATGCACAAAATCATGGTAACAAAAATGAGCAGAAAAGGTATTTTCCAGTTTTTCCAACTAAAAGCCCGGTTAATTTTAATGCCAGTGCCCATGAGCGTAATAATTACCCCAATTTCGGTGAGGCGAACCGTTAAGGTTTTGTTGGCTAATGGATCGGGTTCGGGTAGGGGCAAGGGCAGTTGGTAGAGCAGATAACCAAAAACCACAAACAAAATACTGTACGAAAGGGGCACCTTGGCCAGCCAGGTGGGGAGCCAGGCCATGGTTAAAGCTGCCAGACCAATAATTGTGATAATCAGGAGATAAGGCTCCATTCTTTTGCGATAAATTAGAATTTAACCTACTCCAAAAAAGGAGGAATGGTTATGCGCCTATTAAGTTTGTTAAATAAAGAAGAGGCGAGATGGTACAGAGAAGCAACCGAATAGCATCATCATGGCTTAAAGTAGAAAATTTAAAAAATAAAAAATTTAAAAATTAGAAAAAAGTAAGTAGCAATAGCGCTTTCCAGCAATAGCATTTAACTCATTCCAGCATTGTATTTAAGGTAGCCTAATTTTAAAAAGCAGAAATTCTTCTAGTAGCTATATTAAAATAGTAATATTTACTAATTTTTAAAAAACGAATGGCAGCATTATTGACAACGCCAGAAAAGAAATTTCGCAGAATAACGCCATACTGTAAACAATCTATGAAAAAGGTAATGTTAGTGGATGATAATATGATTAATAACTTTATTACCAAAAAAGTGATTAGTAACGTGGATGAAGATTTGCAGGTGTGCGATTATACCGATGCAGAGCAAGCGTTAAACCTTTTGGAAGAAGTAAATCCTACGCTTATTTTTCTAGACTTGAATATGCCGGTAATGAATGGCTGGCAATTTTTAGAAAACATGGTAGCCCGTAACATGAGCCATAAAGTATACATCTTAACTTCTTCGACAAGTGAGCTGGACCGCCAACGTTCTACCACTTATTCTAATGTAGTACGTTTTTTAAATAAACCCCTAGCCCAAGACGAAGTAGCCGATATCTTAGCCGCAGCCTAAATGTAATACAATTAATCTACTGATTGCCAAAAGTGCCATTGTTCCTTGATTCTATATCCTACTCCATCAAAGAAAATTGTATTTAAAAATACTCAATCAAGGAAGTAAAGTTATTGCCAGCTAGGCTCCTTCTCAGGTTTTAACATCTAAAAAAACAATTACCGGTACACTATTCCATAAGCGGTATCTTGAAATTTGAATTTTTTAAATTTTAAAATTTTACTTGCCTGCAATGCAACAAACAGCTTTAGCTAGGTGCAAGTGTTGACGCTAACCTGTTCGAGCGGTCAGCGAGTTTTTAGCGTCTTGACTTTTTTGGTTCTTTTTGTGTCAAGACAAAAAGAACAGAACCTGAGCAATGAAACAACTTCACTAAGCAATCCGAGCTAGTACAGCAACTATGCGAACGAATATAATTTGCAAGACACGGAAGTAAATCCGCGCCATAGTAGTATTGTGCGCAAACCAATATCAAACTTAGCTAACGCAATTACTCATCTCCGTACAGTACACATTCTAATTTTCTACACAGTAAATCTGCCAAGGCACTACTTTCCAAACTTAATTTATTTAAAACCTTTTTAGCATAAATACCATGTAACTTCCACTTCTTAACTAATGCTTTGGAAAAACCTGGCAGCTAGTAAGTCGTTAATAGTAGAGTGAAACAGAAACTTAAAAATATTTAATTTTTTGTTAACGGATTAATACGTTTTACCCGCTCTTATTACCTAATATTGCTATCCGCTAAAAATTTAAAAAATGGAAGTTAATAGCTCATTTTGGATTGGATTTAATGTTTTTGTGCTCGTGATGTTAGCCCTGGATTTAGGGATATTTAACCGCAAAGCGCATGTAATTACTATAAAAGAAGCCTTAACCTGGTCGGCTGTTTGGATTTGTTTGGCCTTGATATTTAACAGCCTGATTTATTACTGGTTCGGCGAGCCCAAAGCAATTGAATTTTTAACTGGTTACGTGATCGAAAAATCGCTGAGCGTCGATAATATTTTTGTTTTTGTTTTGGTGTTCAGTTATTTCCAAATACCCGCTATTTATCAGCATAAAATTTTATTCTGGGGTATTCTGGGGGCTTTAATCATGCGCGTGATTTTTATATTTGCCGGCGTAGCCTTAATCGAACGGTTTCATTGGACAATTTATATTTTTGGCGTTTTCCTGATTTATACCGGTTACAAAATGTTTACCGAACAGGATAAAAAAATGGAACCGGAGAAAAATCCGGTAATTAAATTTTTCCGGAAAATAATGCCGGTTACCAACCAATTAGAGGGTGACAAATTTTTTGTAAAGCAAGGTGGCAAAGTTATGGCAACGCCGCTCTTTTTGGTTCTTATTCTTATCGAAACCACCGACCTTATTTTTGCGGTAGATAGCATCCCGGCCATTTTGGCCATTACCCAAGACCAGTTTATTGTGTATACATCCAACGTTTTTGCCATTTTGGGCCTTCGGTCGCTTTACTTTGCTTTGGCGCACGTGGTTCACCGCTTTGTTTATCTGTCTACGGGGTTAGCTGTAATTTTGGTATTTGTAGGTCTAAAAATGGTTTTGGTAGACGTAGTAAAGGTGCCCACTTTTATATCTTTAATTGTTATCGGGCTTATAATTACAGTAAGTGTCGTGTTTTCTTTACTTAAAACAGATAACTCGGAAGAGATAAAAGGAAGTAAATAATTTTAAACTTCCCTTCTATTTAGGCCACAACGATTTTTTGATAAATTAATTTGCCCCGATTAAAAAACTGGCTATTCTTTAATCCGGTTCCTGCCAGTTGGGGCAATTACATGTTTAGTTGTTAGTGGCGTATAACCTTTATTTTTAAAAAACGATCAGCATGAATTTACAAACGCCCTTATTATTAGCGGTGCTTTTGCTACTGGCTGTTCAGGCTTTTGGCCAAAAAAAGTACGAAAAAGAATACCGCTTAAAACAAAATAAAGTACCGGCAGAAGCTAAGAAGTTTGTGGAAGCGCTTTCTTTTTCGGGAAGAGTAAAATGGTACCGGGAAGAAAGTTTAAATGGCAATACCATTGAAGCCAAGGTAACCCATAATCAAAAAAAACACAGTCTGGAATTTGATACCCAAGGCAATCTGCAAGATGTGGAAGTGCAAATCAACTGGTCAGAAATTCCGGAAGAAACGCAAAAAAATATTTCGAAGAACCTGAGTGCTGCATACACCAATTATAAAATTAATAAAATACAGGTTCAATACACCGGGCAAACTTCCACGTTATTGGCTTTACTAAAGAACCAGGAAACAACTAAGGAGTATGCTACCAAATACGAAATAGTGGTAAAAGGTAGCAAAGGCAGGCAAGTAAAGTTGTACGAGATCACCTTCTCGCAAACTGGTGAAATGGTAGCTACTGCAGAAATAATTTTCAGAAACATTGACAATCTTGCATTTTAGATTAACCGCAACTTTACTTGTAAGCTTTGTCTTGCTTTGTTCCTTAAAAAGCCAAGCACAAATCGGTACTTTGCCGGCTATTAATATTAATAAAGGTTTAAAAAAAGATTGGAGTTTAAACTTTAAATGGGAATCGCGGCAAGCAAAGTTACCCGACGATCTTGAGAATGGAGAAGGTTCCCGTTTTAAGTACGTTTTATCTGATTTTTCTCTGACTCTTTCTAAAAAAGTAGGTTTAAATAACTCTCTGGCGGCCGGCTACTTAATGCGAATCGAAGATAACAGATTTATACAGAGGGCTACGCAGCAGTTTACTATAGTAAAAGGCTATAGCTTTTTTCGCCTCGCGCATCGATTTACCACCGATCAAACCTTTGACCCGGAAAGCCCCACGGAATACCGCATCCGATACCGGATAACTCCCGAATTTCCATTGAGCGGACAATCAATAGATCCCAAAGAGTTTTATTTTAAATTTAATAACGAGTATTTAAATTCATTTCAAGGCAAAAGCTATGACCTGGAACTGCGATTTATTCCGTTGCTGGGCTACGAGTTTACCGATACCAGTAAATTAGAATTTGGTTTAGATTATCGCGTAAATTCGTTTTTAAACAACGCTACCAATCAGCATTATTGGATTAACTTAAGCTGGTATCTAAAAATATGAGTACCTAGTAATTTGATTAGCAATTGGAAATAAAAAAATAAGCCGGAAACTTAGGAGGCTTCCGGCTTATTTATATAGGCATAAATAAATGTAACTTAAAACAAGAACGCCTACCAAGCAGCTTAATTTACACGCATTCTAAATACAATTTATCTAAGAGAACCACCTGTTATTACCTGCTGCTTGGTAAAAAAGCAAATTTTTAAAATTACTGCCACCCACCGCCTAAAGCCCGGTACACATCTACGGTAGATTGGAACATGGCCCGCTGGTTTTGGTTTAATTCCAGTTCAGCGGCTAACACGCCTTTTTGGGCCGTAATAATTTCCAGGTAGGTAGCGTAACCGCCCGCAAAAAGGGCGTTAGCCGAGTTTACGGCATTTTGTAGGGTCTGCACTTCCTGGTTTTTGATTTCCGCTACTTTTTTAAAATTTTCGATAGCTGATAGGCCCGTAGCTACTTCCTGGTAACCAATCAAAATAGCTTTCTGGTAATTGTAAAAAGCTTCTTTGCTAGCCGCCGTCGAAAATTTTAGTCGCGATTTTAATTGGTTCTGGTTTAAAAGCGGCACTGTTAATCCACCCAGAACCCCATAGGCCAGCGAAGCCGGCGTATTTAAAAGCAACGAAGCTTTAAAAGCGTTTAATCCTAAGTGTGGCGAAATAGTTAAGGACGGCAGAAACGCTGCCCGGGCAGCCCCAACATCCAACTTTGCGGCTACTAACTCCAGCTCGGCTTGTTTTACATCGGGGCGCAAGGCCAATAACTGCGCGGGTATGCCCGCCTGAATGGTAGCTGGTAGTTGCTGTTGCTGAATGGGATTGCCCCGGGTAATGGGTTGCGGAAAACGGCCGAGTAATTGATTTAATAAATTTTCGGTGGCTACAATTTGCTGTTGCTTTTCGGCTTGCAGGCTGGTGGTGTTCAGGAGCTGGGCTTGGGATTGCTGCACCGCTAATTCGGTAGCCCGTCCCCCAGTTTTCTGGGCATCCATTAACTCCACGGCTAACTTTTGCAACTGAATGTTCTTTTCCAGGATGGCCAGTTCACTATCCAGCGCCAATAACTCGTAATACAATTTAGCTACTTCGGCAATTAAAGACGTTTGTACTAATTGCCGGCCTTTTTCGGAGGCTAAAAAGCGGGCGTAAGCGGCTTTGCGGGTTTTTCGTAGTTTCCCCCATAAATCAATTTCCCAAAAACTCCGGAAACCTAAAAAGTAATCCGGAACGGCTTTTTGCGGGATGCGCTGCTTCTCATCAATATTCGGCGAAAAGTTGGTGTCGTAATTACCTACCCCATCGATGGTGTAATCGCCAAACTTGGTAGTTCCGGCCGAGGCCACGCCTTGAATGCCCGGTAACAAAGCGCCTTTGGCCAACAGTACATTCGACCGTACCATATCTACGCGTTGTGCGGCGGCTAACAAATCGGGGTTATTGCGCAGGGCCGTATCAATTAAACTTACCAGGTTAGGGTCGGTAAAAAAGCTGCGCCAGGCCATTTGCCCAAGGCTGCTGGTATCGGAAGTGGCGCCAAAAGAAGCAGGCAGCGTTTTACCTTTCGGCAAAACCAGTGGGTCCGTTGCTTTACAAGCCCCTAAAAAGGCCAGTAAAAAAAGAAATAAAGAGATTTTATATAAGGAATTTCTGAAATACATGAATTGAAATTTTAAAATGAAAGAAACCGCAGGCATTTTTCAGCTTAATCTGAAGCAAGAAGAATTTTAAAAAATTAGTAGCCCAATGCGCCGGCGGATGCATCCATCCGCCGGACTTTATTCATCGGGATTTTACTAAAATTTTAAAAAATCAGGATTAAGCGGTTTCCAGGGCTTTAGATTTTTTGGCGATTTTTAAAGTTTTTACTTTTTTACCTTCCGATAATTTGGCGAACAGTACGTACAAGCCCGGAATTAAAATAACCCCGAAAATAGTACCTACCAGCATACCGCCCGCTGCCGTTGTGCCGATGGAACGGTTCCCCATAGCACCTGCACCACTGGCAATACACAACGGAATTAAACCCGCGATAAAGGCAAAAGAAGTCATTAGAATAGGTCGCAAGCGGGAAACTGCCCCCTCAACTGCCGCTTTTAAAATAGTTAAACCTTCTTTTCGGCGCTGAATGGCAAACTCCACAATCAGAATGGCATTTTTACCCAGCAACCCAATAAGCATTACCAGGGCCACCTGGGCATAAATGTTATTTTGCAAGCCCATGAGCTGTAAAAACAGGAAAGCGCCGAAAATACCGGTTGGTAGAGATAAAATTACCGGCAAAGGCAACAAGAAACTTTCGTACTGGGCAGCCAGCAACAAATACACAAAAAGTAAACTGATGAGGAAGATGTACACCGCCTGGTTACCCGATAAAATTTCTTCGCGGGTCATCCCGGACCATTCAAAAGTATAGCCGCGGGGTAAGGTTTCTTTGGCTACCCGTTCAATCGCCTGAATGGCGTCACCGCTGCTGTAACCCGGTGCTGCCGTGCCGTTAATCATGGCCGAGGTGTACATGTTATAGCGGGTAAGTTGCTCCGGTCCGTACACTCGCTCCAGGGTAATAAAAGTAGAGAATGGCACCATTTCGCCCTGATTATTTTTTACGAATAATTTTAAAACATCTTCCGGGGTAGAACGATAATCCGGTGGCGCCTGCACCATTACTTTGTACATCTGCCCGAACCGGATAAAGTTGGAAGCATAGTAACTACCTAGTAAAGTTTGCAGCGTACTCATGGCATTATCAATAGTCACGCCTTTTTTAGCCGCCATGTCTTGGTCCACGTGAATCATGTACTGCGGGAAATTTGGGTCGAAGTTTGTGAAAGCGCTGTTGATCTCGGGCGTTTTTTGCATCGCCTGAATAAACTTGTTCGTCACATCCGCAGTACCTTGCAGTTCCTCACTTTTTTTCCGGTCTAACAAGCGTAACTCAAAACCGCTGGAGTTACCAAAACCGGGCACAGTAGGCGGCGGGAAAAACTCAATGCTGGCGTCTTTTAAATTTTTGGTTTTTTCTTCCAGTACCGCAATAATATCATCCACTGATTCTTCCCGGTTTTCCCAGGCTTTCAGGTTAATCATGCCCATGCCGTAAGAAGCGCCGGCTGCATCGGTTAACAAGCTAAAACCGGCCAACGTCGAAACGGATTCTACTGCCTTGATGCCCTTAGTTGCTTCCTGAATTTTGTCGAGCACGTATTCGGTCCGTTCCACGGTAGCTCCGGCCGGAGTAGTCACGTTCACGTAAATCATGCCCTGGTCTTCCGTCGGGATAAAACCCGTTGGTAACACTTTGGTTAAGGCCCAGGAACCCACGCAGAATACCAGGAACAAACCAATGGTCACCATCCGGCGACCTGCCAGCTTGCGCACGTAACTTTTGTAAGAACCCTCCATGGCGTTATAGCCGCGATTGAATTTATTAAAGAAGCGGTTGATGAAGTTGTTCTTTTTAGTGCCGTGGCTGGGTTTCAGCATGAGGGCGCACAAAGCCGGCGTAAGCGTAAGGGCATTTACCCCCGAAATAACAATCGCAATGGCCAGGGTTAACGAGAACTGCCGGTAAAAAATACCTACCGGACCGGACATAAAAGATACCGGTACAAACACTGCTGACATTACTAGGGTAATAGCCACAATCGCCCCGCTGATTTCGCCCATGGCTTCGAGGGTTGCTTGCCGGGCCGGCATGTGTTTTTCGTGCATTTTAGCGTGCACCGCTTCTACTACCACAATGGCATTATCCACCACAATCCCAATGGCCAATACTAAGGCAAATAAAGTAAGCAGGTTTACGGAGAACCCGAATAGCTGCATAAAAAAGAACGTTCCTATCAAAGAAACGGGCACCGCTAAAGCCGGAATAAGCGTCGAGCGAAAATCCTGGAGGAAAATATACACGATAATAAAAACCAGAATAAAAGCTTCAATTAAAGTCCGGATTACTTCGCTCATGGAAGCATCTAAAAAGCGCGACACATCATAAGCAATGTTATAGGTCATTTTGGGCGGGAACGAACTTTCTTTTAATTCGGCCATGCGCGATTTTACGTTGGCAATTACTTCGCGGGCATTCGAACCCGGCCGTTGCTTAATCATAATGGAAGCGGAAGGACGGCCATCGGTTTTAGAAACCATGCCGTAGCTTAAAGAACCAAATTCTACTTCGGCTATATCTTTCAGGCGCAGCACCGAACCAGAACCATCGTCGTTGGAGCGGATTACAATATCTTCGTATTGCTTCGGTTCGAAGAATTTACCGGTATATTTTAAAACGTATTGCAACATCTGGTGCGAATCGCCGGCGCTTTCGCCCGCTTTACCGGGTGCCGCTTCTACGTTCTGCGCCCGAATGGCATTAATTACTTCGTCCGTAGAAACCTGGTAAGCTGCTAAGCGGTCCGGTTTCAGCCAGACCCGCATGGAGTATTCGCGCTGGCCCATAATCTCGCAGAAACCAACGCCATCAATCCGTTTTAATTCTTGTAATACGTTGATGTCGGCAAAATTGTAAACAAACTGTTCGCCGGCACTCGGGTCTTCGCTCATCAGGTTTAAGTAAAGCAGCATGCTGTTTACTTCTTTTTCGGTGGTTACCCCGGCTTTTATTACTTCTTCGGGTAGTTCATCCAGAATGGTAGTTACGCGGTTTTGCACGTTTACGGCCGCTAAATCCGGGTCGGTGCCTACTTCAAAAAACACCTGGATTAAGGTAATGCCGTTGTTACTCGACACCGACGACATATAGGTCATGCC